>CAYRQD010000021.1:0-38649 GCA_964426325.1 uncultured Halobacteriales archaeon | reverse complement strand
ACATGGGTTTACCTTGGGTTATCACGTGGCCGAAAACCAGCAGACAGCGACGGGATACCGATGCTCCGAGAGGGATTTGAACCCTCGTCATTGCCTCGAGAGGGCAATATGATTGGCCGGACTACACTATCGGAGCCGTGTCGGCGATAGCGGCGAGTCGGGTTTAATGATTGCGTTTCCGTCCGGCGATACTCGCTACTCCTCGTCGAAGGAGGGTCCGGCGGCCTCGGGCTCCTCGCCGGGCAGGCTGACGAGGTTCTCCCGGCCCACGCGGAGCTTGGTCACGAGCCCCTGCTCTTCCATGTCCGAGAGAAGCATGCTGACCTTCGATTTCGACCAGTCGGTCTGCTCGACGATCCGGGTCTGTTTCATCCGGCCGCCGTGGTCCCGAAGGAGTCGGACGACCCGATCCTCGTCGGAAGCCGGCTCGGCGGCCGACTCGCTCTCCTCGACGGGTGTCGAGTCAGAACGGGAGCGGGACGCCGGGGCGGACTCGCGGCGAGCCCCGAGAACCCAGCGGTACCACGCGGCGAGGCCGACACCGGCCGCGAGGCCGGCGCCGACGACGACTGCGACGGCGACGCCCGGGGACAGGCCGAGCGCGGCCGGTCCCGACAGCGGGTCCATACGACTAAATAGGTGTGACGCGATCAAAAGCGCTACGTTAGCCGAGTTGGCCGGTCAGGACCGGGGCGTCGCGAGCGCCCGGTCGAGCGCCTCGACGGGATGGGAGGGACGGTCGTTGCCGTCGGCGAGCTGGGACCGACAGGAGGCCCCGGGCGCGACGACCGCCTGGCCGTCGCTGGCGGCGATCTGATCCTCGAGGATGCGGGCAATCGCGCGGCTCATCGAGTAGTGTTCGGCCTCGTAGCCGAAGCTACCGGCCATCCCACAACAGCCCGAGTCGAGCGCGTCGACGGCGTAGCCTGCCCGGCGGAGGACGCCGAGGGCATGGTGATCCCGGCCGACGGCCGTCTGGTGGCAGTGTCCGTGGTACGTAAGATCCACGTCCGGCGGGTCGAACGACAGCCGGTCGTCGAGCCCGGCGGCGTCGATGTACTCACAGACGCCGTAAGCCCCGCTCGCAAGCCGATCGACCGCCGGCCCGGAGAGCAGATCGCGGTAATCAGACTGGACCATGACCGCGTCGGAGGGTTCGGCGAACAGCACGGCCCAGCCGTCCTCGACCCGTGGGGCGAGTGTCCCGACGTTCATCCGTGCGCGCTCGCGGGCCAGATCGAGAAAACCCTTCGAGAAGGCCGCCCGGCCGCTCGGGGCGGTCTCGCGGGCGACCCGGACGTGAACGCCGGCAGTCTCGAGCACCCGGACCGCGGCCTTGCCCACGGCGGGGGCGGTGTAGGTGGTGAACGTGTCGGGAAACAGGAGCACGCGGTGGTCCGCAGACTCCGGGACGGCCGGCTCGCGGTCCCGAGCCCAGTCGAGCAGCGACTCGCGCCGAAAGGTCGGCAGGCTGCGCTCGCGGGCGATTCCCAGGAGCGTCTCGGCGAGCAGGCCGCTCCCGGGGAGCCGGGCCAGCCAGTTCGAGACCGGCGCCAGGGCGCTTCCGATCGCGCTCACCCGGTCGACGTTCGCGAACAGCCGGTCCCGGAGCGTCGCGCCCCCCTGCTGGTTGTGCTGGTAGGTGAGCTCGGCTTTGAGTTTGGCCATGTCGACCTCGCTGGGGCAGTCCCGGGCACAGCCCTTGCAGCCGATACACAGATCCAGCACCTCCGTGAGAAAGGCCTCGTCGGTCGGATCCGCCGGGAGGTCGCCGCTCATCGCCGCCCGGAGGGCGTTGGCCCGCCCCCGGGTGCTCGTCGCTTCCTCCCGACTGGCGCGGTAGGTCGGGCACATGACCCCGCCGGTGGTGTCCTGATCGCCCCGGCAGCCGCCACAGCCGTGACACAGCTCCACCATCCCCGCGATCCCGTTGTCGTTGTCCCACCGCAGCCGGGGCTCGAACCCCACCTCGACGTCGGGCTCGTCGGGGGCGGCTCGCAGGTTCTCCGTCATCGAGACGGTTTCGTCGGTCCGTCGGTCGGTCGCCGTCTCGACCGTCGCCGTCCCAGGGGGCTCGTCGGCGTCCGGTGTCGGCGCGGTCCCGCAGACCTGGCCGGGGTTAAGCAGCCAGTCGGGGTCGACCGCGCGCTTGAGCTCCCGGAACAGCTCCCAGACGGCCTCGCCGTACCGGCGGCGGCTCCACTGTGTGCGGGCCCGGCCGTCGCCGTGCTCGCCGGAGACGCTGCCGTCGTACTCGGCCGCCAGCCGCGTGACGCGGTCGGCGATCGAGCGCATCGCCGCGACGCCGGCCTCGGTTTTCGTGTCGATCAGCGGCCGGACGTGCAGACAGCCCGGCCCGGCGTGGCCGTAGAAGCTCGCGGTCGTGTCCTGCTCTTCGAGTACGGCCTGAAACTCCGCGACGAACTCCGGCAGCGCGGCCGGCGGAACCGCGACGTCCTCGATGAAGCTAATGTGTTTCGCGTCGGTGGTCCGAGAGAGCAGGATCGGCAGCCCGCTCTTGCGCAGCGTCCAGAACCGCTCGCGGGCGGCCGAGTCGTGGGCCTCGCGGGCGCCGACCGCGCGCTCCCCGCGGCGGTCGGCGAGCAACTCCTCGACGCGCTCGCGGCCCGCGGCGTCGTCTTCGGCGTAGAACTCGACCAGCAACACGGCGCCGGTTCCCGGCGGAGCCAGGTCGTCGGTCAGGCGGCCGAACTCCTCGGTCTCGCGGGCCAGATCGAGCAACACGGAGTCGAGAGTCTCGACGGCGGCCGGGTCGTGTGCGAGGATCGGCGCGACGTCGGCCATCGCGTCGGCCAGCGTCTCGTAGCGCAACAGCGCCATCGATTTCGCCGCCGGGACCGGCTCGAGGGCGACGGTCGCCTCGGTCACGACCGCGAGGGTCCCCTCGCTGCCCGCCAGCAAGCGTGCGAGGTTGACCGTCCCCGTCTTGGCCTCCTCGATGAGCCGATCGAGGTTGTACCCCGAGACGTTGCGCTTGAGGTCCGGAAAGGCCGCCTCGACGGTGGCCCGCTTCTCAAGCACGTCGGCGACGGCCCTGCACAGCCGTGCTTCGAGGTTGCCGTCGGAGTCGGCCCGATCGCGCAGCCGTTCGACCGGCACCGCCCCGAGCCGCGTTACCGTCCCGTCTGCGAGCACGACCTCACACTCCTCGACGTAGGCGTCGGTCTTGCCGTACCGCAGAGAGTGTGCGCCCGTCGAGTTGTTCCCGATCGCGCCCCCGATGGTGCTCTTGTCGCCCCAGGCCGGGTCGGGAGCGAACTTCAGCTCGTGGTCCGCGAGTGCGTCGTTGAGCTCCCCGAGGACGACGCCGGGCTGGACGCGCGCCCGCTCTCTGCCGGGATCGACCTCGACGATCCCGTCCATGTGGCGGGTGAAATCCAACACGACCGCCTCGTTTGTCGTCTGGCCGGCGAGACTCGTCGCCCCGCCCCGCGGGAGGATCGGAACTCCGCGGTCGGCGCAGTACGAGACTGCCGCGGCGACGTCTGCGGTCGACCGGGGGAAGACGACGCCGACGGGCGTGACCTCGTAGATGCTCGCGTCGGTCGCGTACAGCTGGCGGCTGTATGCGTCGAACCGGACCTCGCCGTCGACGCAGTCCGCGAGCGCGGCCGCGAGCTCCGGGCGCTCGACGGGCCCGGCCGTGTAGTCGTACTCGGCCCGTGGATCGGCCGCCGGCGGCGGACGCTCCTCTGCCATGGCCTGGGGTTGGACGCCGGCGGATTAACACCTCGGGGCGGCCCGGAAGACCCAGGCGACCGGGGGGCGAAGCCGGCCCGTGAGGGGCATAACAGAGACGACCCGCGCGCCGGCCACCGACGACCGGTTTGCCGTTCCGCTGCGGGGGCTGTCGGTCGACGGGGAGACGCGGTGTCGCCACTACCGGACCCGGCGGGACGTCGTCGCGATCGCCTTCGCCTGCTGTGAGACCTACTACCCGTGTTTCAGGTGTCACGCCGCGACGGCCGACCACGAGCCCGCCCGCTGGCCCGCCGACCGGGCCGGCGAGCCGGCGGTCCTGTGTGGCGCCTGCAGAGAGACCCTGTCGGTCGAGTCCTACCTCGCGGCCGACGACGCCTGTCCGGCCTGTGGGGCGCCGTTCAACCCGGGCTGTCGGCACCACCGCGACCGGTACTTCGAGCCCGAGTGTTGAGCCGGACCCACGCTTTTGTGCGTTCGGCGTGTCGGGTCGATCGTGACGTTCAGCATCTGCGCGCGCGAGTCCTACGAGGATGAGTCGGGAGCCGGACAGACCCGGTACGGCGTCGCGGTGACGACCCGTCTCGCGGGGGTTGGGACGCTGTGTCCGTTCGCCAACGAACACGGCGCGGTCGCGACACAGAGTTTCGTCAACGTCGACCTCGGACGGAAGGGAATCGAGTACCTCGCCGACGGGCTGGCCGTCGAGGACGCGCTCGAGGCGCTTCTCAACGCGGACGAGGGCAGCCCCCAGCGCCAGCTCCACGGCGTCGGCGCCGACGGGGAGTTCGCCTTCTCCGGCGCGGAGTGTAAGCCCTGGTTCGGTGACCGCGTCGGGGAGAACTTCACCGTCGCCGGAAACCTGCTGACCGGGGAGAGCGTGATCGAGGAGACCGCCCGGACCTACCGCGAGTCCCGCGACGAAGAGCGGCCCCTCGCCGCTCGACTCGTCGACGCGCTCGCCGCCGGCCACGCCGAGGGCGGGGACAAACGCGAGCGCCTCCGGGTGCAAAGCGCCGCCGTGCTGGTCGCCCGGACGGAGGAGCCGCCGATCAGTCCCGCCTACGACGACCTTCGGGTCGACGCCACGGAGACGCCGATCGAGGACCTCCGAGAGACCCTCGAACTCGCGACCGAGAGTTACGAACGGTCCCTCGAGGAGTACGAGGACGACTACGAACAAGACGAGGAAAGCGGACTGTAGGCCCCCGTCGGACCGGTCGAAGGCCGCCCTGCTTCTCGGTCCGGCGGGCGGAGCGTTTTGTCCGTGGACCGCTACCGAACGGTATGGACAGAGACCGAAGCGGAGAAGCGACCGACCGCGAGCCCGGGAGCGACCGGGCCTGGGAGACGCTCGCCAGCCGCGTCGCCTACGAGTGCGCGGGCTTCGAGATCGTCAACGAGCGGGTCAGACTCCCGGACGGAACCGAGACGGCGTTCGATTACCTCTCGGAGTCGCCAAGCGTCGTCGTTGTCCCCTTCCTCGCGGACGAGCCGGACACGGTGGTCACGATCGAGGAGTGGCGCGAGGCGGTCGAGCGACTGAACTACGG
Organism: uncultured Halobacteriales archaeon; assembly: GCA_964426325.1. Taxonomy (GTDB): domain Archaea; phylum Halobacteriota; class Halobacteria; order Halobacteriales; family Haloarculaceae; genus Halovenus. Next base: position 33,376 of record CAYRQD010000021.1, on the reverse strand, counting down.
CCTGCCGGCCGGCGGATTCGAGCCCGGCGAGTCCCCGACCGAGGCCGCCCGCCGCGAGCTGCGCGAGGAGACCGGCTACGCGGCCGGGCCCGTCGAGCACCTGGTGAGCGTCGAGCCCGCCAACGGCTACGCCGACTCGGTCTTTCACTACGTGCTCGCCCGGGGGTGTGAGCCGGCCGGCGAGCAGCGCCTCGACGACGACGAGACGATCGCGGTCGGGACCGCCGCGGTCGAGGAGCTGCTCGCAGCGGTCCGGGACGGCGAGCTCCGCGACGGGCGGACCGCGTTCGCGTTGACCTACTACGCGCTGTTCGAGTCCGACCGGTCCTGATCGGGCTCGGGCTCGACCGGACTCATCTCGGCTGCGACGTCGATCGCGGCGGCGTTCGCGGCGACGTCGTGCACCCGGATCACGTCGGCTCCGCGGTCGGCGGCCAGCGCGGTCGCGGCGATCGTCGGCTCGTAGCGCGCTCCGGCCTCGCGGCCGACCCGCTCGAACAGCGACTTGTGTGAGTGCCCGACGAGCACCGGACAGCCGAGCGCCCGGAACTCCTCGAGCCGGTCGAGCAGCTCGAAGCTCTCCCGGGCGGTCTTGCCGAAGCCGATGCCCGGATCGACGATGATCCGCGAGCGATCGAGCCCGGCCTTCTCGGCCAGCAGCACCCGCTCGGTGAGCTCGTCGATCACGTCGGCGACGACGTCGTCGTAGGGAACGTCTTTCCCGGCGACGACCGGCGCGTCGATCGAGTGCATGACCACGACCGGCACGTCGTACTCGGCCGCGACAAGCCGCATCGCGGGGTCGTCGAGCCCGGAGACGTCGTTGAGGATGTCCGCGCCGGCTTCGAGTGCGGCCCGGGCGACAGCCGCCTTGCGCGTGTCGATCGAGACCAGCGCGTCGAGCTCTGCGATCCGCTCGACGACGGGCAACACCCGCTCGATCTCCTCCTCCACCGGGACAGGATCTGCGCCCGGGCGGGTGGACTCGCCGCCGACGTCGACGATGTCCGCGCCGGCGGCGACCATCTCCTCGGCCCGGGTCACGGCGTCGGGCCGGTCGTTGAACTCGCCGCCGTCGTGGAAGCTGTCGGGAGTCACGTTCAGGATACCCATCAGCGCCGTTTCGGCCTCCCAGGGGAACTCAGAGTCGGTCACCGACCGCGACGGACCGAGCGTCGTCCGGAGCCGGGCGGCCACGCCGGCGAGCTCGGGGCGATCGGCCAGCCGGTCGCGGGCCCGCTCGAACGCCGCGAGCGTCCCGCCCAGCTCGACGAGAACCGGATCGGCGCTGTGGCCCGACCGCTCAGGCACGCGACAGGACAACCCGGCGGCGGCGACGGCCTCGCGGAGCCCGGGGAGCTGGCGGGGCCGGAGCCGGAGCTCGACGACGCGGTGGACCGCCCGATCCGGGGCCAGCGACGTACGTCGGCGCGCGTCGGCGAGAGACCGCGGCGCGAGCGGCGTCTGCACGCCGGCCCACCGGTCGCGGGCCTCGGCGACGGTGTGCAGGGAGCCGGTCACGAGCACGGCGTCCTCGGGACCGGCGGCCGCGAGGGCCGCGTCGACGGCGTCGGGAACGGCGGCGCGGGTCTCCACCGACGGAACGCCGGTCGCTCGCTCGATCGCCGCGGCCAGAACCGCTTCGTCCTCGCCGCGGCCGTGATCGGGCCGGCAGACCGTGATCCGGTCGGCAGGGGGAAGCGCCGCCGCGATCCCGCGGTGGTCCTTGTCGGCGAGCGCCCCGGCGACGACGTGGAGTTCGTCGTAGGCGAACGTCTCCAGGGTCTCGGCGACGGTGGCAGCCGCACCCGGGTTATGTGCGCCGTCGAGCACGACCAGCGGCTCCCGGCTCATCACCTCGAACCGCCCGGGCCAGTGGGCGTTTCGCAGCCCGCGGGCGAGCGCGTCGGCGAGTGCCTCCTCGTCGACGGGGGACGGACCGGCGGCGACCTGACGAACCAGCGCCGCCGCGACCCCGGCGTTGCGGGCCTGGTGCTCCCCGAGCAGGGGGAGTTTCGTCTCCACTCGGCAGCCGTCGCCGTCGATCGTCACCGGGTTCTCGAGCCCGTCCCGACCGCGAGAGCGCACCCGAACGTCGCCGTCGGGGCCGACGGTCCGGGCCGCGGTTTCCTCGCGGATCGCGGCGAGGGCCTCGCCGGTCGCGCCGGTCACGAGCGGCCCCTCGGCGGCGATCCCGGCCTGGTCGCGAGCGATCTCGGCGACGGTGTCTCCGAGCAGGTCGGTGTGCTCAAGCGAGACGCTAGCGACGGCACTCGCGACCGGCGAGACGGCGCTCGTTGCGTCGTGGGTGCCGCCGATCCCGACCTCGAGCACCGCGACGTCCACGTCCCGACGGTCGAACTCCCAGAGGGCGAGGGCGGTCACCGCCTCGAAAAAGGTCGGCGACGCGCCGTCGGCGCCGCGGTCGGCGACGTAGGGCGCGATCCGCTCGACGAACGCGACGACCGCCGTCCGGGGGATCTTCCGGCCGTCGACCCGGATCCGCTCGCGGAAGTCGGCGAGGTGCGGCGAGGTGTAGCGCCCGACAGTCGCGTCGGTCTCGCGGAGCGCGGATTCGGTCATCCGAACGACCGACCCCTTCCCGTTCGATCCGGCGACCTGTACGCAGGCGAGATCCTCGTGGGGATCGTCGAGGTGCGCGAGCAGGGCGGCCGTCGCCTCGGTGCCCGGGCGCGGCGGATACCGCCGCAGATCGTAGAGATACTCGAGCGCCGCCTGGTAGTCCATGACGTGTTTCACCGCGGCTGTCCCTTCTTACTGACGGTCGCCGGGACCGCGGTCAGACGGATTTATGTTCGTCGACCGATCAATATCTGGGAGTGAAGCGGAGACAGCTACTCACCGTCTGCGCCGCCGGCGCCTGTGCGTTAGCCGGGTGTCAGCGCAGCGTCGAGAGCCCGCTTCCGGATGACGCCGAGACGGTACTCGGGGCCGTCCCCGAGGCGGTCGGCGACCGACCGCTCAACAAACTGACGCTGTACACGACCGACCCGGGCTCGGGCGACGACGAAGAGTCGCCGGGGACGATCGCGATTCCGGTTCCGGGCGCGACCGGGGGCGGGCCTGAGGAGACGGGACCCCCGGTGAGAACGTTTGAGCAGATCGAGGAACAGGTCGGAGTCGGCGCCGAGGCGATCGATCGCCTCGGGATCGCGACCTACGCCCAGTCGAAGACCCGACTCGAGGTGATCGCCGGCTCGTTCGAGGCCGACGCAATCGCGTTCTCGCGGCCGGCCGCCACGCACGCCACGGACGGACTGGCCGTGGCGGCCGACCAGAACAGGCGTCCCTGGGATCGCGGGCTCGACGCGGCGCTGTCCGCGGTCGAGGACCGCGAGGCCGGCGTCACCGACTCGGTCGAGCCGACGCTCGGTGCCCTCGAAGACGGCCAGGTGGTGCAGGTGTACCCCGAGCCCGACCGGATTCTCGACGGGCCCGCCGTCGGGAGCGCTCGGACGGCCGGCGTGAGCCGCCGGGCTCTCGCCGCCGACCGGTTGGAGCTACGCTACGCCGTCACGTTCGATAACTCGGCGGCGGCGAGTGAACCCACCGTCGAGCGACTGATCGCCGCGGACGGGCAAGGCGGTAGAGACCCCGATGTGACCGTCGAACGCGACGGTCGAACGCTGATCGCGTCCGTCACCCGCCCGGTCCCGCGGTACTGGCTGCCGGACAACTCGCCGGGGGCACGGTTCGTGCTCGGCCCGGACGGTGTGCTCGAACAGGTCGGCGAGGAGCCGGTCGACCCGGCCCGGCTCGAGTTCAGGGTCGACGGCGAGACTCACACGCCACCCTGGGATGACCGTGAGACGCCCATCGAGCCCGGCGAGCGTTTCGAGATCGGTATCGATCCGTTCCGAGTCGTCGAGGTCGTGTGGCTCGACCCCGAACTCGACGTCGAGCAGCCGCTCGGCCGGGACCTCACCAGGGCACAGCTCGCGTTTACCGACCGGTACGAGCTGAGCGAGCGGACGTTCGCGATCACCTACCAGGGAGACGAGCCCGTCGACGCGGAGCCGTTCACCGTTCGGCGCACGCGTACGGGGGGCGAGGAGACGGAGCAACCGCTGTCCGCCTACGTCGGGGCGACGCTCACTCCCGGCGCACAGGTCCGGCTCCCTGGAGCCGAGTACGGCGATTCGGTCGCGATCGAGTACTCGATCCAACGCGAGAGCGCCGGCTTCGGCGGCGATGTGTTCCGGGAGCGGGTCGAGCCCCCGGGGACGTTTCGCATCCGTCCGAACGGAGAGTCCGGAGGGACTGTGACGGTTACCTATCGGGGCCCCGCACAGTCCGCCGCCGGGTATCGGATCCGGCTCGGACCCGTCTCCGCGCCGGTCCAGTTCACCGACCGGTACGACCGGCTGACCGACGGCGACGGCGTCACGTTCGACCGTTCCGGGGCCGCCCGGATCGTCGTCGAGTGGGTCGGCGACGGGGACTCGCTCGTCCTCGCCGAGTGGACCGACGGGTGAGGGCACTCGGCAGTCGGCGACTCCGTGAGCCGGGAGCTCACGAGTCCGAGTCCGAGTCGGCCGAGCCCGAGCGGTCCTCCGCCTCGGATGGCCGGTCGGCGAGGTGTACCTCGCCGGCGCCGTTCGGGACGAGACACAGGAAGGCGCCGGGCGCGTCGCCGTCGTTCCGGTACCAGTGTTCGACGCCGGCCGGGATCAACAGCGCGTCCCCCGGGGAAACGGCGTGGGTCTCGTCGCCGATCCCGACGGTGTAGGTGCCTTCGAGGACGTACTGCTCGTGCTCGCGGGCGTTCGTGTGTCGGGGGACGGCCGCGCCCGGGGCGAGCTCGAACCGCCGCATCGCGAACGTCGGCGCCGCCTGAGCCTCGCCCAACAGGACTCCCTTCGAGAGCCCGTCGGCCAGCTCGACCGGTTCGTAATCGATCTGCTCGGCGCGCCGGAGGACCGGCGCCGGATCGGGATCGGCCATGCGGGGAGTCGACGCTCGAGTGATTTGTGTCTTGGCACCTCAGGCGAGTCCGACGGCCCGGGGAAGCGTCCGGCGGTACCGGGCGGCGAGTTCGCTGACGACCAGTCGGTCGCGGGCGTCCGGGCCGAGCAGCCAGAGCGCGAGCAGGTACGCACAGAGCCCGACCGCGGCCCCGACCGGGACGGCGGCGAGCCCGGCCAACAGCTCCCGGACGGCGAGCATCGCGCCGACCATCGCGACGCCGGCCGCGAGCGGCCGGAGAAAGGTCCGGTCGAACGGAAACAGTCCCTCGAACCGGCGAAGCAGGAGGACCTGGATGCCGTTCTGGACCGCGATCGCGAGCGCGGTGCCCAGGGCTGCGCCGACGAGCCCGAACTCCACGACGAACGCGTAGGTCAAGACGACGTTCAGGACGGCAAGCAGCCAGTCGAGTGCCATCCGGGCGTACTGGTGGTCGGTCATCATCAACAGCCAGCCGGTCGCGCCGACGGCGCTGCCGACGAACGCCCCGCCGAGGTAGACGACAAGCGGGAGGTATCCTCGGGTGTAGGTCGCCCCGAACGCGCCCAGCAGCCGGCCCCCGTACACGCCCAGCAGCGCAAGCAGCGGCAACACCGCCGTCACGATCAGCCGCGTGACCGAGGAGTACACCGCGTTGAGCGTCTCCATCTCGTCTGCGGCGTACAGATCCGAGGCCACCGGCGGCAACAGCTGGTTGAACGAGATCAGCGGGATCCAGGCGATCGAGATCAACACGACGACGACGTTGTACACGCCGGCCGCGACGGCCGTGAGCAACGCACCCACCAACAGCAGGTCGATCCGGTCTTGAAACACCTTTCCGAAGCTGCTCATCGCGACCGGGGCCGCGTGGTTGTAAAACCGCCGGAGATCGGTTCGGGCCCCGCGCAGGCTCGGGACGATGCCGGTCGCCCGGACAGAGACGACGACGCCGACGACCGCGAGCGAGAGCGTGCAGACGACCATCCCGGCGGCGACGCCGACGACGCCGCTCCCGAGCGCGATCGCTCCGGCCCCGCCGACGAGCCGTGCGGCCGGTCGGAGCAGCTTGTTGAACGCCACCTCCCCCCGGGCCGAGCCCAGCGCCCGGAACGTCGCCGCGACGAGCATCACGACTCCCGTCAGCCCGACGATCAGTCCGAACAGCCGCAGGGTCGGCACGAACGCCAGCGTGTCGACGGTGATCGCGTCGATCGCCGGGGCCGCGAGCCACACCCCGGCCGCGACCGCGGCGCCGGCCGTCGCGGTCGTCGCGTACGCGAGCCCGACGATCCGGGGGCGCTCGGCGGGCTCGCCGGCCGGGACGAACCGTTGGAGCGCCGGCACGCTGCCGAACGTGACGAGCTGGATCAGTATCTGCGAGATCCGCCAGGCGACCGCGTAGACGCCGTACAGCGCCGGACCCAGACCGGCCACGAGGAGAAACTCCGTGGCCGCAGTCAGCAGCCGCTGTCCCGTGACGCCGCCGGAGGTGACGACCGCGCCGTGGGCGATCGTCACCAGCGCCTCGCGTTCCTCGTCTCCGACGCGTTCGTCGCGAACCACACGACGCGAGAGCCGACCGGTCGTGTTAAGCGCCCCGCTTGCGATCGACCGACTCGCCCGAACGCGCCCGGTTACCAGGTCTCGATTCGCCCCTCGCGGAGGTCCTCGACACAGCCCTCGCAGTCGGCGTGGCCGGCCTCGAAACAGGCCGGTCGGCCCGCGGTGTCGAGCGGAACCGCCCGTCGCTCCGCGTGTCGGCGACAGACGATCCGCGCACGGTCCTCGTCGATCGCGTCGTCCTCGTCGCCGGGGCCTCCTGCTGCCTTCCCGGCAGCGAACGCCCGGCGGGCTCGCTCGTACTCCCGACCGGCCGACCGGAGCTTCGTCCGGAGGAATCGCCCGAGGCGATCGTCGTCTGACATAGGCCCTGTACGGACGACGGACATAAGAACGACCGGGCACCAGCGGCGGTATGCCCACCGAGACGGGGCTCGGCGAATCGATCGGCCTCGTGGCCAACGATCTCCGCGTGGAAATCCTCCAGGCGCTGTGGGACCACCGACGCGAACACGAGAATCCGATGTCGTTCTCGACGCTGCGGAGCGCCGTCGGCGTCAGCGACTCCGGTCGGTTCAACTACCACCTGGACACGCTCGTCCCGGAGTTCGTCCGCGACGCCGAGGAGGGATACGAACTCACCTACGCCGGCCGGCGGCTGGTCGGCGCCGCGGTCTCGGGTGCGTACACGGACGCAGACGTCACGACCGAGCCGACGCCGGTGGGGGACTGCCCGTCGGCCGACTGTGGGGGACGACAGCTGGCGACCTACGACGCCGGCGACCTCGTCGTCGAGTGTGACACCTGCGAGACGACGATCACCGACGGCCTGATGGCGCCGCCGGTGTTGCTCGCCGGACACGACATCACCGACAATCCAGACCGGGTCGGATCGTTTCTGCGCACGCGGCTCCAAGGGCTTACGCAGGGATTCTGTCCGCTCTGTGACGGGCTACTGAACTCGACGATCGTGGCCTTCGACGCCGAGACGGCGGCGGCGGGCGATCCTGCCACCGATGTCCTCGATGAGTGTCGCACCTGTGGGTTCAGCGGTCATAGCCTGCTGGGGTTGCACGTCGCCGATCACCCGGCGGTCGTCTCCTATCTCCACGACCACGGCGTCGACTACCGGGCGCCCGTCTGGGAACAGGACTGGCTGCTGGCCGCCGAGGCGACGGTCGCCTCCGAGGACCCGCCGCGGGTCGAGCTACGACTCGGCGATCTCGACCGGCCCGAGACCGAGACGCTCGTCGTGACCGTCGACCAGACCGCGACCGTCCGAGAGACAGAGCGCAGCCCCGGCGAGTGACGCGGGTCGAGACGGGCCAGACGACGGCCGCGCTCGGGCGTCGTTAGTTCCGCCGTGGTTGCGGAACTTTTTATATCGGCGGGCGACAACTGCCGTATGTCTCCCACAGAAAACACGGCGGAGACACTGAGAGCCCATGACTGAGACAGATTTGCGTACACACGCAGAAGAGGTCCACGAGCAGTTTGCAGACCGCCTTGAGGTGACCGTCGACGAGATCCACGAGCGTCTCGAGACGCTCGTCTCCGAGTACCAGGTGCCGGCGAGCGAGGCCCGGCGGAGCGTCACCAACAGCTACCTCGAGGAGGCGGGCATCGACCGCGACGAGCTCGGCGGCGACTCGGAGCACGCCGAGATCGCGGAGATCGACAGCGCAGAGGAGTGGCTCGACGTCCGCGCGAAGGTCGTCGAGCTCTGGGACCCGAACAGCGACGCCGTCGCACAGGTCGGCCTGCTCGGCGACGAGACGGGAACGGTGAAGTTCACCAAGTGGTCGAAATCGGACCTGCCGGCGCTCGAGGAGGGCGCCACCTACGAGCTGGGGAACGTCGTCACCGACGAGTACCAGGGCCGGTTCTCGGTGAAACTCAACAGCACGACCACGATCGAGCGTTTAGAGCAGGACATCGAGGTCGGCGACGACGCCGTCGAGATCGAGGGGGCCCTGGTCGACATCCAGTCGGGCTCGGGGCTTATCAAGCGGTGTCCCGAGGACGACTGCACCCGCGTGCTCCAGAACGGCCGGTGTTCGGAACACGGCGAGGTCGAGGGCGAGTTCGACCTCCGGATCAAGGGTGTCCTCGACGACGGCACCGGGGTTCACGAGGTGATCTTCGACCGCGAGACGACCGAGGCGGTGACCGGGATCGAGCTCGCGGAGGCAAAGGAGATGGCGATGGACGCACTCGACACCTCGGTGGTCGCAGAAGAGATGCGCGAGCAGCTTCTCGGCCGGTACTACCGCGTGACCGGGCCGACGCTCGGCCGGTACGTGCTCGCGGACGGCGTCGAGCGCCAGCCCGGGACGGTCGATCCAGAGACTGCCCTGATCAAAGCGAGGTCGGTCTGAGATGGCGACGACACCGACTCGCGAAATCGCCCGGCGGGCCTTCGCAGTCGAATTCAACGACACGACATACACCTTCACCGAGAGCGACGACGAGCGCGCGCCGGTCTATGCGCTGCTCCCGACCGGCGCCCGCGCAAACCGCGTGTTCGTCGTCGGAACGCTCACCGAGACCGACGACGTCGGCGAAGACGCCGAGTACTGGCAAGGCCGGATCGTTGACCCCAACGGCGACACCTACTTTACCTACGCCGGGCAGTACCAGCCCGAGGCCGCCTCGATGCTGCGAGAGCTCGAGCCCCCGGCATACGTCGCGGTGGTGGGCAAGCCCCGCACGTTCGAGACCGACGAGGGAGAGGTGAACGTCTCGATCCGGCCGGAGTCGATCACGACCGTCGACGAGGCCACCCGCGACCGGTGGGTCGTCGAGACCGCCGAGCGAACCATCGAGCGGCTCCACGCCTACGACGACGACGCGACCGAGTACGTCCGGATGGCCCGCGAGCACTACGACGGCGATACGGAGCGGTACCGTCAGGCCGTCGTCGAGGCACTCGAGGGGCTCGAAGCCCAGGCGACCGCCGACGCCTGAGCCCCGGGCCGTCCGATCCCAACCGGTAAGAGGACCTGCGCACAACCGCAAGCATGGTCGAGACCGAATCGGACCAGCAGCTAAGCCGCGGCGACGAGGCACCGGCGTTCGAGCTTCCCGGCACCGACGGGCAGACACACGCGCTGTCTGACTACGACGACCACGAGGGGGTACTCGTCGTGTTCACGTGCAACCACTGTCCGTACGCGCAGGCAAAGTTCGACGAGCTGAACAGCCTGGCCGAAGAGTTCGACGAGCTCGCGGTCATCGGGATCAACCCCAACGATCCCGAGGAGTACCCCGAAGACGACTTCGAGACGATGGTCGAGTACGTCGAGGACGGTCGGGTCCGGTACGACGCCTACCTCCAGGACGAGAGCCAGGAAGTCGCGGCCGCCTACGGCGCGGTCTGTACGCCCGATCCGTTCCTGCTGGAAAACGACGGCGGCACGTTCCGGCTCGCCTATCACGGCCGGCTCGACGACGCGTCGAACCCAAGCCAGGAAGTCACCGACCGGGAGATGTACACCCACGTCCAGAACATGCTGGCCGGCGAGCCCGTCAGCGACGAGTTCAAGCCCTCGCGAGGCTGTTCGATCAAGTGGCGGATCGGCAACGAACCGGCCTACGCCGAGTGATCGACGAGACCGACAGTCGGTCGAATCGTCGGATCATCGCTCGAAGGGCAGCCCCACGAGGAGAGAAACGACAGTGACCCACGAACCGTTCTCGCCCGCCGAGACCGAGCCCGCCGAGACGCCGCTCGTCGGAATGGTACACCTGCCGGCGCTTCCCGGGACGCCGGGCTACGACGGCGACCGCGCGGCGATCCGAGAGCGGGCGCGAGCCGACGCCCGGACGCTCGCGGCCGCCGGATTCGACGCCTGCCTGCTCGAGAACTTCGGCGACGCCCCCTATCACCCGGAAGACGTTCCCCGTCACGTCCTCGCCGAGCTGGCCGCACTCGGTCGCGAGCTCCGTCTCGAGACCGAGCTCCCGGTCGGCGTGAACGTCCTCCGCAACGACGCGACCGGTGCCGTCGCGGTCGCGGCCGCGGCCGGTGGTTCGTTCGTCAGGGTTAATGTCCACACCGGCGCCCGCGAGACGGATCAGGGACGGATCGACGGGCGGGCCCACGAGACGCTGCGGCTGCGCGACCGGGTAGACGCCGATGTGTCGATCCTGGCCGACATCGCCGTGAAACACTCGGCGCCGACGAACGACAGACCGGTTGAGGCGGTCGTCACGGAGACCGTCGAGCGCGGGCGAGCCGACGGGCTGATCGTCACCGGGTCGGCGACCGGCGATCCGCCGGAGAGAGAGCGGATCAAGGCCGTCAGGAAGGCGAGCGCGGCGACCGAGCGGGCGCCGCCGGTCCTCGTGGGTAGCGGCTTGCGAGCCGACAACGCTCCTGAACTGCTGTCGGAAGCAGACGGCGCGATCGTCGGGACGGCGATCAAGACCGGAGAGACGACGGCACCCGTCGACCGACAACGAGCCCAGCGGCTCGTCGAGATCCGCGACCAGCTCTGACAGCCTCCCACGATGGGGGGATTCCCCGCTCGTTGCACCGCACGGTGGGGTCGTGGGCCGTGCCAGTACGGCCCTCGGCTCGGATAGCGGGCTTCATTTACCGCCCCGCTGGCGTGCGTGTTCGTACCCGAGGATCGGTCCCACAACTGATGGCACAAACCGTTATGCGTTTTTCCAGAGGTGTCGGATTCATCCCACGGCTCACGCCGTGAGCTTGCTCCGTGAATCTCCGTAACCCGGCAGCACCGCGGCGGGCTTCGTGCCGACCGGGCGATCACTGGTCGATCTCTATGACTTCGAGAGAGTCGTCGACGACCAGCGTCAGGTCGTCACCGTCGATCCTGTAGGTTACGGCCGCGCGAAACGGCTCGTGACTACGGATCTGCTCGCGGTCCGTGGCGAGTCCCTTGAACTGCCAGTACGGCTCCGACCGAACATCGATGCCGTGCTCGTAATAGAAAGAGACAACCGTCGGGTGAAAGAGGAGTCCGGAGGTGAGACCGGCACCGAACTCGCGGTCACACCGCGTACACTCGAAGTGCGCCTGCGGGGCCTCGCGGGCGCGCTCGATCTCGGTCGGTGAGAGTTCCTCCGGAGACTGGTCCGGCGAGAGGACGGGGCTGACTTCCGCGCGCACCTGGCCATCACAGTACGGACAAAAGCCGCTCGTAATCCGGTAGAAGGTCGTCTTGAGGTACCGATCCGAGACCTCCGGAAACGTTTCGGGGTCGAACACGCCGATCGCGCTCGGCGGCAGGTGGAATCTGGCCTCGGCGAAACAGCTACACTCGGTGCGAACGATCTTGTCTTCGTAGTGGAGCCGCTGCTGGTCGCCACAGACCGGACACGGGTCCTCAAGCGCGACCGGATCGATCGAGTCCGCGAGCGTGTACGTGCCGGCCTCGAGCGCACCATCGATCCGGTCGCCGGTCTCGGTGAGCCGGTACCCCGCGTCGGTCTTCGCGACGAACTGCCCGACGAGCTTATCCAGGTGGTAGTTGAACCGTCCGGAGTCGCGCACCCCGACCTGGTCGCGCAGCCGGGCGAACGAGAGCGGCCCGTCGGCGTCGGCCAGCTCGCGGATGATCGACAGTCTGGTCTCGTCGGCGAGCAGCTCGAAGACCGCGTCCGGATCGGTCCGCTGGACAAACGCCGCGTCGGTCATACGTTCGCACGGACGGCTGAGCACATAACCACTTTGCCGGGTCTCAGAGCCGAGCGATCCGCGGGTTTTAGCCGATGCTGTTCTCACTCTCGGGTATGGGTCAAGAGTCCATTCACCCGGCGGCAGCCACGATCGCCGACCTGATCGGTCCCGACCACGAGCCGGTCCAGCGTCGGATGGCGGCCCACGCTCGGGAAGAGTCGTTTCCGATCGTCGGACCGACCGTCGGCGCGTGGCTGATGATCCTCGCCCGGACGGCCGGCGCACAGCGGGTCTTCGAGTTCGGCTCGGGGTTCGGGTACTCCGCGTCGTGGTTTCTCCGGGGAATGGGGCCGGACGGCGAGGTCGTGCTCACGGAGGTCGACGCCGACGAGCTCGCGCTCGCAAAACAGTACTTCGAGGCGGCCGACGAGACCGACCGGGTTCGGTTCGAACACGGCGACGCGATCGAGATCGTCAGGGCCTACGACGGGCCCTTCGACGTCGTGTTGCTCGACAACGAGAAAGACCGCTACCGCGAGGCCTTCGAGGCGGTCGAAGCGGATCTCCGACCGGGGAGCGTGGTCGTCGCGGACAACATCCTCGACGGGCCGACAGACCGCGGGGACGTCCGGGCGTTGCTCGAGGACGAGTCAGTCCCCGGGGCAACCGAGGCCAGCCGCGGGATCGTGACGTACCTCAAATATGTCCGCGATCGACCGGGCGAGACCGTGCTGGTGCCGTTCGGCGAAGGGCTGTCGGTCACGCGAGTCGCCGACTGACTGGCGTGTGATTTTCGTCTGCGAGAACGCCGACCGGGGGCATATAACCGTCGCTGTCGAACGACCTCTATCGGATGAGCCTGCGCATCGATATTCGGAAGCTCGGCGTGTTCAACAGGATGGCAAAGGAGGGCGGAAACACGGTGGCGGCACACCTCGGCCAGATGACCGGGATGGACACCGAAATGGAGATCACGAAGATCAACTTTATCGACATTCCCGATATCAGAGCCCACGTCGGCACCGACGAACAGATCGGGATCACGGTCGAGATGCTCGAACGGCCCTACGGGTACGTCCTCTTTCTGTTCAACGCCGCCGACGCAAAGACACTGGCCCACGGGATGCTCGGCGAGATGGGCGGCGGCGATGACGCCGAGGGATTCACCGACATGGAGCGGTCGGCGATCCGCGAGATCGGCAACATCATGACCTCGGGGTTCATCGACGGCTGGGCGAACGTGCTGGATACGACCATCGACATGTCGACGCCGACGTTCACCTACGGCCCCGGCGGTGAGATGGTCGACGAGCTAGTCGGCGACCGAGACGACGACCTCGCGCTCGTGTTCGACTCACAGATCCGCGCGCCCGCCTCGGATCTCGACGTGACGGTGTACGCCTTCCCCGAACTCGCCGAACTCGTCGAGTTGATGCAGGGGCTAGAAGTCTGAGTCGCCGGCCGATTCACTCGTACGGACCGAGACGGAGCAAGCTCGCCCAGCGTCAGCGGTGGACCTCGACGGATTCGAGGTGAATTGGGGTCGTCGGGCGATCCTGACGGTCGGTCTCGGTGCGCCCGATCGTCTCGACGACATCCATCCCGTCGCTCACCCGGCCGAAGACGGCGTGTTTGTCATCGAGGTGGGGCTGGGCGGCCAGCGTGATGAAAAACTGTGAGCCGTTCGTGTCGGGGCCGCTGTTTGCCATCGAGACCACTCCGGGCCCGTCGTGGCGCAGTTCCGGGTGAAACTCGTCGTCGAAGGTGTACCCGGGGCCGCCGCGGCCGGTGCCGGTCGGGTCGCCGGTCTGAATCATGAACCCGTCGATCACGCGGTGGAAGGGAACGTCGTCGTACAGCGGTCGCTCGACGCGCTCGCCGGTCTCGGGGTCTTCCCAGGCGGTCTCGCCGGTTGCCAGCCCGACGAAGTTCTCGACGGTAGTCGGCGCGCGCTCGTCGAACAGCTCAATCTCGATCGATCCCTCCGAGGTGTGCAGGGTCGCGGTCGGGTTGCTCATACGTGTTGTTGTAGCCCAGACCCATGAACTGACCGGAGTCGCCACTGAGAATCGAGTCCGCCCCGAGAGATTGAAGCCCGCAGAGCCACGATTGAGGCTATGCCGACAGTCACCTACGGCGGCGAGACCTACGAGTGTGAGTCCGGCGAGCGACTCCGCGACGTGCTCTTGGAAAACGGGACAACGCCACACACCGGACTGGCAAATCAGCTCAACTGCGACGGCAGGGCAACCTGCGGGACGTGTGCAGTCCGGATCACCGAGGGGCCGGTCGGCGAACCGACCGGACGCGAGCGGACGCGGCTGGGGATCGCTCGTCACGACGACAAGGAGTCCGTCCGGCTGGCCTGTCAGTACGAGGTTCGGTCCGACATCGTGATCGAACAGCCCTGATCGCCGGTCGAACCCGACGGCCGGACGTCGCCGCCACGGACCGGCTTCGAACGGTTCAAGACCGCCAGCCCGTAGGTCCGAACGTGACGCGTCGACAGCTGTTTGGCTCGCTGTGTGCGATGGTCTTTCTGGTCAACATGGCGCGGCTCGTGTTCGCGCCGCTTGTCCAGCCCGCCGCCGAGGAGTTCGGCGTCGCCGCGGCCTCACTGGGCGTGGTCACGAGCGCCGCGTGGCTCGGCAGCGCCGCGCCGCGGCTCCCGACTGGGTTCCTGCTGACCCGAGCCCCTCGGCACCGCGTCATCCTCGCGACCGGGGCGCTCCTCGTCGGAACGGCCGCCGTTACCGCCCTCGCTGGGTCGGTCGCGCACCTGGCCGTCGGGGCCTTCCTGATGGGTCTGTCGAGTGGAATGTACTTCATCGCCGCCAACCCGCTGGTCAGCGAGCTGTTCCCGGACGAGGTCGGCACCGCGATCGGAATCCACGGGCTCTCGAGTCAGCTCGCCGCGGTCGGGATTCCGCTCGCGGTGAGTGCGGTCCTGTTCGCCGGTGGGTGGCGAACGATCTTCCTGCTGATCGCGGCGACCGCGGCCGCGGCGACGGTCGGGCTGTACTGGGCGGCTCGCCGGACCGACCTCCCGGAGGCGGGAGCCGACGACAGGAGCCTCGTCGCCGCCGGGCGAGCGCAGTGGCCGACGATTCTCACGGGAGTCGCCTTCGTCGGCGCGGCCGGATTCCTCTGGAACGGGCTGTTCAACCTCTATGGGGACTACCTCGAGGTCGCGAAGGGGATCGACCCCGGGACCGGACGACTGTTGTTGTCGCTGACCTTCGCGGCTGGCCTCCCGGCGTTCGTGGTGACCGGGCGGCTCGCCGACCGGCTACCGAACGTGCCGCTCCTGTTGGCGATCACCGGCGGGTTCGCCCTCGCCGTGTTCGGGCTCACCGTCGCGGAGGGGCTGGCCGCGATCGCGGTCGCGAGCGTCGGAATGGGGTACGCGATCCACTCGCTGTTTCCGGCCGTCGACACGTACCTGCTCGCCTCGCTGCCGGACCGACACAGGGCGAGTGCGTACGCGCTGTTCTCGGCGACGGCGATCGGCGTCCAGGCGTTCGGATCGGGTGTGGTCGGAACGGCCGTCGCGGGCACCCTCGAGTACACGACCGTCTTCCAGCTGCTCGCCGGCGGGGTGGCCGCCGTAGTGCTCGGACTGTGGGCGCTGTATCGCGAGGGACGGTTGCCGGCCGGCGGCCGACCGGGCGAGGTGCCGGCCGCCGAGGGTGCCGACTAACCTACCGAGACTGTGACGACCGACGGGTGGGACCGATGCAGTCCGGCGGTCACCGTCGCGGCCGGTCAGCAGGGCATCGTCGCTGCGGTCCAGTCCCGGTCCCCGTCGGCCTCAACCAGCCGCCGCTCGGCGTAGGCCTCCGCGGCCGCGAGGACGGTCGTGTCCTCGGCCTCGGCCCGTGCGAACATCGTCTCGAGTCTGTCGTCGAGCTCCTCGACGCGGTCGAGGGCCGCCTCGATCGTGCCCCCGCGGTACTCCTGCTCGACGGTAATCAACCCGCCGGCGTTTGCGACGTAATCGGGGACGTAGGTGATCCCTCGATCGGCGAGCGCCTCGGCGTGGCGTCGCTCCGCCAGGACGTTGTTCGCGACCCCGACCACGGCCGCACAGTCGAGCCGCGGGATCGTCCGGTCGTCGATCACCCCGCCGATCGCGGCCGGGACGAACAGGTCACACGGGTGCTCGTAGACCGCGTCGGGCGCGACCGCGTCGACGCCGTATTCGTCCCGGAACGTCGCGATGCGGTCCTCGCTGAGGTCGGTGACGGTCACGTCGGCGCCCCGCTCTGCCAGCTGTTTGACCAGCGCGCCGCCGACCTTCCCGAGCCCCTGTACTGCGACCTCGATCCCGTCGAGCGATCGTCGACCGAACTCTCGCTCGACAGTCGCGTGGATCGCGTGTCGCACGCCCGCGGCGGTGACCGGCGAGGGATCGCCGAACCCGCTCTGTGTGCCGACCACGTCGTCGGTCTCGCGGGCGATGACGTCCATGTCCGCCGCCGTCGTGTTCATATCGACCGAGGTCACGAATCGGCCGCCCAGGCTGGCGATCGTCCGCCCGTAGGCCTCGAGTAACGCCTCCGTTTTGAGTTCGTCCGGATCGCCGAGGATCACCGCCTTTCCACCCCCGAGATCGAGATCCGCGGCCGCCGCCTTGTAGGTCATCGCCCGCGAGAGTCGGAGCGCGTCGTCAAGCCCCTCGTCTTCCGTCTCGTAATCGTAGAATCGGGTCCCGCCAAGGGCCGGACCGAGCGTCGTGTCGTGGATCGCGACGATCGCCCGCAACCCGGTCTCGGCGTCGGAAAAGTACGTTACCTGCTCGTAGTCGTGCTCGGTGATCCGATCGAACGGCATACCGCAGACGTGTATTCCTTGTATACGTAATATTTTCTCATCGGTCACGCGTCTCGGAGGCTGGCTTCGAGGATTCCCATCGTCTGTCCGACGCCGACGGCGCCGATCGCCGGCAGCACCAGGTCGGCGACGTCGGCGAGCGCGGCGAGGTAGAGTCCGGTCCCGAGGAGCCCGACCGCGGCCCCACCGTAGTAGAGGGACTCGCCGTCCGGGAGGAGCCGTCCGGTCGCGGCCAGTCCGACCGTCGGCAGGAGCATCCAGCCGACCAGGCTGACCGCCTGCAGGTCCGAGACCGAGGCGAGGAGGCCGGCGAGCCCGGCGAGCGTGACCCCGAGTCCGACCACGAGCACGGTCCGCCAGATCCGCAACGCGCCACGATCCATCGCCCGCCACCCAGTGACGGCGAAGGCGGCGATGAACGCGGCCATGACGGCGTGGGCGATCAGGAGTCCGTCGGTCCCAAGCGCGCCGACGTGGGCCGCCCCCGTCGCCGTCCACGCCGCCGGGACTAACAGCGCCGGTGCGGCGTCGCGGACTCGCGCGAGCGTCGACATACACGGTTGTTCGTCGCCGACGGAATTGAGTGTTGGTATCCGATCGCGACGGGGCGGAGCTTATACCCTCTGAGGGACAACTACGGGCGATGAGCGTTCGCACCTCGCCGGTCGTCGAGACCCTCGGGCTGGTCGGCGCGGTCTTCGTGCTCCAGCAGCTGCTCGCGCTCGCGGGTGCGGCGGCGATCGGGCTGGTCGCGCTCGACGCCTCGGTCGGGACGCGGCCGTGGACGGTCGTGACCAGCGTCTACGCCCACGGCGGGATCGAGCACCTGCTGGGAAACGCCGTCGGGATCGCGCTGTTCGGGTCGCTGATCGCGCGGCGGACGACTCGGCGGCGATTCCATGCGTTCTTCCTGGGAACCGGCGCCCTGGCGGGGCTCGCGGAGGTGTGGATCGGCGGGCTCGTCGGGCCGTCGCCGGCGGTGCTGGGCGCGAGCGGTGCCGTCTTCGCCCTGATGGGGTACCTGGTCGCCGGCAACGCCGTTTCGGCGTGGCTGCTCGACCGGATCGGACTCCCGGTGCGCCTGCAGGTCGCGCTCGCGGTCGTCGTCGCGGTCGGGCTGACGCTCGCGACGGCCGGCCCCAGGAGCGCGCTGATCGGCCACGCGACCGGGCTGCTGGTCGGGTTAGTCGCCGGCCGACTCGGGATGCTCGACGTGTCGACGACGGTCAGTCCGGTCGACGACGAACGGCCGCGCCCACAGCGTCGGTGATCGCTCCGGAAACTACGAGGACGACGGCAACACCACGCGGCTGACGTCGGCGGCGGTCGCGCGGCGGACGACCGCGGCGACCGGGTCGACAGCCCCAGAGAGGTTCGGCGAGCCCCCGTCGAGCACGAGCAGCCGTCCGGGACGACCCGGCTCGATGAGTCCCGCGTCGGAGCCGAGGATCGAGGCGCCCGCCCGGGTGGCCATCTGGAGAACCTGCTCGGGGGACACGTCGAATGCCTTCGCGGTGTAGGCCATCTCGCGGAACATCGTCGGCGGGTTGAGCATCACGTTGTCCGTGCCCAGCGCGACGGTCGTGTGTGCGAGCAGCTCCGCGATCGGGGCGCGGCCGACCCCGAGCACGAGGTTGGCCCGGGGACAGACCGCGACCGGCACGTCCTGGTCGGCGACCCGCTCGAGGTGCTCGGATTCGGCGTGAACCATGTGTACGAGTAGGTCCGGCTCGAGATCCAGCGCCGGGTGGATGTCCGTGGCGTCTGGCTCGCCCGCGTGGATCGCGAACGGTTTGTCGGCGGCCCGGGCCGCGGCCCGGTGCTCGGCGAAGTCGGCGTCGTTGGCGCCGCTGGCTCCGTACCCGTCGGCGACATCGAGGACCGCCGGATCGTCGCTGCCGAAAATGAACGGATCGACCCGGCTCTCTGCGCCCGCCGCCCGGAGCAGTCGCGCCCCCTCGAGTCCGAACTCCCTGAAATCGAGACACCGTGCGGTACCGGTCTGGGCCATGAACGCGAGCGTCCGTCGCATGGCCTCGCGTTTCGCCGCCGCCGAGGCCCGCTCGAGCCGGGCGTGTTTGCGACTCTCGGGAGGCGCGACCGCCTCCTCAAGCGAGAGTCCGACAGCCGCCTCCTTCGCGACCGCATCGCCGACGTGGGTGTGTGCGTTGACAAACGCCGGGACGACGAGCTTCGAGGAGTCGGTCGCGGTCTCCTCGATCGTTCGAATCTCGCCGCCCTCGACGACGATCCGACCCTCGACCGGCTCGAAGGACTCCCCGACGAGGATCGTCCCCTCAACGGCCATCCCGGGACACCCGTCGGCGCGGCGGTCGGTCACGGCGTCGGCGCTGCGATTCTCGTGACACGGTGGTTGCCGGGTTTCGGAGACCCGCCGACATCACGCTTTCCGTTCCCGGCGGTGCGGGGCGGTCTGTGAGTCTGCCCTCTCTCCGCCGGGATGGTCGTCCGTCGCCGGCGGCGACGGGCCCCGCACCTACGCGTTCTCGGGGCGGTCCGGCGTGTTGCCCTCGTCGTGCTCGCGGGGCTCGTCCGAGGTCCGCTCCGTGGTCGGGTCGTATATCGTACCGAACCCCGGCGAAGTGGGGACGAACACGAACGCCGCCGCGAGCACCGCCAGCAGGATCGCGAGGGCACCGGCAGCGATCAGCGCCTGCTCGGGGGACTCGAAGGCTCCGACCTGGAAGCTGATGATCTCCCGGGCGACGGCGACGATACCGGCCCCGACGACGATCCGGATGACGGGCTCGTTCCGGACGTACGCGAGCAGCGTCCGGTGGACCTCGACGATGATGAGCAACAACAAGATCGTATCGAGCAGGTCGACGATCGCCCTCGGGTCGGTGAACTCTCGGGAGGAGACCAGCTCGTAGAGCCCGACAGCCACGTCGACTACTCCCAACAGAAAGAGCGCAATCAGGACGTAGGCGGTCCCGAGCACGAGCCAGTGCATCAGCTCCTCGGACGGACTCGTGAGAACCGACAGCCGCGTGTTCATACTCGAACACCGACGGACGGGCTTATCACTGTTGGGACCGGGCGATCAGGGCACCAGCGCCCGGAGTTGCTCCCGGGAGAGAAGCGTCGACGGCCGGTCCATGTGGACGCCGATCTCGCCCTCGAAGGCCGACAGCCCGAGCCGCTGGAGCGGTTCGGGAAGCGAGTAACACGCCCGGAGGAGCTTCCCCAGTCGGATCTCGGTGGCCAGGTCCTCGCGCCAGGCCCGCTCGTAGGCGGCGGTCGTCGAAGGATCTCGCGGGTCAAGCGCCTCGGCCGCGTGATCGGCCGCCCGGAGTCCGTACCGGATCCCCCCGCCGGTGAACGGCTTGGTCTGGCCGGCCGCGTCCCCGATCAGGACGGTACGGTGGGCGCTGACCGTCTCGGGCGGGCCGATCGGGATCAGTCCCGAGAACCGCCGATCGGTCTCGACGCCGTAGCCCGCGAGGAAGGCCTCGAACCGGTCGACGGACTCGCCGGGCGGGGCCGCGAGACCGTACTCGGCGCCGGCCGCGCCGCGGGGGATCCGCCAGGCGAAAAACGTCGGTGGCGTCAGGTGAACGTCGACGAGGTCGCCGTCGTCGGGCTCGTCGTCGAACCCGAGCACGCCGTGGACGAACTCCTCGGGCTCGGGCAGGCCGACCGCGTCCCGAACCCGGGAGGTCGGCCCGTCGCAGCCGGCGACCATCCGGGCGCGGTGGGTCTCGATGCCGTCCGGACCCCGAACCTCGAGGGCGACGTGATCGGAGCGCTCGGTGACCTCGAGGACGGTGTGGCCCTCCCGAACGTCGGCGCCAGCCTCCCGGGCGGCATCCGCGAGCGTCCGGTCGAGTCCGACCCGATCGATGACGTTCGAGACCGGGCGGTCCTTGTACAGGCGGTATGCGTCGCTGTCGGGGCCGCGGGTGTGAAACCGAGCGCCGACGATCTCGTTTTGTGTGAGCCGCTCGCGGGCGCCGTCCGGAACGTACGGCCACAGGTCGACGCTCACGTGTCCCGAACAGGCAAGCGGCTCGCCGACCCGTCCCTGCTCGAAGACGACGACATCGGCGCCCCGATCGGCGACCCGGCGGGCGAACCGCGTCCCGGCTGGCCCGGCACCGACGACGGCGAACTCGTCCATACCGGCTTCACCGCGTCGAGACGAATAGACACGTCGGTTCGGGCCGGCTCGGACGGGACCGCCGGCGGGGGCTTCGAAGAGGAATCTTCAAAAGCGTCCCGTCAACAACACACCCATAGATGGGACTCGAGCAGGTCGCGTTCTGGCTGATCGCGGTCGTGACCCTCGGCGCGGGACTCGGGGTCGTGCTCGTTCGCGAGGTCTGGCACGCGACGCTCCTGCTCGGCGTCGCCCTGGTGGGCGTCGCCGGGCAGTACGCCCTCGCGAGCGCGGGCCTGCTCGCGGCGGTGCAGGTGCTCGCCTACGTCGGCGGCGTCTTGGTGCTGGTCGCGTTCGCGGTGATGCTCACAACCGACGAGAAGACGAAGGCCCGAACCGAGCGGACCCGGCCGGAGCTGGTCGGGCTCGACCGGGCGCTGATCCCCGGCCTCGCCGCCGCCGCCGCGTTCGGACTGCTGGCCTGGGTGACCGTCGCGGGCGAGTTCGGGCCCGTGGCGGGGTTTCCCGAGACGAGCTTGATCGCAGACGCCGGCTACGCGCTGATCGGACTGCCCGAGGAGGCTGGCGTTCCGACCGAGGGATTCCTGGTCGCGCTCGTCGCGATCGGCGTCGCGCTCGACGCCGCGCTAGACGGTGCCTTACTGCTCGCCGACGACGAGTCCGAGGCCGGCTCGGAGGAACGAGGGAGGCGACGGTAAATGACGGGGACGGTCGCTCCGGAGGCGTACCTGCTGCTCTCGGCCGGGCTGTTCGCGGTCGGCCTGTTCGGCGTGCTCGTGCGCCGGAACGCACTTCACGTCTTGCTGTCGATCGAGCTCATGTTGAACGCCGCCAACGTCAATTTCGTGGGATTCGCCCTCGTGCACGGGAACCTCACCGGCCAGGTGTTCGCGCTGTTCGTGATCGCGCTCGCGGCCGCGGAGGTCGCCGTCGGGATCGGCGTCGTGCTCTCGCTCCGACGGACCCTCGGGACGATCGATGTCGGCGAGGCCGTCTCGTTGCGGTGGTGACCCGACGTGCTCGAACGGACACCGATCGCGTTCGTCTCGCTGGCCGGCGAGGAGGCCCCCGAGCTCGCCCCCGCCGCCCTCGCGCTCCCGTTGGCGGCGTTTGTCGTGGTCGTCTCGCTCGGCGGGGTCATGCCGAAACGGGGCGCCTTCGCCGGGATCCTCGGGGCTGCCGGGTCGCTGGTCGTGTCGGCGGGCGTGGCCCTCGACCTGCTCGCCGGCGGTGGCCCCTACCGAGAGTCGCTGTACACCGTCGCCGCGAGCGGCCCGCCGACCGCGCCGGAGTTCGGCGTCGGACTTCTGCTCGACCCGCTGTCCGTGTTCGTGGCCGTGCTCGTCTCCTTCGTCTCGCTGGTCGTGCACGTGTTCTCGGTCGGGTTCATGAACGGCCAGGGCGAGACCGGACTCCGGCGGTACTACGCCGGGCTCAGTCTATTTACGTTCGGCATGTTGGCCTTCGTGCTCAGCCAGACGCTGTTAATGGCATTTGTCTTTTTCGAGCTCATCGGACTGTGTTCGTATCTCTTGATCGGCTTCTGGTTCCGTCGGGACGGCGCTGCACGCGCCGCGACTAAGGCCTTCTTGATCACGCGGATCGGCGATTATCTGTTGCTCATCGGGGTCGTCGCGGTGATCGCGACGTTCGGGACGAGCACACTCGCCGGCGAGCAGTCGATCATCAGCACGGCCACACACGCGCTCGATCCTGCCCGTGACGCCGAGATGCGGACCTTCTTGGGGCTGGGCGAACAGGCGTGGGTGACAGTACTTACGTTTCTGATTCTCGGTGGCGCGCTTGGAAAGTCCGCACAGTTTCCCCTCCAAACATGGCTGCCCGACGCGATGGCAGGCCCAACACCGGTCTCAGCACTGATCCACGCGGCAACGATGGTCGCTGCGGGAGTGTATCTGATCGCGCGGGTTTACGGACTATTCGTGCTCTCACCAGCGGCGCTCACGACGATGGCGGGTATTGGAGCCGTGACCGCCTTCGGTGCGGTTACCGTCGCGTTGTTCAAACACAACCTCAAGCAGGTGCTCGCGTACTCAACGATCTCACAGTACGGGTACATACTCCTCACGCTCGGAGCCGGGGGGTACACTGCAGCCGTGTTTCACCTGACCACACACGCGGTGTTCAAGTCACTGCTCTTTCTGGGCGCCGGGGCGATCATCGTCGCGACCAGAAACACGCTCGATCTCCGGAAACTCGGCGGATTGGGTGATTCACTCAAGATAACTTTCGGGACGTTCTCGGTCGCTGCGCTCGCGCTCGCCGGAATCGTACCGTTTGCCGGATTCTGGTCGAAGGACAAGGCGCTTCTCACCACACTTGAGCGAGGGCTGGCCGGAGAGCCGGTTGTCGTGCTGGCTTACGGGCTGGGGCTCGCGGGAGTGGTGATCACCGCGGCCAACGCCGCCCGGATGGTGCTGCTTGCCTTCTGGGGCTCGCCGCGGAGCGATGCCGTACGGGACCTGGCGCCGGTCGGACGGTCGATGCAGATCGCACTGCTTGCCCTGGCGGTCCCGACCGTGTTAGGTGGTGCGCTCAACCCCGCTGTGCTCGAGGGGCTACTCGGTGGCAACGCGGCGCTGCTCGAGCGGTGGCTCGACGGCGCCACGATCGCGGCCGACTACGAGCTGACCGCCTCGGCTTACGAGACGGCGCTGGCCGCAGAGTACGGCACCGGGTTCGGGAGCATCCAGATTCCGGCGCTCGTAGCAAGCGCGGTTGTGCTAGTCCTGAAAGGAAGTGGGCTGATCGCTGGCTGGTGGTATTACCGTCGGGTCGAGGTGGGCCGAGATCGCGTTCTGAGCGAGTCCTCGCGGCTACGGCGGCTACTTGAGGACGGCTACTACCACGACCGCCTCCAGCGGTGGCTCGCGACCGATGGTGCTATTCCGTTTGCGTCGGCAGTGAATGCGGTCGACCGGGGGATCGTCGACGGGCTGGTCAACGCCGTCGGGGCCGGAGGTCTCGCGGCCGGCGACCGCATCGGACGGCTCCAGTCCGGGCTGGTCTCGACGTACGTGCTCGTGGTGGCCGCCGCGCTGACCTTACTCGCGCTCGCTGTCGGACTGCTCGGGGGGTGGCTGCCGTGATCCTCGAGGCGACGATCGCGAGCGCGCTCGTCGGCGCCGTGCTCGTGTGGCTGGCCCCTGACCGGGTCGCGGCCCGGCTCGCGACGGGACTGAGCCTGCTTCCGCTGGCCGGCGGGCTCTGGATGTGGGGTGCCTACGGGGACGAGGGCGGCAACGCCTTACTCGGCGAGGCGGCCTTCGAGACGCGGGTCGCGTGGTTCGAGTTGGGATCGTACGCCGTCCGGTGGCACGTCGGCGTCGACGGGGTGAGTCTCCCGCTGATCGCGCTGGCGGCGCTGCTGACGACGCTCGCGCTGGTCGCCGCGCCGGCATACATCGAGCGGCGGCAGTCGGCGTTTTACGGGCTAATGCTCTTGCTCGAGGCGTCGTTGATCGGCGTGTTCGCGGCGCTGGATCTGCTCGTGTGGTTTTTGTTCTGGGAGGGGGTGCTCGTGCCGATGTACGCCCTGATCGCCGTCTGGGGCGGCCCGCGGCGCCGGTACGCGGCCGCGAAGTTCCTGCTGTACACGAACCTCGGATCGCTCGTGTTGTTCGCGGGGGTACTCCTGCTCGTGTTCGGGCTCGGCGACGCGCTGACGGCGCTGTCGCTGCCGGCGATCGCGGCTGCGACCCGGGCCGGCGAGGTCGGCTCGTTCGCCGGGCTCGCGCCGGGCGCCGTCGAGGCGCTCGCCTTCCTGTGTCTGTTCGTCGGGTTCGCGGTGAAGGTGCCGGTGGTTCCCGTTCACACGTGGCTGCCCGACGCCCACGTCGAGGCGCCGACGCCCGTGTCGGTGTTGCTCGCCGGCGCGCTGTTGAAGATGGGAACCTACGCCCTGCTCCGGTTCAACTTCACGATGCTGCCGGGGATCGCAACCGGCGAGCTCGCCGCGGGCCTGATCGCCGCGGTGGGCGTCCTCAGCGTGTTGTACGGCGCGGTCCTCGCGCTGGCCCAGCGGGATCTCAAGCGGATCGTCGCCTACTCGTCGATCTCCTCGATGGGGTATGTCCTGCTCGGGCTGGTTGCGTTCACCCCCCACGGGCTCGGCGGCGCCACCTTCCAGATGGTCAGCCACGGGCTGCTCTCGGCGCTGCTGTTCCTGGCCGTCGGGGCGATCTACGCCGAGACCGGCACCCGGATGCTCCGGGAGCTCTCGGGACTGTTCGAGACGATGCCCAGGACGGCCTGGCTCACCCTGGCCGGCGCGTTCGGCTACATGGGTCTGCCGCTGATGAGCGGCTTCGCCGCCGAGCTGTTCGTGTTCGTCGGGGCCTTCGGCTCGCCGGTGATCCCCGCGGCGCCGGTCGTGACGGCGGTTGCGATGGTCGGGATCGTCGTCGTCGCCGGCTATCTCCTGTGGGCGATGCAACAGAGCCTGTTCGGGACCGCCGAGAGGGAGCCGTCGCCGGCCGCGCCGGGACAGGTCGGACCGATCGCCGTCCTGCTCGGGCTGGTGATCGTGCTCGGCGTCGCTCCGGACGTCGTCTACGAGCCGATCCAGGAGGCGGTCGGTCCGATGGTCGCGGCGCTCACCGGAGCCGGTGGGGAGGTGACACCGTGGCTCTGACCGGGCTCGGGGAGCTCGGCGGGCTCGCGCCGATCGCCGCCCTGCTCGCGGCCGTCGTCGCCGTGGCGGTCGCCGACGCCGCGGGATGTCACCGCCGCCTGCTGGCCGGCGCGACCGTCACGGGCGGGCTGCTCGCGGCCGGGGCGGCCGGAGGACTCGCACTCGCCGGGGCCGATCGGACGGTCCTGTTCGACGGGGCGCTGGTCGTCGACGGACTCTCGCTCGCAACGGCGGCGATCGTCGGGAGCGTGGTCGCTGTCGCCGGGCTCGCGAGTTACGACTACCTGCGGACCTACGACCGACAGGGCACATACTACACGCTGGTCGGGCTGGCCGCGACCGGGATGGCGCTGATGGCGGCGGCGAACGGCTTCGCGGTCGCGATCGTCGGGATCGAGCTGGCGTCGCTTGCCTCCTACGCGCTGGTCGGCGCGCTGCGGACCGACCCCGACGGCGCCGAGGGGGCGCTGAAGTACTTCGTCGTCGGGGCGGTTGCCTCGGCGGTGGTGCTGTACGGCGTCTCGCTCGTGTACGCGACGACCGGCGCGCTCGGGTTCGAGCCGGTCGCGGCCGCGGCGACGGAGAGCTCTGCGGTCGGCCTCCTCGGGGTCGGGATCCTGTTTGTCGTCGGCGGACTAAGCTTCAAGACCGCGGCCGTTCCCTTCCACTTCTGGGCGCCCGACGCCTACGAGAGCGCGCCGACGCCGGTCTCGGCGCTTCTGGCCTCGGCCTCGACGGCGGCGGGAGTCGCTCTGCTCTTTCGGGTGGTGACGGAGGTCTTCGATCCGGCGACGGTCGCCGGCGGCGTCGACGCGGTGCTGGTCGTCCAGGTGCTTGCGGTCGCGACGATGACCGTCGGCAACCTCGCGGCGCTCAGACAGACCCGCGTCAAGCGGATGCTCGCGTACTCCTCGGTCGGTCAGGCGGGTTACGCCCTGATCGGGGTCGCAGCCCTGACCGCCGGGGCCGACCACGAGCTCGTCGTCGGCGCCGGGATCGCGCACCTGCTCGTCTACGGGGCGATGAACACCGGCGCCTTCCTGTTTGTCGCCCTCGCGGAGACCTGGGGTATCGGTCCCGAGCTCGAGGATTTCAACGGGCTGGCCCGGCGGGCGCCGTTCGCCAGCGCCGCGATGACGGTCTTTCTGTTCTCGCTCGCCGGTCTGCCGACCGGCGGGGGCTTTCTCTCGAAGCTGTACCTGCTCGTCGCGACGGTCAACGCCGGCACCGCGGTGTTGGCCGCGGCGCTGATCCTCAACAGCGTCGTGTCCGTATTCTATTACGCCCGGCTGGTCCGGGCGCTGTGGGCCGAGGAACTGGCCGACGGAGCCAGCATCGACGCCTACCCGAAGGCCCTGTACGCCGCCCTCGCCGCGACGCTGCTCGCGACCGTGCTCCTGCTCCCCGGGTTCGGTGCAGTCGTCGAGGTGGCCGAGGGGGCTGCGGAGACGCTCGTCGGCTGACCCGGTCGCTCAGCTGGGACAGACGATCTCGCCCAGCTCCTCGGTGAGGTGGTGTGCCTCGGTCGGATCGATCGGGACGTCGACGACGTCGACGCCGTCGTTCGCGACGGCCGCGGCGAGGGTCTCTTCGAGTCGGTCGGTGGCGGTGACCCGTCGACCGGTCGCGCCGAAGCTCTCTGCCAGGGCGGGGATGTCGGGGTTCTCGAAGGTCGAGCCGAACGTCTCGCCGTACCGCTCGTACTGCTCCATCGTGATGGCGGCGTACTCCTTGTCGTCAAAGACCACGACGGTCATGTCGACCCCCAGTCGGACCGCAGTCTCGAGCTCCTGGACGTTCATCAGAAAGCCGCCGTCGCCGGCCGCGGCGACGACCCGCTGATCGTCGACGGTCAGGGCGGCAGCGATCGCTCCCGGGAGGGCGATGCCCATGCTCGCGAAGCCGTTCGAGACGATGAAGGTGTTTGGCTCGTAGGCGGGGTAGAGCCGGCTGAGCCAGTACTTGTGCGCGCCGACGTCGGAGATGAGAATGTCCTCGGGGGCAAGCGCCGCTCGGAGGTCGCCCACCAGCCGCTGGGGTTTGACCGGAAAGGCGTTGTCGTCTGCGTGTTTCGAGGTCTCTCGCTCGACGAACTCCTTCAGTCGGCTGCTGTAATCGGTTCCGGGGATCGGCTCCGCGCGGGCCGCGAGCTGTTCGAGCAGGCGCGCGACGTCCCCGACCAGTCCCAGCTCCACCTCGTAGTAGGCGTCGATCTCGGGCTGGGTGCCGGCGACGTGCAACAGCGTCTTGTTGCCCTCGGGGTTCCAGTGCTGGGGGTGATACTCGATGTAGTCCATCCCCGCGACCAGCACCGTGTCGGCGCGCTTGAGCCCGCACATCGAGTAGTCGTCCTCGTTGAACCCGATGGTCCCGATGTGCAGCTCGTGGCGGCCGTCGATCGCCCCCTTCCCCATGAACGTCGTCAACACCGGGACGCCGGTCCGCTCGGCCAGCGCCCGCAGCTGGTCCGAGCCGCCCGAGCGGATCACGCCGTTGCCCGCGAGGATCACCGGGTGGTCGGCCGCCTCGAGCTGCTCGAGCACCCGCTGGACGTCCTCGGGTTTGGCGCCGCTGGTGGGCGTCTCGTCGTCGCGTAGGGGCCGGGCACGGGGCGGCGCCGTCTCCAGGGTGGCGTCCTCGGGGAGTTCGAGGTGGGTCGCGCCGGGGGCCTCCCGGGTCGCGATGTCGAAGGCCTTCCGGACCTGCTCGGGGATCGTGCGGGCCATTTTCACCCGATCGGTCCGCTTCGTGACGGCGTCGAACACCGCAGTGGTGTCGACGAACTGGTGGGCGTGTTTGTGCTGTTCGTCCTGGTCGCGTTGTGAGGTCAGCGCGACCACCGGCGCGCTGTCGAGCCAGGCGTTGCCGACGCCGGTGACGAGGTTCGTCGCCCCCGGACCCAGCGTCGCGAGACACACGCCCGGCCGGCCGGTCAGCCGGCCGTAGACGTCTGCCATGAACGCCGCCCCCTGCTCGTGGCGGACGACAACGAACTCGATCGAAGAGTCTTGCAGCTCGTCCATGATCGGTACCGTTTGCTCGCCCGGGAGCCCGAAGATGTACTCGACGCCCTCGGCCTCGAGACACTCGACGAGGAGTTCGGCGCCGGTCGATCCTGTTTCGCTCATAGCTACTGTAGGGCTCTGAGACTAATATGTGGTGGGCCGTGCGGCGGGGAGAGGGCCCGACCCCGGACCGAACGGGCGGACTCGACCGACGGGAGACCCCGAACGGCGCGCCGGACTTTTTTCCTCCGACAGCCAGTACCGGTCATGAACGGATTCGAGCCGATTCCGATCGGTGACCGCGAACGCGCCGGGCGGATCCTCGGGTATGCGTTTGCCCCGGGGGCCGGTCCCGAACACGAACCGGCGGAGGACTCCGAGCTGTTCGAGCTGTGGGGGCACTACGGCGGCGAGCTGTGTGGCACCTGCAAGCTGTACGAGCCCGCGGCGTGGGTCCGCGGCGAGCGGACGACGATCGGCGGGCTCGGAGCCGTCGCCGTCCCGCCCGAGCGCCGGGGTCGAGGCCACGCCCGGGCCGTGTGCCGGGGCGCACTCGAGACCTACCGGGACCGCGGGATCGGGCTGGTAACCCTGTGGCCGTTCGCGGCGTCCTTTTACCGGCAGTTCGGCTGGGAGACAGCAAACGAGGTCAGGCGCTACGAGTGCGAGCCGGCCGTCTTCGCCGAGGCGGCCGCGTCGGGGTCGGCGGGAGAGAT
Source organism: uncultured Halobacteriales archaeon (assembly GCA_964426325.1). GTDB lineage: Archaea > Halobacteriota > Halobacteria > Halobacteriales > Haloarculaceae > Halovenus. Next base: position 3,852 of record CAYRQD010000021.1, on the reverse strand, counting down.
GGAGCGGCTGACCGTCGAGGACTGGGAGTGGCTCCGGCGGGTCGAGACCGCATACGGCCGGCCGCGGTCGCTCTCGCTCGCCCGATCCGAGCGGTGGTGGCGCGAGCGGACCTTCGCCGACTGGGACGGGGGCGGGCGGCCGTACTGTTACGGATACGTCGTCGACGGCCGGCTCCGGGGATACCTGCTGTACACGGTCGCCGACGACCGGCTCTCGGTGCAGGATCTCGCCTACGCCGACGGGGACGCCCGGACGGCGCTGTTTGGCTTTCTCGGCGCTCACGGCGCGCAGATCGACCGGATCGTGCTCCACCGAACCGCCGAATCGGACCTGCTGTACCGGCTGGACCCGGGACGGGTCGAGACGAGCGTCGACGCCGGGCCGATGGTCCGGCTGACCGGCCCCGAGGGGCTGGAGACGATCGCGTGGCCGGCCGTCGACGTTGACCTGCGACTCGGGGTGACCGATCCGCTGCTCGGCGACGGCACCTACCGGCTGTCGGCCGCGGACGGCGCTGCGACGGTCGAGGCGGACGCCGGCGAGCCTGATTCGACCGTCGGGATCGGCACCCTCTCGCAGCTCGCGGTCGGCACGCACGGCGTCGAGCGGGCGGTCGAGCTGGGCGGACTGACAGTCGAGAACGCCGAGACCCGGAGCGCGCTGTCGGAGCTGTTCCGGCCCCGGGAGGTCGGGCTCCGGGAGTTTTTCTGACCGGCCGGCCCGAACGTACAACTGCAAGGAGTCAAACAACGAGTCGATGCACTGGCTGGTCAGCAAGGCGCTCAAGATCCTGACGGCGAAGCTACTCGAACTGGCGATCGGCCGGGCGGTCGAGGAGACCAGCGACCGGCTGCGGTAGTGGGTCAGAACCGGTCGAGCGACGCCTGCTCGCTGGCCGCGAGGACGTCCCGGCTGGTCTGCCAGCTCCGGCGAGCACAGGCCGGTAGCGTCCCCTCGCGTTCGACGTACGAGCGGAGGAACTCGCGGGTCCGCTCGTCGCTCGGGTAGCCGCTCCCGACGGCACCGTACTCCGCTGTGAGCGCGTCGACGTGTGCGTCGCGGGCGACCTTCGCGAGGATGCTCGCCGCGGCCACGACCCGGTCGGTCTCGTCGGCTCGGTGTGCCGCCGACACGTCGGCGTCGACCGCGACCGCGTCCGCGAGCCGGCGCTCGAACCGGGACGGGTCCGTGTCGGCGGCGTCGGCGCGAACGGCGTCGCCGTCGGCGGCGAGTCGCTCGATCGCCTCGGCGTGGGCCTGCAGCGTCAGCCCGTTCATGTCGGTCTCGGGGTCGTCGATCCGGGCAACCGGCACCTCGACGACGGTTGTCTCGCTGGCCGCCCGGATCCCCGCCGCGAGTTCCGTCCGCCGGCCCGGGGAGAGGCGCTTCGAGTCGGCGACACCCGCCGGGAGCCCGTCGGGCTCGACGCGAACGGCGGCGGCAAACATCGATCCCAACACCGGCCCCTTGCCCGCCTCGTCGACCCCTAGTCGCATCGGCAGAACTGACCCGACCGGACACCTAAGCGTTGCGGGCCGTCCGGAGCTACCGCTCGAAGGGAACCGAGAGGTCGGTCTCGATCAGCCGGGTCGCGCCCGCCGCGACGGCCCGGGCGACGGCGTACTCGTCGGTCATCAGAAAGCAGTTGTACCCCTCTGCCTGGCGCTGCAGGACCGATTCTTTGAAGATGTTCTCGGGGTGGGCGGTGTACTGCTCGACGACGACGACGTACTTTTCGGGGGCGTCGACGACCCGCAGCTCGTAGCCGTGGTCGGCGAGCGCCGACTCGATCGGCTCGCGGCGGTCGACGGGGAGCTCGAACCGGTACTGAGAGTGGTTATAGAAGGGCTTGAGCCGGTCGTACAGCGCCTCCGCGTCGAAGTACTGCTTGAACAGCAGCTCGTCGCCGATCTGGAAGGCAGTAACTCGCTCCCGGCCGTCTGCCATCGGACGAGAGTTATCGACAGACTGGCATGAGACTTTCTCCGATCCGGGACGGAGCAACCGCCGGTAACAAAAGGCATATTTCCGGGGATACCCGACTGTCAACACATCACAGCCGATCATGAACGAAGTTCAACTCGAGGTCGCGAAAGCGTATCCCAACGACTCGGGGCGTGGCATTGCTCGTTTAGACCCGGATACGCTGTTGCACCTCAAACTGTCGCCGGGGGATATCATCGAGATCGACGGCGCCGACACGACGGCGGCGAAAGTTTGGCGGGCCGACCGTCAGGACTGGAACACCGACACCGTCCGGATCGACGGGTTCACCCGCCAGAACGCGGACGTCGGGATCGGCGAGCGCGTCGAGATCAGAAAGGCCGAAGCCACGAAGGCCGAGCGACTCGTGCTCGCCCCGCCCGAGGAGGCCTCGGTGCAGTTCGGCAGCGACGCCGCCGGGATGGTCAAACGCCAGATTCTCAAGCGGCCGGTCGTCGAGCGCGACATCGTGCCGGTGATGTCCTCGACGAATCACCCGTTCATGCGCTCGCCCGGCCAGGCGATCCCGCTGATCGCCGTCGAGACTGACCCCGAGGGGGTCGTGTTGGTCACCGAGGACACGGACGTCGAGCTCCGGGAGGAGCCGATCGCGGGCTTCGAGAAGACCGGCGGCGGGATCACCTACGAGGACATCGGCGGGCTCCGCAACGAAATCGAGCGGGTCCGGGAGATGGTCGAGCTGCCGATGAAACATCCACAGGTGTTTAAGAAACTCGGGATCGAGCCCCCACAGGGCGTGCTGTTGCACGGCCCGCCGGGCACGGGCAAGACCCTGCTCGCGAAAGCGGTGGCGAACGAAACCTCCGCCTCGTTTTTCTCGATCGCCGGCCCGGAGATCATCTCGAAGTACTACGGCGAGTCCGAACAGCAGCTCCGAGAGATCTTCGAGGACGCACAGGAGGAGTCGCCCGCGATCATCTTCATCGACGAGCTAGACTCGATCGCACCGAAGCGCGAGGACGTCACCGGTGAGGTCGAGCGCCGCGTGGTCGCCCAGCTGCTGACGATGATGGACGGTCTCGAGTCCCGCGGACAGGTCGTCGTGATCGGCGCGACCAACCGCGTCGACTCGGTCGACCCGGCACTTCGCCGTCCCGGCCGGTTCGACCGCGAGATCGAGATCGGCGTCCCCGACGAGGCCGGCCGCGAGGAGATCCTCCAGATCCACACCCGCGGGATGCCCCTCTCGGACGACGTGACTCTCGGCGCGCTCGCCGAGGACACCCACGGGTTCGTCGGCGCCGACATCGAGAGCCTCACCAAGGAGGCCGCGATGAAGGCCCTCAGGCGGTATCTCCCGGAGATCGACCTCGACGAGAACGACATCCCACCGAGCCTGATTGACCGGATGATCGTCAAGCGCGAGGACTTCCGGGGGGCCCTGGGCGAGGTGTCCCCGAGCGCGATGCGGGAGGTGTTGGTCGAGCTCCCGAAGATCACCTGGGACGACGTCGGCGGGCTCACGGGGCCGAAAGAGGAGGTCCAGGAGAGCATCGAGTGGCCGCTGTCCTCGCCGGAGAAGTTCGAGCGGATGGGCGTCGAGCCGCCCTCGGGGATCCTGCTGTACGGCCCGCCGGGCACCGGGAAGACCCTGATGGCAAAAGCCGTCGCCAACGAGACCGACGCGAACTTCATCAGCATTCGCGGCCCGCAGCTGCTCTCGAAGTGGGTCGGCGAGTCCGAGAAGGCGATCCGCCAGACCTTCCGCAAGGCCCGGCAGGTGTCTCCGACGGTGATCTTCTTCGACGAGCTCGACTCGCTCGCCCCGGGCCGGGGTGGCGAGGTCGGCTCGAACGTCTCCGAGCGGGTGGTCAACCAGCTGCTGACCGAGCTCGACGGGCTCGAGG
>CAYRQD010000020.1:0-46635 GCA_964426325.1 uncultured Halobacteriales archaeon | reverse complement strand
AACTCCTCGTTTGGGCGCATGTCGGCGAAGTGTGCCATCCGGTTCGAGAGGTTAAACAGGGCGGTGAGGCTGCCGATGTCCCAGATTTCCTCGGTCGAGAACCCGTGTTCGCGCAGGCGCTCGAGGTCGCCTTCGCCGACGGCGGTCGGGTCCTCGGTCAGCGCGACCGCCACGTCACACATCGCCCGGTGGGCCTCGTCTACGTCTGCGGTCCGGTGGTTGGTCGCGAGTTGCTCCGCGAGGTGCGGATCCTCGGCGTAGATTCGGAGCAAGGCGCCGTGGGCGACGACACAGTACAGACAGTCGTTTGCCCCGCTGACGGCCACGACGATCATCTCGATTTCCTCGCGGGCCAGCGGTGACTCCTCGACGATCGCGTCGTAGTACTCGAAAAACGCCTCGAACTGGCGGGGGCGTCGGGCGTACGCGAGAAAGACGTTCGGGACGAATCCGGCCCGGTCCTGTTCGTACTCGATGCGCTCGCGGACCGTCTCGGCCCACTCCTCGCGGTCCGGCACGGGAAACCGCGTCATCGCGGGGTCTGTCATGCTCGAATCCGGGACCGCGAGCGGTAAAATCGTTCGGCCCCGGGTGAAGCGACTGTTGAACTCTGCCCCGGAGTTTTGTCGGTCGCTCCCTGGTGTCGATTCATGCGACGTCGGACCGCTCTCGCAGCAGTCGCCGGCTCGCTCGGCGCGACCACCGCCGGCTGTGTCGGCGACGGGTCCTCCGCGGGGAGCGAGTCGTCGCTGACGCTGTCGATCGCTGGCACCGACGCCGACCCCGAGCCGCTCGCATTCGACGTGTCCGTTCTGGCGGACTCGCTGACCCCGACGACCGTCCCGCGGGTGAGACTCACCGTCGAAAACGCCGGCACCGAGCCGGCCTCCTGGCGGTACGGCGGCTCGACGTCCGAACTCCCCTTTCGGCAGGCCGTCGCGACCGAGCCGCCCGGACTCACGGCCGGCCTCGTAGAGTCAATCGATCCCGAGACCGACGCGGCGTGTGCGTACGTTCCCGTCCGCGGCCGCGACGACGCCATCGTCGAGGCGCGACTCGAGCCCGGCGAGGCCTTCGAACGCGAGTATGCCGTCGCCGCGGCCGACCTCGAGACGCCGTGTCCGCCCGCGGATGTCTACCGCTTCGCGGCCGACTACGACGAGTACGGGACGTGGGGGTTCTCCGTTTGGCTGACCGACCCCGATTGAGCTCGTCTTCCCGGGCCGGCCGCCCTTTCGAGTGTCGAGTAACTCAGGGCGATCCGCGTGCCTAAGCCGACTCAGTCACTCACTGCGAGCCCTCGCGAACGACGAGACGCCCGCGACTCGAGCGGCCGCGAGCGACGGACCCAGCCGTCGCGGATCTCTCCGTGTGCACGTCGCGGTCGCGACGGTCTGAGTGGGTCAGCCGCGTTCGTCAAGAATCCGGTCGATGATCGCGCCCGTCGAGAGCAGCTCGTCGTCCCGTTCGCGTGGGCGCTTCGAGGCGCGCTGCACCTCCGCGTCGATCCCCGCATCTGCCAGCTGGTCGGCGACGGCGTCCGCGTCGTGGTGCTGGTCGTATCCGAGGACGATCACGGCGGGATCGATCTCTCGGATCGGAACGAGATACTCCTCGGGGTGGCCGCGGTGGGCCCGATCGACTGGCTCGAGCGCCCCGACCATCGCGACGCGCTGGGGGTCGGGGACGACCGGTCTAGGCTTGTGAGTCACGTTCTCGGCGCGCGCGACGATCACGTGCAGCTCGTCGGCCATCGCGGCCGCCTCCTCGAGGTAGTGGACGTGTCCCGGATGCAGGAGATCGAAGGTGCCCAGCGCGACCGCCCGGCGGATCTCGTCACCGGCCATCGTTCTCGAGCCGTCTGTCGAGGTCCGCCTGTGTGAAGTCGAAAAACTCCTCCTCCGGCGGGTCGGTCTCGAGCACCGGCAGCTCGATCGGCTCGCCCTCGCGGTCGAAGGCCCGCCAGTCATCCGGACCGTAGGGCGCGCCGAGGATGATGTGGATGTCGTTGCGGGTGAACGTTGCCAGGTCGGCGTCGCTGGGCCGGAGCACGCCGTTCGGGTGGGAGTGAATCGAGCCCGCCGCCCGCAGGTCGTTCGGCACCATGTTGGTCTTGACCGTCGCGCTGACCGGGTTCGATTCGGTCCCCGGGATCACGAGCACGTCGGTCAGCACCGTCCCCGAGCGGTCGAGCCCGACCGCTGAGGCCGCCTCGCCGCGGAGCAGCCCCATGTACTCGTCCGGGTGGGCCTCCTCGCTCGCGGCGCGTGCGAACTCGAGTGCCGACTCGGCGATGCCGATGATCTCCCCCGAGCGGAACAGTCCCATACTGGACCTGAGGAAAGACGACGCCTAAGCGTTCCGGGTCCCCGATGGCGGTGACGCGGGCTTCGAAGCGCTTTAGTCGGTCACTCGGATACCTCTGGTAACTCGCTGGCGGACGGGCACCAGCGGGCACCTGCCTGTGCAGGCCGGGATGTGACCCGCGAGGGTTGAACCACGAACGCCCGTGGTGACAGACATGGCACGAAGCTTCTACTCACACATCCGGGACGCCTGGAAGGACCCGGACGACGGCAAGCTCGCGGAACTGCAGTGGCAACGCACCCAGGAGTGGCGCAATCAGGGCGCAGTCGAGCGAATCGACCGCCCGACGCGGCTGGATCGGGCCCGTTCGCTCGGATACAAGGCCAAACAGGGCGTCGTCGTCGCGCGGATCGCCGTCCGGAAGGGCGGTGCACGCAAGCAGCGGTTCACCGCCGGGCGCCGCTCGAAGCGCCAGGGGGTCACCCGCATCACCCGGCGCAAGAACATCCAGCGCGTCGCGGAGGAGCGGGCCACCCGGAAGTTCCCCAACCTGCGCGTGCTCAACTCCTACTGGGTCGGCGAGGACGGCTCCCAGAAGTGGCACGAGGTCATCCTGATCGACCCGAACCACCCCGCGATCCAGAACGACGACGATCTCGGCTGGATCTGCGAGGACGTCCATGACGGACGGGCGCTGCGCGGGCTCACGAGCGCCGGCCAGCAGAACCGCGGCCTGGGCGAGCGGGGGACCGGCACCGAGCACACCCGCCCCTCGCTGAGCAGCGACCGCAACCGCGGAAAATAACTACAGCCGCTTTGTTCTCGGGGTCCGGTCCCCGACGGCTCCACTCCGCCGGATTCCAGCCCCGGTGCCGCCCGGAAGTCGACCGCTGTCGGTCTTCGATGCCGCGGCCGGAACGACTACATCGGTCTCTGCACTCGATCACGCATGCGCGTCGTTCTCGACTACGGCGGCGTGCTGGTCGAGCACGTCGACGAGCGCGAGTACGCCCACATACTCGGGATCTCTCCGGACCGAGACCCGTACCCGGGGTGGCTGGCCTACGCGCTGTTCCGCGCCGGCTTCCTCGAGGAACAGCGCCAGTATCTCGACTTGCTGGCCACGCTCACCGGCGCCAGCATCGAGGCGTGTGCCGAGTACGTCGAGCACACCTGGCCCGACCCGCACGTGCGCCCCGAGGTACCTCGAGTTCTAAACGAGCTGTCTGCTGATCACTCGCTGGTGCTGTTCAGCAACATGGCAAAGCCGTGGGTCGAGACGGTGCTCCGTGACCACGACCTGCTGGCGGCGTTCGATTCGCTGGTCGTCTCGAGCGAGATCGAACGGCCCAAGCCACACCCGCGAGGGTATCGCCGGTGCACCCAGGACACTGACGACCCGGTCGTTATGCTCAGCGACGAGGACCTGCTGATGGCCGAGTGTTCCGGCATGACGACGGTCTGGCTCGAACAGCCCGCCGATCCGCTGTACGGGTCCCCCGAGTACACCATCGGCGGACTCGAGGCACTCCCTGGAGTACTCGAACAGATCGAAGAGACGACCTGACTCGAACTCCGGATCACGGGTGTAGACCCGCCGCCGACCGGACCGGCCGAGAGGAGCGGTGGCGCGCGGTACTTCCGGGACCGGCCGGGAGTGACCGCTGCCGGGCAGTCAGAGACGGGCGACGGTCACGCCGACAGCGGCAGACACCCGTCACGGATCGCCTTGGCGAGTGCGGCGATGTACTCGACGTGGGCCTCTCGCTCGGGGTCGACGGTCGTCTCGCCGCGCTCGATCGAACTCGCGTACAGCTGTTCCCAGACCGTCGCCAGCATGACGGCTCCGAACGCCCGGTAAAAGCGGTCGTGCTCGTAGGACTTCCCGGTCGCCGCTTCCCAGCGCTCGACCAGCGCCCGCCGACTCGGGCTCCCGGTCCGTTTGGTGAACGGTCAAAAGCCCGCCCGCTCGCGCCCGCGGATCTCGCCCGCCAGCTCGGGGTGGCGCTCGGTCACGGGACCGAGATCGGGCGCGGGATCGCCAGCCTCTCGCCAGTAGAACAAGAAGTATCCGAGCTCGGTCAGCGGGTCGCGCACCTTCGCTGTCTCCCAGTCGATCACCGCGCCGACGGCGGGACGCTCCGTCCAACGGAGGAGCACGTTGTCGGGCTTGTAGTCGCCGTGGGTCAGCGCCGGCTCCGTCTGCTCGGGAACGCTCTCTCGGAGCCAGTCGGCAACCCGCCAGAGTCTCGTGGGATCGTGTCCCGTCGTGCTCGTCGCCGCCTCGAGCTGCTCAAGGGTGCGGTCGACCTGCTCGCGGAGAGAGACCCGTCCGCAGACGCCCTCGAACCGGTTCGCGTCCACCGCGTGAAGCGTTCCGAGCTCGTCGATCAGCAGCCGGCCGACCCGACGGCGCGCCCGGTCGGTGCGGTAGCCGACCGGCAGCGACTCGTCCCACCCGATTGGCTCTCCGGGCAGGTGTTCGATCACCGAGAAGGGTGTGCCGAGCACCGACGAATCCCCGCAGAGATGCACCGGCGCCGGCGTCGCCACTCCGGTCGGGTCGAGCCGGCACAACACCTCGTGCTCGGTCTGCACGTCGACGAAGCCCGCGCCCGCTCGCCCTTCGTTTGGCTGGCGCACCACGTAGGCCCGCCGATCGTCGGCGGTCTCGACCCGGATCAGGCGGTTCAATCCCACCTCAAGGACCGCCGCGTCGACGACGCGCTCGCCGAGCCGGTCTGCGAGATACGATCCGAGTCGCTCCATTTCGGTGGGCTCCTCGTTGGACATCGCTGTGATTGCTCGACGGCCGGGAGGAACTTGTCTACTCGGACTTCCCACGGGCGCCAGTCTGGCGCCCCGTCTCGGGGTCTCTCGGCCGGCAGCCCACCGAAACCGGTATCCGCACCCCCTGCGGCTGCCCCGTATGGAGTCGACCGACGAGACCGCGGTCGTCACCGGTGCCTCCTCGGGGATCGGCGCGGCGACCGCGCGGACGCTCGGCGAGCGCGGCTACGCGGTCGTCCTGGTCGCCCGCCGCGAGGACCGTCTGTCCGCGGTCGCCGACGAGATCGAAGCAGAGACGCTCGTGGTCCCCGCGGACGTCACCGACGAGGACGCGGTTCGGGCGATGGTCGAGACGGTCCGGGACCGCCTGGGCGGGATCGACGTGCTCGTGAACAACGCCGGCGTCGCCCGGGGCGGGCCCGTCGGGGAGGCAGAGCTCGCGGAGATGCAGCGGTCGATCCGGGTCAACCTGGAGGGTGTGATGACGGTTACCCACGCCGCGCTGCCGACGATCCTCGACTCCGAGGGCGGCGACATCGTCACCGTCTCGTCGCTGAGCGCCCGCTTTCCACAGGCGGGCGGGAGCGCCTACACCGCCTCGAAGTTCGGTGTCAACGGCTTCTGTCGGTCGCTGCGCAAGGAGCTGTCCGACGATCCGGTCCGGGTGACGATCGTGATGCCGGGCGCGGTCGTCACCGAGCTCAACGACTGGAGCCACTGGGAGGGCCGCGCGATGGAGCCCGCCGACGTCGCCGAGACGATCGCATTCGCCGTCTCCCGGCCCCCCCACGTCGAACTGACCGAGGTTAGCATCGACACGACCGACACGTTCTGACCGGAGTCCGGGCCGATCCGGGCCCCGGCGATCCCGACCGATCGAGACCGGTCAGCCCCAGGCCTCGCCGCTCGCGAGGTCGCGCTCGCCGTCGAGTCGCGAGGACGGACAGATCTCCTCGAGCACGCAGCCCCCGCAGTCGGGGCTCCGAGCGGTACAGACTGCCCGGCCGTGCTCGATGAACAGGTGCGTGATCGCCTTCCAGTCCTCGCGGGGGACGAGCTCCATCAGATCCTCTTCGATGGCCGCCGGCCGCTCGCTGTCGGTCAGCCCGAGCCGACGGGAGAGCCGCTGTGCGTGGGTGTCGACGACGACACCCTCGACGACGTCGTGACCGTGCTGGAGAACGACGTTCGCGGTCTTGCGGCCCACCCCCGGGAGGTCGGTCAGCTCGGCCATGGTGTCGGGCACCTCGCCGTCGTGCTCGGCGACGATCCGCTCGCAGCTCTCGGTGATGTACTCGGCCTTGCTGTTGTAGTAGGTAACCGAGTCGATCAGCGCGGCGACCGCCTCGGGATCGGCGGCGGCGAACGCGTCGGCGTCGGGGTAGGCCTCGAACAACGCCGGCGTGACGCCGTTGACCCGCTGGTCGGTACACTGCGCCGAGAGGATCACCGCGATCAACAGCTCGAGCCGGCTCGCGTACTCGAGCGAGATGGTCGCCTCCGGATAGGTGTCCTCGAGCCGGTCGATCACCGTCTCGGCCTGCTCGCCGCGGTCCGCGCGGGGCGTGCCCATGGACTCGACTCGCGTCGGTCGCGGTTGAGCGTTGTGGAGTCGCCCGTCGACGATCGTACGTCGGGGGCAAACGCACAAGCAGCCCGCGGCCGGAGGGCCCTCGATGGCAGAGTATCGGACGCTCTTTAGAGTGCTCTTCGAGACCAGTAGACCCGCCCAGCTGGGGCTCATTCTCGGCGTGTATGCGTTCGGTGTCCTGATCGCGACCGGAGCGGGCGGGAGTCTTGCCCTCGGGGAGGTTCTCGTCGGTGGGGCCGCTTTGCTCCCGGTCGCCGCGAGCGTCCACTACGCCAACGAGTACGCCGATTACGACACCGATCGGCTCACACAGAGAACTCCCTTTTCCGGCGGCAGTGGCGCGTTACACCGGACCGGGCTCGATCGGACCGTTCCGCTCCGCGCGGGAATCACTACGTTGGTGCTCGGTGTGGTCCTCGCCGTTGTGCTTGCCCTCGTGGGACCGCTCTCGTGGACTGCCGTCCTGTTGCTCGCCGCCACCGCGGTCGTCGGCTGGCAGTACTCGGTCGAACCGCTGCAGCTGGCGTGGCGTGGCTGGGGTGAACTCGTCAATGCCGTGCTCGGCGGTCTCGTGTTACCCGTCTATGGGGCCGCCGTCGCGGGTGGTTCGCTCGCCGTCGTCTCCGCGGCGTCGGTTCCGTTCTGTCTGGTCGTGCTCCTCAATCTGTTCGCGACACAGTGGCCCGACCGCGAGGCCGACGGCCAGGTCGGAAAACGAACCCTCGCAGTCCGGTGGTCCCCGAGCCGGCTCCGTCGCGCGTACGCCGGCGTCGCGGTCCTCGCCGGCGCGTCGTTGATCGCACTCACCGGCCGCGCGATCCCTCGCCCTGTGACCGCGTTCAGTCTCCCGATCGTCCCGTTGGTCGGCTACGGCGCGTACGGGTACACGCGGCGACACGTTCCGTGGCCGACCGTCACCGCCATGGTCGGGTTGCTGGTGTTACAGACGGCCGGCTGGCTCTGGTATCTGCGTTAATCCGACTAACTCGGAGCGCAGATCCGACCGTCGTGTCTCGGCCTCGGGTTGGTGCGCCCGTCGTCGGGTCGGGACTCGTGGCTGACACACCCGGCGTCACTCGTCGGTGGTCGGCTCGCCGCCAGCCAGTTCAGCCGCAGCGTACGCGCCGAGACGCATCGACCAGTCCCACTCTCGGTAGGAGAGCCGTGGCTTCACGCCGGACGGTACCAGCCCGTACCGTTCGAGGAATGCGAGAATATCGCGCTTGCGCCCGAAGTCACCGCGGAACCACAGCATCACCCGTGGAACCGACACCCGCCCGGCCGTCGGATCGTACTCGACGGTCCGTGCGAGATACCCCTCCGTCGCCCAGTCGAGCTGCTCCTCGATCGAGTCACGGGTGTAGGCGGCGATCGGCGGACAACTCTCAGCGCCGCAGTTCAACGCGAAATGAATCCGCGGATCGCGCGCGGTGAGCTCGTGGCGTTCGCAGAACGGCTTTGGGAACGGCGAGCGAAGGTATCCGAGCGCGAACTTGCTGTAGGACCGTCGCAGGATCCCGTGTTCGATATCGTCGAGACTCAGCCTCGTCCCCGCGACGGTGACCAACGGCGCCGAAAAAAACGCGCGCGGGTCGTCGTAGCGATCCGGCTCGGCGGCGAGTGCGTGCTGGGTGACCGCGTTGTAGACGTTGATCCAGAACGCGAGCCGTGACTCGTCGGTCGTGAGCGTCCGCTGGAGCGTCTCCTCCCCGAGCGTCCCGAGCCGTTCGATCGGTCGGCTCCGGGACTCTCCTCGCCTGACTGCGAGCAGAAACCTGGCCGATAGCTCAACGAGACGATCGGTCACAGTTTAGCTAACGCCTGCAGGATGGTTACGCTTCTGCAGCAACAGCTCGTATCGTCGCTGGCTCAGCTGAGACGGTCGTCCTGGCGGCGATCGACCGACTCTCTCGACGGTTCGCGGCTCGGTGCTTGCGGTCGGGGGTCGTCTGAGGATCGAATATTTTTGCAATAACTGAATACTTTGTCTCTCGGACGGCTCTCCAGCGTCGGTGTTAGAACGTGTAGGGAACATTCCCACAGCGGGTCCGAACTCTACAGGCGTTGGTCCTCCCCGGGCGGGTCGGAGTGTCCCGCTCCTACTGGTTCGACACTCAGCCACAACCCCCGTTGCACGCTTCGTGTCGCGTTTGAACAACGCCGGAGGCACGGCGAGTATCGTACCAGTTCTTTCCGACCGGCGTGATGCTGGGGCAATGCCGTACAGTGGCGGTGACACGGATGACGGGCGTTGTACCCCCTCTCCGCCCGCGCTGGGGGCATTCGCTGGGGAAGGAGCGTAGCGCCCTGCACCGCAGAAGCTAAATCCGCGTCCCCGCCTACTGTTTGTGAGTGGCCTTTCGAGAGCTTCTCCGCGGGCGCCCTCCCGAGGACGCCGTGCGGTCGATCGCGCGCGAGGTCGCCCGCCGGCACGACGAGCAGCTCCGATCGGTCACGACCGTCGAGGTCGATAACTGGCTGTCGCTCCCGCTCGTCGTCAACGATCACCTGTTCGTGAAAGTCGTCAGCCAGCGGAACGTGTTCGTCCACCGGCTCCTGACTGCCGGACGGAACCTCGGGGCCGCCTCGACCGGCACCGGCAGCTTCTTTCGGGACTTCGAGACGCCCGGCGAGATGGCCGCCCACGAGTTCGACGCCACCGGGGAGATGATCGCGGCCGGCGTCAACGCCCCCGAGCCGTTCGAGACGTTCGTCCACGACGGGTACGGGGTGGTCGTCATAGAGTACCTCGAAGGGTTTGACACCCTCGATGCGCGTCCCGCCGACCGCGTCGCCGAGCTCGCGCCGGAGCTGTTCGCGATGCTCGCGACGCTGCACGACGCCGGGCTGGCCCACGGCGACCTCCGGGCGGAGAACGTCTTAGTCGTCGACGGGGAGCTGTACTTCATCGACGCCACCCGCGTCGACACCGACGCCGTCGAGGCGGCCCGCGGGTACGACATCGCGTGTGCGCTCGCGGCGCTCGAGCCACACGTCGGCCCCGCTGCCGCCGTCGACGCCGCGCTCAAGCAGTTTCCTGACTCGAGCCTGCTGACCGCCCGACGGTACCTCGATTTCGTGAACGTCCGTCCGGACCACGAGTTCGACGCCGCCGGCCTGAAGGGCACTCTCGACGTCCGCCTGGGCTAAAGAGACGGACCCCCGTCGGCTATATACTTCCACATGCTTTTATATATTTTCGCCTCAATCTTCGGGTATGGAGACGCGCAAGGTCCAGGTGACCGGCGGCTCGACGTACACGGTGTCGCTGCCAAAGGAGTGGGCGACGGACAACGCGGTCGAGGCGGGATCGGTCGTCGAGTTTCACTCGGAGGCGGATCTCCTGCTCGTGACGCCACACAGCGACGACGGCCGGACGGAGGGACGAATGGACGTGACGGGACTGACCACCGACCACGAGCTCACCCGGGCGGTGATGACGATGTACGTCAGCGGGTTCGACGTGATCATCCTGGAGACCGACCGGATGACCGCCGATCAGCGACGCGCGATCCGGGACGCCTCCCAGCGGCTGGTCGGGCTCGAGGTGATCGAAGAGCGACCCAACGCCATGGTGTTGCAGGACCTACTCGACTCCTCGGAGCTGTCGATCAAAAACGCCGTCACCCGGATGCGGCTGGTGTCGCTGACGATGCTCGAGGACGCCGTCGAGGCGTTCGTGACCGACGACGACGCGCTGGCAGACGACGTGATCGAGCGCGACGACGACGTCGACCGGCTCTGGTACCTGACCTCGCGGGTGTTGCGCCAGGTGCTCCGGAACCCGACCGCGGCCGCCGAGATCGGCTTCGCCCGCGAGACCTGTTTCGACCTGCAGTCGACGGCCCGTCAGTTCGAGCGGATCGCCGATCACGCAACGAAGATCGCCGAGCTGGCCCGCGAGACCGGTGAGATCCCGGCCGAGACCGTGGCGTCGCTGCGCGAGCTGCGCGAGGCGGCCGCTCAGGTTCCCGAGACGGCGATGGACGGGGTGTTGGCCGACGATCCGGATCGCGCCGTCGAGCTCGCCGCCGAGGCCCGCGCACAGATCGGGACCGTCACCGAACGGACCCGGGCGTTGGACGCGGAGATCCACGACTACGACCCGCAGCTGGCCCAGACGCTGGGACTGGTCGCGGACTCGCTGTCCAGAACCGCCGATTACGGCGGAAACATCGCAGAAAGCGCCCTCCAGATGGCCGCGCCCCGGCCCTAATCGAGCAAGACGGCGTTGACCTGCCCGTCCTGTCCCGGGCGGGAGGTAACCCGCGCACGGCCCTCGCCGGTCTCGACGACCGCGCCCTTCGTGACGATGTTCCGGCGGGCGTAGTTCGGGTTCGCCGGGTTCTCGACGACGTCGAGCAGTTCCGCGGCGACGACGCCGTCGTCGGTCGCGACGCTCGCGGTGTCGACCCGGAGCGCCCGGATCTTCTGTTCGGTGCCGCGGGTGTCGACGGTCTTGAGTTTTTGCTCGCCGACGATCGTCTCGGTCGGCTCGGAGCCTTGCTCGTACTTGCGGTGATCCCTGTTGGGGCGCAGGCGCCCGCCCGATCGCTTCCGGAGGGATCGACCGTGTCCTTGTGTCGTCATACTCGACCGGAGGGCGAGCCGGCACTTCAACGGCCCGGTTGCGTGCCGACAGGTTTAGAAGCCGCTCGGTCGGCGTGTTGGTGATGAGTCTCCGTCGTGCCGTCGCCGCGCCCTTCCGCGATCGCGGCGCAGACCGGCTGACCGAGAGCGAGCTCGTCGTCGCGCTCTCGCTGGATCGGAGCTGGTTCTCGCCGGATCAGGCAGAGCGCTCCGTCGCGCTCGCTGTCAGCGAGGGGCTGCTCGAGCGGACCGACGCGGACGACCGGCTCCGGCTGACCTTCGACGCGGCGGATGTCGAGCTGCCCGAGGGGTTCGAACCCGACGACGCGGTGCTCACGAGGCGCGGCACGTTCGAGCGGCTGCTCGATTCGATCGTCGAGGCGGGCATCGAGAAACAGACCGCGGTGGCGGAGATCAACGAGCTCCAGGGCGAGCTCGGGGTCACGATCGAGGCCGCCGGGGCCCTGTACGCCCGGCGTCGCGGGATCGAGGTCGGCGAGCTGGCCGCCCGGGCCAGGGGAGAGCTGTAGCCGTGGTCGAGGACCGCATCACCGACGGCAAGCGCATCGCCGAGCTGCTGAGCTCCGAGCTCGAGGGACTGGAGACCGGCCCCCTGGCGGCGGTGTCGGTGATCGACGCCGATCCCCAGGTGACGCCCACGCCCGAGGGGGCGCTCGCGTACCGGGTCAGCCACCGCGATCGGGTCGTCGGCCGGGTGGTCTGTCACCCCGATCGGGCCGTCTTCGAGCCGGCCGCCGAAGACTGGCTCGGGGCCGCCGACGGGCAGCTGGTCGTGTCGGACGGGGTCGCTGTCAAGCGGGCGGTCGACGCGATCAGAGACGGGCTCGCCGGCCGCTCCGAGTGAGTTTTATCCGCGCCCGCGCCAGTACGGGTATGCCATCCGACTCCGCCGCGGGCCCGTTTTTCGACCGGCTCGCAGACCGGATCGACCGCGTCGACAGCGTCGTCTCGGTCGGTCTGGATCCCGACCCCAACCGGCTGCCCGAGGCCGTGGCGTCCGCGTCGCTGCCCCGGTGGGCGTTCAATCGGCGGATCATCGACGCGACCCACGAGCACGCCGCCTGCTTCAAGCCAAACGCCGCCTTCTACGAGGATCCCGACGGCTGGCGGGCGCTTGAGGAGACAGTCGCCTACGCCCACGGCAAGGACGTACCGGTCCTGCTGGACGCAAAACGGGCCGACATCGGCAACACCGCCCGACGGTACGCGACGGTCCTCGAGACGGTCGACGCGATCACCGTCAACCCCTACCTCGGCCGGGAGGCGATCGACCCGTTCCTGCGGGCCTCGGGGGGCGTGTTCGTGCTCTGTCGGACCTCGAATGCGGGCGCCGCCGACCTGCAGGCCCGCGAGCTCGCCACGGGGGAGCCGGTCTACGAGCGGGTCGCCCGGCTGGCCGGCGAGTGGGGATCGGATGTCGGGCTCGTCGTCGGTGCGACCGCGCCCGAGGAGCTGGCGGCCGTCCGCGAAATCGCCCCGGACCGGCCGTTTCTGGTGCCCGGCGTCGGCGCGCAGGGCGGAGACGCCGAGGCCGCCGTCGAGTACGGCCTCGCGGACGGCGTCGGCCTGGTCAACTCCTCGCGGGGGATCATCTTCGCCGGGGAAAACGCCCGGGAGTACTTCCCGGCCGCCGGCGCGGCGGCAAAGCGGCTCAAGCGGCGGCTCAACCGGTTTCGGTGACCCGCCCGACCCGCTCTGTGGAGCCGACTCAGAAGCGAAACGGTTCCTTCTCGGTGTCGGTCGGGATCTCGCCCCCGCCCCCGCCGCCGGCGTCGGCGAGACACTCGACACACAGCCCGGTCTCCTCGTCGAAGTGCTCGGCACAGACGAGCTGGCCACACCGCATGCACGTGTCACTCACGCCGGCCGCGAGACAGATCTCGCAGGTCCCTGCGACGCTCATACTTGTGTGATGGGCCCCGGCGGCTTGAACGCTGGGGACGGGCCATCACAAGCCACAAGCCCGCGCTGGTCTCACCGATCGCATGGACTACGCGGCAAGCGCGGCGCTCGCGGACCGACTCGACGCGTCGGTTCCGCCGCTCGCGGTCGACATCGACGGGACGCTCACCGACGACCGGCGGGCGCTCGATCCCCGCGCGATCCCGATCCTGCGGGCCTGGCCGGCGCCGCTCGTGATCGCGACCGGTAAGGCGATGCCCTACCCCGTCGCGCTGTGTGAGTTTCTCGGGATCGAGACCGCCGTCGTCGCCGAAAACGGCGGCGTCGTCGCCGTCGAGCGGACCGACGAGCTCCGGATCGAGGGTGACCCCGAGGCCGCCGACGCCGTGGCTCGCGAGCTGCGCGCCGAGGGACACCCCCCCGACTGGGGTGCGCTCGACCCCGTCAACCGGTGGCGCGAGACCGAACTGGCGGTGCCCCGCGAGCTTCCACTCGACCGGGTCGCGGCGATCGCCGACCGCCACGGGCTGGTCGTCGTCGACACCGGGTTCGCGTATCACGTGAACTCTCCGGCCGTGAACAAGGGTGGCGGGCTCGCCGCGGCCCTCGACGAGCTCGGGGTCGACCCGGCCGCGACCGTCGCGATCGGCGACTCGGAGAACGACGCCTCGGCGTTCGAGCTGGTCGGGGAGGGAATCGCCGTCGCGAACGCAGACGACAGTGCCCGCGCGGCCGCCGATCGGGTCACCGACGCGGGCTACGCAGACGGATTCCTCGAGGCGGTCGCCTCGGTCGCCGACCGGCAGTGAGTCATGCCTCGGCGTCCCCGCCGAGCAGCGCCTCGGCGATCCGACAAACGACGTAGGCGAAGCCGTTGATCAGGTGCAAGACAACGACGGTGCCGACGAGACCGACGACCGCCGCCAGCAGCGACTCGGGCAGGCTCTGGATCGTCCAGGCCACCGGCTCGTCGTTCACCTCGGCGAACTCGACCCGAGCCGGGTATCGCAACGGCGTCAAAAGTAGCTGGATCGCCTCCGCGAGGAAGACGACGAGGACGACCCCGACGACACCGACGTAGAACTTCACCGAGAGAAAGCCAAGCCCCCGCCAGGTGGAGGGCGCCTCGAGATACCCCCGTGCGCTCTCGATTGGGCCGTCGCCGGCGCTGACATCATCCGGTGTCCGCAACTCGACGGATAGCAAGGCGTTCGCCAGCCACCGCTCGATTCCGGCCAGTCCCCGGGCCGCGATCACGACGCCGAGCAACACGGCCAGCCCGACGAGGACGATCGACAGGACGAGCCCGAACGCGAATCCGACCGTGAGCACCGACGCGTACACGATCGCAAGCGGAAGCGTGACCAGCAGGTACGCCAGGTTCTTGTAGGTCTGTGGGCGGGCTACGACCCCGACGAGCCGGCCCGGCGACCACACCCCTCCGAACGTGTCGTTCATGCGGGCGACTCGCGGAGCCGACTGGAAAAGCGTCTCCGCCCGTCTCGGGCTCTGTGACGGCTCCCGAGCGAACGCTTTTGATCCACCGTGTACAAAAGCTGCTATGGGCCCCGACCGGGCCGTCCTCGAACGCGCCATCGACCGCGGCGAACAGGAGGGCGGCAGCGTCGAATTCAAAGAGCGGCTCACGAAAGATCTCCACCTGCAGGCCGACCGGCGAGACAGCCTCGCCGCCCAGCTCCGTCACCGCGTGCTCTCGGGGGACGGCACGGCGACGTACGTCCTCGGGGTGGCCGACGACGGCGGCATCGCCGGGATCGATTCAGAGGCCTTCTCCGAGTCGATGGACGTTCTCTCCCTGCTCGCCGAGGAGGCCGGCGCGTACATCGACGAGGTCCAGACCTGGGGCGTCGAAGACGGGCCAGACGATGGACCGGCCGGCATCGTCGGCGTCGCGACCGTCCGCAAGGGCGAGGTCGCAGACGACGACCACATCGTCGTCGGCACGGCCGGGCACGTCGATCACGGCAAGTCGACGCTCGTGGGCTCGCTGGTGACCGGCCAGACCGACGACGGCGAGGGCGGCACGCGGAGCTTCCTCGACGTGCGCCCCCACGAGATCGAGCGGGGGCTGTCGGCGGATCTCTCCTACGGGGTGTACGGGTTCGACGAGGACGGGCCGGTCCACACTGACAACCCGAATCGCAAGACCGACCGCGCCCGGGTCGTCGAGGAGGCCGACCGGCTGGTGTCGTTCGTCGACACCGTCGGCCACGAGCCCTGGCTCAGGACGACGATCCGCGGGCTGGTCGGGCAGAAACTCGATTACGGCCTCCTCACGGTCGCAGCCGACGACGGCCCCACGCAGGTCACCCGCGAGCACCTGGGAATCCTCCTGGCGACGGATCTGCCGACGATCGTCGCGATCACCAAAACCGACCTTGTCGAGGCCGAACGCACCGCCGCGGTCGAGCGCGACGTCGAGCGGCTGCTTCGGGACGTCGACCGGACGCCGCTGTCGGTCGATCGCTACGGCGTCGAGACCGCTATCGAGGAGATCGGCGAGACGGTCGTCCCGATCGTCCGCACGAGCGCGGTCACCGGCGATGGACTCCCAGTGCTCGACGAGCTGTTCGAGCGGCTCCCGGCGACCGGCGAGAGCCAGGCCGACGGCCGGTTCCGGATGTACGTCGACCGGACCTACAACGTCACCGGCGTCGGCGCGGTCGCCTCCGGGACGATCCAGTCCGGTCGGGTCGAACCCGGCGACGAGCTGTTGCTCGGGCCGATGCAGGACGGCTCCTTCCGACCCGTCGAGGCCCGGAGCATCGAGATGCACTACCACCGCGTCGACAGCGCGAGCGCCGGTCGGATCGTCGGGATCGCGCTAAAAGGCGTCGCCGAGGCCGACCTGGAACGCGGGATGGCACTCGTCCCCCGGACGGCCGATCCCGCCCCCGTCCGGGAGTTCGAGGCCGAGGTCATGGTGCTCAACCACCCGACCCGCATCGGATCCGGCTACGAGCCGGTCGTCCACCTGGAGACGATCAGCGAGGCCGCCGCGTTCTACCCG
This sequence comes from uncultured Halobacteriales archaeon, assembly GCA_964426325.1. GTDB lineage: Archaea > Halobacteriota > Halobacteria > Halobacteriales > Haloarculaceae > Halovenus. The sequence goes on along the minus strand of CAYRQD010000020.1, from coordinate 30,403 downwards.
GACGACGGGAAGCTCCTTCCCGGGGATACGGGAGCGGCGATGGTCCGGTTCAAGTTCACGCCCTACCTCGTCGAAGAGGGTCAGCGCTTTGTCTTCCGGGAGGGCCAGAGCAAGGGCGTCGGAACCGTCACCGACGTCTCGGGTCCGTCCTGAGATCACCGCGTTCGGCGAGTCACTCCCAGGGACGATCGAGCAGGTCCGCGGGCGTTTCGAGGACGTACTCCGGAGTCGGTCCGTCCTCGGGTACCGGCCCGTCGCGGACCCACGCGGCCTCGAGCCCGGCGGCGTGGGCGCCCGCGACGTCGGCCTCGAGGCTGTTTCCGACGAACACCGCCTCCGAGGGGGCGGCGTCGACGGCCGCGAGGGCCCGCTCGAACGGCGCCGGATCGGGCTTTGCCGGCGTCTCGAAGCCGGCGAAGACGACCCGCTCGAACTGATCGACGCCCAGCGCGTCGAGTTTCTCCGACTGTGCGTCCTCGGGGCCGTTCGTGACGGCCGCCAGGCGGTACCGGTCGCTCAGCCGGTCGAGGACCTCCGGCATCCCCTCCAGGAAGCGGACGTTCGCGTGATCGCGCGCGGTCTCGTAGGCCTCTGCGACGCGCCGTCCCGCGTCCGGCTCGACCCCGTGTGCCTCGGCCAGCGCGACGAAACACCGCTCGCGCAGCTCGTCCATCCGGTCGACCCGCTCGAGGTACTCCGCGTAGCGGTCCCAGTACTCCTCGACGGTAAAAAACGGCTCCTCACCGGCCCGCTCGAAGGCCACCGGAAGTAGCTCCGGCGTCGAGCGCCGGTACTCACAGATCGTGTTGTCGACGTCGAACAACACCGCTCGCGTCGCCGTGCTCATCGAAACGACCCAGTCGGTCGGAGAAAATAAGCCTGCCCTCTCGCCGCGGCCGTCGATTACTCCCAGGCCTCGGCGAGGACATCCTCGCTCGTGGCGCCGACGACCCGGGTCGGGCCGCCGACGACGTCGACGGTCACCTGTGCGGGCGCGAACAGCCCGCGGGGTAAGGCTTCGAACTCCCAGTCGACCGCCTCGAAGATCTCCGCGAAGGGACGCCCGTACTCGGCGGCGGCCGTCGAGGCGACCGCCTCGATGTCCGCGGGCTCGGTCTCGAGGAGCACGTGGACCGCTCCTCCGTACGCGACGGCGTCGGTGCCCCACGCCAGCGCTGTCGCCTCGGCGTCGGGGACCGGCGCGACGGGTGCCGAGCCCGTGACCGAGAGCACGTCGCTCGGGTCGTAGCCGGACTCGACCAGCCGAAACACCGCGAGCTCCGCGGCCCGACTCGCCGCGACGACGCTGCCGGTAACCGAGGCGGCCCGGTAGCTCGGCAGGAAGACGCCGCTCTCCGCGACGCCGGTCCGTTCCGCGATCCGCGCCGCGACGGCCTTGTCCGGCAGACGGTCGGCCTCGACGGCCAGGACCGCGAAGTCGGCCCGCTCGCGGTAGCCGGTCCGGTCGTAGACGGACTCCTCGGCGACCAGGGCCCGGGCCGGCCCGCTCCCGAGCCCCTCGAATTCTCCGACCGACAGCTCCCAGCCGGCCTTGCCCGCACACAGCAGAGCGCGCACCGGGTGATCGGTCGACAGCTCCACGTGGGATCGGGGCCCGGCGCCGGCCGTCTCGAGGCGGGTCCCGATCGTCGCGAGTCCCGCGGTCTGGATCTCTGCGAGCAAGAGTCCGGCCTCGATCCCGCCGGGACTCTCGACGCCGAAATCGATCGCCGCGGCGTCGCCCTCCAGCGCGTGAACCGTGAGCCCGAGCTCGTCGGCGAAATCGATGGCCTCGTCGACGAGTTCCGTTGCGAGCCGGTTGAGCGTCTCCATACGCCACGTCGGAGGGCCGGCCTCAAAAACCGCCCGCGTGCCGACGGGCTTTTTTCCGGCACCGGACCACTATCGGTATGAACACGCCGTTCCGGGCCGGCGCGGCCGTCTACAACGACGGAGCCTACCGCTGGGCCGCCGAGGTCTGGGACGCCCCCGACGCCTCCGATGTCCGGGCCGCGGCGCCGACAGACCAGGGCACTCGCCTGCTCGACGGACTGGCGCCGACCGCCGGCGCGATCGCCGCCGCCCGGGCCCGCGACTGGTCGGCCGCCCGAGACCGCGCCGACCGCGGGATGGCCGCGCTCGATGGGTCCGTTCCTGAGCCGGTGACGATCGCCCCCGTGTGTACCTACATCGCGACGCTCCGGGCGGACCCGGCGGTCGTCGAGCGGCGCCGGTCGCCGCCGGTCGTCGTCGCCGGCGATCGACTCTCCCGGTCTGATCTGGGCTTCGAGGCGACCGCGATCGCCGCTCGCGCGCTGGCGACGCTCCGGGGCGACGATATCGAGCGCGCGATCGCCTACGCCCGCGAGGACGTCGCCGAGGAGACCGTCTCGAGTCCGTTCGTCGCGCTCGTCTTCGATTACGTCCGGGATGCGGACCACCGGGGGCTGATCGTCCAGCGTCTGACACACCACGCCGATCGGCGCCAGGCTAAAGACGATGACGTCGCCGGACTGTTCGATCCCTCCTGAGCACCGTCGGGGTTTAGCCCCTCGGGGCCGACCCTCCAACATGGAGTCGATCACGATCCGCCCTCCGCGCCCGGCGGACGCCGAGCCTCTGGAGACGATGATCACGGATCACTTCGGCGAGGACGGCAGCTACACCGTCGAGCTGGGGCTCGACGAGCCGGACCTGCACGTGCTGGTCGCCGAGACCGACGCCGAGCTGGTCGGCGTGATGGCTCTCGAGGTACACGACGACCGGGCCGACGTCGAGGACGAGATGTACCTGATCGACTCGCTCGATCCGGTCGCGCCGGCAGAGCGGTACGGACTCCTCGAGATGGGGTACGTCCGAGAGGCCTACACCGGCCGCGGAATCGGGAGCCGACTGATCGGGCGTCTAGAAGAACTCGCCCGCGAGCGGAGCGTGACCCTCCTCGTCGCCGACTCGTGGTTTCACGGCGGTCCCGACAGCCCCGAGCAGCTGTTCACGGCCCGCGGCTACGAGGTCCCCCACCGGCACTCGATCGCCGACGAGACCGACGACCCCTGTCCGAAGTGTACCGGCGAGTGCACCTGCGAGGCGGCGCTCGCGACGAAACGTCTCGAACCGGACGCTACCCCCGACGCCTGAACTGTTCCGGTAGCCCTCGGCACGGGCGGTCGGGTTCTTGGGCGCGTCTCCCAAGCCGGGCTGGCGCTGAACACAGAAGGATACTTACCAGCCGGCGGCGAACTACTCGTATGACGGAGACAATCTTAGTCCCGGTCGACGGGTCGGAGTCGGCCTGGACGGCACTCGAGTACGCCGGCGAGCAGCACGACAACGGATCGATCGTGGTGTTACACGTCGTGGACCCGTCTGAGGGTGACTACGTCGAACCCACCGACGACAATCGACCGACCGAGCGTAGCACCGAACTCCTCGAGACGGCCCGCGAGCGAGCGGCCACGAACGGCCTCGACGTGGCGACAGACACGACCACCGGGAGTCCGGCAGACGCGATCCTCGAGTACGCGGCGGATAACGGGATCGATCACGTCGTGATGGGCTCGCGGGGACGGTCGGGGCTGTCGCGGCTGTTGTTGGGTAGCGTCGCTGAGACGGTCGTCCGCAGATCGTCGGTGCCGGTAACGGTCGTTCGAGACGACGACTGAGCCGCTCGTCGGGCAGCTCCGGCCTACATCGTCAGCGACCGATCCGGCGGCGGCGCTCTCCGAACGCGGCCTCTCGGTCAGGTCGTTTCTCCTCTCGTCTACTCCGGTTCGACTCTCGGAACCGAACACCTTCGAGCGAACGGGGACCGGGCCTTTCGGTTCTCCTCTGACCGGACTTGTGATCGTCTCTCCCGTGATACGCCTGGTCGCGAGAGCGACGGGACCTACCTCGGCCTCGGGGGGTCGCCGCTCCGGTCCGATCGTCCCGCGAGCCGCTCCCACTCGCCGTCGCCGGCGTAGCGAAACGCGTCGTGATTCCGCTCGGGATCGACGACGGTCAGCGAGAGCCAGCCGTTCTCGAGCAGCCCGCGCGGACCGTCGTGTTCGGAGAGCGCCGCCTGTGCCCGCTCGACCGGCGCGTGGACGACCGTCGAGAGCCGGAGTGGCTGGTGGTAGGGAGCGTCGTGGGCGCTGGTCACCGACTGCTCCGGGAGCCCCGTCATCAGGTCGCCGCCGTTTCCCTGGTAGACGCCGACGTTGCCGACCGGATTGTGGGTCACCTTCGACCCGCTGCCGTAGACGGCAGTGTCGACGGTCGCGAAGTAGTACTGTGCGTTGATCCACTGGGCGACGACCATCGGGCCGGTCAGGATCGCCGCGAGCGCCGCCCCGTCGGGATCGGTCCGCCAGTCGTAGGAGTGCAGGAAGGCTCGACCGTCGAGATCCAGCTCCGCGGTCAGGGCCCGCGGGCCGACGACGAGACTCGCGTTTCCCGCCAGGCCCCACTCCGGGCGGGTCTCGGCCCAGTCGGCGCTGCGACGTTCCGTCGCCCGGACGCCCGACTCGGGGTCTGTGCCCATGTCCGCGGCCCGCTCGGTCGCGGCGCCGGCCCGCGCCGTCGCGAGATCCTCTCGGAGCCGCTCGACGGCCGCCTCGTGGCTCTCCGGAACGGCGTCGTCGTACAGCGTGATCTCGTCGGTCGTCGTGGTGTGTTCGCCGGCCACGAACACGGTGTCCTCGGGGATCTCGATCCCTCGCTCGCGGAGCCCGGCCCGGACCGCCTCGTCGTTGCAGATGGTCGCGAGCACCCGAGCGTTCGGTCCGCCCGGGTGGCCCGCGCAGGCGCCACAGTCCAAGCTCGCGTCGAAGGGGTTGTTCGTTGTCTCGCTCGCGTGGCCGAGAAAGACCACCACCCGAGCGAACCGCTCCCAGCCCGTGAGCTCGAAGGCCGCCGCCGCGTACTCGATTTTCTGTTCGTGGCTCATCCCCGACGCGGGATCGCTCCCCCCGCCCACGTCGACGCCCAGAAACTCCTGTTCGTCCGGTATCCGGGCCCCGATCGCGCCGACCAGCTCCCGGACCCGGGCCGGAAAGAGTGTCCGGGCGGCGAGGCCGGTCGCGTATCCGACGCCGGCGCTCTCGACGAAGCTAAACGCCGTCGCGGCGTTGGCCCGGAGCCGCTCGATCGCTCCTGAGCCGGCCGCCCTGACGGCCCGCCAGCGGTCGTACTCCGCGCGCGCCTCGTCGGCCCCCTCGATGGGACGCTCCCCGACGCGGTGTGTGGCCTCGATTATCGGCGGACAGGAGTCGACCGCGGCGCTCGACCCGTATCCCGCAAAGCGCATCGGGATCCCGAAGAAGCCGGCGTAGCCGCGGGTCTCGTACTCGCCGGCAGCCTCGACGTGTCGGCGGATGATCTCGGAGCGCGTGTCGATACAGAACACGAGCTGTGCGTCCGGACGTCGGTCGTCCTCCTGAGACTCGTTGCCGGGCGCGGCGCTCGCGGTCGTGAGTGCCCCGACCAGCTCCGACCGGTAGCTCCGCTCCCACGCCCGTAGCCACGCCTCCTCGAGCGGCGGGGTCCCGTCGATCGACCGCTCACCCGACCGCTCGGCCGCCTCCCCGACTGTCCCCTCGGGCGGAGATTCGACGAGGGGCGCACCGAACAGGTCCGCGAGTGTCAGCCGGACGGCGAGATAGCCCGCGAGCGTGATCGGCGCTGCGGACTGCCAGGCGTCGCCGCCGGCGATCCGTCGCTTGATCAGCCCCGTCCAGCCCGGGAGCGCCGTCAGCTGGTGCTCGAAGATCGACCGCAGCCGGTCGGGGTCCGTTCCGCCGTCGGCGTCCCCGAGCACCACTCGGATCGCGTCGATCGGATCGTCCGGGAGCGATTCGACCGCTTCCCGGTTTGGAATCTCCCGGTCGTGGCGCGCGACCGACCGGAACGCCCGGTAGAACCCCTCCTCGCGGTCGGGCATCGGCCAGGCGGCCTGGCCCTGGTCAAGGAAGGCCGCGAGCCACTTGGTCACCACCGCGTCGACGCGATCCGCCGCTCCGTCTCGGAGAGAGTCTGCGGACTTTGCGGCCATCGCCCCGAGGGTCGCCTCGGGATCGGGGTCGTACCCGCACGTGGCGAGTTCTTCCTCGAGTGTCGTCCGGTCGATCCGCCCGTCCGCCAGGGCCCGCCGGAACAGGTCGGGGCTCGGGTACCCGTCGCCGCCGAGGGTCGATTGGCCGCGGGCGACGGCCTCGTGGAAGGGCCGGTCCTCGAACCCCGCGAGCGGGTTCGCGGTCACGAACGAGTGAAGCGGCCAGACGGGCGCGACCGTCTCTGCTGCCGCCCGGATTTCCGCCTCGATCGACTCAGGCGTCATCGTATTCCTCCCTCGCGGTGACGACGGTGCTCGACGCCGGTCGTCCGGCGTTTAATAGCCTCACGTACAGCCGGCGGCTGTTCCGGTACAGCCCGCGGTCGGTGCCGACGTACGCGAACAGGAAGGCACCGACGACGAGCGCGTGGACGACGGTCAGCTCAGTCGGGGTGGAGACCCTCGGGAGATCGCTCAGCAGCGTCTCGACGGCGGTGAAGACGCCGCCGTAGACGGCGATCGCCGGGAGCGCGATTGCCGGCACCGCGCCGTACCGGATCGCCGGCGGGAGCTCGGCGCGCGCGACGACCTGTCGGGTCGCGTGGACGACCATCAGGACGACAAGCACGGTCAGCACGACGCCGCTGTCGAGTCCGGCCCCCTTCCCGACGAACACGGTGAACACGAGCCCGCCGAGCAGGGCCGTCACGGCGGTCACGACCAGCCCGACTGCTCCCGCCGCCGGCGCCCGTTCGCCGTCATCGGGAGGTTCGTGGGCGATCTGTGCGCCCGACCCCAGGAACTGAAACGCTTTATAAAAGCCGTGGAGAATCAGGTGGGCGACCGCGGCCGAAAAGAATCCCAGCCCGGCCTGCATGATCATAAAGCCCATCTGTCCGACCGTCGAACAGCCGAGTTGTCCTTTCGCGTCTGCCTGTACGGTCTTGAGCAGCTTGCCGACTAGCGCGCTCGCCGCGCCGACCGCGACGATCCCGAGCATCACGCCCAGCTCGGCCGAGACGACCGGCGCGAACCGCACGAGCAGGATGCCGCCGGCGTTGACGAACCCGGCGTGCATCAGCGCCGAGGCCGGCGTCGGCGCCGTCATCGAGGCCAGCAGCCACCCGTGGAAGGGAACGAGCGCCGACTGGACCATCGCCGCGCCCACGAGCGCCACCCCGGCCCCGACAACGACCGCCCGCGGGAGCTCGCCCGCCGTGGCGACGGCTCCGGCGATGGTCGTCGCTCCGGTGTGCCACCACAGCAGTCCGAACCCGAGCCCGAGTAGCCCGGTGCTCGCGAGGAAGTACCGCTGTGCGAGCCAGCCGGCTGCCCGGGCGTGTGTCCACGCCCGCCCCCGTCCGATCAGTCCCGACATCACCCATCCCATACCGAGCCACGCGACGGCAAACAGCAGGAGACTGTCGGCCGCGACGAGAACCGCCACGATCAGCGTGAACGCGAACACGCGCCCGAAGAACCGATCGACCCCGGGGGTGCCTGCCATGTACCGCCGAGCGTAGCTGTGGACGATACCGCTGAAAAACGTCGCCGCCACCCACAGCAGAACGGTCAGCCCGTCGACGGTGATCGCTCCGGTCACCGTCCAGGGCTCCCCGCGCCGGACGTAGGCGACGAGCGCGACGAGACTCGCCAGCCAGCCGACCCACGCGGCTCGCGTCAGCACCTTCGGCACTCGCCGTCCGGTCGTCGGGCTCGGCAGCTCGCCGATCGTCTCGGTCTGTTCGGTCATACTTCTGAGTGTTCGTGGCGGCGCCCGGGCACCCGCGATCGAGTCGTCACGGGGCCGGGCCGTTCTCGGATACTAACGAACAGACTGTGTATTAAATCTATCTATACGATCAATTCGTTCGTCACGCCCGTCGATGCGGACCCGACGGTCAGGCGTCCGGCGGCACGGCCTCGGGGTCGAACCGGTCGAACGGCGTCCGCTCGTGGCTCCGGACCAGCACTTCGTCGCTCACGGTCACCCCGAGCTCAAGCAGTTCCTGTGCGACCGGTGTGATGTCGCTGTCTGACTCGCCGACGGCGGTCACGAGCAGGTTCTCCTCGCCCGTGACGAGCTCTTGGACCGACACGACCCCGTCGATCGCCAGGATCGCTTCGATCCGGTCGCCCCGCTCGGGGATCGCTGCCGTGCAGTACAGCAACATCCGGAGCGGGTAGCCCGACTGCTGGTAGTCTACGTCGGCGCTGTAGCCTTTGATAACGCCCTCGGACTCGAGTCGCTGGATGCGCTTGCGAACCGTGCTGCCGGAAGTCCCAGTTCGGGTCGCGATGTCGCCCGAGGACATGTCCCGGGCATCCTCCTGGAGCGCGTGGAGAATCGCCGCGTCGACCTCGTCGATCTGATCGGCCATACCTGGGTGTCGGTCACACCGACACTTGAGTCTGTGCGACTCCGAGGTGTCTCAGCCGCCGCCGGCCGCCGACCGATCTCCGGGGCTCGCCGCCCGACGGCGCGACCGTCTATCCCTGGCCCCCCCGTCCCGTTGTTGTTATCTTTCTATCTCGAGTACCGAAAGATTATTATTTTAGTTGGGTATATTAACAAACGCACATGGCACACATCCATCTCGGTGAAGGATCGTTCCCAGTTTGGGCACTCATCCTCTGGACGCTGGTCGGATCGGGACTGATCGGTGCCGTGGTCTACCGTGTCCGACGGGGCGGTATCGAGACACACCAGATCGCACTCGCCGGCATCGGTGCGGCCGCGAGTTTCGCGATCTTTCAGCTAAACATTCCCGTCTGGGGCGGCGTCCACATGAACCTCACAGCACTCGTGGGGATCATCGCCGGACCCGCTTTAGGCGCACTCATCGCGCTCGTGGTCAATATCTTCTCGGCCGCACTCGGACACGGCGCGGTCGGACTGCTCGGCGCGAACGTGATAATCAACGCCGGCGAGGCGATCGTCGCCTACTACATTTTCAAGACACTGATCGGGATGAACTGGGACACCTTCCCTGCAACGGCGACGGCCGCCATTGTCGGGCTCTCCTCGGGTGCGATTCTGATGGGCGGGATCATCGTGCTCAGTGGGGTCAACGGGAGTGCACTCCCGCGGGCTGATCTTGCGGTCGCCGTCGCGGGTCTGGTCGGTATCAACGTCGGTGTGGCCGTTATCGAGGGGCTGCTGACCGGCTTTATTGTCCAGTTTCTTGCCTCGGTCCGGCCGGATTTGCTCGGTGGCGACCGGTCCAGAGCCGACGAGTCGACGGGGGTGACCGCCTGATGGAGCGGTGGAAACAGTACGGCAGCCTCGGTGGTATCGTTGCCCTCACGACTGCGATTGGCCTGTGGGCGTTCAGCGCGACCGGCGGTGCACTACCGTACGCAAAGCGCTCGGCGAAGACGCTCCAGCGCGGCCTGGCCGATGGCGGCGGCTCACTCGTTGACCTCGGTCGGGGGATCGTTATCGCCGGGCCGATCCGGAAGGACGGTCTCGTCATGGAGTACACTGCGATCGCCGCTTTGCTCGCCGTCGGTGGCATCGCGCTGTACGTCTACGTCGACCGCTACCGAAGAGACGACGGCGCCGACCACGCTGGGGGATGACGACGCTCTCGAATCACGTCCCCGATCCACGGCTCATCACGGCCTACGCAGAGCACCGCGAGGGACCGCTTCATCGGGTCAACCCGTGGACGAAACTCGCCATCGTCGGTGCGCTCGTCCTCGCGGTCACGACGGTCGACCGCCTGGCGGTACTGGCGGGACTGTACACCGTCGTTCTGGCCGTCTACGGCTTCTCGGGGCTCCCGTACCGGCGGCTGGTGCTGTGGTACACGCTCCCGATGTTGTTCGTCGTGTCCGTGGCAGGGCCGCTGGCGTTTTTTGAGCCTGGGACGCCCATCGGCGGCGTGCTCTCGACGCCGGTGGGCGACCTCTCGGTGACGTGGGCTGGGGCTGCTCTGTTCGCAGAGCTTGCCTGCCGGTCGCTGACCGTCGTCACGTTCGTACTGATGTCGTCGATGACCACCAGGTACAGCGACATTGCGTACATGCTCGGGCGGGTGTTGCCGCGACCGCTCGACCAGATCGCCCTGCTGACCTATCGGTTCACGTTCGTCATGGTCGAGACCCTCGAAGACCTGGTTAAGGGTGTGCTCTCCCGGGGCGCAAACCTCTCGAAGTTCTGGTCGAACAAGCGGCTGTACGCCCGGATACTGGGGATGACGATGCTATCGGCAATCGAGCAGTCCGAACGCCTCGTCAAGTCGATGGAGGCCCGTGGCTACGACGGCGACCTCACCGTGTACGGCGACGCGTCGCGGCCGCCGCCGGCCGAACTCCTTGCCGTCGCCGGAGCCTACGTCGCCGTCGTCGGCTACTCGACGGTCGCGGTCTACGGGGTGGGAGTGTGAGCCGGTCGGAGTCGCCGCTGGTCGACCTTCGGTGTCAGTCTCACACCTACGCAGACGGGACGGTCGGGGTGCACGACGTGGAGTTCTCGGTGTATCCCGACGAAGTCGTCTCGCTCGTCGGTGCTAACGGCGCTGGGAAGTCGACGCTACTCGAACATCTGAACGCGACGCTCGTTCCCGACGATGGTGAACTCGTCGTCGACGGCACACCGATCACCGAAGACAACAAAGCCCATGCGCGGAGAAAAGTGGGCTTCGTCTTCCAAGACGCCGACACGCAACTGGTCGCACCCACCGTGTTGGCCGATGTCGCATTCGGCCTCCAGAATTACGGCGTTTCCGGTGACCGAGCACGGGCGCGCGCTCGTGAGGCGCTCGCGACCGTCGACGCCGGCCATCTTGAGGACCGAATCCCTCACTATCTGAGCGGCGGCGAGAAACGCTTGGTCGGTCTCGCCGGTGTGCTCGTGCTTGACCCGAGCGTGGTTGTGTTGGACGAACCACTCGCGGGTCTCGATCCCGAACGGTCCCGGCTGGTCGCCGACCGAATCGAGCAGATTCACGAGGACGGAATCAGCGTCGTTCTGTCGACGCACAATCTCGAATTTGCCGCCGACGTTGCAGACCGCGTCTGTGTGATGACCGACGGCAACATCGTCGACAGCGGGACGCCTCGTGAGGTGTTTTACGACGACGGGCTGCTCGAAAGGGCCGGGCTCCACCCACCCGCTCCCGTCCGGATCGCACGCGCTGCCGGACTGCCGCCGCGCGTGCAGCCGGTCACCGAAGCCGAGCTCGTCCAGGCACTCGGTAACGACCCAGCCACGGGGAGTCTGTCGGTCACGAACGACGGGCGCGCCGGCGAGTAAGCCGGCCCGTCCCAGAGCCGACGCGCTCGAGGTGTGTCCGATTGAATCGATATCGCAACATATGGTTTATCGGCCCTCGTCGATCGACGGATCTGTCGCCACCGGGAACACAGAATAGATGTGTCGGTCGTACACGCGACGGACGGTGTCGCCCCAGTCGTGGGTGTACGTGTCGATCACGTCGCTGGCGACGTCCCCTCGGAGGTACTTGACCACGCCGCGATCGCCGGTCCGATCGCGGAGGTGCGTGGTGAAAAAGTGCCGGAAGTAATGCGGGGTGACGTTCTCCTCGGGGCCACCACCCTCGCGGTACCAGCCGGCCTCGCGGGCGTGGCGCTCGACGAGGTGATGGACCATGTCCGTGGTGAGGCGCCGTCCCCAGCCGTCTGCGGTGCTCATAAACAGCGGCTCGGCCGCCGAAACGGGGTCCGGACGCACGGCGAGCCACCGTTCGAGCACCCTGGCCAACTCCCCGTCGACCGGGATCGTCGTCGCCCGCTGGCGCTTGTTCGAGGCGGTTCGGCGCTGTCCGTTGTACCGCTCTCCCTGTGTCGGCGTGCTGTCGACGTACACCGAACTCGGCCGTCCGTCGAGGCGGGGTCGGTGCGTCCCGGAGCCGTCTCCCAAGTTGAGGTCGCGCCGGTCCAGGTTACACAGCTCGCCGGCCCGCATGCCCGTCTTCAGCAGGGTGACTATCACCGCGCGGTCGAGCGGATGTGCGATCTCGGCGACGAAGGACTGCATCTCGGGGACGGTCAGCTCCCTCCGGGCGGGATCGGCCGTGATCGACTCATCGACCTCCTCGACGACGACCGCCATTGGGTTGTCCTCGAGTTCGCCGACCCTGACCATGTAATCGTAGAACCGGTGTAGATAGGAGGTGTAGGTCGCGACCGTGCTCTCCGCGACCGTGCCCCGCAGCTGGTGGACGTAGGCCATGCAGTCCCGGTGGTTCGCCTCCGCGAACCCCAGGTTTCGCCCCTCGAGATAGGCCTCGAAGTCCCTGAGCACGCGCTCGTAGGCCGCCTGCGTACGCGAGGACTTCCCCTGGTAGGTGATGTCCTCGAGGAAGTAGCCGACGGGATCGGCCTGCGTTTCGCTCATTCGTCTTCGAGGACGTACCCGCCCCGCGGGCCGCTGTAGCGGACGCGATCAGCCGCCTGGAGCCCTTCGAGTGCGGTCTCGACCTCGGCTTCGATGTCGCCGACGACCGCTTCGAGCAGTTCCTCCCACGAGATCGGCTGGCGCTTTGCGAGGACGGCCTCGATCTGTGCCTCGAAGTCCCGCTCGTCGTCGGTCTCATCGGCTCGCTCGTCCGTCTCGGCGCCGAACCCGCGCCGGCCGGCCTGGACCATCGTCCTGACGAACTCGCTGCGGCTCATCCCGAGAGCCTCGGCGTGGGCGTCCCACTGCTCGCGCTGGTAGGCCGGAACGTAGGTCTGGACCGTCGTCCGCGAACTGTCTCTGTCCGATTCGCTGCTCATACGGGGCGATCGAACCCCCGGCAAATCAATCTACTGGTAGACTCACAGCTAAAGGCCCTTATTTGTGTGTGTATTACTGCATATACCGAATTTTGCGCCCTCTCGATACAAGTTGATTGTAGTTGCACAAATAAAATATGAGTGTTCCCGACACTCAAAGCGCGCTGGCGGCACTCCTGTACTGACGGCCGTACTCCATGGGGAGTACGGTGAGACACACGGACTAAGAGTCGTTGCGAGACGCTCGACCCAGTGTTTCCTCGTGATCCGAGTTGCTCCCGCAAAACTCCATGAAAGAACTCAAGAAGAGCGCTCTCAGAGCACCTATTAAATGGGGGTGTGAATTGCGGAGTTTCGGAGGGAGAGCCATCGGATAACACTGTGAGACGAGGCCGACAGTCGGCAGAACGGTACGTCTCCCGACGTTCGTTGGTTGTAATCCCGGGTCCGGGGCACGGATACGCACGCCACCGTGGCGGTAGACGAAGGTCGCCACCTCGGCTGAAGGCCGTGCCGGTACGGTCCACAGACCCGCCACTCACGGGTGGAGAATCTCTCGTCATGGCACGGTCCGTGGGCGTAAATCCCACGAGTTCAGTCGTGAGAGATATCAGCATGGACTAACCCTGAGGCCTCGTCCGGCCGTGGTGTCTCCGGGCGATCTGGTCTCACGTCCGTAATGTCCTCATCCCGGTCGAACTACACGTTGTCACGCGCGTTCAGTGAGCAAGGAGCCGCCGTTTGTATCGTCCGGGCGGCTCAACGGCCGTCCGGCACCTGCTTTTCTCAGTTGTAGTGAGTTCTCGACGAGCTCGCGTCTCTCGCCGGTTCGGTTTCTCCGGGTTCTGTCTCTCCACTGAGTTCGCAATTTACAGTATAACTCTGTCACTAATCGCTGTTTCCAACTCTTCATTAAACCATATACCGCTATATCAACTGGTGGGTTCGAAGCGTCTCTGAGCGTGCCCAACGTTCATTACCGGCACCGGTCACAGTGTAGATATGAAAGTCGCCCTAATTGGTGTCGGCCAAGCCGGCGGCAAGGTGGCTCAGGCGGTGGCCGAGTTCGACCGCGAGATGGGGTTCGGCGCGGTCAGGGCCGCCTTCGCGGTCAACACCGCCGAGGCCGATCTGCAGGCGCTCGATCTCGACACGGTGTTGATCGGCCGGGATCGAGTGAACGGCCACGGCGTGGGTGGGGACAACGAGCTCGGCGCGGAGATCATGCAGGCCGAGGCGACCGAGGTCTTGGAGGAACTCGACGGCCGCGTCTCCACGGAGGCCGAGGCGGTCGTCGTCATCGCGGGGTTGGGTGGAGGCACCGGGAGCGGCGGGGCGCCGGCGCTGGCCGCGGAGCTGCGGGCGGTCTACGGCGTGCCGGTGTACGTCCTCGGCATCCTGCCCGGACGCGATGAGGGGGCGCTCTACCAGGCGAACGCCGGCCGGTCGCTGAAGACGGTCGCCCGCGAGGCCGACGCGGCGCTACTGCTCGACAACGACGCCTGGCGCCAGACAGACGAGAGTCTCGAAGCGGGCTTCGACGCGATCAACCGGCGGATCGCTCGCCGGGTTGGGCTGTTGCTGGCGGCCGGCGAGGCCACCGACGGCGTCGGCGAAAGCGTCGTCGACTCCTCGGAGATCATCAACACCCTCGCCGGGGGCGGCCTGGCGAGCGTGGGCTACGCAAGCGCCGAAGCGAGTGCCGAGGCCGAGGACAACATCAACACGATCACGAGCCTGGCGCGCAAGGCGCTGTTGACTGGTATGAGCCTGCCCGACGCCATCGAAGCCGAGGCGGCGCTGCTCGTGATTGCTGGCCAGCCCGAGCGCATCGCTCGCAAGGGGGTCGAACGCGCCCGGTCGTGGGTCGAGGAGGAGACCGGCTCGCTGCAGGTTCGCGGCGGAGATTTTCCCGTCGAGAGCGATCAGCTGGCCGCGCTGGTGGTGTTGGGTGGCGTCGAGCGATCCCGGCGGATCCAGGCGTTTCTCGACCGGGCCCGCGACGCCACCGAGGCTGTAGAGGACGAGACCGATCCAGTCGAGGGGCTCACAACCGACGAGCTCGACGGGCTGTTCTGATACTGAACTCCCGACGCCAACCCGGGGACTCACTCTCAATTCGATCGACCGACCCCGGATCGTCACCGGATCGCCGGTTACACGAGCGAGACGCCGTCGAACTCGTTGCGCTTGTACTCGATATCAAGCAGCGACATGATCGTCGGGGCCACGTCGTAGAGATCCGTCCCCTCGATCGTCGCCTCCGGGTCGTCGATAAAGAGCGTCGCGTTCTCGAAGGTGTGCATGCCGTTTCGCGGTCCGGTGGTGAACACCGACTTCCCGGTTCCGAAGCCGGACTTCATGTCGAACCCGTGGGTCGGAATCGCGACTAGATCCGGCGCGATGTCGACGTGGCTCCCGCGGAAGGCGTCTTCGTTCGTGACCACGCGGTCGACGACCGGCGTTCCCTCGGGCCCAGTCAGCGCCTCGAGTGCGCCCGCCAGCTCGTCTCGGACCCGCTCGTAGTCGGCCTCGGCGACGCCACCCCGGGGCTCTCGTCCCTCACGGTTGATGTAGAAGCGTCCGGGGATCAGCGAGTAGGCCTGGGTCTCCTCGGCGATGTCGCCGAGCTCGTCGGGCTCGTCCGTGCGGTAAGAGAGTAGTCCCTCCTGACGGAGCCACTCGTTTACGTTGACCTCGTACTCCTGGGTGGTGAACCCGTGATCGGAGGCCACGATGAGCGTTGCCTCGTCGGGAAGTGCCTCCCGGAGCCGGCCGATATACCGGTCGAGCTTCCGGTAAAATTCGAGAAACTCCTCGCGGTACTCGCCGTCACGCTCGTAGTCGCCGAACAGGAAGTGGTTGACCCGATCGGTGGTCATGAACACGCCGAAAAACAGGTCCCACCCGTCGCCGGTCAGCACGTCCCGGAACGCCTCGAACCGCCGGTCGATGGTCTCGTGGGCGTCCTCGAGGAAGGCGGTCTTATCCTCGTCGTGGCCGAGCTTCGCGTCGACGTCGATCCGGTACTCTCGCTCCCGGAGAAACGACCGGAACTCGTCGGGATAAGCGGCCTCCTCGAGATCGGGCGAGAGAAACCCAGAGACCATCCGCTGGGGGGACCGCTCGGGCGGGAAGGTCACCGGCACGTTCATGACGACCGTGTCTCGGCCCTCATCCTGGACCCGACTCCAGAGCCGCTGGGCCTGGACGTCCCGGCCCATCGGCACGTACGTGTCGTAGGTGCCGATCTCCCGGTCCTGGAACCCGTAGACGCCGGTCTCGCCGGGGTTCAGCCCAGTCGTGAGCGCCGGCCAACAGGCGCTTGACTCCGGCGGCACGATGCTATCGATGGCCCCGGCAGTCCCCTCCTCGGCGATCGCGGCGAGGTTCTTGAACTCGTCGAAGTGATCCGCGAGCAGGCTGTGTGGCACGCCGTCGATCCCCACGAAGGCGACTTTTGGCCCGGAATCGCTACGCAATCGATCGATCAACCCCATACCGCTGATACTCAGCTACGCCACAAGAATGTTCTCACTCTTCGTCTTCGGACTCGGGCTCGCGGTCGCTGTTTTCCGGAACGACTGTCAGGTGATCCACGCCGACCGGTGCGTTTCGGGCACTCATCGCCGTATGCTCGGGGCTCTACCCACAAGTAATTACCCATAATTATACTTCATCGGAGGCGACGGCGGTATGCGTCGGGGGTATCGGCCTACTGGCCGAACCGTTCGTCGTAGAGCTCCCGGGCGTGTTCGATCGCGTCGAGTGCCGTCGCCCGGTCCTCCCAGCCCAGCGTCTCGGTCCGTTTGCCCGGCTCGAGGTTCTTGTAGGTCTCGAAGAACTCGGCGATCTCCTCGCGGCGCTGCTCGGAGAGGTCCGCGAGACCGGCCATGTGGTCGTAGCGGGGATCCTCGTCGGGCACGGCGATCACCTTGTCGTCCTGTTCGCCGTCGTCGTCCATCCGCATCAGCGCGATCGGGCGGGCTTCGATCACGCAGCCGGGAAACGTGGCGTCCTCGACGAGCACCAACACGTCGAAAGGATCCTCGTCGTCGTAGTAGGTCCGGGGCATGAACCCGTAATCGGAAGGGTAGTGGACGTTGCTGTGTAACACCCGATCGAGGACGACCCCGGGCAGGTCCTTGTCGTACTCGTACTTGTTGCGCTCGCCTTTGAGACACTCCACGACCGCGTAGACCGTCTCCGGCGGGTTCGGGCCAGTCTCGAGATCTCGCCACAGGTCCGTCATACCTCGGATCTGCGAGCGAGTCCAAAAACTACTTTCGGTCCCGGAACAACTGTTCGCGGTAGGCAGTCTCGCCCCCAGAACGTATGTAATGAGTCTTATGTTTCTCTTGTATGTTCATTATATAATTTCGTTGAACTCCAATACTGCTACGTTATTCCCAAACGGTTAAATGCGCAACTGACATTGATATACGTATGTCAGAAACACAGACAGTTACTGACACACCGGGTATCGCACGCGACCTCTCGGCGTTTCAGCAGAACATCCTGACGATCCTCGCCGAAGAGGCTCGGTACGGGCTCGCGATCAAGCGCGAGCTCGAGGAGTACTACCAGTCCGAGGTCAACCACGGACGGCTCTACCCGAACCTCGACGATCTCGTCGAGATGGGACTGGTCGAAAAGAGCGAACTCGACAAGCGCACCAACCAGTACGCCCTGACCGAGGCGGGCTACCAGGCGCTGCTCGACCAGCTCGAGTGGCAGGTGGGTCGGATCGCGGCCGACGACGGTCGGTCCGAGGACCTGCAGGCGATCATCGAATCGACTCTGTAGCGGGCGCGGGCTCGCCGGCGGCCTCGAAGGTTAGTTCGATCGATCGCTCGACGACGGCTTTCTGTTCGGCCGACGGCCAGGCGTTTCGCGGGAAATACTCCGTGAGAAACTCCGACAGCGCCGCCCTCGAGAGCGTCTCGACCTCGCTCGCGTAGTGGTTGCTGGCGAACTCGGCCAGCGCGAGGGCGTTCGCACCGTGGACCGGACCGTGTTCGGCCTCGACGGCGTCTGCGAGCTCGCGGTTGTGTTCCTCGACGACCGCCCAGTCTTCGGTGCTCGCCTCCAGAGACCGCTCGATTCCCCGATCGGTGTCGTCGATCCGCTCGATCCGGACGGTCCCGTCCTCGACCCACTCGGCGGGGTAGAGCACGAGCGTGTCGGTCGGTCCCTCCCGGATTCGGGCGACGTAGCCGCGCTCCTCGAGCAGCTCCTCGCGGCGCTGCCGGTACTCGGCGGCCTCCGGGCCCGTCGTCCGGCGGGCCCACCGGGTGAGTTGGGTCGCGCGCTCGATCACCGGCTCGGGGAGCTCGTCACTCATCGAGGGCCTCGTTCGCGAGCCGGTCGGCGCGCTCGTTTGCCTCTCGGGGAACGTGTGAGAGCGACCACTCCTCGAACTCCGCGAGCCGTTCCCGGACCCGCACCCGGCGCTCGCGTAGGGCCGGATTGTTGACCGCCCACTCGCCGGTGACCTGCCGGACCACCAGCTCCGAGTCGCTGCGGGCCCGGACCGTCTCGAAGCCGTACTCGGCGGCGACCGCCAGGCCCTCGGCGAGTGCCTCGTACTCGGCGCGGTTGTTGGTCGTCTCGCCGATCCGGCCGCCGCCCTCCGCGAGCACGCCGTCGTCGGTCACGAGCACCCAGCCGATCGCGGCCGGTCCCGGGTTCCCCCGGGCCGCCCCGTCGACGTACAGGTGGACCCGGCCGCTCGCCCCGCGGAGCAGCCCCTCCACCCGCCCGGTCTCCTCGCCCTGCACGATCACCTTGTCGTCGTACGCGACCGCCGTCGCGCCGGCGTGTTCGGCCCGCCAGCGCTCGTGGGGCGTGTTGCCCGACTCGACGGCCGCGCCCGCGGCCTCGAGCCGGCTCCGCGCCCGGTCCGGATCGCACCGTATCACCGGCATTACCCACCGTTCGGGCTCGCCGGGCTTTGTGATTTCGCCTCGTCATTGTGACCGACGCGGGACCACAAAATACTTACCCAAGGTTTAAGTCTCGCAGTCCTGCTATCGTAAAAACGTAATGACACGGCCTAGCCGCCAGCGGGAGCGCCAGCGCGAGTCCGAGTCAGAGGCCGAGACCGAACAGACGAGCGGGACTCGCACCTGTCCTGAGTGTTCTTCGGAGAACATCGTCAAGGACGCCGACCGGGGAGAGCTGATCTGCGAGGACTGCGGGCTCGTCGTCGAGGAGGGGAACATTGATCCGGGGCCGGAGTGGCGGGCGTTCAACCACAAGGAGCGCCAGGAGAAATCACGGGTCGGGGCGCCGACGACCCAGACGATGCACGATAAGGGGCTGACCACGACCATCGACTGGAAGGACAAGGACGCCTACGGGCGCTCGATTTCCTCGAAAAAGCGCAGCCAGATGCACCGCCTGCGCAAGTGGCAAGAGCGCATCCGGACCAAAGACGCCGGCGAGCGAAACCTCCAGTTCGCGCTCAGCGAGATCGACCGGATGGCCTCGGCGCTCGGCGTTCCGCGGTCGGTCCGAGAGGTGGCGTCGGTGATCTACCGGCGGGCGCTCGACGAGGATCTCATCCGGGGGCGCTCGATCGAGGGGGTCGCGACCGCCGCGCTGTACGCCGCCTGCCGGAAGGAGGGCATCCCCCGGAGCTTGGAGGAGATCTCGGAGGTCTCGCGGGTCGAGCGCAAGGAGATCGGTCGCACCTACCGGTACATCTCCCAAGAGCTGGGCCTCGAGATGAAGCCGGTCGATCCGAAAAAGTACGTCCCCCGCTTCTGTTCGCAGCTGGACCTCTCCGAGGAAGTCGAGGGCAAAGCCGCCGAAATCATCGAAACGACCGCGGAGAAGGGCCTGCTCTCGGGGAAGTCCCCGACCGGCTACGCCGCGGCCGCGATCTACGCCGCCTCGCTTCTGTGCAACGAGAAAAAGACCCAACGCGAGGTCGCGGACGTCGCGCAGGTGACCGAGGTGACGATCCGCAACCGGTACCAAGAGCAGATCGAGGCGATGGGCATCCACAGCTGACCGCCCGCCTCCCCGTCCACAGGCCGGTCGCACCAGACAGATTGATTGCTCCCGGGAGCCAACTGTGAGTGATGCGTCTCGACGAGTTCATCGAGGGATTCGACCGCGACGAGGCCGCCGAGCGGCGCCGCCTCGCCCGCGGGAAGTCCTACGCGATCACGGACCACCTCGAGACCGTCGAGCGACAGTTCGAGGAAGCCGTCCAGGGCGAGTCGCTGTTTGGCGCCACGGCTCCGGAGATTTTCGTCGGCCGATCCGAGTACCCCCGGGTGTCGGCGGGCGTGCTCGCCCCGATGGCACGGGACCAAGACGGCGATCCGGCTGACTTTGCTACCGACGGGGCGTGGTACGAGCAGGGGCTCGGCATCGACGACGTGCTCGAGCGCCGGACCGGCCTGCTGAACTCCTCCAAGCCCACCCAAGTCGAGGCCGCGGACGCCTGGGAGGGCTTTACCGGCGTCCAGCGGGAGGTGGCGATCGCCGACCGGCCGGTCGACGTGGAGGTCGATCTCGACGGCCGCCCCGAGCTGGATCTCTCGGTCGACGACATCGCGACGCCGACCGGCCCGCGAGCACGGGCGACCGACGCGACCCTCGCGGAGAACCCACACGTCCCGCGGCCGGTCAAGAAGACGCTGGCGGACGACGACTGGGCCGCCCAGGGGGCCATGCGGTATCTCTACCGGCGTGGATTCGATGTTTATGCCATCAACACGATCCTCTCTGCCGGAGCCTTGGGTCGCACCGACCAGCGCCGGCTCGTCCCGACGCGGTGGTCGATCACGGCCGTCGACGACGCCGTCGGGACCTACCAGCGCGGCCGACTCCGTTCGGCCCCGAGCGTCGATGAGGTGGAGGTCTGGCAGAACAGCTATCTCGGCAACGACTACTGGGTGATCCTCGCGCCGGGTGACTGGGAGTTCGAACTGCTCGAGCTGAAGGCTCCGGGCAGCATCTGGAACCCCGCGCCCGACGGAGAGTACCACCTCGCGGCGGACAGCGAGGGTTCGGAGGGTCGCACCGGCTACGTCGAGGAGACCGCCGGCGCCTACCACGCCGCTCGCCTGGCCGTCCTCGAGGAACTCGTCGACAGGGACCGGTCGGCGACCGGTCTGGTGATCCGACACGCCCGGGACGCCTACTGGGCGCCGGTCGGGGTCTGGCAGGTCCGGGAGGGGGTTCGCCACGCCTTCGAGGGGACGCCCGCGACCGCCGAGACGTTCCACGGCGCAGTCGCAACGCTGGCCGAGGAGTTACCGGTCTCGCTGTCGGCGCTGCGGCGCAAATCCACGCTGGTCGCGGGCGTGCAGTCCCGACTCCGGGAGTACTGACAGACTGCTCTGGGTCGACGCGATCGCCCGGCGAGCCGGCCGCCGTTACCGCAGCGTCGAGG
This sequence comes from uncultured Halobacteriales archaeon, assembly GCA_964426325.1. Lineage (GTDB taxonomy): Archaea > Halobacteriota > Halobacteria > Halobacteriales > Haloarculaceae > Halovenus. The sequence goes on along the minus strand of CAYRQD010000020.1, from coordinate 9,218 downwards.
TCGGTACCACCGAGGGTCCGACTCCGCCTTCGGCGTCCTCGAGGACGGCCTCGGTGGCGTGTTCGCCGCTGAGGATACACATCGGCATGCCGATGCCGGGGTTGGTGTAGGCCCCGACGTAATACAGCCCGTCGAGTCCCGGCGCCCGGTGACCCGGCCGGAGCGGCCCGGTCTGGTCGAGCGTGTGTGCGAGCGCCAGGGCCGTCCCGCCGGGCGCGTTGAACCGCTCGCCGAACTCGGAAACCGAGGCGGTCTCCTCGAGAACGATCCGGTCGCGGAAGTCGACGCCGGCGTTGTCCGCGAGATCGTCGAGCACCAGCTCCCGGAACTGCTCCCGTCGCTCGGGGCCGTCCTCGAGACCGGGGGCCAGCGGCACGAGCGCGAACACGACCTCGTGGCCCTCGGGGGCGACCGTCGGGTCGGTCTTCGAGGGGACGTGGACGTAGTAGGCCGGGTCCGTTGGCCAAGCCGGATCCTCGAAGATGGCGTCGAAGTGTGGCTTCCAGTCGGTCGGCAACACGAGCGCGTGGTGTTCGAGATCGACCTCGCCCTCGACGCCGAAGTACATGAGATACGCCGAGGGGGCGTACGTGCGGGTCTCCCAGTATCGCTCCCGACGGTTGTATGTCTCGGGCAGCAGCTCGCTCTCGACGAAGGGCGGAGGGGCGTTCGAGACCACCCGATCGAAGCTCCGGTCGGCCCCGTTGGTACGCACGCGGAACTCGTCGCCGCGGGGCTCGATGCCGGTCACCTCCGTGCCGGTCTCGAGCTCGACACCCAGGTCGGTCCCGACCTCGACGAACGCGTCGACGACACTCGCGATCCCGCCGTCGGGGTGATACACGCCGAGGTTCATATCGACGTGGCTCATCAGCGTATAGATCCCTGGGGTGTTGTACGGCGAGCCGCCCAGGAACACGAGCTTGTACTCCGCGAGCTGGCGCAGCTTCGGGTGCTCGAAGTACTGCCCGACGTAGCTGTCCATCGTCCGGAGCTTCGGCAGGGCCTTCGCCGAGCGCAGGATGTCCGCATCGAGCATGTCCCGGAGCCGCGACCGGCTGGGATAGACGAACCGGTCCATCCCCAGCTCGTAGGCCTCGGCGGCATCGTCGAGGTACGCGTCGAGTGCCTCGCCGGCGCCGTCCTCGTAGGACTCGAACAGCTTCTTTTGTCCAGCCCGGTCTGCCGGCATCGTCCGCTCGTCGCCGTCCTTCCAGACCACCTGATACAGCGGGTCGAGCTCGGTGAGCTCGTAGAACTCCTCCTGTGAGCGCCCGAAGGCCTCGAAAAACCGGTCGAACACCTCGGGCATCAGGTACCACGAGGGCCCGGTGTCGATCCGGAAGCCGTCCCGCTCGATCCGGCCGGCGTACCCGCCGGCGTGGTCGTGTTGCTCGAGCAGCGTGACATCCGCGCCGGCGTCGGCCAGGTACGCGGCCGCCGACAGCCCGCCGAATCCCGCCCCGACGACGCCGATCTCCTCACCAGCTATCGGACTCCCGACGCGTCCACTCATCACTCTCGGTTAGGGCGGGCGCGTTTTCACGTTACCGGTTTCGGTCAGGGCGTTGGGGCGGACTCTGCGGTCTCGAGGCCCTCGACGGCCCCCTCGAGGCCGTCCTGGCGGGCGACATCTTCGACGGCCTCGTCGACGGCCGCGGCCTCGGCCTCGACCGGCGCCTTTGAGGGCTCCTCGCGTTGGTGTTCGGTGAGGGTCTCCTCGCTCGCGATGTCCATGTACAGGTCTCTGAGTGCGTCCGTCTTCTCGTCCATCGCAACTAGTTGCTTGATTGCGCTACTATATAAATCTGTTGAACGCGAGCGTAGTCGTCGTCGATCCCGGGCCCCGGCGTTGGCTGATCGGTCGATCTCGCGGGCGACGGCCGTGTTCAGGCAGGGCCTACCGGCGGCGACGGCCTGGTACGAGGCGTATTACAATAAACCGCGAGTCGGTATATCAAACTATGCGAGAGGGGGAACGACTCGCGACCGGGATCGAGGGGATCGACCGAGAGCTCTCCGGGGGGTTCGAGCCGGGGAGCCTGCTCGCTGTTCGGGCGGGGCCGGCGACACAGAGCGAGGCACTGTTGCACGCGCTGATGGAGCGGCGGCCGACGCTGTATCTCTCGACGCTCCGGAAGGCGGCGGCGGTCAGGGAACGGCTCGACGGGCGGTTCGCGGAGGTACTCGTCGAGGACGTGCTCGGCCCGCAGACGATGGACAACGAGCGAAGCACCGACCTGTTGGGCACGCGCACCCGCTCGGTCTCCCAGACCGAGACCACGGCCGGCGCGCTCGACGGCGTCTACGAGGCCCTCGACCGGGTCGACCGGCAGATGAACGTCCTGGTCGAGCCGATCAACCCCCTCGAGCGGACCGACTTCCGGACCGGCTACCGCGAGCTGCTCACCAAACTCAAGTCGACGGCCGTCGAGACCGGCGGACTGGCCGTGCTCCACTGCGTCGAACCCGACCAGCCGCCGGAGCTGCGGGACATGACCCTCACGATCAGCGATGTCGTCGTGGATTTGGAGCTAACCCGCGACCAGGGTGACCTGGAGTATCAGCTGACGATCCCGAAAAACCGCGGCGGGACGACGCTCCTTGAGAAGACGACGGTCAAGTTCGACTCGCGGGTCTGGATCGACGACACGCGGGCGATCTGACACGCGGCCGGCGTGGGACCGACGCGGTCGCGGCAGGTGAATAGAGACGTATCTCCAGTAATTTGAACTGTACGCCCGGGACACTACCGAGCGAGGATCTACTAGTAGACTCGCTGGAGCTAAAATCCTGTATCAGTGGCGGTGAAGTAGCCGGTAAGCCGATCTGCGAGTGTCATACGTCCAGAGAGAGGAACCCCTAAGCCGGCGTTCAACTGCTCCGACGACGCCTGTTGGACCGAGGAGTACCAAGCGGACATCAACGCCGCACTCGACATCGCAAACCGCTATCTCAGCGAAGAGAGTTGGCTGATCAATAGCCACCGCACGCCTGGTGGCGATCACGTTGAAAACACTGCCACCCAATTTCAACAGAACCAGAGGCACTAACAGAAGCCGGCGAATATTCGACTGAAATGTCGGATATCACCGCTGTCTGTTTCGACTTAGACAGTACGCTTTGTGTGGCGAACCAGTCCGACGACGACATCCATCAGGAGGTCTTCGAGACGGCAGGGACTGACCCAATTTTCACGCCGGCCGACATCCGAGCAGTCGATTCAGCCGAGATCGAGACGACAAAAAGCGATGTAGAGGTTTACACCAATCTCTATCGTGCGACGATCTCCAATCTACTTAGCAGTCCAGATGTTGATACAGCACTGCTCAGAGAGCTAGGGGAGATCACGACTGATGTCGTCGACGAAACCGATGTGAGTTTTCGACCGGGGGCGAAAGACGCTCTCGATTACGCTCGTCACCATTACGAAATAGGGCTCATCACGAATGGCGGGGTGCAAACCCAGCAGGAGAAGCTTGAAACACTCGGTATCGAGGATATGTTTGACCTCAGAGTGTTCTGTGATCCGACTCGGGGGGTTAATCCCAAACCCGCTAGTGAGCCGTTTCGACAGGCAGTTGCCGAACTTTCGGCATCTGCAGGGGAGGTGATTCATATTGGGGACGACCACAGCACCGACGTTGTCGGGGCGCATACTGCAGGTCTTCAGTCAGCGTGGGTTCCACACCCCCGGTCGCATGAATCTTTTCCGAGCGCTCCCGATCCAACACCGACGTTCCAGTTAGATTCGCCAGCCGACGTATCCACTATACTGTAGTAACAACGATGTACGGAGGAGTCAAGGATTTCACCCGGGAGTGGCGAGTCGGCTCGATATAAACTGTCTGCACTTAGCGGTGCCTGAGTACTTTCGGGTTCTATTCCAGTAACTTCTTGACACCTGCGCCGTCAGAGGGCCGTTGATTCGGGTGATTTCGAGGTGTACGCCCGGAACACTACCGGACGAAAATCTATTAGTAGGCCTGGCGGAAGTGTAACTCGCGCTTCTGCGAATCGAAACAGACGGGCGTGAGAACGCTATTCGTTTTCGAGGGCGTCGTAGATATCGCGGTGTTCGTCTCGGTCAGCCCTAGCGACTCGCAATACAAGCTCTCGGCGAATGTCTTCCATCACGTCGTCGAGTGGTGTTCGTTCGCCCGCCTTCTCTCCCGTCGCCATATCTATCTCTTGACCACGAGTCCGGTTAATCGTTCGGGTCCGACGATTCATCGGACAGCTGACCAAGTCCATACTCGACGAGGTCGCCTCGCCATCGGTCGACCACTTCGTTCAAATCGACTTCGGTCGTGTGTGCTCGAAGATATTCAAGCACGTCGTGCTTATCGACAGCCTTCTCGTCGGTGCCGAACTTCGTCAGTATCTCTCTGATTTCGTCGTCGTATTCGAACTGGTAGCCGTTGAGCAGATAGAACACCGTCGTCGTGTTGAGTGCAGTGCGCTTGTTTCCGTCCACAAACGGGTGGTTGGCGACGAGGAGCCGAAGCAGATGAAACGCCGTCTCGTGAATTGTCTCCGGAACTGACCCAAAGCTCCCTTCGCTGACGTACTCCAGTGCGAATGCAATATCCCCGCGACTCTGGACGCCTGAGTTGGTGTCTGAGTACTCTGAGATAATATCTTCGTGGATATTGAGTACGTCTTCGACCGACGGATACCAGAACGAGTCGGTCATTATCGTTGGTTCGCATCGCATCATCCTATCGGTTTCCCTCTCTGAATGAGCGATTCTCGGCGGACTGCTGCACGTCAGTTCAGCCTGGAACCGATACCATCGAACGGATACGCCCGGAACACTACCGGGCGAGTTTCTACTGGTAGGCTCGGTGAACGTGTATTATCCGACCTGAGGCATTTAAATCCGTGAAATCAACGTATCTGCTCAAACCCGTGGGTCGAGTTCCTCGCGCCCACTGAACGAATCTCGATCCTCGTACGCGTCGGTCAGTGTAATAAGGCCAGCCGCAACCTGGTACGCTGGCATCGTATCGTCGTAGAGGAGAACGAGACCAGCGTGTGCCTCTGGTGTTAATCCAGTAAAATCTTTCACGTCGCTCGTCACGACGATCAGTTTGTGTTCTCGGGCGTACGGTAAGACATCCGCTTCGTCATCTGCTCCCTGCCAGAGTGAGTCACGGACGTGCTCGGCGTGAATTCCTTCTTTGTATAAATACGTCGCCGTCTTTGGATCGATGTTCTCATCGACAAGAAAGCGCTATCCGCTCATCTCAGACGGTGTCCGGATCGACGCCCTCGGGACGATCGATCGACCTGCGGAAGTCGTCTATGGCATCCTCACGTTCCCGTTCGACCTCACGCATCTCCCGTGGGTGGTCGTGATAGTACGCCAGCGCGTGATACACGTCAGCTACGTCAAGGTCGTACCGATCGGCAACAGCCTCTGGAGCCTCGCCCCGCTCTTCGACGAGGGCATACACCTGGCGGACGCTGATTCGGCGGTCGCGTATGTGCGGCTCGCTCAGGAGATCGCGTTCGATCCGCCGGGTGTCTCCCTCAGACATACCTACATGTTGCTGCTACTCCCGCAAAAACATACTGAGCTGGGGAGGGGTGAAGCAATCATCATTCATTCATACGGAGGTGATCTCAACTCAAACACAATGAATCTCAGTCATTCACTCGCCTGTGGCATACCAGCACTCGAACGAGTGCGTCGATAGCTCTGAATAAACGCGTATAGTAGTCCGACGATTGCGCCAATACCGAGCACTGCGGGATCAACACTCATCGAAATTCTGGTCGGCGTTGATGAGAACGAGAACAGGAAACTGAACGTATCGGGCGTGCCGATAGTGAGTGAACCGACGCCGAGGACACCAAGGGCAAGCGGGCCGCCAACTGCCAACACGACAAAGACACCGACCGCGGCGACAGCTGCGCCAGCGAGTGCGTCCCAGACGACCGCAGTTACCGACAGCGCACGGCGACGATCGCTCTCGCGTCCCAGTATCCGGACTCACTTGCGATGATGGTTAAGACGAACGTCTCCGGGGAAGGCAAGCAGTGTCATCGTCATCCAGAGGTCAGCAATCGCTCCAGCGGCGTTCGCGGCTAACGGGACGATGAGCCAGCCCCACTCGAAGACCAGCATCACTGGCACACCGACGGCGGTCATCACGACCAGCGGGGTCACTCAAAGACACGTTTTTCGGGCCGGATATAGCCGGGGATTCTCGGCAGGCGGTCGACACCGTCAACTTTCAATACACCGATTACCTGGTGAACGTCTAAAGCGACGGATGGATACAGGTGTACGAGCTGACTGAATCAGACCTCTCGTAGAACGGTCACTCCGGAGCCACAGCGGCTTCACACGCGGGATACTCGGCCGGTCAACGTATGTGCGAAACCACCGTTTGCTCGTCGGCTTTCCTCGTTCGCTTTGCTCGCGGACGCTCGCGCGTCCAATACTCGGCCTGTACCCACCGGCCAGTATCTCATCTCTATTACGGGTGAATCTCATTCAACGATAAAATCTTGCTGAAGCTATTCATGTTATTTATGCATAGTCCTAATAGTATACAAAAATTGTACGCCCGGAACACTAACGACCGGCGTCATCCCTGGCGGCGTGCCGCGTCGGCCGGCTAACCCTCGTGCCGGGCGTCTGTCGCGTGCCCGGGTTCGCCGCGCGTCATCGCACCCGTGGTGGGTCGGCTCGGGCGGGGACTAAAGGCACGCGTCGGTACTAATCGTCCCGTCCGGTTCAACGTGTCGACGCGCGTGCCTGCTGCCCGCGACGCGGGTACTACACGCCGTAGTCGGCTTCGGACACCTGGACGTAGTTGCCGTCTCCGAGCCGGCGTTTGGTCTGTTTGTACTTGCGCAGGAGATTCGCCCCGCGGAGCCCGCCCGCGGCGACGTCCCGCCAGGAGCTGTCCTCGCGGTGCAACACGGCGTCTGCGGTCGCGAACGCCCGATCCCAGTCGGCGGGGCCGTAGTCCTCGACCAGCTCGGCCATCGTGACGTTGCGGAGAAACTCGGCCTCCAATGCCTCTCGCCAGGTCTCGTTGTACCGGCCGAGCTCGTCGGTCGCGGCCAGCCGCCCGGCGATCTTGCCGGTCCGGACGGCGACGTGATCGCCGCCCTCGTGGAAGGCGGAGGTCCCGCCCATCGCGCCGCCCACGACGGCGACGTTCGCGCCGACCGGCGACTCGATCGGCCGGGTGGATGAGATCGCGTAGGTCTCGGTCCCTTTGCGTTTGCCCCGGTCCTCGACGACCGGGAAGTCGGCGGGCTCGTACTCGGGGTAGGCCCACTCGAGCAGCCGCTCGACGTAGGTCGCCCCGCGAGGGATCGACTCGTCGTCGGCCTCGAGCAGCGCCCACTCCGCGGGGTCGTACTCCGCGATGTCCAGCCCGATCGGCATCGTCAGGCCGACGCGGGCGACGGGCTCGTCGTTTGGAAAGACCCACGGGTAGGCGGTGTGGCCGGGCATCACGCCCCACCAGAACTTCAGCCGGTCGGACTCGAACAGCTCGGCGGGCAGCTCGCGGTGTTCCTGGTAGGCGATGTGGTTCACCTCGGAGGGGTTCAGGCGGTCGGCGACCGACACGTCCGGGCGGGTGAACTGCTCGAGGGTCTCGATGGTGACCGTCCGCTGGGGGCCGTCGGCCAAGACGAGCTTTTCCGCCCGGACGGTCTCGCCGGTCGCGAGCGCGAGCTCGTGTTCGATCGAGCCGTTTCGTTTGGTCTCGACGCCGGTAACCGAGTCCCCAACCCGATAGTGAGCACCAGCAGCTTCGGCGCGCTCGCGCAGCCAGTCGTCGAACCGCGCGCGGTGAAAGGCCACCCCGAAGTCCGGAAACGACGACTCGATGTTCGTGTCGTCGATCGCCAGCTCGGTCTCGGGCCCGATGAAGTCGGCGCCCTCCAGCCGCTGGTGGATCACCTCCTCGGGGATCTCCTCGGGCTCGAACTCCATCAGGTCGATCCAGTAATCCAGCAGGCCGGCGGCGTCGGTCGAGTCCGGGCCCAGCCCCTCGCGGTCGGCCCGCGGGACGCCCTTCTCGATCAAGAGCGTGTCGGCGCCCTCCGCGGCGGCCGCCTCGGCCGCGGCGTTGCCCGCCGGCCCGCCACCCACGATCGCGACCTCAACGCGTTCCATACTCACCGTCTGGGGCCCCGTGAATAAAAGTGACATCGGTCCGTGTCGGGCTCGGTCGGTCGAGCACAGCGTGTGCGCGCCGACGACCGGTCCACCGAGGAGGTCCGGAGAGCGTGCCCCGGCACCCGGATCGACCGCCCCCGGTGTCGTGAGTGACCCGGGACAGTCAGCTGGCGAGTGGCGGGGATCGCTCGGAGCAGCCGTTCGAGGACTCCCGAGACGCAGCGGGCGTGGCGGTACATTGGGCGAAGAAACGCACTCCCTGTCGCCGGCGGCGACCCAGGCGCCGTCTCGCCCGCCGTCGGTCTGTGCACAGTACTTTTAGATTTGATACTGTGACAATAGGTTTTATATACGTGATGGGTGAACAGATGCCTGGATCATGGCACAGCTGCCCATCCGCGGCGAGGACGGTGACAGGGGCGTCAGTCCTGTGATCGGCGTGATTCTCATGGTCGCAATCACCGTGATTCTCGCCGCCGTGATCGCATCGTTCGTCCTCGGGCTCGGGGACCAAACCGACGAGACCGCACCGAACGTGAATTTTAATGGTGAATTTACGAATGAGAGTGGCTCACCAGCATTTAATCTCTCTGTGGATACTACTGGCGGCGACGCTGAGGCTGATGACTTCGTGCTGAGTGCCGATGGTTCTGTATTTGACAATGGCACAGAAATCAGTCTCACCGAGACTTCAAGTGGAGATATAAGTGGAAACATAGGCGCGGGGGATAGCGGAGGATATAATATCACCGCAGGAAACGGTACAGAAATTCAGATTATCTTCCGTGGTGATAACGAACAAGTGTACGATACTTTCGAAATTCCGGACGATCTGTAATATACGTCACTCAAAATACTGCTTTTGATCTTCTGACTTTCTATATCACTGTTTCAATAATTTGAGTTCAGTTCCGCATGCTGTAGGTCACCGATCAGCTCTTGATATTGTTGTCTACAGTAATCACCACCACTTCCAGAACAGCATACTATTCCTGTGGTTAATTAGCCGCACTGCAATTGACTACCCGAACCGATCGAGTCCGGTCTGTGCGGTCGCGGCCTCGAT
>CAYRQD010000019.1:0-49072 GCA_964426325.1 uncultured Halobacteriales archaeon | reverse complement strand
TGGCCCTTCGAGGGGAGGACGTACTGGTCGTGGAGCTTGTGCAACACGTACATGTCGACGGCGTCGCCGGGCGTGGTGGCGTCCTCGATCTTGCAGCCGACGAACTGCCGGACCTCGTTCCAGAAGGGGACGATCCCTTGATCGCGGTCGAGTTCGACACACAGCTCGACGTCCCGGAGGTTGTACTCGAGCAGCTGTTCGGGGTCGTCCTCCCAGAGGTCGCCGATGTCACCGGGATAGCGCTCCTTGCCGACGCCGAGCTCACGCTGGCCGACGTCCTCGAGCCGGTAGGAGTCGAGCTCGGTGAACTTGGTGCGCTGGTAGGCATAGAGCAGATCGAACATCACCCGGCCCTTGACGCTGGGGCCCTGCCAGTCGCTGCGCCAGACCTCCCGGACACGGGAGAACCGGTCGGGATCGAGGTCGTACTCGGTGTCGGGGTTCAACACTTCCAGGCGATCCAACAGGTAGGGGGCGTCGAAGTCGGTGAAGTTCCAGCCGGTCGCGATGTCGGCATCGTAGGCCTCGAAGTATCCGAGAAAGTCATCGAGCATCGCCGCCTCATCGGCGAACGACCGCACCTCGACGTCGAGTCGGTCGGCCGCGATCGGCTCGTAACCCGGCAGCGCCTCGGGAACGGCCCCGTCGCCGTCGGGCGCCTCGTAGAGCCAGAGCACGTACTCGTCGCGGTAGGAGTCGTGACCGGTGAGACAGACGATCGGCTCCTCGCCGTCCTCGGGAAAGCCCGACCGGTCGTCGACCTCGATGTCGAAGGTGTTGACCCGCGGCGTGACGTCCATCTCGATCGGTTCGATCTCCTCGTGGTGGACCCGCAGCCGGCGGATTCCCTCCTCGCCGTCGTCGCCGTCGTCGGCGGCGGCTCGGTCCGGAAGCCGGACGCCGCCCGTGATGTCCTTGTCGATCAGCAGTCTGTTGGGAAAGAGGATGTCGGCCTCGTAGTGCTCGAAGTCGTCTCGGATCCGCCCGACGTCCCGGGGCGTCTGGCCGAAGATCTTCGCCAGCCGGTCCCCGCGGATCGACTCGTAGGGCTCGCCGTCGGGGCCGGTCTCCTCGAAGCCGGTGACCCGGTCGTACTCCGCCAGTCGCTCGTCGCTCACCTGCTCGGCCGGCGCGTAAAAGTACGGACGAAAATCGAGGACCCGCGCGTGGACGAGTTCACGGTCGTCGGTCCGGCCGAAGATGTGTACGACCGGATACTCGTCGTCGCCGCTCCCCTCGACGGTGTAATCGACCTGCATCACCGCGATATCGACGGTTTCGGTGACCGACTCGAACCGGCCGTCGAGCCGGTCACGGGCGGAGGACTCGGAGCCGGCCCCCGACCCGGAGTATGTCTCCACGTCCCCGCCGGCGACCGCCTGCGCCTCGGCGCGCACCGGCCGGTCGCCGTCGGCGTACTCGCCGAGTTCGGATTGTCCCATCGTTGATCTGCCTTGCTCACCCGCGGGCAAAATACCCGCGGTTCGTCCGGGTCCTGCCCCCGTCCTCGGGTGGTCCCGGCGGAGTCACCGGTCGCCCGGGTGGGTCGCGGTGACGATGTAGTACTCGACCGCGCCCGCCGAGACGAGCTCGTGCAGGGCGTCGTAGGCCTCGAAGGCCGCCCGCCGGGTCTCGGAACCCAGCCCGACCGCCCCCAGCGCCCGGGAGACCGGGCCGGCGACGCCGGCGAACTGGCTGCGCCGGCGCAGCGACGGCTCGACGCCTGCCGTCCGCTCGCGGAGCCGCACGTCCTCGAAGCCGGTCGCAGCCAGCGCGGTCTCGAAGCCATCGATCGAGCCGACCCGGACCCCGAGTCCGTCGTTGACCGTCTTCAAAAGCTCCGTCTCGGCGCCCCCGAGATCGCGCGCGAGAAACAGGTCGGCGATCGCCAGCCGGCCGCCGGCGACCAGCACCCGCCCGGTCTGTTCGAGGACCCGTTCGGGCTCGGGGGAGTGTGCGAACGCCTCAAGCCCCCAGACGACGTCGATCGAGTCGTCCTCGACGGTCGCGAGCTCGTGAAAGTCGTCGGTTCGGAAAGCGGTCCGGTCGGCGACGCCGTGCTCGCGGGCGTTTCGTTTCGCCGCCGCGAGTTGGCGCTCGCCGACGTCGACGCCGACGACGACGGCGTCGTGGGCCTTCGCGTTCCAGACCGAGTCCTCGCCGGCGCCACAGCCGACGTTGAGCACCCGCTCGCCGGGCTCGATCGCGGCCGCCGCCGAGAGCGCCCGCATGGCGTTTATCGATGCTGCGCCCGGATCGTCGTGTGTCTCGTCGTACAGCCCCAGGTGGAGGCTCTTGTGCCCGCGGTACTCCCAGGCCGTCTCGTAGGCGTCGAGCAGCTCGTCGTAGATCTGGGCTACCTCGTCCGTATCGACCGGTCGACGATCCATTGCCGTCGCTTGGGCCCGCGCCAGTAAGTGCCTCTCGCCGCCCGCCGCGACCGGCTTCGTGCCGGAACATACTTGTGATACAGTACCATGCTCTCACGTACGACTATGACCGATCAAACCAGTACGTACGCCGAGCCGGACGGCGAGACGACCGGCGGCGCCGACGCCTACGAAACCGACGACGGCACGGTTATCTACGACATCGATAGGCCGCTGGCGTGGATCCAGGGCGACAACGCGGTCGAGCTGCGCGAGATGCACTGACCGTCGAGGTCCCCCGAGCGGACGACACGTCTTTTATACCACGGCCCGATGATCGCCCGTGGACGAGACCGACTCCGAGGCGCCGACGAGCCCCGGGGTGACCGCGGAGGCGCCGGGATCGGACGGGCCGTCGGCAGGGCCGACAGAGACGGGTTCCGACGGGCGAGGCCGGGACACCGAGAGCTCGCCGTCGGAGGTCGACCCGGCGGTTCGGGCGGGGTTCTGGCGGCTCGTGCTCGTCGTGGACGCGGGGCTCGCCGGACTCGCGCTGGGGGGATTGCTCGTCTGGTTTCGCGCCGACCCGTTCCCGGGGGGAGCGTTGCTCGTGGCCGGACTCGCGGCGACCGGCTATGCCGCGCTCCGGTACCGGAAACTCAGACGGCGGCTGGCGGGCGCTTCGGAGGGCGATGAGTGACCGGTCAGTCGGTCGCCTCGGCCAGCCCTCGCCGGGGTGGGACGGTCTCGACGGTCGAGCGGTTGGTCGTCGGGTCTTTCCGCACGTGCAAGAGCCGGTCGGCCGCCGCGACGAGCTCCTCGTCGTGACTGACGACCAGGATCTGTTCGACCCCCAGCTCGCGCATGGCGTCGATCAGCTCGACCAGCTGTGAGACGTGGCTGTCGTCGAGAAAGACCGTCGGTTCGTCGAGGATCAGCGGCGGCATCGGTGCGGTCCCCTCGATGCCCTCCGCGAGTAGCCGGTAGATCGCACACCGCAAGCTGAGGTTGAACAGGGCCCGCTCGCCCCCGGAGAGCTGCTCGGGCGCGAGGGGCTCGCCGTCGTTCTGGTAGACGGTCAGGCGGTACTGCTCGTCGAGCTCGATCCGCGAGTAGCTGTCGTTCTCGTAGACCAGCTCGAAGGTCTCGTTGAGCATCCGCTCTAAGCTCGACAGGTTCTGCTGGCGGAGGTCCTCGCGCAGTCCGGCGTAGGTCGACTCGAGTGACTCCACCTGGTCGTACAGCGATGCGAGCCGGTCGCGGCGGGCTTCGAGGGTCTCCCTGCGCTCTCTGAGTTCCTCGAGGCTGTCGAGTTCCTGCTCGACGGCCCCGAGCTGGCCCTGGAGGGTCTGTTGTCGCTCGTCGAGTTCGGCGAGCGTCTCCTCGACTTCCTCGAGGTACTGCTCGGCGCGGTCGCGTTCTGACTCGGCAGACTCGATTCGCTCCTCGTCGACGACAGCGGTCAGCTCCTCGCGGCGCTCCCGGAGCCGCCCCAAGCGGTCCCGGCGCTCGTCGTTGATCTCTGCCTTCTCGGCCCGTTCCTCGCGGAGGGTCTCGACCTCGGCTTCGACGTCGGCGATGTCCGCCAGCCGGTCGGCGAGCGATCGGACGCGCTCGAGCCGGTCCGACCTGTCGGCTTTCTCCTCCCTGCGGTCCTCGATCCGAGCTTCGAGTTCCTCGACCCGGTCGGCGCGATCGGCGGCCGTGGCGCGTTTCGACGCCGCCTCCTCGGCGCGAGTTTCGGCTTCGTCCCGCAGCCGATTGATCCGGTCGCGCTGGGCCTCGAGAGCCTCCACGCGCTCCTCGATGATCTGTTCGATGGTATCGCGCTGGGCTTCGAGCTCGTCGAGCCGCTCGGCGGTAGCGACGAGCTCCTCTGCTCGGTCGAGATCAGCCGCCCGGTGCGTCTCCGTTTCTCTGAGCTCCTCGAGGTCGGCTTCGAGTTCCTCGACCCGGGCCTCGCGCTCGGCGATCGCCTCGACGTGTGGCGAGCCCTCGACGGGCTGGCCACACTCCGGGCAGCGTCCCGCCGCTTCGAGCTCGCGGGCGTCCTCGAGTGCCTCCGTTGCGGTTTTCAGTTCCGCCTCGCGCTCGGCGATGGTCTCCCGGATCTCCGCGAGTTGCTCTCGGCGTTCGGTCTCGTACTCGGGGGCCGTCTCGGCCGTGGCCGGCGCGTCCTCGAAGGTCGCCCGGAGCTTTTCGCGTTCGGTCTCGAGTGCTTCGAGTCGCTCCCGTCGCTCCGCGAGTTCGGCGGCCGCCTCCTCGCGGTCGGTCGCGAGTTCGGCGGCCTCCTCGCGCTTTCGCGTCGCCGCCTCCTCGAGTTCCTCGGCGCGGGTTTCGAGCTCCTCGCGTTCGCTGTCTACGGCCTGTCGCTCGACGCTCAGCTCCCGGATCTCCTCGGTCAGCCCCTCGATCTCGACCGCGATCTCGTCGGCCCGTTCGGTCGCCCACTCTTCGTCGAGTTCGTCGCTCGGGAGATCGAGTTCCGCGGTCAGCTCCGCGCGGCGCTCGCGGAGTCGCTCCAGACGGTCCCGGCGGTCCTCGATCTCGTCAGCGAGGCGCTCGCGTTTCTGTGTGGTGTCGGCGATCCGGTCGCGCAGCTCCTCGAGTTCAGATCGGACGTCGGCCAGCTCCGCGCGGCGCTCGGTCTGTTCTTCGAGCACGCTCCGTGCCTCCTCGAGGGTCTGTCTGGCCTGCTCGCGGTTCTGTTCGTAGCGCTCGCGGTCGTCGGCGAGCTCGGACAGCCGCTCTCTGATCGCGGCGCGGCGTTCGAGCAGCTCGGTCTCGTCGGCGGCCTCGATCTGGCCGTCGACCTCCGAGAGCGCACCCGCCACGTCGTCTCTGACCCGTCCGACCCCGACCCGGGCGTCGCTGGCCCGCTCGCGGTACTCTTCCAGGCGGCCCAGCTGGAGCAGGTCGTCGAGGATGTCCTGGCGCTCGCTCGGGGCGGCGTTGATCAGAGCGTTGACCTCGCCCTGTCGGACGTACGCGCAGTTGCGAAAGGCCTCGGCGTCCATCCGCAACAGTCCCGTCACGTACTCGCGGACGTCGGTCGCGCCCTCGATCGTCTCCCCGTCGGTCTCGAGCACACACCGGGCCGTCCGCGCGCTCCCGTCCCGGACCCGTACCTCGCGGTCGATCCGGCCGGTCGTCCCGTCGTGGGTAAAGGAGAGTCCGACCGTCGAGCCGTCGGCCCCGACGGTCACGACCTCGTCGAGAGTTCCGTCGAGCGCGCGGGCGCCATAGAGCGCAAAAAACGCCGCCTCCAGCAGCGAGGACTTTCCGCTGCCGTTGAGTCCGTGAATGACCGTCACTCCGGGTTCGAACTCGACCCCTGCGGCCTCGAAGGGCTTGAACTGCTCGAGGCTGAGGTGCTCGAATCTCACAGGTACTCCTCCATCGTCGCCTGGTCGTCGCCGCCGTCCGCTCGCTCTCTCTCGGCGGAGTCCGGCGGGTGCCCGTCGTCGCCGGACGGCTCGCGGGAGCCGCCTTCGGGGGGTTCCCCGGCCGCGTCGGTTCTGTCGGCGTCCTCGTCCGTGACAGCCCGGTCGACCGCGGGGGCTGTCGATCCGTCCTCGGCTGTTCCGTCGCCGGCCGTCTGCGGCGCCGAGTCAGACTCGCCCGACCGAGACGACTCCCCCCCGGGACCCGCGGCGTCCGCGCTCGGGGTCTCGGCGGCGGCGAAGGCGGCGGACTCGTCGGCCAGCTCCCCGACGCGTCGTTCGACGTTGTCGGCAACGTTGCTGTCGGCGATCGACCGGTCCCGGACCAGCTCGTCGATCTCGCGGGCGGCCGGACTCAGCCCCAGCGTTTCGATGCGCTCTCGGACCGCGGCGTCGGGATCGGCGAAGCTGACCTCGGCGGTATCGTCTTCGACTTCGCGCCGGTCGGTGACGCGGGTGAGGAGTGCCCCTCGCTCTGCGGCGAACTCCTCGATCGCGGCGGGTGCGATCTCCGACCCCTCGCCGGTGATCGTGACGATCACGACCGCGTCCTCGATGTCGTACCCCTCGATCGCCCTGCGGACCTGCTCGAGACCCTGGCCAGCCCCGAGCTCGACGTCGACGTAGACGAACGGTCGCGTCTCGAGTCCGCGCCGCCGAACGTCGACGCCGTCCTCGAACGCCACCATGTTGTACCCCCTGTCCTCGCGCTCGCTCGCGCTCGCCCGCTCGGTTGAGCCGGCGTAGGTGAGCCAGGTCTCGGTCGGCTCCTCGAGCCGGCGGACCCGGTGGGTGTGATCGTCCCCGAGCAGGAGGGCGTCGAACGCGACCGGCGACTCCCGGAGCAGCCGGCGGGCGTCCCAGTCGCCGTGCTCGAACGGCTCGAAGAGTCCGTGGGTGACCAGGACGGCGTGGGCGGCGTCGGTGGGCTCGAACTCGTACTCCAGTGCCGCCCGACGAGACCGGGGGACGAAATCGAGCCCGTAGACCGCAACGTCGCCGACCTCGACGGGCTCTGCGCCCAGCCTGGTCGCGACCCCGACCTGCTCGAACAGGTCGAGCCACTGGCCGTCGCGTTTCGACTCGTGGTTGCCGACGACCGCGAGGAACGGAATCCCGGCCGCCTCCAGCCGCTCGAGCGCCGACAGCGCGCCCGAGATATCCGGCAACCCAGGCTGTCGGTCGTCGAAGAGGTCGCCTGCGTGGATCACGGCGTCGACCTCGGCCGCGATCGCGTCGTCGATCACCCGCTCGAACGCCCGGCGGAAGTCCCGGCGGCGCTCCGGGCTGTGGTACTGGCGGTAGCCGAGGTGGGTATCGCCCGTGTGAACCAGCCGCGTCATCACCCCCGCTTTGTCGGCCGGGGGCTTATCGGTTGTCACTGTCTCCGTCGGGCGGTTCGGTCCCCGCCGTGTCACGCGGACCCGAACACTCATTATCGTGTGAGACCTATCTACGAAAAATGACCGACACCGTCGACGATGTCGAGATGCCCTACGACGACGGGGCGTCAAAACAGGAGAAAATCGAGTCACTCGAAGAGCAACTCGACGTCCTCGAGTCACAAAACGAGGAGATGCGGGACAAGCTGCTCGACGCGAACGCGGAAAACAACAAGTACCAGCAGAAGCTCGAACGGCTCACCCACGAGAACAAGAAGCTCAAGCAGTCGCCGCTGTTCGTCGCCACCGTCCAAGAGCTCACCGAGGACGGGGCGATAATCAAACAACACGGCAACAACCAGGAGGCACTGACCGAGATCACCGACGAGATGCGCGAGCAGCTCGAACCCGACGACCGGGTCGCGGTCAACAACTCCCTGTCGGTCGTGAAGGTCCTCGACGACGAGACCGATGTCCGGGCGCGGGTGATGCAAGTCGAGGCCAGTCCCGAGGTGGGATACGGCGACATCGGCGGGTTGGACGAGCAGATCCGGGAGGTACGGGAGGCTGTCGAGCAGCCGCTGATCAACGCCGAGCAGTTCGACGCGGTGGGGATCGATCCACCTTCCGGTGTCCTGCTGCACGGGCCGCCGGGGACCGGGAAGACGATGCTAGCGAAGGCCGTCGCCAACCAGACCGACGCGACCTTCATCAAGATGGCCGGCTCCGAGTTGGTCCACAAGTTCATCGGAGAGGGCGCGAAGCTCGTCCGGGACCTGTTCGAGCTGGCCAGCCAGCACCAGCCGGCGGTGATTTTCATCGACGAGATCGACGCGATCGCGGCCCGGCGGACGGAGTCGAAAACCTCCGGTGACGCGGAGGTCCAGCGGACGATGATGCAGCTGCTCTCGGAGATGGACGGGTTCGACGACCGGGGAGAGGTGCGGATCATCGCCGCGACCAACCGGTTCGACATGCTCGACCAGGCGATCCTCCGGCCCGGCCGGTTCGACCGGCTCATCGAAGTGCCGGAGCCCAGCGAGCGCGGCCGCGAGCAGATCTTCAAGATCCACACGCGGTCGATGACCGTCGCCGAGGGCGTCGACTACGGCGCCTTGGCGGCGATGGCGGCGGACGCCTCCGGCGCGGACATCAAGGCGATCTGCACCGAGGCCGGCATGTTTGCGATCCGCGACGATCGCACCGACGTTCGGATGGACGACTTCGAGCGGGCCTACGAGAAGATCCAGGCCGAAGAGGAAACCCCGCCCGATCGAACCTTCGCCTGAGCGCCGAGCCGAGCGGCTGCAGCTTCCCCAGGCGGACCCATTTCACGCCGCCGTTCTTCCCCGTCGAGCCGCGCGCCGGTCGCGGCCGACTACTGAAATACGTTTCAGTAACTCCGACTACAGAACTGTCGTTCAGATTACGCTTATGTGCGAACGGTCCCTGGAGTAGTGTATGAGCGGAGAGAAAGACGCTCGCGGTCTCGCTTCGCAACCGCCCCGGACGCCGGGCGGCGTGGTCGTCTACGCGGCCGCGCTCGCGGCGGTCGTCGCGCTGCTCGCCGCACCGGTCGTCGTCGCGGCCGGCGCGGCCGGTGTGATCAGCGCCCTAGTGCTCGACCGGCTCCGGCGAAACGGCGGCGACGGGTCCGAGACGGTCACGAGAGAGTCACACCTCGGACAGCGGTGACCGACGGAGCCGCCGGGTCCGGCGACCGCAGGGCTCACCGACCGCCGTAGAGGGCGTCCGGAACGGACTGTGGGATCAAGACTCCCTGGCGCACACGCGGAGTATGGACCTTCCCGGAGGGTTCGATCACCCCGCGTGGATATCGGGGCTCGCCGTCGCAATCGGGTACGGGCTGATCCTGCTCGTCATGTTTCTGGCCCTGTTCGTAGTTCCGTACCTGGCGTTCAGCTGGCTGTAGCGGTGGGGAACGCTCTTAACCCTCGTCGTCGTACCGTCGGTATGGACTTTGGGGTATCGTGGAGGGAAAAGTTGTGAGCCAGGCGGCACTCTCCTCGGATCACCAGCTCGCCCGGCTCCTACAGATCGGGGTCGTCCTCGAAGAGCTCGCGGAGGCCCGGGCCAGGCGCAACGCCGCGAATCCGGACCTCAACGGCGAGTTCCGGACCGTGTTACGGGACGCTGCCGAGGAGTCGGCGACACACCGGGAGCGTTTGGACGCGCTGATCGAGCGGTTAAACGCCGAGACGGTCCCGTTCGAACAGATCGAGCACCTCGTCGGCGAACAGTACGAGCCGGCCGACGAGTTCGACGGCGTCCTGTACGACCAGCTGTGCAGCGAGGCGACCGCGTACAAGTTCTACGACGACCTCATCGCCGCGCTCGCCGGGACCGACGCGCGGTTCACCGTCGACCGCCACCACGTGGTCGAGACGCTGCGGTCGATCCGCGCCGAGGAACAGGCCGGCGTCAAACAGATCACCGACCTGATGGAGACGACCACATGACCCACCACCACGGAGTCAGCCGATGAACACCGCCAGGCGATACTTGCGCGCGATTTACCTCGTCCAGCAGACCGAAGACGGCCGCGCCTCCACCGGGGCGATCGCCGACACGCTCGACGTGAGTCCGGCCAGCGCGAACGAGATGGTCGGCAAGCTCGAGACCGACGGGCTCTGCACCCACGAGAAGTACCGCGGCGTCGATCTCACAGACGAGGGGATCGTCCGCGCCCGCGAGGCGCTCGAGGAGTACTGCATCCTCGAACGGTTCCTCGCGGAGGTGCTGGCCGTCGAGTCGTTCCGCGAGGAGGCCGACCAGCTCGAGCCGGTGATCAACGAGATCGTCGCCGAGCGGCTCGATACGATCATCGACCGGCGTCCGGTCTGTCCGGACTGCTTCGATCCCGAAACGGGAGCCTGCGAGTCACTCGAGGTCGATCTCGAAGCGAGGGGCAGCCCCGGGATCGAGTCCGACGCCGACGCGGACTGAAGACAAAGACCCGGGGGAGACCGAGCGCTTTAGGACCCGGCAGCGTCGACACAGATGCGTGAGCGTCGTACACGACAGCGAGACCGGCGAGATGGCACTCGCCTTCTCCCTTGCCGCCGTCGAGCGCCTCGCCGACCCGGCCGCGGCCTTCGAGGACGCACGGACCTGGAGCCGCCACGTCGGGATCGTCGGCGACGACCTCGCGGCCATCGAGGCGTTCGTCGACCGCCACGGTCTCCAACAGGACTTCGAGCAGGGCGACCGCGACCGGTGGCTGGCGCTCGCCGAACTCGCCGAGGCGTCCTCAGCCCCTCGAAAGGTCCACGTCGGCGCCGGGCCGGAACGCCGGCCGTTCGCCGAGCAGGCCGGCTGGGAGTACCTAACCGTCGACGACGCGGCCGGGGAAGCTGGCTGGGCGCTGACTCCCCCCGACGAGCCCGCCGATTCGACGGATCGTCGGGACGCGGGCATGCCCGCAGAGGAGGAGGGGCCGCTCGAACGGCTGCGCAGACTGTTCGGCGGCTAAACGTCTACGACGAAGTCCGGCGATTCGGCGGCCCCAGCGAGATTACAACAGGTCGTGCTCGTCGAGCCGGGCGACGGCCTCGCGGAGTCGGTCGGCGCCGGCGGCGTACGAGAGCCGGGCGTAGCCGTCGGTTCCGAAGGCACTCCCCGGGACGGTCGCGACGTGGGCCCGGTCGATCGCGGCCTCACACCACCGCTGGTCGTCGTCGTCGACGGGCAACATGAGATAGAAGGCACCCTCGGGGGCTGGCACCTCGAGACCCCGGTCGGCGAGCGCCTCGACCAGCAGGTCCCGACGGTCCTCGAAGGCCGCGACCATCTCGGCGACGGCCGCGTCGGTGTTGCGAAGCGCCTCGACGCCGGCGTGCTGGACGAAGTTCGTGGCACACGACACCGAGTGCCCGTGGACGGTGCTCGCCTGCTCCACGATCGGCTCGGGCGCGACCAGATACCCCAGCCGCCAACCGGTCATAGCGTAGGCCTTCGAGAAGCCGTTGATCGTCACGGTCCGGTCGCCCACCCCCGACAGAGCCGCCAGGCTCGTCTGCTCTCGGCCGTAGGTGATCTGATCGTAGATCTCGTCGGCGATCACGGTGATGCCGTGCTCGCGGGCTAAGTCTCGGACGCCCTCGAGGGCGGCGTCCGAGTAGACCGCACCGTGGGGATTGCCGGGCGTGTTGACCACGAGCAGCTCGGTCTCGTCGGAGACTGCAGCCGCCAGATCATCGAGTGCCGGTTCGAGCGCGAACCCGTAGGGGGCGGTGTCGACCCGCCGGAGAGACGCGCCGGAGAGTTTCGCCATCGCCTCGTAGGAGACCCACGCCGGGTCCAACAGTACGACTTCCTCCCCGGGATCGACGAGCGCCTGGATCACCTCGAACAGCGCCTGCTTGGCGCCAGGCGTGACCAGGACGTTCTCCGGACCGCAGTCGATCCCGTCGGCGCGGTGGCGCTCCGCGATCGCCGCCCGCAGCTCCGGGATCCCCCGCGATTGGGTGTAGCCGGTCTCTCCGGCGGCCAGGGCCTCCTCGGCGGCTCGCTTGATGTTCGCTGGGGTGTCGAAGTCGGGCTCGCCGACGCTCAGGTCGACGACGTCGACCCCCTCGGCCTCGAGGGCGGCGGCGCGGTTGCCGATCGCGATCGTGGCGCTCGGAGCGACGCGTTCGACGCGCTGTGCTGGCGTGTACGGCTGTGGTGACTGGTCCTGGCTCATGTGTGGTCCTTGGCGGTGTCTTCGAGCTCAGCGGCGAGATCGAGAGCGCTCTCGACGGCGTTGGCGCCGTACTCGACGCGCGCGGCCGCCTCGTCTGCGCTCATTCCCGGTCCGGTGATGCCGAGCGTCACCGGGGTGTCCCGGTCGAGCGCGACGTCCCGGAGTCCGTCGGCGGCGGCCCGGCCGATCACCTGGTCGTGGTCCGTGTCGCCGGTGACGATCGCGCCGACGACGGCGACGGCGTCGATCGACGCCCGCCGGGCCAGCCGGTCGGCGGCCAGCGGCGTGTCGTACGAGCCGGGCACGACCAGCGTCGCCGCGATCTCGGCGCCGCGCTCGTGGGCGGCCTCGCGGGCGCTGTCTTCCATCTCGGAGACGACCCCGCCCTGCTTATCGAAGCGGGCGACGACAAGTCCGAGCCGTGCGGATGCCATACCGTACACCGGGCGGGCCGCGCTCAAAGGCTTACCGCTCACGGCCGAGCACGAGCAGTTAAGTGCGCCGCCGGACCAACTCGATCCGTGACGGATCCGATTCCGACGGGGTGTGCGCCGGTCGACGAGCTGTTGGGCGGGGGCTTCGAGCGGGGGGCGGCGACCCAGGTGTACGGCCCGCCGGCGGCGGGTAAGACGAACGTGGTGCTGTCGGCGGCCGTCGAGGTGGCGGCCCGCGGCGACTCGGCGCTGTACATCGACACCGAGGGGCTACCGATCGAGCGGGTGGACCAGCTGGCCGCCCCTTACGAGGCCGAGGCGGAGACGCTGGCCTCGCGGCTGATCGTCACCGAGGCGCTCTCGTTCGACCAGCAACGCGAGGCCGTGCGCGACGCCGAGTCCTTCGCGGAGAACGTCTCCCTGATCGTCCTCGACAGCGCGACCGGCTTCTACCGGCTCGAACGCGACGACGACGACGACGGCGAGACGCTGCGAGCGGTCGCGCGCCAGATCACCCACCTGCTCGGGCTGGCGCGCAAACACGACCTGGCGGTCGCGTTCACGAACCAGGTGTACACCGATCCCGACGCCGACGCCACGCGGGCGCTGGGCGGACAGACGCTCGATCACTGGTCGGCGGTGATCCTCCGGCTGGATCGGTTCCGCGGCGGGAATCGTCGCGCGACCCTAGAGAAACACCACTCGCGGGCGGCCGGCGGGCGGGCCGAGTTCGCGATCGCCGACGCCGGGCTCTCGAGAACGGAGACGCCCTGACACTCCGTAGCGCGTGGTTACGGCGAAAGCAGCGCGACAGCCCACGAGTTCAGTCGTGGGAGAAGTCAGGGGGAGACAGCATCGTCCGAATCTGCCCCCGATACAACGCGCCGGCTACAGGCGTCGGGTCGCCTCGAGCGCGATCGTGATCGCCCGCTCGACGTTGTCCCGGGCCTTCTCGGGGAGCTCCTCGTTGTCGGTCTCGCCTTTCTGCGTGCCCTCGACGAGGTTGCCGTCGACTGTACAGATCGCCCCGGCGGCCATCCCGCGGCGCCGGGCGATCGAGAACAGCGCGGCCGCCTCCATCTCGACGGCGAGCAGCCCGGCGGCCTCCCAGTTCTCGACGATCGGTTCGGTCTCGGCGTAAAAGGCATCATCGGTCGCGATCGGGCCGACGTGAACCGGCTCGTTGCGCTCCTCGGAGACGCCGGCGAGCGCCGACAGCACGTCGTAATCGGCCACGGCCGGCAGCGTCTCTGACTCGTAGCGCTTGCTCGTGCCCTCGTCCTTGGCGGCGCCGGTCGCGACGATCATGTCGCCGATCTCGATGTCGGACTGCAGGGCACCGCAGGTTCCGACGCGGATGAGCCGCTCGACGCCGACCGCGTGGAGCTCCT
Organism: uncultured Halobacteriales archaeon; assembly: GCA_964426325.1. GTDB lineage: Archaea > Halobacteriota > Halobacteria > Halobacteriales > Haloarculaceae > Halovenus. The sequence continues at coordinate 35,348 of CAYRQD010000019.1, read as the reverse complement.
CGGCAGCGATCGTCGCTGACGGGGCGCCGATGCCTGTCGAGCAGATCGTCAGCTCGCGGCCCTCGTAGCTGGCGTTGACGACCGTGTACTCCCGGTTCTCGGCGACGGTCTCGGCAGTGTCACACTGTGCCGCGATCCGCTCGACCCGCCCGGGATCGCCGGGGACGAGCGCGACGTCTGTCAGATCGCCCTCTTCGACGAGCAGGTGGGGCTGTTTTCCCATATGCCGTCCTCGCGCCGGGTGATATAAACTCTCCCGAACCCGATCGGTCGGGTCGCGGGCCTCCGCGGCGCTCACCCGGGCAGGTTGAGCATGAACACAAAGAAATTGTGTACGGCCGGTCCGAGGCCGACGGCGGCGACGACGGCGAAAAAGAGGTTGCCCCGGGTCGGGGCCTCGCTGAGGTAATCGGCGAAGCCGACGACGATCGCGACGGCCAACAGGAGCTTGACGAGGACGAACAGCCACGCCTCGCCCAGCAGGTCGGCGGTTGGTAGTCCGGCGGCAACGTCGATGATCGCCCGGGGCAGCGCCGACCGCTCGCCGACACCGAGTAGTTCGACCCCGACCGCGGTCGTGATCCCGTCGAACAGGTGGGCAAAGAGGACGAGCCCGCCCACGTACTTCGCCCGGACGAGCACGTCCGTCCGCCAGAGCCCGACCAACAGGTACACCACCGCCGTCAGCGCGACCGACACCACGAGCCCGAGCGTGGGCGCGACCGGCTCCAGGGCCGGGAGCGCCGGACTCCGGGCCTGGAAGAGGAGAAAGCCGATCAGCGTCACCGCGACTCCGATCCCGACGGCACCGACGTACCGCGCGACCGTCGCGGCCCGCCCCGTCGTCGGAGAGATGAGCGTCGCGCCGAGCCAGACCGGCGCCAGCAGACAGAAGGTGCCGAGATAGACCGCGGGCGCGGAAAAGAGCGGCTCGACTGTCGACGGCACGACCCCCTCGACGAACGCGCGGTCGAGCTGCCAGAACACATGCAACACGGCGCCGGCGACCATCCAGGGAACCAGCGCGAGGACCACCCCCTGTGTCAGCGGCGGCCGCACGGCGTACAACACGGCCAGCAGCGTCCCGCCGACAACGAGCAGTCCGACCGTGTGAATCACCGGCGGGACGACGAACTCGGCGAACGGTGCCGGCATGCCAGACACGTGACAGCCACAGCGCAAAATTCTTCTGATACGCTCGCCCCCGGAGGTTTTATTCAGGGCGCCGCTACCCCTTGCATGGACGACCTGCCCAGCCGAATCGAACACACGGTACTCGGGCCGACGACGACCTGGGGAGCGGTCACGACCGTCTTGGACGAGGCCGAGGAGTACGGCATGCGGGCGTGTATCCCGCCCTGTTACCTCGAGCGGGGGACGGCGCACGCACCGGACGTTCCCGTGACCACGGTGATCGGATTCCCCCACGGCCACCACGCGACCGAAGCCAAATGCACCGAAGCAGGGCGCGCCCACGCAGACGGGGCGGCCGAAGTTGACATGGTCGCGAATCTGGGGTGGCTCCGGTCTGGGGATCGGGAGGCGGTCCGGACCGACATCGCCGAGGTCGTCGCCGCGGCGCCGGTGCCGGTGAAGGTGATCGTCGAGGCGCCGCTGCTCGAGGAGTCGGAGCTGCGGGCCGTCTGCGAGGCGGCGCGGGCCGCCGGTGCCGACTTCGTCAAGACCGCCACCGGCTTCTCCGAGGGCGGAGCGACCGTCGCCGACGTCTCCGTGATGAGCGAGTACCTGCCGGTGAAGGCGAGCGGCGGCGTCGGCTCGTGGGCGTTCGCCGAGGAGCTGTTCGCGGCCGGCGCCGAGCGGATCGGCGCCTCGAGCGGCGCGACGATCGTCCGGGAGTACGAGCGGGCCGGCGGGACTCCCGGGCACTGAAAGCCGGCAAAACGCGGGCTTTTAGTCCGCTCGCGCCGAGAAAACAGCATGGCTCGCTACCACATCGAGACCTACGGGTGTACGGCAAACCGGGGTGAGAGCCGACAGATCGAGCGGGCCCTCCGCCAGGGGGGCCACCGCCCGGTCGAGTCCCCGGAGACCGCCGACGTCGCGATCCTCAACACCTGTACGGTCATCGAGAAAACCGAGCACAACATGCTCAGGCGAGCCAGGGAACTCGACGAGCAGACGCCCGCGGACCTGGTAGTGACCGGCTGTATGGCCCTCGCGCAGGGCGAGCAGTTCGGCGAGGCCGGGATCGACGCGGAGGTGCTCCACTGGGACGACGTGCCCGAGTACGTCCGCAACGGCGAGTGTCCCACCCAGACCGCGGGAAAGCCCGTCCTCGACGGAGTGGTGGGCATCCTCCCGATCGCGCGGGGCTGTACGAGCAACTGCTCGTACTGCATCACGAAACGCGCGACCGGCCGGATCGACTCGCCGCCGATCGAGGAGAACGTCCAACACGCCCGCGAGCTGGTCCGGGCCGGCGCGAAGGAGATCCGGGTCACCGGCCAGGACACCGGCGTGTACGGCTGGGACCGCAACCAGGGTGAGAGCCTGCTCCCGGAGCTACTCGAGGAGATCTGTGCGATCCCCGGCGAGTTCCGGGTGCGGGTCGGGATGGCAAACCCCTACGGCGTCCACGGCGTCCGGGAACGACTCGCCGAGGTGTTCGCTACCGAAGAGAAGCTGTACGACTTCCTGCACGCGCCGGTCCAGTCGGGCAGCGACCCCGTGTTGCGGGACATGCGCCGCCAGCACACCGTCGAGGAGTTCCGCGAGGTGGTCGCGACCTTCGATCGGCACCTCGAGGAGTGGACGCTTGCGACCGATTTCGTCGTCGGGTTCCCGACCGAACAACCCCACGACCACGAGCGGTCGATCGCCCTGCTCGAGGAGACCACCCCCGAGAAGGTAAACGTCACCCGCTTCTCGAAGCGACCCGGGACCGACGCCGCCGAGATGAAGGGACTGGGCGGGCAGATCAAGAAGGACCGCTCCTCGGAGCTGGTCGAGCGGAAAATGGAGATCGTCGGAGCGGCCCACGAGCAGATGGTCGGCCAGCAGCGGTCGGTGCTGATCGTCGAGGACGGCACCGAGGAGTCGATGGTCGGGTACGACCGGGCCTACCGGCAGGTCGCGATTCCCGGGGCAGAACGGGCGGGCGTCGAGCTCGGCGACGTCGTCACCTGCGAGATCACCGGCCACAACACCGTCTACGCGCTGGGCGAGCTCTCCTGACCGTCCTTCCACTCGCCGATCCCGGCGGGATCGAGGTGGATGTGCACGCCCCCAACACCGTCGAGAGCCAGGACCAACTCTGCCAGCTCCTCCTCGAGGTCGTGGGCCTGTGCGAGCGAGAGGTCGCCGTCGGTCTCGACGTGGGCCTCGACCTCGAGTTCGGTGCCGTCGTAAAACACCGCGAGATCGTGCACGCCCCGAACCTGCGAGGCCCCGAGCAGCGTCTCCCGCACCGCCTCGCGGCGCTCCTCGGGGGCGGCCGCCCCAGAGAGATACGAGACGTTCTCGCGGGCGATGGTCACGCCCTGCGAGACGACCAGCAGACTCACGGCCGCCCCGGCCGCTCCGTCGAGTACCGGGGCGCCGAGCGCGATCCCGACGACGCCGGCGAGCACCGCTACTGACGTGTACAGATCGTTCAGACAGTCGAGCGCGAGCGCTCGCAGCGCCGCCGAGTCGAGTCCGGCGTTTGCTCGCTTCGTGTAGACGTACACGGCGAGCATATCGACCATGGCGAAGGCCGCCGCCCCGACCATGAGCGGGCTGAAAGTCACCGTCGCTCCTTCGAGGATCGTCCGGACGGACTCGATCAACAGGTCGGCTCCGAGCACGACGATCACGCCGCCGACGAACAGCGCCGTGAGCGGCTCGAACCGCGCGTGGCCGTGTGGGTGGTCGGCGTCCGGGCCCTCGAAGCGGCCCTCGCCCCAGATCAACACCACCAGGCTCGCGACCAGATCGGCCACCGAGTGGGCAGCGTCGGCGATCAGGGCGGCGCTCCCCGTGGCGAACCCGACGCCGCCCTCGACGGCGATCTTCGCCGCGTTGCCGACCGCGTTGACGCCGGCTGCCCGTCTGAACCGGGTGCGATCGGCCCCTTCCATCCCCTCTAAGTATGCGAGAGTCGCATTTCAGCGTTGGCATTAGGCGCGTCGAATCGTTCGGTTCGGGCCGTCTGCGACCCGATCCGTGAGACACGCGGGGCACCAAACGAAGGTAACGCTGGCAATATTGGGCAATACATCCAAAACTATATCCGTTGACGGACGCTACGGAAAAGAGATGACACAAGACGTTCGATCCGAGACGCCCGCCGAGCCGATCGTCCTCGGTGCCTCCGAGGAGTTCGAGTCGATCGTCTCGGAGCACGAAGTCGTGATCGTCGATTTCTACGCCGACTGGTGTGGTCCCTGCCGGATGATGGAGCCGGCCGTCGAAGCGATCGCGGCAGAGACCGGCGCGGCGGTGCTGAAAGTCGACATCGACCGTCACGGGCAACTCGCCGGGACACACAACATTCGCGGGGTTCCGACGACGAAGGTGTACGCAGAGGGCGAGGAAGTCGACCAGATGGTCGGACTCCAGACCGAGGAGCAGCTCAGGGCCGCCGTCGACCGCCACCGCCCCGCCTGAGACCGATGCCTGGGACGCCCCAGCCAGTCGAGCGCGGCTCCGATCCGACCGGTACCCGACATCCGCAGGCCGACGAGTCGACGACGCCTGAGAGCGCCGGGTGCTCCCGCTCGGGGCGATCGGTCCGGGCGGGACACGAGCCGCGGGTGTTGGAGTGATCTCGCCGTGACGCCGCTCGACCTGCGCGAGGAGGTTCCGGCACTCGCGGACGCGACATACCTGAACTACGGTGCCCACGGACCGAGCCTCCGGCGGGTGACCGAAGCCGTAACCGAAGAGCTCGAAACGGTCGAGCGCGAGGGGCTCGAGACCGGCCCGTACGAGGCGGCTTTCGAGAGCTACGAACGGTCTCGCGAGCGGATCGCCGGCCTGTTGGGTGCCGATCCCGACGCCGTCGCGTTGACCGCGAGTACGAGCGACGGGCTCGCTCGGATCGCCTGCGCGCTGCCGCTTGGCGAGGGGGATACGGTCGTCCGAACCGACCTCGAACACCCCGCGGGCGTGCTCCCCTGGCAGCGTTTCGAGCGCGAGGGCCTCTCCGTCGAGGTCCTCGAAACCGAGCGAGGGCTGATCGACCCCGACGCGTTCGCGACGGCGGTCGCGGACGCCGAGGCGGTCTGTTTCAGCGCGCTCACCTGGACCCACGGCACCCGGCTGCCGGTCGCGGAGTTGGTCGAGATCGCCCGCGACGCCGGCGCCGTTACCATCGTCGACGCGGTCCAGCTGCCCGGACAGGCCCCCGTCGACGTCACCGAGTGGGGTGCGGACGTCGTCGCTGGGGCGGGACACAAGTGGCTGCTCGGGCCGTGGGGGGCGGGGTTCGTCTACGTCGACCCCGACCGCGTCGAGGAGCTGGTTCCCAGCGCGGTCGGCTACCGCGGGGCCGCGACCGAGGACGGTGAGCTGGCCTTCGAACCCGACGCGCGGCGACTGGAGATCGGCTCGACCTCCCCCGGTCCCCACGCCGGACTCGCCGCGGCGATCGAGGCCGTCGAGAGCGTCGGGCTCGACGCAATCGAGGCCCGAATCGAGACGCTCACCGATCGCCTGAAGACACACCTCCCCGATGACCGGCTGCTCAGTCCCCGCGAGTTTCACTCGGGACTGGTCACCGTCGACGCCGCCGATCCCGAGGCGACCGTCGAGCGCCTGTCCCGAGAGGGAATCGTCGTCCGGTCGCTTCCCAACCCCCACGCGGTTCGCGTGTCCGTCCACGCCGTGACGACCGAGGCCGAGATCGACCGCGTCGCCGAAACGCTCTCGAACTGACGGGCGTACTCCGTGCCCCGGAACGAAGGATTTAATCTCCGCACCGTCTGATCGCCGTCTGCGCTCGGTTGGTGTAGTCCGGCCAATCATGTCGGCCTTTCGACAGTCCCGGAGAATCCGGATTGGGAGCGAGCCGACGACAGGGGTTCAAATCCCCTACCGAGCACTCCGTCGACAGACCGCTGAGACCAGTCTCGCTTCTGTGTTTGATTCGCTCAATCGGAGGCCGGTCCGGTCGGTGACGGTCCGTGTCACCAGCTTTCTCAAAAAGACAGAGACGGTGAATATGTAGGAGATTTAACACCGATCGGGGCCTCGAGGACGAGTGTGCGCGAGCGCGACTCGACCCCGGGCGAAGAGCAACAACGACTCAACGAGATATTCCACACGGTGACTGGCGAGACAGACCTTGCCGACCCACGGGACCGATCGACCCAGAAGAAGGTGATCGGCGTCACGGGGTCGAACTCGTCGCTAGAGGAGAGACGCCCCGACACCGCTCCCGAGGCGAACGGACTCGACGACGCTATCGGCGACCCCGAGCCGGAGTGAGCCGTCGGGCCGTCCGACCCCCGCGACGGTAGTTGTCGTCCGGGGTGTCGGACCGTCGTCGCGACCGTCGCGGACGGCAGAGTCACGGGCAGGACCGTCTGGCGACGCCACAGCGCCGGCCGACCACGAGACGTCCGGAACCTCTCGGCCCAGGTACGCGGCTGGACGGTCGATCACGCTCCGAGCGATCCAGACGGACTGTTCGCCGCCCCGACCGACGACGGCAACGCGCAGCCGGCTGGCCTATTACGAGGAGGGACACCGACCCCGCCACAACACACGGGACCGCCGGGAACCTCGGCGTGGGCCGGTAGACGTTCGTTTACCTGCGGGTCGGCGACGCGAACGCCTCGACAGGCACCCGGCGTGTGACGAGGACAGGCCGATGGGAAAGTCTCCGCAGACGCCACGAAACCTGCCTTACTCCCGGGGCCGACCGGTGATCGCGTCGCTGAGCAGGCGATCGGGGAGCCGGTAGCCGGCGTCGTCGGGTTCGAACGGCGCCGACGCGACGACCGCGGACAGCTCGAGCGGTCCGTAGACGTGTGGAACGGGCTCGGCCGGTCACGTTCGTTCGTCTCGTACCGAACCGGCGGGTCGACCCGCGTCTCGTCGATCAACAGAAGCACCAGCTCGTCCTTGAAGTTACAGTCGGCGACGACGCCGACCTGTCCGAGCTTCGAACAGTGAATGAATCCCTGCTTGTCGAGCGAGGCGGGACGGTATTCGCCGGCCTGCTCGAACTGGCGCCAGTCGTCTCGTGACAGGACGTGGCCGATGTACGGCATGACCGTTCGAAATGACGGTTCGCCAGACAGGTAACTGTGGTGTCGGCTCGCCCCGGCAGTGCTCGCGCGTCGACGCGATTACCGAGCGCCCGGTCGCTCGCGACCCGTACGGACACGGTATCGCGGCACCAAACGATGGCACGCGGGTCGAGGCCGGACGACGGACACCGGAACGGCCAAATGGCCGCTCGGCCACCGACCGGTATGCGATCGCCCCCGGAGACAGAGCGCGACCCGGTCACCGAGACGCTACACGGCGAGTCGATCACGGACCCGTACCGCTGGCTCGAGGGCGACGACGATCGGGTCGCGGAGTGGGAGCGGCGACAGAACGAGTACACCGACGCCGTCGTCGTGACCGAGACCCGCGAGGCGCTCGCGCCGGCCGTTCGCGAGCTCGGGTACCGCGAGAGCTTCGCCGTGCCGACGGTGCGGGGTGGCCGGTACTTCCAGCGCATTGAGGCGGCCACGGCCGAGCAGCCCCGACTGACGGTCCGCGAAGACCCGGACGGCGAGCCCCGAACGCTGGTCGAGTTAGACGGGGCGACTACCTCGCTGCAGTGGTTCGAGCCGACCTGGGACGGATCGTTGCTCGTGTACGGCCTGACCGAGGCGGGGACCGAACAGTACGATCTCCGGGTGATGGCCGTCGACTCCGGGAAGATCGTCGACCGGATCGACGACGTCGGCCGGTGCAACGGCGCCGCCTGGGAGCCGGACAGAGAGGGGTTTTACTACACCGCGACCGGGGCGGCGGGCGAGGGCGGCCAACTCGAGAAGGAGCTCCGCCATCACGAGCTGGACGGGCACGATCGGCTCCTCACCGACGAGTTCGAGCCCGAACGGTGGCCCGCCGTCCAGGTCGATCCCGAGTCGGGTGCCGTCGTCGTCACCGTCGGAGAGCTCGGGACCGACGCCGACCTGTTCGCGCTCGCCGACGGCGAGCTCTCGCCGGTAATCACCGATGTCGACGCGCCCCTCGCGGCGCTCACACACGGCGGCCGGGTGTATCTCACCACGCCATACGAGGCGCCCCGGGGTCGGGTGCTGGCCGCCGACGCTGCCGACATCGCCGCCGTCGACGGCATCGAGGGCTTCGAAACGATCGTCCCGGAGAGCGAGGCCGTCGTCCACGCGACGGCACCGGCCGGCGAGGGGATCGCACTCCACCGGACCCGCGAGGCGAGTTCCGTCGTGTCGATTCACGACGCCGACGGAGACCTTCGACACGAGCTCTCCCTGCCGGACCTCTCCGGAATCCCGCGGGGCGGGCTCGCCGGGAGCCACGACTCGCCGGAGCTGTGTTTCCAGCTCGGGGCCTTCGACCGGCCGACCAGCGTCGTCCACGCGGACGCCGCCGCGGGGCCGGACGCTTGGCGGCGGGTGCAGTCCCCCGAGCTGCCGGCCGAACTCGATCCCCGCGAGGAGACGGGGCCGGATCTGACCGTCGAGCGGCTCTGGGTCGACTCGGCCGACGGCGCCCACCTCCCGGTGTCGGTCGTTCACCGTGCCGACCTCGATCCGGACGGGTCGGCCCCGACGGTGCTGTACGGCTACGGCGGGTTCAGGATCCCCCTGCTGCCGAGCCTCGATCCGTTCCGGCTGCCCTTCCTCGCCGACGGCGGGGTCTTCGCGGTGGCCTCGCTCAGGGGCGGCTCGGAGTTCGGCGAGCGCTGGCACGAGGCCGGCGCCCGCGAGCGGAAACACCACACCTTCGAGGACTTCGAGGCCGCCGCTGAGGCGCTGATCGAGGCTGGCTACACGAGCCCGGACCGCCTGGCCGGCTGGGGCGGCAGCAACGGCGGGTTGACCGTCGGCGCGGCGCTGACCCGCCGCCCGGAGCTGTTCGGCGCGATCGTCGCGAGCGTCCCGCTGATGGACATGCTCCGATTCCACCGCTTTCTGCTCGGCGGGGCCTGGACCGGCGAGTACGGCTCGCCGGACGACGAGCGAGGCTTCGGGTGGCTGCGCTCGTACTCGCCGTATCACAACGTCTCCGAGCGTCCGTACCCCGCGACGCTGCTCGCGACCGCGGCCGGAGATACCCGCGTTCATCCGGCCCACGCCCGCAAGATGGCCGCCCGACTCCAGCGTGCGACGACCGGAGAGGCCCCGATCTGTTACCGGAGCGTGACCGACACCGGCCACGGCGTCGGCACGCCCACCTCGGTGCAGGTCGACCAGGCGCTCGACAAGTGGACGTTCGTCTACGAGACGCTCGGAGTCGACCCGGAGTAACCCCGACGGTCGGCAGAGTCGGAACCCCTCGGCGACCGCGTTGAACACCGCGAACTCTTCTGCCCGTCGGGCGGGTGTTACGCCGAAGGAACTCGGAAATAGACGGTCGTGCCGTCCCGTCTGGTGTCGTAGTCGACCTCGACGGCCGAGTTCTCCGTGACCAGCTTCATCACCCACAGGCCGAGGCCGCTCCCGTGTTTGATCGGCGTCTCCTGCTCGTTCTCGAGGACGGCGAGCTCTTGATCGGGGATCCCCGGGCCGTTATCTCGGATCTCGACATCGATCCCGTCAGCGGTGGACGCGACCGCCACCGACACCGTCATTACCGGGGGATCGTTGTGTTGGGCGGCGTTCTCGACGGCGTTGTACAGGGCCGCCCTGAGCTGTGGGATCGCCGTTGCGCTCGCTCCAGAGGGACAGTCGAGGCCGATCTCGACCCCGTCGTACATATCATCGACCGCCGTCGTGATCTCGACCAGCGTCGCGTGGAGATCGATCGTCGTGGGCCGCGGGTCGTGCTCGACAAGTCGCTTGACAAGCTGGGCGTTCTCCGCCAGCGAGTCCAGCTCCGCCGCCGCCGAGAGGATCGCGCCCGCCTGGTCGGCGACCTCGGACTCGTCGTGGGTCGCCAACAGCGACGCGTACCCCTCGATGACGGTGAGCTTGTTCCGGAGGTTGTGTCTGAGCGCCCGCGACTGGAGCTGTCTCATCAACCCCAGCTCCTGCTCGCGGTCGTACTCGTCTGTGATGTCTCGAAACGCCCAGAGCCGCCCGTACCGCGTGTCTTCCCGGCCCACCGGCGCGAAGTAGTACTGCAGGCACCGCCCGTCGGTCAGTTGCCAGCGCCCCTGTCGGGTCTCGTCGGTGCCCGACACGGCGGCGACGGTACTCGCGGCCTCCTGTTCGGGAGCGGTGAGGGCGATAACGCGCGCGAGCGCGTCGGTGCCGCCTTCGAGTGCCTCGGGAGGGCAGTCACACAGGGCCACGAACCCGTCGTCATAGTGCAGGAGCTGTCCAGAACCGTCCGTGACGAGGACACAGCCGTGGGTCGCGTCCGACGTCGCGGCCAGTACCGACGCCTTGTGTCGGAGCTGTTCTTTCCGCCGCTTCCGGAGGGTGACGTCTTGAACGGCCCCCCGGACCGACCGCCCGCCGTCGACCGCCTCGGCCACGGCCTGGAGCCACCGGATCCGATCGTCGTCGACGATCCGGAACTCGGTGTCGACCGTGCCGGCTTCGATCGCCGCGAGCCGGTCGAGACACTCTCGGTCGTCGGGGTGGATCGCGTCTCGAAGCTCGCCGAGCGTGTCCGGGTCCCGGTCCCAGCCGAGCAGTTCAGCGAGCCCGCTCGTCCAGGTGAACCGGCTGGACTCCGGGTCGAACTCGAACCCCGAAACCGCGGCGAGCTGGTGGGTTTGGCTCAGAGATGAGCGAGCGCGTTCGAGCATGCGCTCGCGGGCGCGCCGGTCGGTGATATCCCGCGTGAGCACGACGACCCCGACGACCTGGCCGTCGTCCTCGACCGGGGTGAGCTTGTGTTCCCCGTACCGTTTCCCGACCGGAAAGTCGTGTTCGGCCTCGACGGGATCGGCCACCTCGCCGGCCAAGGCCGTCTCCAAGGCGGTCCGGAACCGCCTGCGCCCCTCCTCCGTGAGTACGGTTCCGTCGATCAGCTCCGCCACCGGCGTTCCACACAGCTCGTCCGGGCAGACATCGAGATACGAACACGCGCTCTCGTTGGCGTAGACGACTTCGCCCCCGGTGTCGAGAACGAGCAGTTCGTCTTCCAGGGTGTCAAGAACCGCCTCGGGGATATCCTGTGAACCCAACGACAGCTGTTCCTGACCCATCTGTCAGCACCACCTCCGGTGGCCGACGGTCTCGGGCGGAGGCGCCGGCCGTCCCGCGGGTCTCGCCCGTCCCGAGGAGGCCGCGGCCACCACGCTGGGGACTCCTCCGGGGCTGTCGCCCGGGACTGCGAGCCACCACCACGGTCTCGATGACCGTCGACTCATCAACGGTGTTTCCGTTCGGGTGTCTAAATAAATTACGCCCAAAATTATCACGAATGATTCTGCTGTAGCATGACCTGAGTACGCACGCGGGTATCGGCGGGACCGCGAGCGGGTGTCGGGTCGGGATCAGTCGGTCGTCCGCAGCCTGACGGCAGTCACGAGTGCGGCGATTGCGCCCGCGACCGCCACGAGGCCGAACCCGGGACCGCTACCGTCGTCGTCCGCGGCGTCGTCTGTCCCGCCGGAGTCGTCCCCGTCGTTCGCGTCGCCGTCGTCGGTCCCGCCGGGCTCGTCGTCGCTGCCGGCGTCCGAGTCGTCGCCGCCGCCGGGCTCGTCGTCGCCGGCGGTGTCCGAGTCGTCGGGATCGACGCCCTCGATGGTCGCTTCGCCCCGGAGGAGATCGGCCTCGGCCCGGACGGTCTGCTGGCCAGTCTCGGTGATCTCGACGAGCAGTTGCCCGTTCGCCCCCGTCTCGCCGACCGGCTCGCCGTTTAGGAGGATCGTCGCGCCGGCGACGGGCTCGTCGTAGGCGTTGGTCGCGGTCACGCGGACCTGTTCGCCGACGATAACCCGCTGCTGGTCGCTGACAAGCTCGAGTTCGGGCTCGCGCTGTGTGGTGATCTCGAACGCCCTGTCCGTCTCGCCGACCACGAGCCGCCGTGTGACCTCGACGTAGCCGTCCCTGTTTACCGTCACGTTCTGAACGGTGTTCACGTCGAGATCGACCGAACGCTGGCCCTCGCTGCCGGTCTCTAATATCGTCCGTTCGGTCTCGATCGTGGCTCCCTCGATCGGCTCGGGCGGGTCGAAGTGATCGTCAAAAACGGCAAAGGAGACCGTCACACGGCCCGACTCGACCGCGATCGAGCGCTCGACCTGCTCTCGGTCGAGCTCGAGGCTCACCGTCTCGTCGAAGTAGCCCGGACGCTCGGTCGTCACCTCGTACTGTCCCTGCTCAAGCCGCCCGGTCTCGGCGGTCCCGTCATCGCCGGTTGTCAGCTCCGCGACGACCGGCCCGCCGGGCTCCCGGACGGTCAGTTGCGTGTCCGGAACGGGTTGTTCGCCCTCGAGGACGGTCAGCCCCGCGACGCCCGACAGCGCGACCGGCACCTCGACGGCCCGCGAGGTGGCGTCTGTCACGGTGAACGGCCGGTTGCGGGTGTACTCCGGGTGATCGACTCGAATCTCGACGTCGGCGCCGGCGGGAACGTCGACGAGGGCGCGGCCGTTCGCCCGCGTCTCCTCGACGGTCTGATTGTCCGCCCAGACGACGGTCAGTTCGGCGTTCGAGACCGGTTCGCCGTCCCTGTCGAGGACGGTGATGTCGAGGGTCACCGGATCGTCGATGCCGGCCGCCGCGCCCGCGAAGAGCCCGGCGCCGAGGATGACCGCCGCCGTCACCGCCACCCCGAGCCGGAGCGCAACTCCGCTGCCTCCGGCGGTCTGTTCCCTGTCCATACGAGAAGGCTCGACGACTACCGTTAAATGTCTGTTGTCGTCTACGCGACGCGGTCAGCGATCCGGTCGAGCTCGGCAGGCTCCGTTGAGAGGAGCGGTCCGGGCGTGGTTCGAGCGAGCGCGGCCGCGGCGACGGCGGCCGTGAGCGCGGCCGCGGTGTCCTCGCCCTCGACGAGTCGCTGGAGAAAGGCGCCGACGAAGGCACCGTCGGCGCCGGCCGGGTCGACGGTGTCGGCGGGAACGGGATCGCGCTCGTGGACCACGCTCGTTCCCGGACCGTCCTGGAGCGCGACCGCGCCGTGACTGTCACCGACGAGGACGATCCCGTCGAGATCGTGTGCGGCGACGACCGTGTTCGCGAGCTCCCGACCGCTCGCGTCGGTGTCGAGCACCGCGCGCACGCCCGACTCGTTCGCGAACAGCAGCTCCGTCTGGTCGACGACGGCCTCGAGCGTCTCCCGGTAGGCGCTCGGGGACGCGATCCCGGGCGTGTAATCGAGCCCGACGGCGGTGACCGCGTCGGCGCTCGCGCGCAACAGCGCCTGCGTGGTCTCGGTGAGTTGATCGGAGAGCACGGCGGTGCTCAGGGCGGTAAACACCACCGGCGGCTCCCGGACGAGCCCGATCGGAAACTCGCCGGGACTCGCGGTCGCTGCGGCCACGTTCCCGTGGTCGTGTATCGTCCGCCGCTCGCGCGGGGCGACCGCCGACTCGGAGAACCGGATCCCCTGGCGCCCGCGATCCGCCCACGCGATCTCTGTCTCGACGCCGGCGCCGCGCAGCTCCCTGACGATCCGGCGACCGAGCGGCGTCTCTGGCAGCTTCGAGAGCCAGACCGTCTCTGCTCCCAGCTGTGCGGCGGCCACCGCAGCGGTGCTCTCGGTGCCGCTGGCGTGGACCGCCATCTCCTCGGCCCGGGCGAGGCGTTCTCGCCCGGAGGGCGACAGCCGGAGAGCCGTTTCGCCGAAGGTCGTAATGTCTGTCATGATCGACAGTTCGAGGCCGATCACATTAGTCTCGGGGGACGATCGGCCGGCACGCGTCAGCCTCGTGGGTGCTGGCAGCACTCGCTCGTCGGCGCTGGGCACCGCGAGTCTCGCCTACCGGCCCGCCCCGGGGCTCTCGGGCGCGCCCGCGGGTTCGGTCTCGATCGCCACCCGTTCTGGGTCGACGCCCAGGCGGGCGAACTGGGTCCGGAGGTGACGTTCGGCCGCCGCGAGCGCGGCCTCCCTGCGTTCGAACCCGCGCGGAAGCGGCGACTCGAAGGCGATCCGGAGTTCGCGGTCGTCGATCCGCTGGCGCTGGCCGCCGGTCTCGACCTCGTAGAACTCATCACAGACCCAGGTGTAGGCGGCGCCGTCGTCCGGCGATCCGCTGAACGTCGGGGGCTCCTCGTCGGGCTCGTAGATCGTGCCGGTCAGAGCCGTGCCGCCGGCACTGCCGCGGACGAGTATCATAAGTTCTGGTACGCTCCCAGCGGGCATAAGCCCACCCCAAACGGGTTAGTGTGGTCGCCTCGTTGGTGCCGGCATGTCCGATCTCGAGGACTTCACCGAGTTCAGCGGGGAGTCCGACGACGAAGGCGACGAGTCCGCGACCGCCGGCGGCGGGCCCGACAGCGACCGGCTGGAGTCGTTCGACGCGACGCCGGCTGGCCGAGACACCGGTATCGGCGTGCTGTCGGCCGCCTCGGGACTGCGGGTGAGCGAGGACAGCGAGGATACCCGACTCCGGGCATACGTCACCGTCGACGGCCGCAGCCAGGTCCGGATCGGGAGCTACCTGATTGCCCCCTATCCCGACGGCGAGCGGCTGTTCTGCCGGATCACCGGCCTGGAGTACAGCCAGGAGTACCGCGCCGACGACGCGACCGAGATCCACGCTCGTCGGGCGATGCGTTCGGAGGGGATCGACGAGCAGGACTTCAAGCTGCTCGCGACGCTCGACCCGGTCGCGGTGTTGTACGAGGACGACGGCGAGCTCAGACGCCGCATGACCGACCGCGTGCCGAAACCCGAGACCGTCGTCAGCCGGGCCGAACGGAAAGCCGAGATCAAGACGGGACTGAAGATCCCCGCGGACGGGGTGTTCCTGGGTCGGCTCGCGGTCGGCGGCGAGACGGTCCGGACCGCGGCGGAGCCGCCGACGATCGACTACCGGCTCAACGACGACTACGACGGCGGCGATCCGCTCGTGTTCCGTCACACGCTGATCGCCGGCGGGACCGGATCGGGAAAGACCCACCTCGCGAAAAACGTCCTCCGACAGTACCTCGCGCCAGAGCGATCCTACCGCGTCGAGACCGGCAGTGACCGGTCGCTCCGGCCGGCGGTCGTGCAGTTCGACCCCCAAGACGAGTACGCCCAGATGCACGACGACGGCGCGTACGGCCCCAACCGCGGCCGCGAGTTCGACCGGGAGGGGGTCGCCCACGGCGGCCACGAGGACACGCTTGCGTTCGTCCCGAAAGTCGGCTCGGCCAGTTACGCGGCCAGCCACCACGACGCCGAGCAGGTGCCCTTTACCATTCCCTTCGAGATGGTCCACACGAACCCGTGGCTGATCGCCGGCAGCGGGCTCAACGACAACCAGTACAACGCCCTGGTGAACGTCCTCCTGCGGCGGTTCCGGCGCGAGTCGGGCGGCGGCTACGACGCCTTCCGGTCCTTCCTGGACGATCCGGCCCTACGGGAGGAGCTCCACGAGTCTGGTGCCGTCCACGAGGCCACCTTCGACGCGGTCACGCGCCGCGTTCGCGGGTTCGGGGCGGTCTTCGATCAGGACGCCCCGCCGATTACCGACCGGATCGCGCAGTTCGTCCGTCCGGGCGGACTCTCGGTCGTGCCGACCTACCACATCGGCCGGCGCCGCCACGCCGAGACGGTGGTGCTCGCGTTGGCCTCGCTGCTGGTCGATCAGAAACTCTCGAACGATCCCGACCACGAGCGGATCAAGGAGACGCCGCTGATCGTCGGGATGGACGAGGCACACAACTTCCTCACCGACGCCGACAGCGTCCAGGCGAGACGGGTCATCGGGAAGTTCACCGAGGCCGCCAAACAGGGACGTAAGGAGCGTCTCGGGCTCTTTCTGATCACCCAGGACCCCCAGGACATCGCCGATCCGGTCTCGAAGCAGATCAACACGACCGTCGTGCTCAACCTGGGCGACGAGGACGCCATCTCGGCGGTCAACGTCCCGGCGAACCTCGAGTCGAAGATCCCCTACATGGAGAAAGGCCAGATGGTCGTCCACTCGCCGGACAACTCTGAACCCGTCGAGCTGATCGGCCTCGAGCACTGTCTCACCCGCCACGGCCGGAGCTGACGACCCGAAAAGTCGACCGCCACACTCTCCTGTGGGGGTCCCCGGGGCAAACACTCAAGCGCCGGGGCGGGCAATCGCCGGTATGAGCACCGACAGCACCCGGGTGCTGGTGCCGGTCGACGACTCCGACCACGCCCAGCGTGCGGCGGAGCTGGCGGCGGAGCTGTTTCCCGGCGGGACGCTCGTGTTGCTCCACGTCATCAACCCGGCGGAGACCGGGTTCGCCGCGGAGGCGACGATCCCGACCTTCCCCGAGGGGTGGTACGAGGACGCCGTCGAGCACGCGGAGCGAACCTTCGAGACCATCGCGGCGACCGTCGACGCCGAGTTCGACAGCGACGTGCAGGTTGGCCAGCCGACACAGACGATCGTCGAGTACGCGACAGACAACGAGATCGATCACATCGTCATGGGCAGCCACGGCCGCAAGGGCGTCTCGCGGGTGTTGCTCGGGAGCGTCGCCGAGTCGGTGATGCGCCGCGCACCGGTTCCGGTCACCGTCGTTCGGTGACGCTCTCAGAGAAGACGGCCGCGCCGGGGCGGATCTCGGCGCCCGCTGGCGGGTCCTCGAACAGCTCGACCGCGTGTGCGCCGTCTGCCGGGACCGGTACCGTCTCCGGGGCCGTCCCCTCTGTGAGACGACCGCCTCGGGGACAGTGTCTGTCTCGCGGCCAAAATCGACGACTCGAGTCGAAAGCGTTTCGCGGTCGGTCAGCGGTCTGAGTTCGGACACGGGGACGCCGGTGGGTGTGTCTACGGTAATCGTTTGGAGAGCCTGCCCGCCACGATCGCGTGCACTGGGCAGTCCGGACACGACGAGACGGGCAACGTTCCGAGTGCTGACGCAACGAAAAGTAGTCTCCGGTGTAGTTTTGTACGTTCGCCGATCCGGCGCTCCGATCCGTCTCGATCGAGTGCGAGATGGCCGGTCGGGTCAGCGACGTCTCATGGACTGGCGAGTCTGCGGCTCAGAAGATGCTCGCCTGTTCGTACACCGAGAGTCCCTCGCTCGTGATCTCGTAGGGCTTTTGTGCTCGAGAGTGGTTCGTATTCCGGATTTTCTGGATCTCGACGGCCAGCCGGGTCTCCTGGCCCTCGCCGCGGACGTACTGGAGAATAAACACCCCGTCGGTCAGGTACTCGATGATCCCGTTGCGCGAGGCGTAGGGGGTAGACTCGCTCGCCTCGCTGGTGAGGAAGGTCGTGACGCCGATCTGCTTGAGCGACCGGGTGAAATCGAACACCTCGGTCCGGCGCTTTGCCTGGTCGTCGTACATCATCTCCAGAAGCGAGACCGAGTCGAGCACCAGCCGCTCGGCCCCGAACTCCTCGATCAGGGCGGGCAGCTCGGCCTGGATGTTGTCGAGGCTGTTTGCCATCTCGATCGGATCGATATCGAGCACCGCGAGCTCGTCGTTGCGGTCGTACTCGCTGAACCCCCAGCCCCACTCGTCGGCGGTCGCGAGGATCGACTGGCGGCTCTGCTCGAGGGTGATGAACACGCCCTTCTCGCCGCGCTCGAGTCCGTGTGCGAGAAACTGGAGTCCGAAGGTCGTCTTTCCCGTCCCGGCGCCGCCGATGACCGTAAGCAGATGTCGCTCGGGAACGCCGCCCTGGATCATCGCGTCGAGTCCTTCGATGCCGAGGTCGATCCGCGGAAGATCGGAGTCGGGTTCCGCGTCGAACTCCTCGTCGCCGAGCCCGCCGAAGCCCTCGTCGTCGAACAGGTCCGGATCGCCGCCGGCGAACGGATCAGTCTCCCCGTCGCTCTCGGCGCCGGCGCCAGCGCCGGCATCCCGGAACGGGCCCGGATCAGAGGGCGTCGTGTCTCCGGGCCCGGAGGACTCGACGCGCTCGGGCTCGTCGACGGCCCCGTCCGGATCGGTCGAGCCGGGGGCGTCGGTCCGCGGAGGATCGGAGTCGTTCCGATCGCTCCCGTCGGCGTCGGAGTCGGGCTCCTCGTTCTCGGCCACCTCCGAGAGCTCCCGGAGCCCGCGCTCGAACCAGTCCTCGTCGTCCTCGGTCACGGACGACGCCTCCCGGCGGTGTGAGACCGCATGTCCGCGGGTAGGCCGGGCGGGAAGTAAACGCTGGCGACCGACCAGGGCGATCGGCCCCTAAGCTCCGAGGCGATCGAACCGTCTATGTCCGCCCGGGACAAGTAGGAGGCGTGCAGATTGTCGGGTACGAGACGGCGCCGGTCGGCGACCGGCCCCGTGGACGGCTAGCGCGCGGCGACGGCGGACCCGTCGAGTGGATCGAGCTGTCGCCCGGAACGGAGCTGTCCTACGGGCTGGGCGAGCGCCGCTGCGCGGGCACGGTCACCGACGACGGGGCCCACCGCCGCTGTCCCGAGCCGGCGGCGCCGTACTGTGAGACACACACGAGCCGGTGGCCCTGCGCGCGGTGTACCGGCGAGTGTACGCTGCCGCTGTCGTCCTGCCGAGAAGAACACGCGGTGTACCTGGCGGCGTTCGCCCCGCGGACGTTCAAAGTCGGGGTCACACGGTCCTGGCGGCTCCGGACCCGGCTGCGCGAGCAGGGCGCCGATCGGGCCGCCCACGTCAGGACGGTCCGGAACGGCCGCCTCGCGCGCCGGATCGAGAGACGAATCGCGGCCGACCACGGGATCACCGACCGGGTCCGGCTCCCGACGAAGCGCCGCGGGTTCGGTCGGTCGGTCGACGACGACGCCTGGGCGGGGCTGCTCGCCGAGTTCGATCCGATCGAGACCTACGAGTTCGACTACGGATTTGAGATCGATCGGCCTCCGGTCGCGGAGACGGTCGCGGCCGGAACGGTCAGGGGAACAAAGGGCCGGCTGCTCGTGATCGAGCGGGCCGGCAGCACGTACGCGACCGACCTCCGGGCGCTGGTCGGCCACGAGCTGCTCGCCGGGGACGACCGGGCACTGCAGGCGAGTTTCGACGCGTTCTAGGCGTCGCGTTCGATGACGAACCGCGAGAACTCCCGGAGGCGTTTCTCAGGGTCGGGGGCCAGGTCGAGTTCGTCGAGGTGCGCCCGAGCGCTCGCCGACAGCTCACGAGCCCGCTCGCGGGCGTACTCGACGGCGCCGGCTTCCTGCATGATCTCGATGGCCTCGAGGACCTCCTCGTCGGTGTTGTCGGCCGCCCAGAGGATCTCCTCGAGGCGGGCGACGTCCTCTGGCGGGGCGTGCTCGGCGGCGTAGATGGTCATCAGCGTCTTCTTTCCCTCGCGAATGTCGTTGCCCGATGCCTTGCCGAACTCGCCGGCCCGATCGAGCGTGTGCTCGACGTCGAGGATGTCGTCGCCGATCTGGAACGCGATCGACATGTCCTCGGCGTACCGGGCCAGGGCGGTCTCGACGGCCTCGGGCTGGTCGGTGACGATCGCCGCCAGCCGGGCGACGATCCGGGCGAGACAGCCGGTCTTGCAGGCGCACATCTCGTAGTAGTGGTCCTCGTCGACGGTGATCGCCTTCTGGTTGTGCCAGTAGATGTCCATCCCTTGACCGAGGTGGGTCCGGTTGAGCTCGTGGGTCAGCATCTCGTAGGCGGCGATCCGCCGTTCGGGCCCCAGGTCGGCCTCGTTGCGGTCGATGATCTTCAGCGGGATGAAATACATCGCGTTCCCGGCGTTGAGCGCGATGTCGGTCCCGTAGGCGCTGTGGAGCGCGGTCTCGCCGCGGCGCATGGTCGCCTCGTCCTCGACGTCGTCGACGATGATCGTGCCGTTGTGGAGGATCTCCGGGATCGCGGCGTACTGGACGTACTCGGCGGGCTCCTCGCCCAGAGCATCGACCAGCACGAGAAACAGAATTGCCCGCCAGCGTTTCCCGCCGCGGTCGAGCAGGCCCCAGATCGGGTCGGACAGCGCCCGCTGGATCGCCTCGGGGTGGTACTCGTAGGTCGGCGCTCCGAACATCTCCGCGAGGTATTCGGGCTCGATCGACCGCGGGAGGACTTCCTCGATCGCCGCGTCGACCTCCGGGCGCCACTCAGCGAGCACGTCCAACATACCAGTGCGGTCGGTGGGCACGAGCATAAAACTACCACAATGACCGGACAGCCGGTCGCGGGCTCAGCTCGCAGTGCTGACGATCCGGACGACGTCGCCCTCGCCGAGCTCGTGGTCCTCGCCGATCTCGCGGCCAGTCCGGGCGTCGACCGCCGAGAGGTAGCCGTCTCCGATCTCCGAGTGGATCGCGTAGGCGAGATCGACCGGCGTGGCGCCGGCCGGGAGCAGCTCGGCGTCGGGCAGCATCCGACCGTTGCCGTCGGTCCAGGCGGTCGCGTCTCGGACCGGGTAGACCGTGATCCGATCGAGCACGTCGTACACCACGGTGTCGATCGCCCGCTGGACGCCGGTCCCACCCCACCGGTCGAGCAGCTCTCCGATTCTGGCCAGCCCGGCTCGCTGGTCGTCGCTCACCTCGCCGACCTCGAAGGTCGCGTCGCCGGGGTCGTACTCGACGTGTCCGGCCTCGGCACCCCGGCGCAGGGCGAGCTCGCTCTCGGCGGAGGCCGGGACGACGACGTCGGCGACCTCCTGCATGCGTCGGATGTCGGCCTCGTCGGCGGCGTCGATCTTGTTCGCGACGACGACGATCGGCTTGGTCCGCTTGCGCAGGGCCGTCGCGAGCGCCCGTCGGTCCTCGTCGGTCCAGGCGGCGGGATCGTCGGGGTAGGACAGCCCGCGGAGGATCCGCGCGACGTCGCCCGGGGTGGCCCCGACGCCGGTGAGAAGCTCCGTGAGAGCCTCGTCGATCGCAAACTCCGGCGAGCGAGCGCTCCGCACCAACGACTCCCAGTTGCGCTCGAGTATCGAGGCCAGCCACCGGTCCATCTCGGTCTCGATGAACTGCAGGTCCTCAAGGGGATCGTGTTCCCCGACGCCGACGGGTTCGCCCTCCGCGTCGGTCGCGCCGGCAGCGTCGACCACGTGGACGATCGCGTCCGCGTCGGTGAGCTCGTCGAGAAACTGGTTGCCCAGCCCGCGGCCTTCGTGCGCACCCGGCACCAGCCCCGCGACGTCGATCAGCTCGATCGGGACGTACCGCGTGCCGTCGTGGCAGTTCTCGCTGTCACACCGCCGGTCGCGGTCGAGACACGGACACTCGGTGCGCGCGTAGCTGACCCCGCGGTTCGGTTCGATGGTCGTGAACGGGTAGTTCGCGACCTCGGGATCGGCCGTCGTCGCCGCGGCGTAAAACGTCGACTTGCCGGCGTTTGGCTTGCCCGCCAGCGCGACCGAAAGCATACCCGAGACTCGCCTGGAAGCCCAATGTAGTTTTGGCTTTAGATTCGGCCGTGCTCCCGCTGTGCGCTGTACGGCCCCGGCTTCGACTGCCGACGCGATCGGCCACACCAACTGGGCTGTCGGCAACGGACCCCCGGTGGGACCTACGACGGCCGAAGGAGGGTCGAAACTGTTCTACGTCGCCCGAGAGGCGGGGCGTCTCACTCCCCCCGCCGAAGCTCGCGTTCGGGTTCGTACTGCCGTTCACTCGTCTCGGAACCGGTCAGCCACTCAAGTTCGACCTCGAACCGCGGCGTCTCCGAGAGAGACTGTCTGCTCGGCCTCTTTGGAGCGCAACTCGACCGACACCGCTTCGATCTAGTTGGCTGCCTCGTGGCAGCACATCTGTGATCTCCGCGCGGGCAGTCTGCCCCTCGGTCCTGAACAGCTGTTCTTCAGGAATACGTCGGTGTCACCTCTCGGAGCACACATGCGTTCATCTCAGGTGACATATCCGACGAGTCCAGACGGTGTCTGGCCCGAGAGACGATCGAGGGCGACAGCCCGGTCAGTCCTCGGATCCGCGGGGTCGGATCGCCGGTGTCGGACTCTGCTCGCCGCCGACGGAGCCGGACTCGGCACGGTCTTCGGTCGGCTCGTCGGTGGTGTCGGGGCCGGCCGGCCGGTCGTCGAAGACCGGCGTCGAGACCATCGTGGTCTCCTCGCTGGCCCGGATCGCTCCCTCGACGGTCGCGTCTCGGTGGACCTCGACGTGCTCGCCCGAGAGGTCGCCGCGGACGACCGCTCCCGGACCGATCCGAACGGTCCCCTCGCGGGTCGTGACGTTGCCGGTGACCTGCGTGTTCGCGCCCACCGTGACCCCGTCGGCGGCCCGGAGGCTGCCGAAGATCTCGTTGTCCCGGCCCACCGAGAGCGACGCAGCCCGGAGGTTGCCGTGGAGCCGGCAGTCGTCGCCGATCCGGGCCGGGGTCGAGACCTCCCAGGCGTCGTCGCCCACGCGGGCGTTCCGAGGAATCAACACCGGCTCGACGCTCTCGGCGGCGAACGTCGCCGCGAGCTCCTCGGCAGCCTCACGCTCGCCGACCCGCAGGAGATGCGAGAGGTAGACGAACAGGTAGACGATCGTCGGCATCGGGTTCCGGATCACGATCCATCCGTTGGCGTCGAACCCGTCCTCGATCTCGACCTCGTCGCCGATGTCGAGATCGCCTGCGACCCGGAGTTCGCCGCCGATCTCGACCCGTTCGCCGATGTACGCGTCCTCGCCGACGAGCACGTTGTCGGCGACAGAACACCACATATCCAGCCGGCAGTCGCCCTCGGCCTCGATGTGTCCGCCGAAGGAGGCCCGCTCGCCCGCGATCACGTTCTGTCCCCGCACCCCGAATCCGACGGTGCTCTGGCTGCCGACGATCACGTCGCCGTCGGTCACGAGGTCGTGTTCCTCGACGTGGGTGCCGTCGGGAACGACCAACTCGTCGAGCGGGTTCGAACGCGGCGTTGGCACACCGGATAGGCGGCGTCCCGGCGTATTAAATCCTCACGCCGCGTCAGACGTTCGTCAGACGCCGCTGGGCGTTCTCTTCAGTCGCTGGCCAACAAAATTATACCGACGGTCTGTGTGACTAGTGTATGGTAAACGGTAACACGGACCTGCTCGTGCGGGCCTATGGCAACCGGATCGGCACCCCGTCGTCGAACGGCGAGGCGTACGGCTACTGGGTGTTCGTGCTCGGCGTGATCGTGGGAGCGGTCGGTATCGGATTGGTGTTGGTCAGCGACGCGGCTTCGATGGAACGGGGTGCCGGGATCGTACTGGGCGCAGTGGCGCTCGTGTTGTTGCTGGTCGGGCCGACCATCCGGCTGCCGATCCGGGCGGCAGCGAGTTACCTGTCGTATCTCGGTGCCGCCGTGTGTCTGGCCGCAGCGGTGTGGTTCGTCGCCGCTTACCCGGACGAGTTCGGGGCGGATTTCACCGGCCAGGAGGTCGAGATCATCGGGCTGTACGGCATCGGCGTGGCGATCATCGCACTCGGGAGCGTGCTCGTGCCCCTCGCGACCAGCCTCCGTGAACAGCGAGACGCCGCCCTCGACCGGGCCGAGACTGCCGAGCGCGAGCGCGACGCCGCGGTGGCCGACGCCGAAACCGAACGGACCGCCGGGGCCGACCAGCGGGCAGAACACAACCAGGTCGTCCGCGAGGCCGAGCGGCGCGCCCGGACCGCCCGCCAGGCGCAGGAAGCGGCCCAGGAGGAGATCGAGGCGCTCCGGGCCAGCCAGTCGCAGTTCGAGCTGTACACCGATCGCGGAGGTAAGCACCGCTGGCGGCTCCGGCACCGCAACCGAAACATCATCGCCGACTCCGCACAGGGGTACGGGTCCAGACGGACGGCCCAACAGGGGTTGGCCGCCGTCCGGCGCGACGCGCTGGGAGCGCCGGTCGTCGATCTCGATATCGTCGCCGAGGACGCAGACGTATCCGCCGTTGACGAGGCCGTCGAGGGATCGGCTGCACCGCCGCTGCTCGCGACCGAGGACAGCCGGGCGACGATCGAGACCTACGAGGACGAGGACGGGAAACACCGCTGGCGGCTCGTCCACGACAACGGCAACGTCATCGCCGACTCCGGGCAGGGATACGCCTCGGCGGACGGTCGGGACGGGGCCGTCGAGCGGCTCCGAACGCACGCAGACACCGCCCAGTACCTCCGGATCGACCCCGCGGCCTTCGAGATTTACCGGGACACGGCCGGCGAGTACCGCTGGCGGCTCCTCTCGAAAAACGGGCGGATTCTCGCCGACTCCGGCCAGGGCTACGCCTCTCGACAGAAGGCCCGACAGGGCGCCGAGAGCGTCCGGACGAACGCCCCGGAGGGCGGGGCCGCCAGCTTCGAGACCTACGAGGACGAGGGCGGCGAGTACCGCTGGCGGCTCGTCCACGACAACGGCAACCTCATCGCCGACTCTGGGCAAGGGTATGACGGGGAGGGCGGCGCCGAGGACGGAGTGGTCCGCGTCCGGGAGTACGCCCCCGAGGCTGACCTCCTCCAGATCGGGGCGGCGGCCTTCGAGGTCTACGAGGACGCGGCCGGAACGTACCGCTGGCGCCTGCGCCGCCGCAACGGCAACGTTCTCGCCGACTCCGGCCAGGGCTACGCCGACCGCCGGGGGGCGATCGAGGGAATCCACGGCGTCAAGCGCAACGCGCCGGGGGCTGAGCGAACCGCAGCCTGAGCCGTGAGCCCGATTCCCAAAAACACAAGTACCATGCCACACAACACCATGCACATGAACCCGTGGGCGCTGGTCGGTGCCTACCTCCTCGGATTCCTTGCGTTTCAGGCGTACCTGTACAGCGACCGATCGCTTCCCATCGGCGCCGGAACGACTGCCGCGGGAGGCGGCGTCGAGGCCGGACCGGTCTCCGAGGACGCCGAGTACACCCGGTGTGAGGCGTGTGGCACGCTCAACCGCTCCGACGCCGCGTTCAACCGGTGTCGGGAGTGTACCGATCGGCTCTAACTCGACCGGCTCCGACTCCCCCTCCCGACCGCTCTGTGGTTTTCACTACTGACAACAGGACGCGAACAGCTATACCACCACCGGCCGAACGGCTGGTATGCGACTCTCGACTGGCGTCGCGGGGTTCGATCGGCTCGTTGAGGGCGGGCTGTTGCGAGACCGGCTGTACGTGATAAGCGGCCCGCCCGGGAGCGGGAAGACGACCTTCTGTTCGCAGTTCATTACGGGGGGCGCTCGCAACGGTGAGGACTGTCTGTACGTGACGATGCACGAGACCGAATCCGAACTGGCCACGGACATGGAGGGCTACGAGTTCGGGTTCGACCGGGCGCTTGCCTCCGACGCCGTCGACTTTCTCAACCTCGTCACCGAGGCGGGAAAGCAACGGCTCGCGCGGTTCGGCACGGAGAGCGGGCTCACCGGCCGGTTGGTCGCGTACATCGAAGCCAACGAGGTCGATCGCGTGGTCATCGACTCGACGATGCTGCTCCGGCACTTTTTCTCCGACGTGAGCGACGAGATCACCGGCTTCATCTCGGCGCTGAAACAGACCGACGCCACCATCCTGCTGATCTCCGAGATGACAGATCCCACTTCGTACTCGGACGAACACTACCTGGCTCACGGCGTGGTCTTTTTTCATAACTTCCTGGACTCGGAGGGGATGACCCGCGGCGTCCAGGTGATCAAGATGCGCGGCACCGACATCGACAGCGACATCCGGGCGCTGTCGTTCACCGACCGCGGCCTCGAAGTTGACCCCGAGACGCAGGTACGATGAGCCGGTACGAGCGGACCTACGAGGCCGTAGGCGAGTCCGACGAGCTCGACCGCGAGGCGGCGATCGAGCGGGCCTACGCCCTCGGCGTCGCGGCGGGGTTGGGCGATCCGCCGCCTGAAGAGCTCGCGGCGCTGACGGAGGCAGTCGGGTCGGCCTACGATCGAAACGTCGTCAAGCTCGCCTACGACGAGGGCCGCACCGAGGCGCTCGCAGCTGCCGATGAACAAACGGACCACGGTCAGGTATGGGCGGAGCTGGTCGGCGGCGATTCGGAGGCTGACGGATCGAGCAAGATGAGCGAGCGATCCGGGACGTTCGACGCGCTCGATCGGCCGGCCGCGCTCGACCGGGTCGAGGCGCTCGATCGGATCGACCTCGATTCGACGGAGGCAACGGAACTCCCGGAGTTTCTCGACCGGGAGTGAGCGATCGGTCCGGCGGCGTCTACGGAGCCATGGGGAGCGTGTACCGGGCTCGTCCGGACGCTTCGAGTTCTGTGATCACGAGAGACGAACGCTCCGAGGCCCCGCCTCAGAGGCGGTTCACAGCGAGAGCGGGTCGTGGCCGGTCTCGCCGGGACAGCTCGGATCGCGGTCGCTGTATCCCCGGCGGCCGATCGCGTCGGCTCCGAGGGTCCCGTAGACGGCCTGTCGGGCCTCCTCGACGGAGGCAAACTCTTGCTCGGGGAGGCAGGCGAGCACATCGGCGATCGTCTCGGTACCGTTCGCCAGCGCGAGCTCCGTCTCGCCACACTCGGCGATGAGCTGCTCGCTGGTCGCCGGAAAAGTACACCTGTCGAACGATCCGATCTCCTCAACGTTCATACGAGACCGTGCGACGCCCGGAGACATAACCGTCACGGTCGATCATCGGAGACCTATCGGAGCGCTCAAACCGACCCGGGCGCAGAGATCGGTATGGTAGCTGCGGACCTGCACGTGCACACGACCAACTCCGACGGCCAGCTCACCCTACCGGAACTCCCGGCCGCCGCGGAGCGGGCCGGCGTCGAGACCGTGGCCGTGACCGACCACGATCGGCTGCATCCGGAGCTGTCGCGGCCGGTGACGACCCGCGAGGGGCTGACGATCGTCCACGGGATCGAACTCCGGGTGGAAACGGCGACCCAGCGAGTGGATCTGCTCGGGTACGGCGCAGAGCGGACCGAGCAACTCACGGGGCTCACCGATCGACTCCAGACCGACCGGATCGATCGGGCCCGACGGATCGTCGAGCGGGTCGAGGACCGACTCGGCGTCGAACTCGCCGTCGAGTACGAGCCCGGCGTGGGTCGTCCACACATCGCCCGCGCGATCGCCGACAGCCCGGCGCCGTACGACTACCGGGAGGCGTTCGACGAGCTGATCGGCGATGGCGGCCCCTGCTACGTCCCCCGGGAGATCCCCTCCGTTTCGGCCGGCCGGGAGCGACTGGCAGACGCCTGTGCGGTCGTCGGGCTCGCGCACCCGCTCCGGTACGACGACCCGGCGAGTGCGCTGGAGCTGACCGCCGACCTCGACGCCGTCGAGCGACACTACCCGTACGGCCGGTCGGTCGATTCCGCGCCCGTCGAGCGGGCGATCGAGCGACACGACCTGCTGGCGACCGGCGGGAGCGACGCCCACGACGAGCGGCTCGGGCGGGCCGGACTGACCGCCGAGCAGTTCGAGCCGATTCGGGCGCGCCTGTGACTCCAGTCGAGCGTGGCGACTTCGGGAGTCGCAGGGTTCAATGCGAGCGGCGCCAATATGCTCGTATGGAGTGTCACTACTGCGAGGCAGAGGCGGATGTCGTCGTCGAGAAGTCGGGGATCCGCGTCGGCGTCTGCGAGCGACACTTCCGCGAACAGATGGAACAGCTCGCGGACGACGAGACCAGCGAACGGCTCCGCGAGCAGCTCGACATCGACCGCGCGGAGTGAGCCGCGGGCCGGATTCGCGTCGATAGTGCACCGCCGAAACGAAGTTTGATTACTCGCCGCGGCGAAGCGTTCGCGGGTAGCTAATGATGAACATCGCCGACATCGCAACCAACGAGTACGTCGAGGTCGACGCCGAGACCCGGCTCGGCAAGATCAGGTCGCTGTTCGAACAGAAAAATCCGAAAGGCCTGGTCGTCGTCGGAGACGGCGAGTACGCCGGCGTGATCACCCAGACCCAGCTGCTCCAATCCCACGTCAAAGACGACGCCAAGGCCGCCGGCCTGACCCGGACCGCCCCGCGGGTTGAGCGGACCGCAGACGTCCGCGACGTGGCCCGGCTGCTGGTCGAAGGCGGCGTGAAGATCGCCCCGGTCTTCGAGGCCGACCGGCTGTGGGGAATCGTCACCGCCGACGCGATTCTCGAGGCGGTTCTCGAGAACCTGGACGCGATCGACGTGAGCGACATTCTCACCGAGGAGGTAGTGACCGTCGAGACCGACACAAACCTCGGCCGGGCGATCAGCCTCCTGCGGGAGAACGGCATCTCTCGGCTCCCGGTCGTCGACGAACAGAACAGCTTGGTCGGGATCGTCACCACCTACGACATCGTCGACATCGTGGTCCGCCGGATGGACAAGCCGACGCGGGGAGACCGGTCGGGCGACACCGATCGGGTGCTGGACATGCCGGTGTACGACGTGATGAGCAGCCCTGTCGAGACGGTTCCGGCGACGGCGACGGTCCGGGCTGCCGTCGAGACGATGCTCGAAAACGACTACGGCGGCGTGGTCGTCACGCCGGCGGGCGACGACCGGCGGGTGGTCGGCGTGGTGACCAAAACCGACGTGTTGCGGGCGCTCAGCTACGCCGAACGCGAGCAGATGGACGTTCAAGTGACGAACGTCTCGCTGCTTGACTCGCTCACCCGGGAGACGATCCGCGAGGAGATCGCTGGCGTCGCCGAGAAGTACCAGAAGATGCGGGTTCGACACGCACACGTCCGGTTCCACGAGCACAAAGAGCGGCTCCGCGGGACGCCCCTGATCCAGTGTCAGATCCGGCTGCGCACGACCCAGGGACAGGCCGCCGGCACCGGCGAGGGCTACGGCGCGAGCCAGGCCTTCCGGGTCGCGATGGACAAACTCGAGCGCCGCGTCCTCGAGGCCAAGGGTATCCAGGCCGACGAGGAGTACCGCGGCCAGCTGCTCCGGAAGCTCGGCGAGCTATAGTTCCTATTCCAAAGCCGCCCGAGCTCGTCTTGCCTCTCGTTCGAGGAGATGTGACGGCGCGTCGGCGTACTCGGCGGCGGCGGCCAGCGCCCGCTCGGTCCCGATCCGTCTGAGCGCCCAGGCCGCGCTCGCGCGGACCCGAGGAGTCTCGTCGTCGGCGAGCACGCCCTCAAGGGGCGCGATCGCCCGCGTGTCGCCGATCATCCCGAGCGCCCGGGCGGCGGCCGACCGCACCGCGGGGTCTTCCGCGGCGAGGCGCTCGGCGACCGGCGCCGTCGATTCGGGGCTGCCGATCGCACCCAGCGCCCGCAGCGTCGTCAGCTCGAGACTCCGAGCCCCGCCGAGAAACGCTTCGAGGGTCTCGCAGGCCCGGTCGTCGCCGATCCGACCGAGCACCCGGACGGCCCGCTCGTTGCGGCGCTGGGCGAGCTCGTGGACGCCCTCGAAGGCGGCCGGCGGCGCCGAGCGTTCGATCGCCTCGAGAATGTTCTCTCGCATAAACCCGGAGTCGAGGAGATCGAGCGCCTGCAAGAGGGGCTCGGCCTCGCCGCGCTCGCCGTAGATTTTCACCGCGTTCCACTCCGGAGGAAAGTCCCGCCGGCGTTCGGGCGTGAGCACGTCGTAAAACCCCTGCCGGCGCAGCTGCTCGCGAACCGGGAGGTCGGCAAACGCCTCGGCGGTCTCGACGCGCTCGGTGAGCCGTTCGGCCGCCCCGGCGAGCTCCTCGAGCGCGGTGGCGTCAGCGACCGGATCGAGCTCGGCGGCCGCGACCGCGTCGACGGCGGCACGGATCGGGTCGCACGGAACGTTCCGATCGGCGTCGGCGACCGCCGCGGCGGCCGACTCCAGCTCGCCCCCGGGCAGGGCGGCGGCGATCCGATCGCGAGCGTCTCCGACCGCGTCTCGGACGCTCGCACGCCCCTCCTCGGTGAACTCGGTCTCCGCGATCGCCTTGGTGGTCGTCTCGAGGCGCTCCTGGACCGTCGACGGCGAAGGCTCGCGGACGTCTTCGAGTCGATCGCGGAGCGCCGACAGCTCCGTCTCTAGCTCCTCGCGATCCTCGCTGCCCTCTGCCGTGGATTCGAGGGCCGCGTCGAGGTCCTCGAGCCGGGCGGCGACGGCGGCGAGATCGGCGGCCGACTCGGCCGTCTCCAGCGCGTCGGCGGCGGCTGCGAGCCGCCGTTCGATTGCCGCGTCGTCCGGTCGCTCGTCGTCGGCCATGGCGTCTGTCCGGGCGGCTGCCCGGTCGGGCTACTCGTCGACGTCGACCGCGGTCTCTTCCTCGGCCTGGATCTCCTCGGGACGGGCCTCGAGGGTCAGCTTCTGGATCTCGACGCGGCGCAGCGGGTAGATCGTCTTGGCGTCGTTGTAGATCGCCGAGGAGAGCCGCCCCTCGACGACGCTATCGACGAGATCCGCGAACGTGCGGTCCTCGGCGGCGGCCTCGACGCGGTCGATCATCGTTCGTCGGATCGCCTGCTCCTGGCTCTGGTCGGCGGACTTGGTCGTGAGCGCGACCGGCTGGATCTGCACGCGGTACCGGTCGGTGGTCGTGACGGTCACGTAAGCCTGGACCTTCGAGGAGCCCCGCCGGACGAGACTGCGCATGTAATCGCGGGTCAGCTCGTGGCGGATGAACTCCGTGTAGGCCGTGTCGGTCGCGACCTCCGTGATCCTGAAGGTGAGTTTCGTGTTGTTCTCCGAGGGGTCGTCGCGCAGCTCGCCAAGCGTCGTCTCGAGGGTCCGGCCGAGGACCTTCTCAGACTCCTCGGCCATCGTCTGCCCGAGGTGGGCGCGGTCGAACTGTTCGGGTGCCTGTACGTCGTACCACGTCTTCTCCCGTTTCTGCCGGGAGACTGATCTGTCGCTCATGTGTCGTCTGTCGTCGTGTCAGTATCGGTGTCGGTCGTCGTGTCGGTACGGGCCCGCGTGTCGTCGGCGAGCAGTCGCGCGCCGGCCCGGAGGTTGCGGACGTAGTCGTCGGCGGTCGTCGCGAGGCTGCCGGTCGTCTCGCGGCTGATCTCGGTCACGACCGCGCCATCGACGGCCCGCGTGTGAACGTCGTCGGTGTTGTCAGGACGGACCGCAGCGGCCAGGGCGACCGCACGCGGGTGTGGCGTCTCGATGCGCACGGTTCGTCGCTCGGCCATCTCAGGCCACCTCCCGAAGCCCCGCGACGAGCTCCTCGGCAGCGGCTGGATCGTTGAGCCGGACGCGATCGGGCGTGCCGGCCGCGCCGTCGATCGATCGTGTGACCGCCGCGAGGTCGGGCCCGCTCTCCGGAGGCGTCGCAGCCGCCGCCGCGGCTCCGTCGAGTACGGCGACGGCCGGCTCCGGGGATCGGTACTCCCGGAGAAGCCGGGTCGTCGGCGCGAGCGGCGCCGAGGTTTCGAGCTCGGCGACGACGAGGCCGTCGTAACGAGACAGCTCGGCGGTCCGGACCGCCTCGTGAACGTTTCCGGCTGCGGCCCGCCAGGCCTCGAGGGTCCGTTCCCGGTCGGAATAGCCGAGCGCGAGCCCGGCCGCCAGCCCCGGAGACGGCTCCGCGAGCACGTCGAGGGCGTCGGCGAGGCCGGCGACGGTCCCGAGCGGGCCGCCCGATTGCGGCGAGAGAAACCGCTCGATCGCCTCTGCGGCGGTCGGCGTCTCGGCCTCCTCTGCGACGGTCAGGGCAACGAGCGAGGCGACGGTCTCGCGGTCGGCCGTCGAGTCCTCGGCCGGCTCGTCGGCGTCGGCGAGTAGCTCCGCCGCTCGCTCCGGACGCCCCGAGAAGGAGGCGTGGACGAGCGTCGAGTGAGCGAGCCCGTCGGCCGGCGACACCGGCGGCGTCCCGACCCCGAGCCGGGACTCGCCGAGGGACGGCCTGCTCCCCTCGCCCGGGGTGGCGACCGTCCCGCCGGGGCTCGCCCCCGAAGCTATCGTCCCGGCGGTCGCGAGTATCGGATCGGACTCGCCGAGAGCCTCGGCGATCGTCGCGGCGCGCCGGCTGACCGGCCCCGCGTCGTCGAGCGCGATCGCGGGGTCGCTGGCCGCGTGGCCGAGGCCGACGGTCAGGTCGGCCTCTGTCGCTCGTTCGGCCGTCGAGGGCGGGGCGACCGAGAGCTGGTAGGGCGTGTCGGCGGCCGCGAGTCCGCGCGCGAGTAGCGCGGCCGCTCCGACGGCGTCGCCGGTCGGGGCCGCCGCGAGCCGGACGAAGCCGGCCTCGCGGAGCCGTGCGGCGGCGTTCGAGGGAGCGTCGGGGTCGGAGCGGCCGGCGGTCGCCATCCTACACCAGGTCCCGGGCGTTGCTGACGCTGTAGGAGAACTCCGCGTCGATCTCGTCGCCGCGGTAGTACTCGATCAGGCGGCGGATCTTCGACTCGGTGTTTTGTAGTGCGCGCTTGTTCTGGTAGTCCGTAGGGTGCTCCTCGAGGTGATCGTGGAGCCGGACCGCCCGGGCCATCAGGTTGCGCAGGTCCTCGGGGATCTCCGAGTCGGCGTCGTGCTCCTCGAGGATCTCGGTGACCTTCTTGCCGGTCGCGAGTTTCACGTCCGGGATCGGCGTCCCGCCGACGCCTTCGTCGCGGAGCTTCAATCCGATCTGGCTGGGCTCGTGGCCCTGCTCTGCTAGTTCGACGACGCGCTGTTCGATCGCCTCGGCGTCGACGTCGCTCCACTCCGGTGGGTCGTCTGCCGCCGGGCGGTCCGAACCGGACGAGCCGCGGCGACCTGAGTGCATTCGTGCCATCGTGTGATCTGGTTGGAACCGTACGGACCGCTCGGTGATCGGCGTCCAGGCGGACGCCACCGCGCTCTCGCGCGACACCACCGCAATCCCGAGCCGCCAATCGGCGGCGTTGTCAGAGTTGCGGCCGTGCGTTCCCACTTACAGTTGGCCGGATCGGCTGTTAACAGTTTCCCTCCGGGATCAGCCCGCGCCGGTCCGACCGCCGCGCTCGCGCCGGAGCCGGCCCAGACCGATCGCTCCGAGGACGAGCACCGCTCCGACCCCGAGTGTCACCGCAACGGCCTCGCCGCCGCCCAGTTGCGCGATTCCGGGCAGCCGCCGCCAGCCCGCGAGGTCGATGCCGGCGACCAGCCGGAGGCCGGTGATCGTCACCAGCACGACCGGAACGGCGTATTTCACCAGCGGCAGCGCGATCGTCTCGCCGACCTGGATCCGCACCGTCTCTCGGTCCTGTCCCCAGGCAAAGATCCCGATGATCGCGAGCGCGCCCACGGGGAGCCCGAGCGTTCCCACGGTCGCGTCGAGCCCGTCTAGGAACGGTCGGCCGAACAGCGAGACCTCGGCCGCGCTGTAGCTCAGCGCAGAAGGCAGCCCGCCGAGCGCGACGACGGCGGTCACGGCGACGCTGGCTCGCCGGCGCGACCAGCCCGTCGGTCGCTTGAGCCCCGCGACGCCGACCTCGAGCATCGACACCGAGGAGGAAAGCGCCGCGAAAAAGAGCAGGCCGAAAAACGCCGCCGCGAGGACGTCACCGACGGGCATGTCCGCGAACCCGAGCGGCAGGATGGTGAAGGCCAGCTCGGTGCCACTCGCCGGCTCGAGTCCGGGCACCGAGAAGACGATCCCGAAGATGATCACGCCGGCCAGCAGCGCGACGACCAGATCCACCGCCGCGATGATCGCCGCCGACCGGGGGATCCCAGTCGACTCGTCGAGGTAGCTCCCGTAGGTCAGCATGATGCCCTGTCCGACGGAAAAGGAAAAGAACACCTGGCCGAAGGCGGCGCTCCAGACGGCCGGATCGCTCAACACGTCGGTGTCGGGCGTGAACAGAAACTCGAGGGCGTCGCCGAACCCGTCCCGGACCGCGGTGAACGCGAGCAGCCCGAACAGGATCAGAAACATGCCCGGGATCAGCAGCTTCGACATGCGCTCGATGCCGTTCTGGACGCCGACCGAGACGACCGCGCCGACCAGCAGCGCCGAGACCAGGTAGAAGGCGATCGGCTGGTAGGTGTCGGTAAACGCGCCGAAGGAGGTCTCGGCCCCGGTTACCGAGAACATGAAGAAGGCGAGCACCCAGCCGGTGATCACCAGGTAGTAGCTCAACACCACGAGCACCGATCCGGCGATCAGCCAGCCGGTGATCACCAGGTAGTAGCTCAACACCACGAGCACCGATCCGGCGATCAGCCAGCCGACGATCTCGTACTCCGCCCGAACGCGACGACAGGCCGTGATGATATCGGACTGGAACGATCGTCCGACGGAGGTCTCGAGGGTCAGCAGGGGGAGCGCGAACGCCGCCGCGGCGACGAAATACGGGATCAGGTACGCGCCGCCGCCGTTCGCGCCGACGACCGCCGGGAACCGCCAGATGTTCCCCAGCCCGACCGCCGCGAGCACGAATCCCAGTCCCGACGACCACTGTTCCATCCGATCGGGGTCGCCGCCGACGGGCTTATTGGTTTCCACCGCCTCTCACAGGCGGGAGTGGTTCCGATGGCTTTAATATATGGAGTACGAAATCTCGGGTGCGGGCTCGTAGATCAGCGGTAGATCACTCCCTTGGCATGGGAGAGGCCCCGGGTTCAAATCCCGGCGAGTCCATGCCCGCAGTGAAGCGCGACGGTCGGGCAGAAGGCGCGGGGGTGACCGGTTCTTCGGGCGGGTATACAGAACGAACACAGGATGGTAGCGGCAAGTGTTGTGATCTCGTTCCTGAGCAGCCTCCGGGCCGAACCCGCTCCCGTGTTGGGCTCACACAGGGACCCGAGGGCGGTGATGCCGGCCCACGCCCACCGGATGGTCGACCTACCGGTCGTGCTCGAGCCGGGTCCGAAAGGTTCGAGACGAACACCCGGCCGTTGTGGAGAGGAGGCAAAGGGAGCCGCGGCCAACTTCCCGCCCCACGCCGCCCGAAGAGTTATCTCACGAGAACGCTGAGCGCCGCGTCGATAGATGACCGACGACGCTGTCGAGATCCCGCTGACGTCGGCAAGCGGCGGCCGACGGGACACGGTCGAGGCGTTTGGGCTTCTCAGCAACGAGATCAGGATCGCGACCCTGCTTGCGCTGTGGGACGCGAAAGAGCCGTGGGAGGACCAGCCGGGGCTGTCTTTCTCCGAGCTCTACGGAGAGGTCGCCGTCGACGATACGGGCCAGTTCAACTACCACCTAGACAAGCTGACCCCGCGGTTCGTCGCCGAACACAACGGCAGCTACACGCTGACGCTGACCGGGTTCAAACTGGTACAGGCTGTCATCGCGGGCGTCGGGAACACCGGAGCGGAACTCGCCGAGACGGCTGTCGACCGGGACTGTCCGTTCTGCGGAGAGCCGATCCGCGTGCGGTACAATCACGGCGTCGTCGTACTTTACTGCACGCACTGTGACGGCGGCAGTGTTCAGATAAGGATTGAAAAGCGAGGCGGAACGTTTTCTGAGTGTCT
>CAYRQD010000018.1:0-53474 GCA_964426325.1 uncultured Halobacteriales archaeon | reverse complement strand
GACGGGACCGCGACGACGGAGCCGGCAAGCGTCATTCCGAATCCGAACTTCATCACGAACGCGCGCGGCGAGGCCCCGCCGTTCGACGACGACACGCTGGTGTTCGATCCGGGCCCGGTCTCGATTCCGCTCGATGAGCTTCTTGAGGCCGACGAGGAGTACGACTCCGAGCTGTTCCGGTCGCTCAACGATGGGAAACAGCAGGTCGTCCGGCCGCCCGAGGGATACGACCGCGAAGCCGGCTACGAGGAGTCCTGGGTACCGGTGACCTGGGGCGAATACAGCGACGTGAACGGCGAGGTGACCGTCGGCGAGGCCTACGACGACGCCGGCACCGACGTCCGCGTCACCGTCGAGGACGGGATCCCAAACGGCCAGTACACCGTCTGGGTCGTCAAGTTCGCCGCACTCGCGGCCGACAGCGACCTCGCTCCCGACGACCCGTTCGTGACGCCGGCCGGCAACGGGCTGGTCGGCTTTCACAACCTAGGCCAGAAGTTCGGCGGACGAGGCGACGCCGAGAACACCTTCACCCTCAACGGAGACGGCTACGGAACCCTGCACGCGATGAACGAGGGTGCCGCACTCACGGGAATCCCGGGATTCAGCGAGCCCGGCTACCCGTTCCTCGGCGAGTCAGACGACTACAAACAGGACGAGGAGCAACTGACTCGGGTCGCAAACGACATCCGAGAGGAAGCCGAGATCCACTTCGTCGGAGCCTACCACTACGACGATCACACGTGGGGTGCCTATCCCGGGCCCTGGCACGTCAACCACTTCGACGCGAGGTTCCAGTTCTAAGCCGCCGAATTCCGTAACCAGAGCGGATACCACGAACAAAGCGAGGGACCTCAGTCGGGGTTCCTCTCGGTTCGAAGCGAGTCTCTACCGCCGCGAGTGTGAGGGTAGACGTGACGACGCGTTTGAGCTTCGACCAGAAACGGGAAACGGGATTCAGGCCGGAGCGCGACACGCGGGCAGCGTCGATTCCCCCCAAGGGGTCCCGACGCGAACGCTTATCTGCCGACGGCGGATTCGTTCGGCCCGTGACGGACGACCCCACCGCGAGCGACGGCGTCAGCATCGGGACACTCGATGATCCCGAGTCGCTGCGCGACGGGACGGTTCCGGTCGAGGAGGTCGACCGCGTCGTGCCCGCCGCGCAGTTCGACGGGCTGCGCGAGCACTACGACAATGTCGCGGGTGTCGTCCAGGTCGGAATCACCGACGAAGACGGCCGGGTGCTGCTGCAGGGCTCGCCCGAGGACGGGGACTGGGCGCCCCCCCGGGCGGTCCCGTCGAACCCGGCGCGGACTGGGTCGCGGCCGCCAAGCGGACGATGGAATCCCAGACCGGGGTCGATGTCGAGAGCCGCGACGTACGGCTGCTCGAGCGGCTCCGGTTCCGTCCGGCAGACGGCGAGGAAACCGTCTCCTCGTGGGGAGTCACGTTCGGCGCCGCCGTCAACGACGAGCGGTTCCTGCGAGACCCCGAGATTGTCGATCATCCGTACCTCCCCGCAGAGCACGAGCAGACGTTCGCGTGGTTCGACGCCGTCCCCGAGGACGCGAACAACAATCAAAGCGGCCCTGCAGACGGTCTCCCGGAGTGTCTCAGTTTACACTCTCGAGCCCACAGACCGAACCCTTCATCTCTTGCCCCTGCGGTAGTTCAGAGCGTTCGTATCTGGAAGCCAGTTCCAAAGCAATAGGTTGCTGGAGTCGTAGTTATACGTAGCGACATACCCGGACTCAAGCACAGACCATTTGACGTGCTCACGTCCGGGATACCGTGTCGCGTCAGGAGGGTGCGCACAGACGAGCTCACAGTGGGCCGGGAGCCTATTCGGACAGGCATTGGGCTTTTAACCCAGAGATAGCGGGTTCAAATCCCGTCCGGCCCGTCGCCGCAGTCGGTACCAACTTAGTGTGTGTCTATCTACTAACCAACCGAGTCCGACGATCTGTCAAGTCCGGACTCCTGGTCTTGAGCCACCGTCTTATGCATCACATATTGTATAGTTCTCGATGACCGTGCGAGATATAGAGGCTGAGTTTACACTGTCTCAGAGCCTGATACTGGCTCAGAGGGTTGAATATTGTGCGGTAGAACACTAAAATAGATGACAGACGAACTCAGTCCGAAACAGAAAGATCAAGCAAAGCAGTTCGTTTTCTGGACTGCTGTCGCAATCATTGGTGGATTTATACTACTCCGTGTCATTCCGCAGCTGATCTGAACACGATGACTAATCTCACAGGGTCGCTGCAGTTCAAAATAATCGGAGTTCTTGTGAGGATACTCGCCGGTGGGCTCCCGTTTGCACTTTTGCTTATCAGCGTTGGCGGATCCACGGACCCGATCGCTATCATCACACTTTCGGGCATCGTTGGTGTGTTGGTAACGCTCTACACTGAGCTCAGATGGCGTCTCTAACTGTCTTCCAAACATATTACCAGTAAGATAAACCCAATATTATGAAGAGTTCAGGTAGTCTCGGTGAGGGTCTTGCGGTCGGAATTCTGTTTGGTATCGTCCTGTTGCTCGTCGTAACCCCGATTATCTACAGCGGGTTCAAAAAGAGACAACGATACCAGGAGCTGTCCGGAATCCCCGCCGGGCTGAGCGATGCCGTCACAGGGGAGGGTGTCGTCATATCCGGAACAGTCAGTAGCCGGTCAGGAACTGTTGCGTCGCCATATCGCTCGCAAAATTGCGCGCTCGCACTGTGGGATACGGCCAGCCTGAACCGGAGTAATGGGACACAGTGGGTCCCACGAGGGTCTGGCATAACCGGGAATGAACTGGTAATTACCGCTGACAGCGGTCGCGTTCCAGTCACGAACATCTCACAGCGCAGAAACACAACTACCACTGCGCAGATGGTACAGTCAACACTGTTTCCCGACGCAACATCCGGGCTGGCTTTCGTTAGAAAAGAACTTCATGGGGCGAGTTTCGAACGGCGGTTCAGACCCACGGACGAACTCCCGGACAGATACCAATCACATAATAGGGAGATCGGATTTGACAGAGAAACCCGGGAGTCCTATGATACATTAGGAACAGTTCTTGAGAAACTGCTGACCCCTTCGGGAACAGTTCGGTACAGGGAACTTACGCTTCAGGATGGTGATGAAATAACAGCCGTCGGAAAAAAGACACGAGACGGTATTGCTTTTGAACCAGCTGAGTCAATCCAGCCAGTCGTCGTATCAGCCTCGCTGTCGAGTCTTCTCAGCAGATACCGACGGCAGTATGTGTTTCAACTATACGGGACTGCAGCCGTTGTGGTCCTATTTTCGGGGCTGATGGGATATCTTAGATACGTATAATATTTTTCAACGGTTCAAGATCCTGTCCAGTTGCGATTGGCTCGTTCCGAACTGCGAATTAACTATGTAGAGGAGGTCATCAACGGGATAGTCACCGTCACCGTCGTGCCCTGGGCGGTGTTGGCAAACGCGACCGTTCCTCCGAGACGCATCACCCCCCAGTTGACCAGCCAGAGTCCGAGCCCGCTCCCGTGTTCGAGAGCCGACTCCTCGGCAGTCTGGACTGCCGAGATCTTGTAGTCGGGGATACCCGGCCCATCGTCGGACACGGTACACACGATATCCTCGTCTTGTCGTGTGACCTCAACGCGTACGACTGGGTCGGTCGCGCCGTTGTGTACGATCGCGTTTTCGATTAGCTCGGAGAGCACCGAATTGAGGATGTCTGCGTCCGTCTCGACGGATTGAACCTCGCACTGAGTAGAGACGGAAGCGCGGGGATGGCTCTTCTCGAACTCGCCGACGAGTGTGGCGAGAAAGGAGTCGAAATCGATCGACATCGGGGAGAGTGTCCCCGAAGGGATTGTGTTTTCGATCTTCCTGGCGGTGTCGCCGGCGTCGACGAGATCGTTAGCTTTCGGTTGCGCGCTGCCGAGCAACTCCTCAATCTCCGGGTCCTCGGTTCGTCGCTGGGACGTGTCCACGTAGCCCATGACAACCGACAGGTCGTTCCGGAGGTTGTGCCGAAGCACACGGTTGAGGACAGAGAGCCGCTCTTCCCGTCAAATCGCGTCGGTTCCGTCCTGAAAGAGCAGCGTGTGGCCGACGTGATCGCCGCTGGAGTCGATCAGTGGCGAGGACTCGACGCGAAACTCGATCCGCTCGCGATCCCGCCGGAGGGAGAGCTGGGGGGTCTCCATCAGATCGACTGTCTCGCCAACACCGAACCGCTCCTCGAACACCTCGCTGACCGGTCGTGTAACGACGGCCTCCCGCCGGAGACCGAGTACGGCTTCGGCAGCGTCGTTCAGGTCGACGATCCGTCCTTTCTCTTCGAGGACGAGGACCGGGCTGTTGAGATGATCGATGGTGGACTGTTCGGCTGCGCGGTTCGTCGCGGGATAGAAATCGAACATCCCGCTGCGTGCGAACGCGTACGTATCGAGGAGGACGTGGGGCAATATCCCGAGCGCAAACGTATTGAGCTCCGGGGCCGGTCCAAACCCGAGAAGCCAGGGAAAGAGGCCGACTATCGGCGGGACGGGGCTGAGTGCAACGGCGAACGCCTCGCTGCGGTACAGTGGTCCGTAGCTAAAGACGGTATCAAACAGCAACACGACGGCGACGCCGGCGACGATGCCTGCACCGAGCAGACCGGCCAGCGCGATCGATTCGAAACTATAGCTGACCGTCGCGACGCCGAATCTCGGCGTGACTTCGAAGTTGGTAAAAAACAGGCCGTGCCACGAGTTCAGCAGCACCAGTAGCGTCGACACCACCGGGAGCACGAGCCATCCCCGGAACACCCACGACCTGAGCAGTTTGCCCCGTCCGGTGTATCCGAGTGCGAAGCCGAGAAACGGCACGCTGATCCAAAAGGCACCGACGAGTGCGACGATCTCAAGCCAGTAGCGAACTGCGGGATCGAACACGAGCAGCCCGATACCGTACGCGAAACAGAAAACTGCCTGTCCAACGAGTGCGATGATAAACCAGTTCGCACCGGGCTTCCCGCGGTAATCCAAGAGATACCGGATGAGAAACACCGTTCCGGCGCCCGCGCCCAGGACGATCAGTACGGGCCAAGCGAGAATCCCAGTCATGATCGAGTGCAACTCACACCCAGACAACGAACAGAATCTATATAAAAAGACGAGTCTCCGACGTTCGGACGAGTAACATCGGCCCAAGCGAAAGTTTCTGTGGCCGGCGCGCGTTTCGATTATCGCAGAACGCCAGACGTGAGGCTGTGGATCCAGGTAGGGAGCCCCGTCTGGCCGGGCTGGACGCGCTGGAACGCACGTCTGGAGTCGTACCCGAGCAGCCACCGTCGAACGCCCCGCAGGAGAGCGTACGTGAGCCGAGGAAACACACAATCGTGAATTCTCCAGCGGGGAATCCCGCTCCTCTATGCGTGCGAGGCGGTCAATGTCTCCACCACTGTTCAGCTATTAGCGACACAGCTTGCCGCGTGGCTTGCCGTCACCCACCAATGTCTCCACCACTGTTCAGCTATCAGTCTCGGCGTCTGGATATGAAGGGAACGTGATCTTAGCTGTCGTGCCGGTGACGGTAGTCTCAAACTCAATCACTGCCTCTGAGTATTCGAGCACTCGATCAACAATCCAGAGACCGACGCCACTGCCGTGTTCTAACGCGGACTCGCCGTGTGTGTCGAGAATTTCGAGTTCATATGGATCGATACCGGGGCCGTTGTCGGTAACTTCGACTGTGGGGCCCTCAGGCCGCTGTTCGACGACCACCTCAACACGGGGAATGTCGGCGTCGTTGTGTTCGAATCCGTTCCGGATCAGATGGCTGATTGCAGTCTCAAGATCGGGGTGAGCGGTTACTGTCGGTGTCTCTCCAACGCATACGATCAACTCCCCATCAGGGAACTCTTCGTCGACAGACGCCGCGGCTGTCCGAACCGCTGTCCCCAGGAGAACGGTCGTTGTCTTAGTCCTATTCTGTACGACCTCTCGCATTTCGCGGGCGTGTTCTGCTATCTGTCCGATTTCTTGACCGTTGTCGACGATCTGTTGTGCGTGCTTCGAGATGGGCTCGTCTGCGTTCT
This sequence comes from uncultured Halobacteriales archaeon, assembly GCA_964426325.1. GTDB lineage: Archaea > Halobacteriota > Halobacteria > Halobacteriales > Haloarculaceae > Halovenus. The sequence goes on along the minus strand of CAYRQD010000018.1, from coordinate 47,399 downwards.
CGACGATCGTGTTTGCGTACCCGATAATCGGCGTGAGCTTGTTCCGCACGTTGTGTCGTAGAACCCGGGCAATGACTTGATCGAGCAAGTCGATATCCTGTCGACTGTCAATTACTTCAGCAATTGCTTCGAGATTCGTTGTAAGAACCTCGAGAATCTCCGCATCGAGTTCTGTGAAACTATTTTTATACTTTGATCCAGCTGTAAGGATACCGAAGTCCCCAATCGGAGCGGTGATTTCTCCCCTAACCGGTGTTTCAGGATTATGTGTATCGTCCAATTCCGACACGTCCGGGACAACGGTGATCGTGTCCTCGGTGAACGTTTTCCACGCGATACTACTACCCTTTGAGAAGACTGGCTGATCGCCCACAAGTTCGGTTGCTTGCTCTGTCTGATCGATCGGGTGGAGTTGCTGGCTTGTCGGCTGGTACTTCCAGATTCCAGCGACCGGGAGGTCCAGAGCGTCAGGGATCCTTTCGAGCACCCGCTCGGCCATCTGCTCGTGTGTGTCGGCCTCCAGTGCATTTCTCATCGCCTCTTGGACGGCTCTCAACCCCTCCTCGTTGACCGTCTGATCGAGTGCGATCTCGGCCAGTTGTGTCAGAAGCTGAAGAAAGAATATGTCTTGGTCTTCAAACATATTTGGTTTGAACCCAGACGCGATCAACACTCCGTGTACCCCGATCGGCAGAACAACAGCACTCCGCGCATCAGTCTCGGCGTTCGGAAGCCTTCCATCAAACTGTCGCGTATCGTCGATTCGCGTGAGTTCTCGGTTCTCGTAGGTCTCCCACACGATGCTTTCTCTGTCAGTGTACCCCGCTGGCCCATCGTCCAACCGTTCTTGTGCTCGCTCGCTGACCGCAATCGGCACAAGTGCTTCCGAGTCTCTCTGGTACAAGTGGATCCCAACCGTCGAGTACTCAAGCACCGACTCAACCGTCTCGACCGCGTGCGTACAGACTTGCTTTCGTGATGTCTTCTTAAGCAGGCTCTGTCCCGCGTCGTACAGTTTCTCGAGCGTCTGTTCGCGTTCCTTTTGAGCGGTAATATCAACGTACACTCCAAAGTATTCCATCTGTTCGCTGGCTGAGACAGGAACGCCACTGAACAGAAAGTGCTTGTCTCCAGTGACGGTTTCGCGCTGGAGTTCACTCTCAAGTGGCTCGTCCTGGTCGAGTGCCTCGACAAGAGACTCGGTATTATCAGATTGCCCGTCCGATCGGACAAGTTCGTTCAGATCCTGCCCCCGAACGGACGTATCCCCCCCAGTGAAGGTTTCACTAAACGCCGTGTTGGCACGGACAATACGTTCAGTTCCGTCCTCGATGACGACGTTGACAACCGGCTCTGGAATCGCATCAAAAAGCGCCTCAAACCGATCCCGCTGTTCACGGAGCTGCCGTTCTGTCAGGTTCGACCGACAAACCTGTGCCAGTTTCTCGTTAACCGGGGTTAGCGATGATACCGTCTCGTCATCGATCGTTCCGCCACGCTTTCCCAGCAGGAGTGCTCCGAATCCCGGAAGTTCTAACAGATGGTACTCTCCGCTATCGTCGACTTGCTCAACGAGTGGCAATGATTCCGTGAGCGTGTGCGTGACGCCGGGTTCTTGAGCCGTTTCCGAGCGGCGTTTTCTCTGGTGAACCTGGCCGTCGCCGCCTGCAGGAGGTGAGCGGGTTTCGCTTTTTTTGACGAGCTCTTTGAGCCGGTCGCTGGCCCTAAGAAACAGCTCGGTTCGCTCTGGGTTGACTGGGATTGCGGCGACCAATGACACCTCTATGCTATCGGGCGTGTCAGTGATCCTGAACACGGCACCGACCGAGCAGTTCAACTTCTGGAGGTACGCTGCGAGTGCGCTGTCTGCTGTCTCGTTGAGTGTTTCCCGAGACCTGATCGCAAGCGAAATCTCGTACAGTGTCTGTATCCGCTGTTGTCTCGAACTCATATTCGGTCAACCGCACCGACGACAGCCGTCTTGTTGTAATAATCTAAGTGCCCAGTCCCGTCATTTGCGATTTCGCCGATGGTTAGTGCTCCTACTGCCGGTATCTCATCCGTTCTGACACTCTCGAGTTCCCGCTCAAACTCATCCTCTAAGTATAGCACCCGCGAGATGCAGTCAAAAAAGAACAGCACTCGATTATCGGATCTGCTTGTTTCAGTCTGTTCTCTTGCTTGCCGTGCCGCGTCAATCAACGACTCCGGCTGACCGTTGAGGATATGCACGAACTCTCCCTCGGGGACGTCCCCAAAACAGCTGAGCCCGCCCTCGTCGGTCACTTCAAACGGGTCACGGACGATTTGCTCGCCCTCTATCCGGGCGATCCCAAACGGATATCCCTTGGCAATCTCGAAGAAGTTTTTTTCTGTTGGTTCCACCGGGGCATGCTGACCGACAATCTCCTTATAGATCGAAAAGGCGGGTGTTCCGTCGAGAGCATGTAGTGTCCTCTTCTCGGCATCAGTTACCCTGAACGGGCCGGCAATTTCCTTCCAGCCATGTTTGACCCCCAGTTGCAATTCGGGTTCAATTGCTGCCACGACGGCACCACCCTCGACGATGCCGTTACCTGTGAACAGACACGGCTGTTGCTCCGTGTCCAGTGTTCCAGCACCACCGCCGACGTAATTGAATTCAACGCCGTATGTCCGGAACAGCGATTCGACGAATCGCTCAATTTCTGTCGCGTACGCGTCCACGAAAACAAACGCCGTCTCGTATCCATCACCCGGGAGGTCCGGATCGAGGTGTGCCGTATACTCCTGCTCCGGGTTGCTCAGTTCGGGAACAGTCGTCACGTCTGGTGTCGTCGTTAGTCCACAGATCACGGCACCGCTCTCCAGTTTATTTCCCCGGTAGATGAGCTCCGGAAAGAGACCCCCAAAGACGGGAATATCGAGACTCTGCAGGAAAGATTCAAACGACGAACTGAGGTCGCCGTCTGTGGCTGCGAAGATGGCGAGCCCCCTAACCTCAGTGTTTGAGGCAATTCGCTCGCCTTTGACTTTCGCCTTACCGATCGTCTTAGCATATGCGAGTTTCATACAGTCAATTTATACGCACCAGATGAAAGCATTTGCTATCGTTCGTGCCTGCTGGTCAGTGCTTGGCCCAACTAACAGCAGTACAACCCGGGCCCACGCGCTGTCTCAACCTCAAACTGTAGCGATGTCGACCGCGGCTACTGCTCTCTGGCACTCACCGACCGTCAAGCTGAACGCTTGGCCGCTTGGATTGAACCATCCTATACCAGCCAATAATGCCCGGAGTGTGGGTGTACGCTCGGGGGAATCCGAGACGAGCAACAGTTCGCTTATCGACAGCTATCGCAGGTTCAACGAGGAGAGCCAGAAGCAGGCGATTCTGTTCAGCAACGACCACGGATTCGTTGAGCGCAGTATCGATACCGGAGCTCCGGCACAGGTCATTCAGTTCCCGGTAGATGTCTCGCGGACTGCGACGGGGTCATGGGCACGAGCGACGGAGTTGTTGTACTATTTTGCTGTGCTCTTCGGTGTCGTCGTCCTTCCGGAAGTGACGGTATATGACGTGTGGAACGGGAAGGACGGTCGTCACTGGCAGCACGAACAGCTCGATGTCGATTGGCGTAGCCCGAAAGTCGAAACGCAACTCGAACGCGATCTGGCCAGTCCGATCGCTGTTACCGTCACCCACTGGTCGTCTGTCAGGTCAGCACGCAGTCGATTACGGAGAGACGGGGACTCGGGCATGGAAAGCGCGTAAGAAGCGTGTATAAAGAAGCGCGTGGGACAGTTTCAGGATTCACAACTCGCCCCCGGAATTAACAGTCTGTCGGGATGTTAGACACACATATGCCCGGCGCAGGTCGCTCGGATTCAGCGGCGGTTAGGGCCGTCGGTGCTACTGTTGCACTGGTTGCCATCGTCGGCTACCTGTTTTTTGGGTGGTCTTTCAACGGCTCTGAAACCACTGTCCCGACGGTAATCGGCCTTCTCGTCGCGGTCTCGGCAATCGGGTGGACACTGTATAGCCGTGTATCTTCATACAGGGGGCAGGAACGATGACCGGGTTTTCCACAGACGAGACTGCGAGTATCGTAATTATCGGCATCACTGTCGCCGTGTTCGCTTGGTATCGGACTGGTATGACCGGAATCCAACAGTGGACGAACACAGCTATCGCTTTCCTCGTGAGTATTGTCTTTGCAACGGCTATGACTGCTATTCTGAAACGGTGGAATCCCAGTTGGTATCGTTCATAGCGGTAGCTCTTATCTCTGGACACTGAACCCGAAAAGGGTCGGTGGCCACGATTGACCGTGGTCGTCGCGTCCGCGCACCACCCACTGTCGCCGTAGCTTCCATCGCCGTCCGTTCGCTTCGGTCGTGGAAACGGAAAGCCGTGTTACTGGCCACCGTCGGCGTTCTTGGACTCGGCTTCAACGTGACGACTTGCTTCTGTGGGTTGAATAAAACGCTGGGTATCGACACCACCGACGAGTAAGACGGAAGCCCCGGATTTTCTGATAGGGGTATTATCGAACTGTGGATTGAAGCTACGCGCCAGCCGACGATTCGTGAAACGAGCGGTCAGTCACCCCCCCTCGTCATTCAGTACTTGTTCGGGGTATAGGTCAGAGACTAACCCGATAATCTGATATTCGAGTTGTTCAAGCGGTACTTCAAAGTCGTGGTAGAGTCCGACATCCTCTCGTCGCCACGCCTTCGCCCGAAAGTAGGTCTGTCGGCGGAGTTGCCTGCCATTCTCAAAGAGTCTGTCAGCCCACTTGGCGTACTTCTGCTTCTGGTTCTTATCGTGGTCGAAGACGATAGCGCTCAAATTTCCGATGTGATAGTAGTGCCCGTCGCCCCACCGAGCAAACTTCCCAGTACTCGTTCCTCGAAGCCCCTATAGGTTGGCGCTTAGTCCCTCACCATCACGTCCGTACTTGCCTGCCTTCCCGACATAGAGAGGGAGAACATCCCCATCTTCCAACCAGTACATCAGATAGATGAGTCCATCGTAGGTGTCGTCAGAGGTAGACCAGTCTTCAACGACTTTTCGCCCTTCCTCTCGAACGAGGGTTTCCATCCCCCCACTTCGCTTCAAGATTCGTCTGTCGCCCTTACCGTAGCGCTTGTATTGGACCGTGAGCGATTCATCAGTCTGAAAAAGGTGGGTTGGGTCGTCGGTGTCAATATATCGGTCAGTCCACGACTGCCAAATCTCATCTTTACTCGTCATGTCCGGTCGTTGTGCCTCAACTGGTATATATCCGGAAACCAGCGATGCACACCTGAACAAAACGAAGAATCCGTTAACCAACACAGACGCGGATGACACTGGCTATGTTGGTTAATCGAGCAGTACAGACGAATCGGTCGCTACGACTACCCGCCAGACGAAGATTCGTGGAACGACCTTCCACTTTGGAACTCCGTTAGCTCGGCAATCCGGTCTTCGAGTTCTTCGATTTCCTCGCGGAGTTCCTCGGCTTCCTCGCCTTCGGTCGCCGCAAGCTGGTCTTTGAGTCCTTGTAATCGAGTTTCCTTCTCTTCCTCGTCAACGTCGGCCTTTCTGACGTACTCCGACTGTTCGACTTCGTACACGTCGGTTTCGGAAATCTCGGTCACGTCAAGCGCTTCATCCACCTTGCTGGAGTCCACGGTGGTTAGCCGTTCACGGTCGATACCGGCGGCCTCGAAAGCGTTCAGGACTATCTCGTCGTCTTTCAGCGACCGGTTGCGACGGCTCGTCCGTTGGACTGAACCAAACTGGCCGGACACCGGCTGGTCGTGGTGAAGTCGGTCGAGAAGGACAGCCCGCACGTCTTGGCGAAGGTCGTTGGCGTTGCGCTGTACGTCCGACAGCAGAGTATAGAGGTTGACCAGCGCCGGTGTCTCCGTGTCTTCGAGCGTGGTCAAGTCGTGGCGTTCGAGGGCGTCAATCAGGAGTAACGCGTCCGCATACACGTCCACATCCGGCTCTTCACGCTCTTCCTCGCCGTCGTCGGTATCTCCTTGGGCTTCAACCAACGGCGAGCCTGTCGACTGGTCGCTCTCTGTCAGCGTCCCCTCACGGTCGTCCACCTCGAAGCGCGGGTGTAGGGATATGACCGTGGCATACGGTTCGGCGTCCGGGGGAAGACGGTCAAGGTCGAACTCGCCAAGTGACTCGCTGACACGTTGGTACAGCGTCTCGAACTGTTCTTTCTGGAGCGGAACCGTCTCATCCTCGTCCCGATACTGAATCAAGACTCGATGCTGTTGAACGTCAATGACACCGAACGACTTACGTGACAGTGGAGTGATGAGAGTCGCGCCCGATGGCAGTTCTTCGACGTTTTCGAGTAGGTTGTTCCACGTCGTACCGAAAGTCATGGCCAGACGTATGGGTGGGTAGGTGAAAACGGTGGGGCGCGGTTCCGGCTTCCACAGTCGATTCCATTCCACTGTAAGCGCCGTCACAACTGTCAAGACGCGCTCCGCGTGGGAACGGGGGGCAGGTATCGTCTCTGCCAGCAACCTCTTTAGACGGGCAATCAGCAACCTACACGGATGTCAGAAAGTGCCGATATTGGCTACTACATAGCTTCTATCCCCGGTATTCATTCCGACATAGGGAAAGAACTCAAGGGGCCACAGCCCGTACAATGTAATGGAACGCCGGACGGCGACGGGGTCCGCCTCGTAGCGTGTTCAAATCCAGACGGCGAGACCGTAGCTAAAGTGCCGAAATCGGGCGCTGTACGGTCATTACCGAACGATTCGGAGAAGAGTGCCGCCTCCCGGATTTGAACCAGGGACAGCTCGATCTTCAGTCGAGTGCTCTCCCAGCCTGAGCTAAGGCGGCCTGTCTTGACATCGACAGACACGATCAAAAAGGATTTCGATATCCGAGACCCGTCGGCCGATTTCCGTCGTCGCGCAGTCGACCCGACCCGCCGAACGCCGTCCCCTTTGTCCCGGACGGCTTTAGCCCGCCGCCGCCGTAGATCGGACGTGACCGACTTCACCGACGAGGCCGTTTCGACGGCTGCGGAGCGACTCAGTACAGAGGAGCCACTCGCCACGGTGTTCGGCGACGCGCCGCGAGTGCGGGTCCTCTCGGCGCTGCTCGCGGCCGATCGGCCCCTCGCGGAGACCGACCTGCTGGATCGCGCCGATCTCTCGCGTGAGGTCTGGCCGGACCACCGCGAGCGACTCCACGCGGCGGGGTTGATCGCCCGGCCGGACGCGTCCGCTACCGGTGAGAGAGCACACACGAGCGAGCCCGCGTACGGCCTCGCGAACACGGAGCTCGCGCGGGCAGTCGAACGCGTCGCGGACTTGGCGGACGACGAGTGACCGCGATCAGACCCGGACCCGGCGACCGCTCTTGTACACCGCGTTGGGATCGTACAGCGCCTCGATATCGGCGAGCGGATCCGCCTCGAAGGCAACGAAGTCCGCCCGGGCGCCGGCCTCGAGGACGCCGATGCCCTCGGCCGGGACCGTCCGGGCCGCGGCCCGCGTGCCGGCCTCGATTGCCTCCCGCTCGGTGAGGCCGATCTCCTCGACCAACAGCTCCGCCTCGAGGGCGTTCTCGCCGTGGGGGATCAGGTCGGGCCCGATAAAGTCGGTGCCCAGAGCGATGGGAATCCCGGCCTCGTAGGCCCGTCGGGTGGCCTCGAAGTGGGCCTCGCTGGCCTCGCGGGCCTTCTCCAAGCCGTACTCGGGGACGCCGTGCTCGTCGCCGCGGGTGACCAGTCGGTGCATGATCGCGAGCGTGGGGACGAAAGTCGCCCCCGTCTCCTCGAACAGCTCGAAACACTCCTCGTCGAGGTAAAAGCCGTGTTCGATCGTGTCGACGCCGTTGCGCAGGGCGGCTTTTACACCTGGCGCACCTTGGGCGTGACTCGCGACCGGGATCCCGACGCGGCGGGCCTCCTCGGTGAACGCCTGAATCTCGGCGTCGGTGAACTGGCTCTGGTCGGGGGCGTCTTTCTCCGAGAGCACGCCACCGGTGGTCATGATCTTGATGCAGTCGACGCCCTCGCGGATGCGCTTGCGGGCTGTCTTGCGACACTCCGCGGGACCGTCGGCGAGCGTCGCGACGCCGTCGCCGTCCTCGACCCATCCGTAGGGGAGATAATGAGCGTCGCCGTGGCCGCCGGTCTGTGAGATGCTCTGCCCGCTCGTGAACACCCGCGGCCCGGGGATCGTACCGTCGTCGACGGCAGCCCGCAACGCGAGGCCAGTCTCCGAGCCGACGTCCCGGACCGCGGTGAACCCGGCTCCGAGCAGGGCTCGCAGGTCGGCGGTCGCCCGGGCGGTCCCGAGCTCGCTCGACTCGCGGACCCAGGCGAACGGGTCCATCGAGCGCCCGCCCTGCAGGTGGAGGTGGGCGTCGATCAGTCCGGGCGTGACGGTCGCGTCGCCGTGATCGATCCGGTCGGCCTCGGCGGGGGCGTCGACGTCTTCGGCGGGCCCGGCCGCGACGACACGCCCGTCCTCGATCAGCAATCCGGCGTCGTCGATCGGGGCGCCGTCGCCCGGCACCAGCCGACCGCATGTCACGTACTGCATACCTCCTCCTGGCGGGGCCGGTACAAATTCCTTCGCCCGCAGGCGACGGCTGCGGGGGACCTCGTTCGGGCGCGATCCGTTCGCGACACCCCCGAGGGGCGTCCTGCGGCCTCGAATCGAGCCCCCGGCTCGCCCCGGAGACTACGCCGTGTCTCCCGGATACGTCCGGACGGCCTCGTAAACGCGGTCGGTTCCCCACTCGACGGCCGCGACCGGGACTCGTTCGTCGCCGCTGTGGACGAGATCTAGGAAGGGAATGTCCCCGACCTGCAGCGGCGTGAACCCGTAGCTCTGGACGCCGACGGTCGCGAGGTGTCGGCCGTCGGTGCCGCCGAACATCACGAACGGCACCGGGACGCCCGCGCTCTCGAGCGTCCCCGCGAGGTGATCGAACAACCCCATGTCGGCCGCGGGCGGCCCGGGATCGAAGCGGATGATCTCGAACTCCGGGGACTGGCCGGTCAGGGCCTCGAGTTCGGCGATCACGTCGGCGGGCTCCTGCCCGGGCACCAGCCGGCAGTCGAGTGTGGCCCGAACGGTCTCTGGGACGACGTTTTCCTTGTCTCCGCCCCGGACGCGGGTGACGTTCGCGGTGTTGTGCAACAGGGCATCGAGGATCCGCCGCTCGCCGGGTGACTCCAGCGCGTCGAGGGCCGCGTCGGTCTGGTCGGGATCGACAAGCGCCCGGTACCGGTCGCCGTCGGGGACGACCGCCGCGAGCGAGTCGAGCATCCGCTCGACCGGCGGGGTGACGTGCACCGGGAGCCGCCCTCCGTCGACGGCCGCGACGAACGCCGCCATCTCGCCCATCGCCGTCCCGGCAGTGGGCAGGGAGGCGTGCCCGCTCGTGCCCCGAAACGTCGCCTGCAGCCAGCAGACCTGCTTCTCGTTGACCTGGATCGGGTACGTCTCCACCCCACCCAACTCGAAGGAGAAGCCGCCGAACTCACCGAGGGCGTACTCGATGTCGGCGAACAGCTCCGGGTGGGCCTCGACGAGCCAGCCCAGACCCTCGTCGCCGCCGCCCTCCTCGTCGCTGACGGCCATGAAGACCACGTCTCCCGGCGGACGCTCGTCGTCTGCCGCGAGTCGGAGCACCGTCGCCAGGTACATTGCCACGCCGGCTTTCATATCGAGCGCGCCTCGCCCCCAGACGAGCCCGTCCTCCCGGACGCCCGCGAACGGATCGTGGCGCCACTCCTGGCCGGTCGTCGGCACCACGTCGACGTGTCCGTACAGCAGCAGCGGCGGGGCGTCCCCGCCCGGTACCCGCGCGAGCAGGTTCGGCCGGTCCGGGTCGGTCGCGTAGGTCTCGCTGTCGATCCCGTAGGCCCCGAGCAGGTCGGCGATCCACTCGATGCAGGCCCGCTCGTCACCCGGCGGGTTGACCGTCTCGAAGCGGATCAGCTCCTGGAGCAGGGCGGCCGGGCGTTCGTGGTAGTCGGTCCCGACTGGCGGGTCGTGTGTGTCTCCGCCGGCGTCGTCTATGCTCATAACTGTTCATCCGGGGCCACGGGCAAAGTGGTTCCGGCCCTCGTCTTTGACCTACAGTTTGCCGATTCCGAGCTACGCCGCCAGCCCCGGCGCATCGACCAAGGGGTGTTCCCTTCGCCCATCGAGACGACGTTCGTTGCCTCGTCGACGGGCAGCAGCTCGCAGTAGCTCCACATGCCGTCGTCCCGGGCCGCATAGTCGTCTGGCGCGAACTCGAGAGTCGCGTAGTCGTACCGCGGGTCGAGGATCCCGCCACAGTCTGGACACGGAAACTCCGTCAGTGACGGCTCGTACGTCGATCCGCAGGACCGACAGACGATGTGTGTAAACGCGGTTCCGGTAGCGCCGCAGGCGAGCATACCCGCACGTCCCAGCCGGGTCGATTGAGTGCTGTGGTCGTCTCGACGGCTGATCGACTCTGAGTCACAACGATTATACTCGACGCTCGGGTGCACTGAGTATGTCCGAGAGCCACCGCGTTCTCGCGGTGCGCGGGACGACGGCGGCGGCACGAGCCCTGGCGCCGGCGGCGCTCGAAGCCGCGTCCGGTTCAGAGCTCGCCGTCGACGCCGTCGAGAGCCAGACCGCCGCGCTTGAGCGCTTCGAACAAGCTGGCGACGCGGAACCGTCGGTCTACGACGCGGTCGTGACCGCACAGGAGCTGGCTGACGGCACCGGAATCGAGCTGACCGAACGGATCCACGAGCGCCACGGGGCGGCCGGACTGCCGGTCGTGCTCGCGGTCTACGACGGCGACGAGACCACCGCGAGTGCCGCCGTCTCGGCCGATGTTTCCGAGTACGTTTCGGTGCCGCGGACCGACGAAAGCGGAGCGGACGGTGGCGTCGTTGGCACGGACGCGCGAGGCGCCGAGGCCGTTGCGCGGCGGCTTCGGGCCGTGCTCGTCGGAGAGTCCTCGGGTCCCGGGAGCGAACGGTCCGGCGGCGGGACGCGAACGAGCCCAATCGAGAAGCTGACCGACGAAATCGACGACGCACTCTGGCTGTTCTCGCCGGACTGGGAGCAGCTGCTCTTTGTCAACGAGACGTACGAAGACATCTGGGGACACTCGACCGATCGGCTCCGCCGGGATCCGACGGCCTTTCTCGGGGCCGTCCACCCCGAGGACAGACCCACAGTCGAGCGCGGGGTGGAACGGCTCGCCGCCGGCGAGACCGTCGAGATCGAGATCCGCGTCCAGCCCGAGGAAAGCGAGCAGCGATGGCTGCGGATCCGGGGAGCGCCGATCCGCGGCGAGGACGGCGAGATCAGGATGCTCGGCGGGTTCAGCAGGGACGTTACCGAGCGCAAACGGCGCCAGCGCCGTCTTGAGGAGCAGCGACGGTTCGTCACGAGCGTCTTCGACGCGTTGCCGGACGCGCTCTATGCGTTCGACACCGACGGCTTTCTGATCCGGTGGAACGAGCAGCTTGAGGCCGTCACGGGCTACGGCGAATCCGAGATCGACGGGATGTACGTGACGGATTTCGTGCCGACCGACGAGATCGAGACGATCGCGACGAGCTTCCAGCGGATTCTCGAACACGGGGAGTCGGTCACCGTCGAGTCGGCCTTCGAGGCCAAGGGCGGCGAGCGGATCCCCTTCGAGTTTACCGGCGCGCCGCTTGCCGACGCCGACGGCGAGCTTCGGGGCGTCACCGGGATCGGCCGGGACATCTCCGCGCGCAGGGAGCGCCAGCGCCGGTTCGAGGCGGTCTTCGAGAACACCTACCAGTTCACGGGGCTCATGGCCCCCGACGGGACGATCCTCGAAGCCAACAGGGCCGCACTCGAGTTCGGCGATCTCGACCGCGACCAGCTGGTCGGGAACAAGCTCTGGGAGGCCGATTTCTTCCAGATCGACGAGCACGCCCGCGAGGTCGCACGGACCGCCGTCGACCAGGCCAGCGCAGGCGAGTTCTTCCGCGAGCAGCTCCGGGTGCAGGGAGCCAACCGGGAGGCGATAATCGACTTTTCCGTTCGGCCGGTACACGACGAAGACGGGGCCGTCGAACTGCTGATCCCCGAGGGCCGAGACATTACCCCGCTGGAACAGCGCGAACGACAGCTCGAGGTCACCAACCGCTTTCTCCGACACAACATCCGGAACAAGCTGACCACGATCCGCGGACACGCGGAGCTGCTCGGCAAGGACGCGACACAGACCGAGCCGTCTCGCGAACAGATCATGACTGCGGCGGACGAGCTGGCCGAAACCGCAGAACTCGCACGCGAGATCAACGACCTCGTACAGCGCGAGCCCGACCGGACGAAGCTAAACCTGGTCGATGTCGTCACCGATGCCGCAGAGACCGTCGAGGCTGACTCTCCGGAGGCGACTGTTACCGTCGAGACGCCGCTGGCCCTGCTGGTGACGGCTGTCCCGACGGTCGGAGACGCGGTTGTCGAGCTTCTCTCGACGTTGCTGGCCCGCGACGGCGCGAATCCGGACGTATCCGTTACCGTCGCGGGCGACGACGACGTCGGACGGATCGTCGTCGAGTCCGGGGCCGCGTTGTCCGAGGCCGAGCGGGCGGTCCTCACCGGCGAGATCGAGATCGATCCGCTCACGCACGCCGAGGGACTCGGGCTCTGGTACGTGTACTGGCTGGTGCAGTTCTCCGGCGGGACGATCACCGTCGAGGGCGACGACGGCTGTACGGTCACGGTCGTCGTTCCACGGGAGTGACCTCCCCGCCGGCACAACAGCTCCACGACGGGCCGTTCGGGGACCGAAGCCGCCGATGTCATTGAGGTCAGGCCCCGGACAGCCGTCGGGCCGTCGGCGGCGTCACTGCTGGGGAGATCTCGACCGAGACGGGTCCGTCCCCGATCAACTCGACACCGATCGAGCCCTCGGCGGTCTCCCCTGAGCGGAGAGGGTGGACTCGGGGACGACCGCCTGCGGGAACGACGCCCCGGGTCGAGGCGCGCGGTCACGGCCGTCTCGTCGATCTGGTCGGCTTCTGCCGGCGATACGCCGGCGACTCCGTCACTGCCGACGGTCGCCGGCGCCGATGGCCCCGGAAAACCGACGAGGACAACCGCTTCGACGCCGTCGCGAGTCTTAATATCGCCGTACTCGAGCAGCAATACCGGGTGACGGGAGCTCGTCTCCGGGTCGGGAACCCCTATGCGAGCAACGCCGCGGGCGGCTCGCCGGCCAGCCGGTCACGGTCGTGCTCGGCCTCGAAGTCGAGGTTGGGCCCGGCCGCGACGATCCGGGAGGGGGTCACGTCGGGATGGGTAGTGTAGTAGTGTTCCTTGATCTGATCCATCTGGACCGTCTCCGCGACGCCGGGCGTCTGGTACAGGTCACGCAGGTACGGCCAGAGGCTGTCGTACTGGTGGATGTATCGCTTGTTGCACATGAAGTGGGTGTGATAGACCTGATCGAAGCGCACGAGCGTCGTGAACATACAGATGTCCGCGATCGTGAGCTGATCGCCCGCCAGGTACCGCTGGTTTGCGAGCGCCGCGTCCCACCGGTCGAGTGCGTCGAACAGCTCCGCGACGGCCGCGTCGTAGGCCGCCTGAGACTTCGCGAACCCGGCCCTGTAGACGCCGTTGTTAATCGGCTCGTAGATCGCCTCGGTTATCTCGTCGATCCGGTCGCGGCGGTCCTCGGGGTACAGCGTCACGTCGCGGGTCCCGAACCGGTCCATCTCGGTGTCGAGCATCCGGATGATCTCCGCGGACTCGTTGTTGACGATCGTGTCTCGCTCGGTGTCCCAGAGCACCGGCACCGTCACCCGGCAGGTCGCCGACGGGTCGGCCATCTGGTACAGTTCCCGGAGGTAGTCGCTGTCGTGGACGTGATCGACGGTACAGCCGGCCTTTTCAGGGGTGAACTGCCAGCCGCCCTCGTCGCGGAACGGGTCGACGACGCTGACCGAGATCGCGTCCTCGAGGCCCTTCAGCGATCGGACCAGGAGCGTCCGGTGGGCCCACGGGCAAGCGTACGACACGTACAGGTGATACCGGCCGGCCTCGGCGGGAAACTCCGCCTCGGGGTCGTCCCGGATCTCGGACCGGAAGGTCGTGGACTGGCGCTCGAACTCCCCGTCCTCGTTTGTCGTTTCGTAGGCGTCTGTTCGCCACTCGCCGTCGACGAGCATGTTCATACCCACGTGTAGGGCCCGAGAGTACATAAACGAGCGGTATCCCAGCGGTTCGACCGCAGTGGCGCCCGAGCGGCCGCTTCGAAGGCTTTATGCGCCGCGTTTGCCACCTGTCTGTAAGAAGATCAATGTCTGAGAAACCCGCCTCGATGTACCGGGACATCGACAAGCCCGCCTACACCAGGCGCGAGTACATCACGGGCATTCCCGGCTCGAAGATCGCACAGCACAGGATGGGCGACAAGCAGACCGACCTCGACGAGTACCCGGTCCAGATCTCGCTGGTCGTCGAGGAGACCGTCCAGCTGCGTCACGGCTCGCTCGAGTCGGCCCGGCTGTCGGCCAACCGCCACCTGATCAAGGAACTCGGCGAAAACAACTACGCGATGCTCCTCCGGAAGTTCCCCCACCAGGTGCTTCGGGAGAACAAGCAGGCGACCGGCGCGGGTGCCGACCGAGTGTCCGACGGGATGCGCCAGTCGTTCGGCAAGATCGTCGGCACCGCCGCCCGGGTCCAGGCTGGCGAGCGGCTGTTCACCGCCTACTGTGAGGTCGAGCAGGCCGAGGCCGTCAAGGAGGCCTACCGTCGGGCCTACAACAAGATCACCCCGCCCTGCCGGATCGACGTCGAGCGCGGCGAGCAGCTGCTGATCGCCTGAGCCGGCCGCCGTATCCGTTATTCCGAACCAATCTGATGGGCACCGCCACGGCTTTACTCTCGCCGGCCGACGGTCGAGTATGCTCCGCCTGGGGGTCGCGACGCGGGCCGAGTCCTTCGAGCGGATGCGTGACCCGCTCGCGGCCCGGGACATCGAGGTCGTTTCGATCGAGACGGCAGAGCGGTCGGTCCCGATCGGTGAGGCTCCGTTTCCGTCGATCGACGTCGGGTTCGTCTATCCGCCGCGTCTCGCCGAGGGCGGGGTCGCAGACGCCCTGCTCGCGGTCCCGTGGGTGAACGACCGCGAGGCCGTGCTCAGATCCCGCCAGAAAGGCGAGACGATCGCCCGACTCTCTCGGGCGGGCGTCCCCGTGCCCGAGACGGTCGTGGTCTCGGATCCTGCAGACGAGGCGACGCTCCGGGCGACCTACGAGCGGGTCGGCTCGCCGGCGGTGATCAAGCCAAACGCCACCACCCGCGGGATCGGCGTGACCAAGGTCGCCGATGTGGACTCGTTTCTGGGGGTCTGTGATTACCTGGACCTGGTCCACGACTACCGCGCGACTGGCGACCGGTCCTTTCTCGTTCAAGAGTATCTGCCCGACGCCCGGGACTACCGCGTGACCGTCCTCGACGGATCCGTCGTCGGCGCCGTCGAGCGCCGAACCGACGGCTGGGTGCACAACGTCCACCGGGGCGGGACGGCCCGGCGCGTCGCACTCTCGGATCGAGAGCGAGCGCTCGCCGAGCGGGCCGCCCGGGCGTTGGGAATCGACTGGCTCGGCGTCGATCTCCTGGTGAGCGACGGGCGAGCGGTGGTCAGCGAGACGAACGCCAGACCAACGATCGACGACGGAAAGTACCGCGCGGACTTCTGGGACGAGCTGGCGGCGGCGGTGCGCTCGCGGGCCGCAGAGAGCTGACGCGGACGGGGGCATCCACAGCGTTTTTATTTCGGCCCGCGTGCGTCCGGATATGGGCGTTCGGCCGCCGTCGAACGACATCGACGACGACCCCGACACGACCGAGTTCGGCATCGCGGCGCTCGACGCGGAGATCAAGCGGATGGACGTCTCCTTCCCGGTGACCGCCGCGGAACTCGAATCCAGATACGGCGACGTCCGGGTGCCGGTCGATCCGGCGGGCAACGAGATCCGCCTCGGCGAGGTGATCGCCGCGGCCGAGCAAACCGAGTTCGACTCCGAAACCGAACTCCAGCGGGCGCTCTCGCCGATCTTCGAACAGAAACGCCAGGGCGTCTCGGGGGGGCTGCTCGGGCGGATCCGGGCGTTACTTCCGTTTTAGATCAGTCCTCGGCGGCGTCGTCGGTCGTCCGCGCCGGGTGTGCCGAGGCCGCAGACCGGTCCGTCTCCGAGTCCGACGCCCGCGAACCGTCGTCCCCGTCGGTCTCGACCGCCCGCGCGATCCGTTCGAGCTTGCGGTTCTGTTCGCGGTTCGCCGTCACGATCAGATCCGAGAGCACGCCGAACATGATCAGCTGGAGGGCAAACAGAACGGCGACCCCGGCCGCCAGCGCAAGCACGTTGTGTGCGATCCCGCGAGCGAACCACTCGTAGGCGACGTAACCGGCCAGCCCGACCCCGGCGAGCCCGCTGACCGCGCCGACGCTCCCGAAATAAAAGAGTGGGTTGGTCGCCCGGGTCATCTGGTAGAGCCGCATGATGATGTTCGCGCCGTCCCGGATCGGTCGGAGGTTGGTCTCGGAGGCCGCGGGCCGGGGCTCGTAGGTGATCGGTACCACCGTCGTCTCGACGCCCCGACGGACACACTCGACTGCCATCTCGGTCTCGATTCCGAACCCCTCCGCGCCCAGCGACAGCCGCTCGAACGACCGGACGCTAAACGCGCGGTACCCCGAGAGGATATCGCCGAGGTCCCGGCCGTGGATCGCGCGAAACGATCGGTTGATCAGTCGGTTGCCGATCCGGTTGAGTCGGGTCATCGCGCCGGGCTGCATGTCGGCGAACCGATCGCCGATCACGTGCTCGGCGCGCCCGGCAAACAGCGGCTCGAGCAGCCGGTCGGCCTGCTCGGGGCGGTAGGTGGCGTCGCCGTCGAGCATGAGCACGTACGGCCGGTCGGCGGCGGCGACGCCCTCCCGGACAGCCTGTCCTTTCCCGCTGCCCGACTGCTCACGGACGCGGGCGCCGGCCTCGCGGGCGAGGTCGGGAGTGCCGTCGGTCGACCCCCCGTCGATCACGAGCACGTTCTCGAAACCCTGCTTGCGACACCGCTCGACGACGTCGGCGATCGTCGCTGCCTCGTTGTAGGTAGGGACGAGCACGCAGACGTCCTCGTAGCCGGCCATCAAGGGTCGGTACGTCGGGTCGAGGCAAAAGCGTGGGTGGTCCGGCTGAGCCACAACCGGTTTGTCCGATCGCGCCCTACCCGGAGTAGTGACAGACGAGCCACGCCCCGGCGAGCCCGAGACCGAGCAGGGCAGGGGAGAGCGAGCGGAGCCGACAGCCGACTCGCGGGCACGCGACTCCGAAGGCGAATCGGGGGCCGAGGGGGAGGAGCCGGCTGACCCGGAGGCGTTTTACGACGCGCTCGAGACCCTCGACCGGCCGGTTGCCTCTCCGGCGCGGTACGCGCGGGCCCGGGGGATCAGCCAGGCCGCGGCCGTCGAGGAACTGGAGGGGCTGGCGGCCGCCGGCGAGGCCGACCGGCTCCCGGTGCACGGCGACGCGGTCTGGTATCCCACCGACTGGACCCGGCTGGTCGACCGCGAGCGGGTGATCGTCTTTCCCGACCGCCACGAGATCGTCCTCGACCAGCCCGCGCAGTTCACCCGGGCCCGGCTCTCGCAGTTCGCGCGGCTCGCCCACACCACCGGCGAGGGGGCCTACCGCTACGAGATCCGCCCGGAGGACATCTGGCAGGCCCCCTACGACAGCCTCGAAGAGCTTCTCGGGACGGTTCGGGGGGTGCTCCCTGGCCGGTATCCCGGGCTCGAAACCTGGATCGAGAGCCAGTACGACCGGGCCCGCCAGTTCCGGCTGTACACCCACGAGGACGGCTACACCGTCCTCGCCGCCGCCTCCGCCGACGCGATGGGCAACGTCGCCCGCCAGACCCTCGACGACCAGCTCCGGGCGCCGATCTCGGAGACCGAAAGCTGGGTCGCCGAGGGCCGGGTCGCCGAGCTCAAGCGCCTGCTGTACGAGGCTGGCTACCCCGTCCGGGACGAGCGCGATCTCGAGGCCGGCGACGAGCTCGACTTCGAGCTCGGCCTCGAGTTGCGCCCCTACCAGCAGGCCTGGCTCGACGGATTTCTCGAGACCGGGTCCGGGGTGCTCGTCGGGCCGCCGGGCTCCGGCAAGACCGTCACCGCGCTCGCGATCGCCGCCGCGGTCGGGGGCGAGACGCTCATCCTGGTTCCGGGCCGGGAACTGGCCGCCCAGTGGCGCGAGGAGCTGCTCGCACACACCACGCTCGAGGCCGACCAGATCGGCGAGTACCACGGGGGTGAGAAGCAAGTCGCGCCGGTGACCATCGCCACCTACCGGACCGCCGGCATGGACCGACACCGCCAGCTGTTCGACTCCCGGCGGTGGGGACTGATCGTCTACGAGGAGTGTCACCACATCCCCTCGACGGTGTTCCGGCGGTCGGCCTCGCTGCAGACCAGCCACCGGCTCGGGCTCACCTCGACGCCGGTCCGGGAATCCGACGACGAGGAAGAGATCTTCACGCTGATCGGCCCGCCGATCGGCACCGACTGGGAGGCGCTGTTCGAGGCCGGCTACGTCGCCGAGCCGGTCGTCGAGCTCCGGTATCTCCCCTGGACCGACGACGACGCGCGAAACGAGTACGTCGGCAGCGAGGGCAGAGAGCGCCGGCGGCTCGCGGCGACCAACCCGGCGAAAATCGAGGAGGCCCGCCGACTGCTCGGGACGACCGACGGACAGGCCCTGATCTTCGTCGAGTACCTCGAGCAGGGGCGAGCGATCGCCAACGCCGTCGGCGCGCCCTTCGTCAGCGGCCAGACCCCCCACGCCCGCCGGGAGGCGCTGTTCGAGCAGTTCCGCGAGGGGACGCTCCCGGCGCTCATCGTCTCGCGGGTCGGCGACGAGGGGATCGACCTTCCTGGGGCGGAGGTGGCGATCGTCGCCTCCGGACTGGGCGGCTCCCGGCGACAGGGTGCCCAGCGGGCCGGCCGGACGATGCGTCCCACCGGACAGGCCCGGATGTTCGTGCTCGCGACCCAGGGCACCCGCGAGGAGGAGTTCGCGCGCAACCGGATGCGGTATCTCACCGAGAAGGGCGTCCGGGTCACCGAACGGTCCGTCGACGGAGACGGGGACGGACGCAACGCTTTTTGACCGGACAGGGCTCCGCAAAACTGTATGGACGTCTCGGGCGGATTCGAGAGCGCGTCGACGATCGGGGCTCCGATGAGACGCCTCCTCGGATCCGTCCTGACCGGCAACGGCTCCGTGATCTCGGAGGAGAGTCCCGTCCCCCGGCCGGCCTGGCTCCCCGACTGGGTGCGACCGTGGGCCGTCGAACTGTTCGCCTCGCTCGTCGTCATCGTCCTGTCGGTGATCGCCGCCCGGCTCGCGGTCCGAGTGCTCGGCCGGCGGGTCGCCAAGTACATCGACCGGGCCAGCCTGACGCGGGTCATGCTCGGCGGGCTCCGGGCAGCAATCTACGTCTTCGGATTCCTGACGGTACTCCGGATCTACGGGCTCAGTCTCGGGAACATCGCCCTGTCGGTGACGGTCTTCTCGGCGGTCGTGGGCGTGATCCTCGCGCCGATCGTCGGCTCCGTGATCAGCGGCGTCTTCCTGCTTGCCGATCAGCCCTACGAGATCGGGGACATGATCGAGCTCGCCGACACCGGGACCCGCGGATTCGTCGACGACATCACCCTGCGGTACACGAAGGTGTTCACGCTCGAGAACACCTTCCTGGTCGTCCCCAACGGCGAGATGCGCGGACGCGACGTGATCAATTACTCCGCGGAAGATACCCGCGCTCGTGTGGAGTTCGGCGTGGTCATCACCTACGACAGCGACATCGAGGTCGCCCGACAGCGACTCGAAACCAGCGCCCGCGAGACCGAGGGGGTTATCACCGGCGGTCCGGGGATCCGGATCGGAGCCGCCCGGTACCCCGCAGCCCCGGAGTCGCTGCTGGAATCGTTCGGAGACGACGGGATCGAGCTGGCCGTCCGGTACTGGATCTCGGAACCCTACCGACTGCGAACGATCCAGTCGGCCGTCCGGACGAACGTCTGGTCGGCCTTCGATCGGGACGACGCCGTCGAGATCGCCTACCCCCACCGACACCACGTGTTCGACGAGACCAGCGGCCAGCTCAGTCTCGCCGGCGGCGACCCCGAGGGCGAGGTCGAGCTGTTCGACGGCGGCGAGCGCGACGGGCGGTGAGCCGGGTTTCACCCGTGGCTCTCGTCACGGCGCCTCGACGGTGACCAGGCGGGCGTCGAGTTTCTCCTCGAGGTACCGCCCGATATCGGGATCGTCGACCAGCCGATTGATCATCCGCCGCCACCGGCTGACCTGCTTGTGGCCGATGACGACGATGTCGGCCCGCTCCTCGGCGACTTCCTTCAGGATCGACTCCTCGACCAGAAAGCCCGACCGAACGGTGTACCGGACGCCCGACTGGGGACCGAAGGCCGTCTCGACCGCGTTTTTTAGCTCGCTTCGGGTGATCCGGCCACCATCCTGGTAGAGGTTGATGTGCAACACGGTCAGGGTGGCGTCCTCCCGGTCTGCGATCTCGAGGGCCCTCGCGAGGGTGGCCCGAGAGTGCTCGCTGAGCGGGTACCGAACGGGGACGACCACCTGCGTCATCGGCCGCGTTTCGACCCAGGGGTACCTGAACCTGTGGGTTCCGCCCGGACCGCGCCGGCGGGATGACACGAGTTAAGAGACTGCCGCCACGAACGCCGCCGATGACCGTCGCGACGGGACTGGCCGGGATCGTCTTCGGGCTGGCGCTGGCCGCGCCGCCCGGCCCGATGAACGCGATCATCGCCGAGGAGAGCGTCGTCGGGGGCTGGCCCGCCGGGTTCCGGGCCGGACTCGGGGCGATGATCGCCGACGTCGTCTTTTTCGGGCTGGCGGTCGTCGGGGCGGTCTCGGTCGTCGCGCGACGGCCGGGGATTCGGGCGGCGATGGTGACCGTCGGCGGGCTGCTCATGCTGTATTTCGCGGTCGACGCGGCCCGGAACGCCCGGTCGGCGCTCGCCCCCGACGAGACGGAGGGCGGGTCCGGCAGGGGGTTCCAGAAGGCGTTCGTCCTGGGGCTGACCAACCCCTACCAGATCCTGTTCTGGCTGACCGTCGGCGTGGGGCTGCTCGATCCCGGCGAGATCGACGTGCTGGCACGGATTCCCGGGCTCGGGGACGCCCTCGCCGGACTCCTCGTGGTACAGACCGGAAGCGCCGCGCTGATCGTCGGACTGTTCGGCGGCGTCGTCGTCTGGATCGTCGGCTTTCCGGCCGTGCTCATCGCCGCCGGGCGCCGCGTCGACGCCCTGGCGCCGGTCGTTGCGGGCACGAGCGCGCTCGTGCTGGGCGGGTTCGGCGTCGTCTTCCTCTACGACGGCCTGACCAGCGTCTAGAGCGCGGCGATCTCGTCTTCGAGCCACTCGTCGAACCACCGGGCGCGCTTGAGCCGTCGGTGAGCGATGTCACGGGCGGTCTGGCTCTCGACGCGGTCGAGCGCCTCCTCGCCGCGCTCGAGTACGCGCTCGATCATCTTCGGGGAGTCGGTGTGGGTCCGGGACTCGTATCCCATCCGCAACAACACGAGCGCGACGCCGTTCGCCCCGATCTTGTCGAGGATGTCGGCCTCGACGAGACACTGCGTCTCCTGGGGCAGGTCGGTTACCGGACCTTGGTAGGAGTGCTCCTCGATTGCTCGAGTCACTTGGTCGATAAATGAGCTCGGGTACTCCTCGTGGCTCGTGAGGTACTCCCGAGCGATCCGGGCGCCCTCCTCGGCGTGGCGGTCCTGGTCGACTTCGAGCTTCGCGATGTCGTGAAAGAGCGCGGCGATGCGTGTCACGTCGACGCCGGCGCCTTCCTCGCGGGCGATGTGCGCCCCCAGATCGACCACGTTACGGATGTGGTTGAAGCGGTAGGCCGCCGAGTGCCAGGGGTACCATCGCATCCGGCTGCCGTCCCGTTCGCTCTCGACGCTTGCGACCAGGTAATCGTGGACGAACTCCTCCATCTTGAGGAAGGCTTCCTCAGTGACCGGCGACTCGCGGATCTCGACGCCCACGGTACCACCTCCTGAGAGAACGTGCGGTGTTCATCTTACCTAAAGATTGGCAGTGTAACTCTTTAGCGTTACGGGACCGCCACCGTCCGGCGGTCGGCCGGGGACGCTCGATCCCTCCGGCCGTCAGTCCTCGGCCGTGCCCTCGGCGGCGAGCCGGCTCGGGAGCACCGGAAGGTCGTCGTACTCGACGATCGCGGCCCCGAGCGCTGACCGTCTGTGGTCGTACTGCTCGGCGAGCGCGTCCTCGATCGAGGGGCGGGTCGCCGGCGTCGCCCAAAGATGGACCGGCAGCGCGCTCTTGAACGTCCGGAGATCGCGGTGACACGACCGACAGAGGTACTCGTCGGAGGCGAGTTCGATCCGCTCGCCGCCCTCGGTCGGTCGCTTACAGAACACACACGCGTCGGTCACCGGCGTTTCCCGCGCCCGTCCGACCGTCCAGGCGCGGTCTCGCTCCCGGTCGGGATCGGGCTCTCGCGGGCCTCTACCGGCCCGTGGCCGACGCCGATCGTCGGTGGCTCGGTCGTCGCTCACGGGATCACCTCGCGGACTCGACGCTCTGCTGGCCCGGCCGAGTTTTCGCAGTGTCTCGGAGGAGTTCTCGCGTGCCGTCCGAGACGCCCGTCGGTCCGTGCGGTCATTCCGGGAACCGGTACTCGTCTGCGTTCGAGCGGCGGCGCGGGAGCGCGTCCGCGTATCGGCGATCCTCTGAGAGATCCGTTACGGCCTCGCTCCAGTCGTCGAGCAGGATCCGGCGGGTCCGGCCGAGCTCCTCGCTGACCCACAGCTGGGCGTGCACCGAGCGGTCGAACTCCCGGAGATCGCCGTGACAGGCGTCACAGAGATACTCCCCGGTCTCGAGTTCGACCTTGCCGTCCGGGTCCGCCCGGCGCTTACAGAGGAGACACCCGTCTTCGACCGGCGTCTCGCGGGCGTCCTTGGCGTCGCCGTCGGGCCACCGCGGGCGCGGATCAGGCGCGTCGCCTGTGTCGTCGGGTCCGGGCACGCCTGCAGTTGTTCGCCCCGGTGAATCAACCTGTCGCCCGACCGGATCGAGTCGGTGGGACGAACGCCGAACCTCGCAATCCCGGCTCCGTCTCCGAGCACCGCCCGCAGTCGTCTCGGCGGGCGGGCCGGCGAGATCGGTAGAGTATTTATTCAGGCGGGACAGCCACACACAGAGACGAAATCGAGGCGTCGGCCCGCGACTACCGTCGAGAACGACTCAGTATGAGCCAGGAGCGAGTCACGACCGACCGAGAGGGAACGAGCGCCGTCGACATCCTCCGGCAGTTTTTCGCGCTGCGGCGGGACGTGTTGGTGCTGTCGCTGGCGATGTTCGCGTTCAGCCTGGGCTTTCAGATGACCAGCCGCTACCTGCCGGAGTACATGCGCGTGCTCGGCGCCTCGGGGTTCGCCGTCGGCCTGTACGGCACGGTCGGGAACGTCATCGGCGCGGTCTATCCGTACCCCGGCGGGGCCGTCTCGGATCGGCTGGGCTCACGGTACGCGCTGACGGTCTTTGGCCTCCTCTCGACGCTCGGGTTCGCGGTGTGGCTCGTCGCGCCGGCGATCGGTCCGATCACCGTCGCCGGAGTCACGCTTGACCCCTGGATCTGGATTTTCGTCGGACTCGTTCTCGCACAGGCCTGGAAGTCATTCGGCTTGGGGGCGACCTTCGCCGTCGTCAAACAGGCCACCGAGCCCTCGCGGCTGGCCGCCGGGTTCGCGAGCACCGAGACCGTCCGGCGGACCGCGTTCCTGATCGGTCCGGTCCTCGCGGCCGTGCTGATCGGACTCCACCCGGAGTTTACCGTGAGTTTCCGGTACGTCCTCGCGGTCGGGGTCGCCTTCGGCGCCGCCGGCACGGTCGTCCAACACCGCCTGTACGACGCGAGCGAGGACACCGTCGGGGACAGCTTCGACGGACTCGACCAGATCCGACGAGATGTCGGGGCGATGCCCGCGGAGCTCCGCCCGCTGTTGGTGGCCGACACGCTCGTTCGCTTCGCCAACGGCATGGTGTATGTCTTTTTCGTGCTGGTAATCACACAGGTGTACGAGGTCGGCTTCGAGGCCACGCTGGCGCTCGGCGGCCTCTCCCGCGCGATCGACATCTCCCCGGCGGCGTTTTTCGGGTACCTGCTCGGCGTCGAGATGCTGATCGCACTCGTCACGATGGTCCCGGCGGCGAAGCTCGCGGAGCGGATCGGGCTCAAGCCCGTCGTCGGCCTTGGATTTTTTATTTACGGGGCCTTCCCCGCCGTGTTGATCGCCGGGCCCGACCTGCTCGCGCCGGTCCTGTCGCTGCAGTGGGCGATGGTCGCCGTCTTCGCCTTTTCCGGGCTCCGCTTTGCCGGCCTGCCGGCACATAAGGCGCTGATCGTCGGCCCGGCCGAGCGCGACGCCGGCGGCCGGGTCACCGGCACCTACTATCTGCTCCGCAACGCCGTCGTCGTCCCGAGCGCGGCCCTCGGGGGGGCTCTCTGGGAGTTCGTCAGCCCCGAGGTCGCCTTCACGCTGGCTGCTGTAGTTGGCATCGTCGGGACCGGCTACTTCCTGCTGTACGGCGAGGAACTCGAGGCCTACCGCTGAGGGTCGAAATCACCACGATATCGCCGGTCGGCGGGGACGGGCTCCGTCACCGTCCGCGTCACGGCCGACGCGGTACACAGAAAACAGCAGAGAAAGTGATTACAGCCCTCTGTAACGCCTCGGTTGGTGCCGTCGTCGTTCGTGTCGAGGACAGCGTTGTGTCCGAACGGCTCGGTCCCGAACAGCCGTATGAGACGGTCGGTCCGGCAGTCAGTTGTTGGACTCGGGGAGCGTGAATTCGCCGGCCACAGTCAGAAATGCACCGTCCACCGTGGTCTCGGTGACCTCATCGATCAGGGGGTTGCCCGACAGCGCCCGTTCGATCGCTCCCGTAGCGTCCTCGGAGGGCTGCTCGTCGAAGGCATAGACCCACTGCTGGGTGATCGTCTTCCCCGGGACCGGCTCGGGAGCGGAATTGACCCACGCTTCGAGCCCGTCGAGACTGGCGTCGAAGCTCTGTGGCGGGCCGAGCTGACCGGTGATGCTCCCGTCCAGACTCGGAAGCCGGTCGAACAGCTGCGTGAACACCGGCGTCGTCTCCTCGAGTTGCCTGCCGTCGCCGGTCCGGGTGTCGATCCATGACTCGAGCTCCTGCCCGATCAGGACCGCCCCGTCGCCGAGTGCGAACCGGGTGCCCGTCTCGGTGTTTTCGGCGGTCCGGTAGGACTCGTACTCGCCGGTGAGGGCGTACCCCTCCGCGTCCTTGACGGTCGTCTCGAGACCCGATCGGTCGAACGAACCGAGAAAGATCAGTGCCGGCAGCTGGACCAGAAAGCCGTCGACAGTAGCCGGGTCGATGTCGAGTACCGACGCCCGACCGTTCTGGAGCGTCTGCTCGATCAGGAACGGAGTATAACTGAACCGGTAGACGCGGTTGTTACCCTGCAGTTCGCCGATCGACTCGGGAGTGACCAGCCAGTCTCTGAACGGCGCCTGCGTGCCGTCGCTCCCCGAATCACTGGGAGTTTCCTCATCGGCGTCGTCGTCCTGTCCGAGACAACCGGCGAGAGCGCCGACGGCCGCGGACGCTCCACCGGCGAGTACCGCCCGACGAGAGTGAGTTTCGTGCACAGCTTCGTTACGACTGCCGCGTCTTATACCGGCCGTCCGTTCTCGCCGGGAGAGACGCCGGTCGGAGGCGGGTACGGTAGCTCCGGGTGCTCACCGCGACAGATGTGGGTGCGGTAGCTCCGAGTGGACCACCGACCCAGACCGCCGCGGTCGCCACGAGGCGAGGGCGCTGACAGACGCGTCAACGCCGTGACCGTCGCCGGCCGCCTTTGGGACTGTCCGTCGTTGCCGCGTCCGCAATCGACGCGATGACTTATGTCTCGTCGACACTCAGCGAAACTATGCGGTGGCCCTCTCCGTCGTACGGAGCCTACGCCGAGTTCGTCGCGACCGTGCTCGTGACCATGGCACTGCTCCAGTACGCGGGGCTCTCCGGGCCGGCCGGCGAGCTCGATCTCGTCTTTCTTGTTGGGACCGGATGCACGCTCCCGATCGCCACGTACCTGCTCACGCTCGCCGCCGAGAACACTCGCCTGATCCCACAGTGGGAGCGGATGGTCGCCGAACCGTCGTGACGCGGCGTCACCTCCCGGACACAGTCGACGCGGGCGGTCGTCTGGGTCGGAAACCCGCCCCGGGGAATTTAGTACACCTGGGTCGACGATCTCACCGATGACCGACGTTCCATCGCTTGGCGAGGGGCTCGCGGCCGATCAGTCGGTGACGCTTACCGCGATCGGGCTCGGAGTGGCGGCGTTCGTGTCGTCGGCCGCCGGGAGTCCAGTCTCCGTGGTCGCGGGCTTTTCCGCCCCGTTCCTGCTGTCGTTGAGTCTGATGAACGTGGCCTTCGTGTACGGCGAATTCTGGCCGGAGACATACGAGCCACGGCGGGCCGTCCTCTGGACTGTCGTCTACGGGGGCGGCACGATCGCGGTCTTTGCCGGTGTCCTCGGACTCGCCCCGTCGGGCGTCGGGGATCGTCCCGCAAGCGTCGGCGCGTTCGTGGCGACAGCCGGCGGTCAGATCGGGAGCGCGCTCCTGTACGCCCGGAGTCGCCGATAGCCAACCCCGCAGCCGGGAACGCGGCGATCGCCCGGGTTAGAGGGCCCGCCCGGAACGACTCCGTCGCGGGAATCGGGAGGGTCGATGAGACGGCGTCTCCGGGATACGCGCCACGACCCCTCCCGGAGAGGCACGTCGTGGGTCCTGAGGCGGTCGCGACACCGGTCTCGGTGAAAATGCACATCCGAGAAATTACGACTTTGAGACCGAACCAAGACGACGGGGTCTCAGGCCTGCCGTCGGGCGACCCGGTCGGCAGACGGTGGATTCTCAACGGCCCCGTCGGCGTGACGGCCGCCGCCACATCAAGACACGGAATGGCGACGAGGAATCGATGGGCCCCGTTGCTCAGCGTGAACCGCGTTCTGTAGCTTTTCACGGGGCGGGACTCACCTGTCTTACAGAGGCAGTATCAGTATGTCACCGCGCTCCGTACGCGACGACGACAGCACAGCCCGGACGAACCAGACTCGGCGCCGATTCCTACTCGGGGCGGGTGCCCTGACCGCGGCGCTGGCCGGCTGCACCGGCGACGACGGTGATTCGAACGATGATCCGACCGACGACACCACTGACACGCCGAACGACGATAGTGCAGACGACGGGTCCAACGATAATAACGACGACCAGGCGGATGCGTTCGATCCGGCAAGCGAGCTGGCCTACGCGAAGTGGCTAACAACCGACGAGGAACAAGTACTGTTTGCCTATTCAAACGTGGACGAGATCCCCGAGGGTACCGCACAGGGCGCTCCGTCGGATCCGTCGACTGATGACCCGCTGGTCTTGTACCCGCTCGTGGTGAGTGGCCTTGCCATCGGGCTCGGCCGACTCTCCCTTCCGTACGCTGGGCTCGCGCGAGCGATCAACCCCGACGCGTCGGCTGACTCAACGGTGAGCGACCTCACTGTAATCAACAATACCGTGATCGCCGAGGGGACGTTCGCGACCGACCAGCTGGACGAACGGTTGACCGAACCAGCCGACGAAACGTTCGGTGTTGCCCACGAGCAAACCGGCACAATCGGCGCGTACGATCGATACGAGCCTGTCGAGGTTCCCGAGGGAGTCCAGACTGCGCCTGCAGTGGCCGTTACGGATGAGACGGTAATCGTCAGTCAACAGGCTGACCGACTCGAGCAGACGATCGCCGCCGGGAACGGGAATGAACCCCGGATTTTCGAGACCGATGAGACCGTCGCGGAGCTGCTCGAACAGGTCGGGGCCGGCGACCGCGTGGTCGGCCAGCTCGGATTTTCCTACGAGCAACTCGCCGGCGGCCAGAACCAGACCATCGAACCTGACCCACAGTTCGAGCCACGGTCCGACGAGGACGTGGTCGCGTCGATTTCGTTTGAACAGGGCGGCGACAGTCTCGACTCGGCGTTCGCCCTCGCGGCAGCCGACCTCGAGGAAGACAGACAAGCGACGATCGAGTCATCGTTCGGAACCGCGGCTGTCGACGGCTCGCGATCGATCTCGGTGAGCGAGGATCGCGTCACCGCCAACGGAACCTACGACACCGAACAGCTGGCTGCATCGCAGAGAGAACAGGACCTATCCCGGGAGGCGGCCGCAGAGCTGGTGTCGCCAGAGGCGTTGACCGTCCAGTACGAGCCGCTACCTGACCAGCAGTTCGATGAACTCTGGGTAACCGTCACCGAGGACACCGACGCGGCGGCGATCCGCGTTGAGGCTGACTCCGGCGGCTACAGCGAGCTCCGGCCACAGGAGCGGTCTGTCAGGGCTGGTGACAGTGTTGCAGTCCAAGTTGATCCGGATGGGGACTCGGTGACCGTCTTTGCGGTCAACGGCGAGGGGGCGGCCGGTGCACTCACGACCGTGTCCGCCCCCACAGACGAGTTGTCTGAGACAGCGGCCAGCCAGGCGGTTCCGGACGGTGCGCTGTCGTTTAGTTACGAGTCGCCTGATGCTGGCAATCTCGGGTCACTCACAATCGAAGTCGTCGCA
Source organism: uncultured Halobacteriales archaeon (assembly GCA_964426325.1). GTDB lineage: Archaea > Halobacteriota > Halobacteria > Halobacteriales > Haloarculaceae > Halovenus. The sequence continues at coordinate 18,650 of CAYRQD010000018.1, read as the reverse complement.
GACACGGAGGCCAAGACACTCGTCGCACAACCACAGGGGGCGAGCATATTCACCGACCGCGTCGGTTCGCTGACCAGCGAGGAGCCAGTCGGTGCTGGTACAGTTCTCGAGACAGCTGTCGAGCCGGAGGGCGACGAGGTCGTCGTGTACGCGACCGTCGACGACGCGACCGGCGAGGTCGCCCGCTGGAGCGGGCCCGAGTGATCGCCGCGGTGACGGGCGCCACCGACGGGCCGGGCAACGGATGAACCGAGTTCTCGGACGAACACGCGGAGGACTCACTCAACGCTCGGGGGCGTGCCGCCGCCCCGAACTCGGCCGCCGGCCGGTCGCGTACCACACCCCGTTACCGCCGCTCGGGGCACCGCCATTGAGAGCCGCCCACACGAGCAACGTTCAGCACGACCGCTGGCAGTGGATCCGCGGTTCGACGCGTCGCCGTTCTCGAGTGTAACGGTCAAGAACTATGTGAGAGGAGACGGGATGCTGTGATGACCTGCGAGAGCCGACGTCTGGTATGATCCCCCAACTCAGCGGCGTGTTCGCCTGGCACGTCCTCGCGTTCTCACTGGTCTGTCTTCTCGGCCTCGGGAGCGCCGTCTGGACCTACCGCAGGCGGGATCAGTACGCTGCCCGGGCGTTTCTGCTCTTTCTCGGGGTGACCGTCGCGTGGAACGCGACCGTGCTGTTCAGGATCGTCGGGCCGCGCTCGCTCGCGTGGGAACTGCACCTCATCGAACAGTTCTTTCAGGTGTCGATGACGCTCACTTGGTTTTATTTCGCCGCCGTCTACGCGGGCTACCGCGGGGTGCTCGGCCGGCCGCTCGTCGCGTACCCGCTTGGCAGCGTGGCAGTCGGCATGCTCGCCGTGGAGTCGTTCCCGCCGCTTGCGGCCGCCACGAACACGGCTCCAACGACGATCGAGGACCCGTTCGTGTTCGTCACGTGGACCGATACCCTACCGTCCGAACTCGTCGAGGTACTCGCGCTTGCGGCCTTCGCCGCCGGTTCGGGGCTGATCCTGTACAAGCTGCTGACCGCGAACTACGTCCAGGCCTGGCAGGTCGCGCTCGTCTTCGTCGCGACGTCTGGGGCGATCCTGTCGGAGGTGGTCGAGTCCGCGATCCCCTACGCCGTGTCCGGCGTCGACTACCCCGCAGTGGCCGTGACGGGTGTGGGTGTCTCCTTTGTGGTCGGACTGTACCGGTACGACCTGTTTGGATACACGCCGGTGGACATGTCAGACGTGATCGACGGGATCACCGCGCCAGTGCTCGTGTTGAACCCGGAACAGCGGGTCGTGGATTTCAACGCGCCGGCGAAAGCGACGTTCGACTCGCTCGCCCCCGGACACAAGGCCGAGGCGGTACTCCCCGACCCCGTCGTCGACGCCCTGCCCGTGGCGGACCCGACGACGAGCGAAGCCGAGGTGACGCTGGCCCGCGACGGCGAGGACCGGATCTACCGGCTGTACGCCTCCTCACTCGACTCGTTCGGGGACAGCCAGGGACTCGCGGTCACGGCGCGCGATCTGACGACCCGGCGACGACAGCAGGAGGATCTCGATCTGCTCAACCAGATTCTCACCCGCGCGCTCAGACACAACATCCGCAACGAGATCGACGTGCTGAGGGCAAACAGTCGGGAGCTGATCGATCAACTTGACGGTGAACAGCGGGACCGGGCGTTAGCCGCCGCCGCTGCCGCCGAGGATCTCCTCTCGATCAGTGCCAAGGCACGCGTGATGAAAGAGATCGTGAAACACCGGGGACAGACGGCGACGGTGGACGTGGCCGACCGCGTCACCGAGATCGTCGCCGAGTGCGAACGAACGTATCCCGACACGTCTTTCAGCCTCGACTGTCCCGCGTCGTGTTCGATCACCGTGACGCCGGATACCACACATGCACTCGACAACCTGATCGAGAACGCCGCCGAGCACAATCCCGGCGCCGACGCCGAGGTGTGGGTCACGCTCAGGAGAGATCCAGACGGCGTGGTGATCGTGATCGAGGACAACGGACCCGGGATCCCGGACAACGAACTCACCGTGCTCAAGCGGGGATACGAGGACGTGCTCAACCACGGGAGCGGCCTCGGCCTCTGGATCGTCACCATGGTACTCGACGAGATGGACGGAACGATCCGGTACGACACCGGTGAGGACGGAACGACGATCACCCTCCGGATCGCGGACTGACGCGCAGGCGTGCAAGGATCGAAAGGTCGGCCAGGGGGGGAATGAGCTCGCGGTCGGCCGCGATACGACGGTTTCGAACGGCAGCCTCGGGGGCCTTACGGATAATCGAGGAGAAAGCCTCGCGCTTCAGCGCGGGGATGAATCCGACAACGACTCATCAACCGGCAGAGATAGCAATCCGGAGTTTTTATACTCACGAGAAGCACATGCATAATTACACCGAGGCGGCCTTGCCGCCGTAGTAAACGGATAATATCGGGATTCGGGCCACGCTACGTCTGAACAATCCCCTTCGGACCGCTGGCAGTAGATTCCAACCAAGGTAACTCCGAATCCCATGCCGGGATAGGAGTAACGGCGGCTTGGCCCCGCCAGCAGACCCGTCATGCCGACCGGTCTGCAAACCTGAAACTCCCAACACAGCGGTGCGGTACCGTTGGAATCTTCGCCCTTCAGGGCGGAGAGGAGGTCAACCAGGATCCCGGCCAACCGAAGTTCCGCGCGGAGGGATCGATCGACTCGGAACGACCTCAACGCCGTTCACCCGGAAGTTTGTATCAGGTCTGACGAATTAACGGCTGTCTGTGACCGCCGTAGTACGGTTCTCACGCGGGATCCGGCGGGACGAGCCCGACTCTGAGACGCTCGAACCCGTTTCTGACACCCCGTTCGGTGAGTCCGTAGCCGAGTTCATCGAGCATACGCCGTACCGACGCGTGGGTCGTCTTCGGGCGGTGGACGCCAACGTAGACTTGTAATCCCCCGACCGGTGACACCTGGTAGTGAACGATATCGTGTGCGTCGAGCATACGAACCACCTCGGCGAGGGTCTCAGTATCGATTCGGTCCTGACACGAGACGGGCACTGGGACACCGACGATCGTCGTCGTCTCGACACCGGCCGGATACCCTCGCGTCGGATCGGCGCCCTCTGTCATCAGTTCTCAAAGAGTTTACGCGCTACAGATCATTGAGTCTTCCTCGATCGATGATCCGTGTACGTCTAAAAAGCCAGAATCAGACCTCGAAGACGCCGTTGGTGTGTGCGTAGGTCGTGTATCCTCCGCGGGCCTCGTCGAACTGATAGACGGTATACTCGGTCACGAACCCGCCACTGCACTTGTCACACTGGACAGCCACCTGCTCGTGTCCCGGGGTCTCTTCGGTAACAATACGACAGAGGACGGCTGTTCCGGTCAGCCGTGCGTACCCAACCGGTTCTGCGTGCGTTTCGACTCCCGCGGCGGCGACCAGTTCGTTCGTGATCGCGGCTTCGGGGTCGGCACCGTTCGCCGACTGCTCGACCCGCTGCCGGAGAGTCGCGGGAGCCAACTCGGTGATGCTCCGGTGATCCGGTGCGACTCCAAACGAGACCAGCTGCTCGTCGATATCGTCCAGTACCCGTCGGAGGAGATCGACATCCCCGGTCAACAGATGGACAACGCCCGTCGGCTTCATACCGGGCAGATTGGTCTCTACAGTATTAGAAGACGCGCCGATCGAAGGCCACGGACTTGCCATCCGCATGTTAATACGTCTCAAGCACGTAGCAAACGTGATGACACGAGAAGTGACACACGAAGCGAAAGGCCCGGAAGCGATCGACACCGACGAGTACGACGGAGCCATCCACATCTGTCAGTGTGGTCTCTCGGACAACAAGCCGTTCTGCGACGGGTCACACGCCGTTACGGCAGAAGAAGAGGACGGAGTCCAGTACAAGTACGAGGACGACGACGACGAAAATCGACGCTACGAGATCACCGAAATAGTGTTCGAAGGCTAGTCGGACGAACTCTCGGTCTGAGCCCGGCCAGTCAGGATGTCCGCCTGTGATCTCCGGTAGATCGGCGTGACTAACGAACGGTTTAGCCGTGTCAAGCACGTACTGTAGATACCATGCCTTTTGAAGAAGCGACGATCACGAGCGTTACTCCGATCAGCCCGGACTGTAACCAGTACATCGTAGAATTGAACCAGGGCACATTCAGCGGCGAGGCCGGACAACACACCGCGCTCCGAACGGAAAACGGCGTCAAACCCTACAGCGTCCTCGCCGTCGATGGGGCGAGGATCGGCCTCATGATTCGTGCCTACGGCACCGACGGCGTGGCCGACTACATGAACGACCAGTCAGTTGGAGATACCGTCCAGGTAAAGCCGAGATTAACCGGGAGCCTCACACTTCGGGGGACGGATTCTCCGGCGGTATTCGTCGGCACCGGCACCGGTATTACCCCACTTATCGGGCTGTTACAGGCGTACATACTGGACGATGGCCCACAAGCGGTGTTTATGTTCGGCGAAAAGACACAGGAACAGCTGTTGTACAAATCGCTGTTAGAACAGTACGAACTCACGCGTCCCGTCGAAACGCGGTTCTCGCTTTCTCGCGAGGACTGGGAGGGCCACACCGGCTACATTCAGGAACAACTGCCAGACGTTGTTGAGACGATTGAGCGCGACGCGGATTATTACGTCTGCGGAGTCCCCGCGGCGGTGGTGGCCACGAAAGACAAGCTGGATGGGTTAGATGTCCCGTCTGACCGCGTTCATACGGAAGGTTGGGAAGACGCACAGGTAGCTTAATCACTGTTCGACTCAGATCCGGACCACTGAAACCGTTCTATCAGAACATGCCCAGCCTGGATGTTTGGATTCTTTATCTGAAAACAGAGGATGCCTGTTTCGTAGTGTCAGGTTCCCAGTACGATTAAGCGCATAATCGCTTGAGACTAGTCCCGGGCGGATTCGAACTAGAATGTTCATAGTCCCCGGCGTTCAGCATATAAGTGTGTCTGACCTGCACGACCCACAGCGATACGGCGACAAGCTCGCCAACCAGCTCGAATTGCTGGCCGACGCCGACATTCCCGAGGCCGACCGGACAGAGATCCACGCCTACATTCGCCATCTCGACGCGACCGACGCGGTCAACACCGGAACGATGGTCGCGAAGCTCAACCGGTTGCGCCTCTCCAGCGAGCGCGCCCACATGCCGCTTACCGAGATGAACCAGAGCGATGTCGAGACGTTCCTCTTCGACCTGAAACGCGAGCGTGACCTGAGCGAGGGGACGCTGCGCAATTACCGAAAGGCCCTGCGCACCTTCTATCAGTACCGCGACGCCGACTGGGCCGACAACATCACGATCGGTGCCAGTCCCGACCGGACCGTCGATCCGGCCGATCTGCTCTCGATGGACGAAATCAATACCCTCCTCGAGACGGCCCAGAACCCGCGTGATACGGCGCTGATTGCGTTGCTGGCCGACTCCGGGCTCCGGATCGGCGCCGTCGCGAGTCTGCGGCTCAAGGACGTTGATCTCTCGGGGACGGCCGCGACGGTTTCGATTAACGAGGCGGCGAATGTCAAGGGTGCGAGCGGCACCACACCCTTGACCTGGTCGGAAGGCTATATCGCGAACTGGCTGTCGGCCCATCCTCGCCCCGACACGCAGTCGGCCCCGCTCTTTCACGTCCGCGCGGGCTGGTACGACCCCGACGACGGTGACGGGTCGCTTGATTACCAGTACCTCGCCCGGCGGATCCGAACGATCGCCGACGAGGCTGACATTGATCGCGAGCGGGTCAACACGCACAATTTCCGCAAGTCGGCCATCTCGCGGTGGATTCGCGAGGGGATGAGCGATCAGGAGATCAAACACCGTGCCCACTGGGACGTCGATACCGACCAATTCGGCGTCTACAGTGGTGTCCGCGACGAGGAACTCAACGAGCAGATCCTCGCCCACTACGGGCTCGACGAGGGGACTGACGCCCACCGGCCGGACTTGGATCGGTGTCCCCGCTGTGGGACGACACTGGCCGGCGGCGAGACGTTCTGCCCCGGGTGTGCGGCGCCGCTGACCGACGCCGCGGCCGCCGAGACCGACGCGACCCGTGACGAGATCTTCGAGGCGGCCGCCACGACCGACGCCTCGTCGGTCGAGTTGCTCACGGCGCTGCGCGAGCGGTTCGACGACGACCCCGCCTTTCGCGCGGCGCTGTTGGGCGAGGATCACGACTGATCACCGAGCCGGTCAAGCGCGCGTTCGACGCGCGTCTGGAGCGCCAGGTCGTCGGGCAACTCCTCGGCGGCTGCTTGGAGGAGCTGTTCGTTCGAGAGGCGTTCGTACTCGGTCCGCGTGGTCGACTGGCTCATCGCCTGTCCCCCCGGAACCGCTGCTCGGGCCGGTCGGCTGTCCACAGACAGCCGAAGCACTTGGGGACCGACGGATTCGGTCGCTCGATCCGCTCGCCGCAGTCCTCACAGTCACGGCCGCCGTCGGCGACCAGCCGATCGGGGTCGGACTCGATCTCGGCCCGAAGCCGCTCCGACCGCCCACGGAGGGCCTGGCCGTGTTCGCGCACGGCCTCGACTCGGCGGTCGAAGATCCGAACACCGCCGGCACCGCAGTCGGGACACACGAACTCTCGGTGCACCGTCAGGGGCGTCTCGAGCCGGTTGCAGTGCCGGAGCGTGGCTCCACAGACCCGACAGTCTCGGGTCACGAGGCCACCACCATCCCGAGTGCGATTCCGAGGACGAGCGTTCCCAGACTGACGACCACCAGCGTTAGTAGCCAGGCCGCGGGTGCGGGTCCGGGCTCACCGTGAGCCATCAGCCGTCACCCCCGTCAGTCAGGCGCTCGGGATCCGTCTCCAGCAGCCGCTTGCGCGTGGCCCTGCCGTCGCCGCCGTGTGCGTGGGCCTGCGACCGGCCAGTGCAGCGCCGACAGAGTGCGTGGTCGTCGTGCTGGGTCCCGGCCCGGCACTCGCGGGGCGGGCCCGAGATGTACCGGCAGTCCGGATCGAGATGCAGCGCGTGTGCGTGCTCTCGCGGTGATCGGTAGACGGTCCGGTCGGCGGGGAGATCGCCGGCGGTCGCCGGTCGGTCGTGGCCGCCGTCGGTGAGCAGTTCCCGGTCACTATGGGTGTTGCTCGTGTCGGTGTCGATCGCGAGCTCGTCCCGGGTGAACTCCCGGTCGCAGGGAGCGAACAGACAGGTGTAGCCACCATCACGGAGGTTCCGCACGCCACGGTGCCCGCAGGGACAGATCGTGTCCCGATCGGCGACGAGCTCGCGTAGCGTGGCCCGACACTCCGCCCGGAGCCGGTAGACGCCGCGTTTCGTGTCGTCGACCTCCTCCCAGCGGAGCCGTTCAAGGACGTCGTGCTCGACGAGCCGGTCCCAGCTGGACTTGGTGCCGGCTGGGCGCTCGCGTTGGCGGACGGTGGCGTCGAACGATCGGTCGTCGAACAGAGCCAGCAGGAGATCCTGGTGGTGGCGAACCAGGGCCGTCCGGTGGGCACCGGCCCGGGTCACGGGGCCACCTCCGGGTGTGAACTGCTCGCTGTCTGGTCGGCGGCCGAAGTCAGGTGGCAATCAGTCGTCGCCATCGGCCACCTCCTCAAGGTCGGTTGCGTCCTTATCGATCGCCGGTGTGTGGTCGGTCGTGATCCGATGGCGACGTCGGGCGTCCTGCGCGACGAGGTCGGCACCGGCCGGAGTAAGGCGGTACTCGTTGGTGCGATCGTCGAGGGCCTGGTGGGTGACCAGCCCGTGGCCCTCAAGCCGATCGAGGGCTTGGTAGACACGGGCGTGGCCGATGTCGCCGTAGAGGTCGTCGAGGTGGGTCTTGATTCCGAGGCCGTAGGTGGGCCCGTTGGCAGCCAGAGTGTACAGCGTCTCCAGGTCAAACAGGGTTAGATCCTGTGGGCTGACGCCGCCATCAGTGCAGAGGCGGGACGTTGTAGAGCTATCCGATTCTGAGCGAGGTTTTTGTGCGTGTGATCCACTGGACAGATGGCCCCTCCGACATCGCTCACCTACTTCTCCATCGCCGTTCGACAACCCAGGGCGAGGCAGGACACACGGCTGTACTCCCCGGCCGCGCTCAGCGATTCGCTGTACTGTTACACTGAGGAGTGCCGGCTGTCGGTTGATCATCGGCAATTCGTCGCCAGTCCCGGTGTGCTTTTCCGGGTTGTTCGCATGTGTCATAGTGTGGGGTAGACCCACGCGCCGGCCTGCCGGTAACAGGTCGGCGTCAGATTTCTGCCGACGGTACCGGCAACGTAGGTCCATGGAGGTAGATATAGACTGGCCCCTAATAATTCCACTGGTAGAACAGTACTTTCAGTGGAATAGTTTTTAAACAAAAGTTGGATCAGACCACCCCGAGAAAACCCAGATAAGAATGGCAGGGCCAGACCCCGCTGATGACACAGAGAAGGTATTGCGTCTCGTAAAGACACAAGAGGGGTCGTTTGCAACGGCGCCAGAAATAGAACCTGCGATGAGTGTCGGTGAAAAACAGACACGAAACCGGCTCGAGTCTCTCTATGAGTCTGGGCTGCTTAATCGCAGACGGGTTGGGAGCACGAATGTTTATTGGTTAACTGATGATGGAGAGCGTGAGCTGGCTTCCGCTGAGCCCTGATCCAGTTGATACCAAACTTTTGCATGAGGGCCTACGCGGCGGCTCCGAAGATCCCCGCGGTCAACCAGATCATGGAGTCGATTTCTGATGGTTCGTCTTGAGACAGTACTGAATTCATCTGCTACATCACCCGTTGTGACGAAGGGAAAATTATTCTCTTGGACGAACTGAAGCACGTCATCGTGGCTCGGATCACGCATGGGTGGCCCTCGTTTGGTACTCATTCACTGATACTAAGTTCCACCAGTGGAAAGGTTTTATGATGCTGGCGCTATAGAGTGTATTTACGGACGCAGGGCTCGTCGGGCTGATTCTCGGGAGAATCGCCCCGGTGCGCCAACACCGGAGCCCGCGTCCAACCCAGGACGCATGACCACGTGCACACCCACCGCTCAAGGAACTTGCGACCGCTGTGGCCGGGCCACCAGCCGGTCGCGCTTCTGTACCGACTGCGCCAAAGACCACCGCCGAGAGCGCGCCCTTCGCGCCGGCGAGTCCGACGCACCCGACTCGAGGGAGGGCCACCCACTGGAGTGCTCGGACTGCGGCACCGTCTACCGCGGCTACGCTGGCACGCACTGCCCCGACTGCGGGGCCCAGCGCTGCCGGTCGATAGACGCCGAGGTGCCGGCATGAGCCCGGCACTCGCACCCGAACAGGTTCGTAGTGCCGCGTGTCACCTGGAAGCCGCGCCGGACGTGGTCGGCGTGACCGTCCACGCGCCCGATGCTGGCCCCCGCCAGTACTAGACAATCGAGGCGACCGTGGTCGATGCTCGCCCGGGCGTGCCGGGACCTGTGCTCGAGGTACTCGCCGAGCGGGGGTTGGCAGTGTTGGAGGTCGCGCCGCGGGGGAGCGGGGTTCGGCTGGTCGTGATTGCACGACCGGGACTTCGGGGTGGGTCAGGAAGAGTCTAACCGGGAGGCTTCCTGGTTTCCGGGTTCGTCGTATCAGGCGGGATCGTATTATACTTTTTTCAATATGACTCGAGCCGAGTAAAATAAGCATGCGGACAAATCCAGGCAAGTAGTAAGCTGGGTTCAATCCCACAAAGGCCACCTGAACACCGATGGCCATCAACTCCAACTCAATTATTATGACGGCCCGATTCAGCCCCGCGAGGGTCCATCTGAAACGTTCTGGACGGGGCTGTTCGCCTCGATCGCGTTCAAGCTTCAACCCCACGAGGGTCCGTCTGAAACGCGTCGAAGCGAGCCAAGCCATCCCGACGCCGACGGCGCTTCAACCCCACGAAGGTCCATCTGAAACGCGACTGGCTTGAAGCGATCCAGTGGTTCCTGACACTTCAACTCCATAAGGGTCCATCTGAAACGGTCCCCAACTCCAATCCGCGGTATCGTCTGTGTCACTTCAACCCCACGAGGTCCATCTGAAACACGTGATAACCTTCGCGTACCAATTCACGCGCTCCATGCTTCAACCCCACAAGAGTCCATCTGAAACTCGTACTCGCGGGCCGGCGGTACGTCCTCCTCATACGGGCTTCAACCCGACAAGGGTCCATCTGAAACCAGCGGTTTCAGATAGAACGTACCGTCGTCGTAGGGGCTTCAACCCTATAATGGTCCATCTGAAACACGATACAGGCCAGATTGTCTGGGTCTGTGAGGGCCTTCAGCTCCACGAAGGGCCGTCTAACATCAATACCAGATCAAGCCATACATATAATTTGTGCACCGTTCTGATTATTAATATTTTGTTGAGTATCAACAACTAGTGAATCTAAAGTATCGGTGAGTTACAACCGGATCTAATCAACAAACACCGAATACTGGATGGTAGGCGTTAGATCGGCCATCGATAATATAGTATTTTGAGTGACCGATAGTCATGCACTCTGCGGACGGGCCTGGATCGGCGCTGAGTTGTGCCTCGGGGTGGTTTTTGATCGTCGCCACCTCTGGTTGCGTTTCAATGAACGCCTGTTGTTCAGCAGCGGTCAGACAAACTATAACATCTTCATACGTCTCAAGATCATCAATCATGTGCTCTTTTTCCAGATCGCCTATTTTTGCGCTCTCAAGTGCCGTTACAAGATCTTTATCCCCTGGATCGTATCGATTGAACAGCCGTTCATAGAACACATCAACGGTCTGACTAACCATGGTGGCTTCACCAATTATTCCAGCGGTAGCGGTGGTATTCAACACATTTCGTGTGACAGCTAATAATGGCAAGTCTTCGCCGCCATTCGTCCCATAGATGAGTTGTGTCGGTGTTGGCCCCTCGTCTGGTGATTCAAGTTCCCAAATGATCACGTCACCAACGTCACCTTTGAACGCCCGGTTGCAGCGGCCCCCTGACTGGACAATGTTGGGAACTGGCGCGAAATCTCGAAAGACGGTATCGAAGCTTATGTCAACGCCAGCTTCAATAAGGCTCGTTGAGATGAGGGTTATTGACAGGTCCGATTCAAGCAGCGGGTCGCGCGCTGTATCACCACTGACGGAGTCAGCATAGAGCGTGTCAATAAGCAGCGCCCGATCTGCCGGGCGGATATTACCGGATAAGAAGCTATAGACTGTGGGATCATCACAGTCGGCTGCGATGTCGTAGACGCGTTCTCGGAGCGTCGCGACACTCGGCAAAGTTCCAGTCTCGTCAACATAGTCATATAGTAACATACCCAGTTCAATCACGCCATCATGCGACGGTCGATTGGGGACGAGTTCTTCGTAGAGTCGTCTCGCGCTTGCGCGAGTATTACAGATGGCTAGCGCGTCGTCTCCATCAGCCGTTTCGGTGCTAATCCGATGTGCCGCCTCAGGGTATCCTGTGGTTGACGCATCGCAATCGGTGCGAACGCTCTCATGGAGGTGGTAGGCGACACGTGGGTTGTCAGCCAAGAACGATGTGTACTTATCAGGATCGGCAGTGAGTTCGGTCGTGGTGAGCGTGTCCGAACCGTATTTGACGAGCCCGGGCTGTGTGGCTGTCATCAAGACCACAGTTGCGTCGTAGACCTCAACAAGCAGTTCGATAAGCTTTGGTACGAGTTGCCACCACTCTTCAGGGATAGTCTGAGGTTCGTCAATGACGATGACTGCATCATTAAGTGCAGGTAGTCGTGTCGCTTGGCGGGCTGTCGGTGCTGTCAGCGATTCAAACAGCTGGACGGTTGTAGTAAGCGTGAGCCCACTCCGCCACGACTCAGCGTGAAGTGCGCCCGGTGATCGCCCGATCTCGCTATCAATATACGCGCTGGTAAGATTTGTGTAGGTATCTGCAAGGTGATGATGTATACTGAACGTCTCAGAGTAGGGCGTTATGTCAAATACGTTTTGGATGTCTTGTGCTGTCTGGTCAAGTATGCTGGTGTACGGAAGCACGTACACCAGCCGGCTTCCAATATCGTCAGCGGCACTTAGTCCAGCGCTAAGCCCGGCGTACGTTTTCCCGAACCCGGTCGGGAGCGTGATTGTCCCGACAGCGTCAGATGTGACAACATCATTGATACTCGAGTTGATTTTCCGTTGTGCATCGTTTCTGAGGTTGTTTAGATCTGCAAGAACGCCCTCTCCCCGCTCTAATCCATTGATATGTGATTCAAGTTTGGAAACGTCTGGGCGCGTCACCTCAAGCTCATCATCGGTTAATCCGCTCGCTGCAGTCTGGTCAGCGAATTTGAGCGCTGACCATAGCTGAACGAGATCGGCGTAGAATGCCGCGTCGGTGTGGCGACCAATCCCAGCAAAGTACCAAATGTGTCCATGTCGTGCATTTGATGCTAGTTGGTTGGTGTGCCACTGGTAGAAATCGTCCCACGACCCCTCACCGTCGGTTGCAGCACTGATTACTTCGTCAGCCATTTCGGGCACGTTCGTGTTAATGTTTTGAAATTGGTCATTAATGCGCTCATATTTTTTCTGGACAGTAAGAGTGTCTCGCCCGTAGTTGCGACTGATTGAGGGTAGCTTTGGCGGCGCAGACACATTGTGATGCCTGGCAACGACAACTGTAGCAACCTTCGTCGCGTATTCACCCACCTTCTTGTGCTGTTGGAGACAATATCGGGTGACGATAGCACTTGGAATGGCGTGTTGGTGATAATCACTCTGCTGGACCGGTTGCTCACGGAGGTGTTTTTGTGCCCACTCAGTCAGTTTGGCGATGTCGTGTGTCAGCCCAATCACCCGGGCAACTGTCTGGGCCGGGGAGCCGTCATGTAGCTCGCGGTCTGGGACTGATGTAGTGATTTGATCGGCAACAGTCAGCAAGTGCCCCGAGCCAGCACTGGAGAACTGCCCATTCGGACCGATCAAAAGCGTCGGCTCACCATCGTCCGTTTCCGCCGGGTGTGAGATGTATTGGGTAAACGACATTGTCTGTCGGGTACCTCACTCAAAAACGACTGCTTGTCCGTCCACGGTCTGGATGTGTACTGGATCAACTTTTAGTTGGCTCTCATCGGGGGTATATGCCATCGTCCCGTAGGTTGCGCGCCGACCAGATTCAGTCGGTTCCATGTATATCGGTGCGCGTTCGTAGTTGATCGTGACAGATGGTTCCGGTTGCACGATGTCAGCATCGTAAACCGCCGATGTGACCGTTTGAACGGCATTATCCTCAATCTCAAACATACCTACGTTGCGGATTTCTGCGAGGCACTCCGACAGGCCGAGTGATGGCGAGTAGTGAAATCGGCGATTCTCAAGACGCTGTCGTAATTCGGTGTGACGGTCGTCGTCAGCAAGCGCGACAAAAATCCGATACACAGGATCAACCAACATCTGGTATGTGTCTCGCTGTCGATCCTGTTCAATGTATGAACGTGGCGTCAACATCTTTTTTGCGTCGCTCCTCCTGCCATCACGGTCAGGTGGAAGCGTCTCAATACTTTTTTCGTTGGTGTTGACCGTTGTAAGCGCCATTGTGTAGGTATGTGATACCTGCTTTGGGACGACAGCGATCGCCGAATTGTATGGCCCAAAGAGGTCGTAGTAGCTGTCACGCGGGAGCCCCATCAGGCCAGCAAGAAGGCCTGCCACAGTCGTCCGGGGCGGGACGTGATATGTTGGTTTGGCAGTATTGTTGCCGACACGGCGGAAGTGAGCGAAGTCAGCTGCGATGTCAAACCCGATACAGGTACTTGGGTCAAACGTTGTAGACTTCTCATCCGGAACAGTATCATCGTCACTATCTGGAAGGGGTTCATCTGCCGTGCCGTGTTCCTTGGTAAAACTACTGAGGTCTTTCTGTGGCATTTATAGAGACGTGATCATCTCAGGCGGTCTGCTGCTTCTTGTATCGGTCATAGACATCGTACGTATCAACGGCGTCACTCCCCAACGTATCTTCAAGCGCATCATAGAAGCCGTCCACGTTGGCCTTCTCACCGCCGGGGAGATCAAAGCGAACGCCGTGATCCGCTGTTACGTGTACTGTCTTAATTCGTGAACTGTGCATCGCTAGTGTGCCGATCAAGTCTGATACGTCAAGTCTGACATCGTTAATGCCACGAATCTCTTCATCGTTTAGTTCAGTGTTCACTTCAATACGGTCATTAAGACGACCGATTTCGAAGCCATCTTTTTTATATTCGACACGAAGATACAGACGGGGCTGTTGGCCGGCCTTCGATCGCGTTACTGTCTGGTTTTTAAGAGACCGCCAGCAGAGCGTGTCGAGTCGGTCAACATCCGATTTGGTGAGTGACGTATCGCTGGCAGCGTTGTCGTTGATGCGACCCCCGAACCCGATCATGGCATAGTGAATGCGATGGTCGGTCGCCATCGTTCCTTGTTCCTTCTTGCCACTTTCAGCATCCTCATCAGGGTTGGCAATGACTGTCGCCAACTGCTTCGATTCTGTATTTCGACTGACTGCGTGATAACTCCGACCGTGGTTGAATTGGACCGGCCCTTCAAATTGATTAGGAAGCTCATCAGAAAGGTCCGTATCAAGTGCGATCGTTGCCCCGAAGTATCGAACATCCGTGGCTGTCTTGAGGAATCCCTTGAGTAGTTCGTCAGGGGCAATATCATCCATGTCGACATCCATTTGCTCTTCAATTGCCTCGTACATCTCCTCACGCGACAGTACGTCGTCGTTTGGGTTCGCAATCAATATGTGGTCGCCATCATCAGCAAGCTGATCGCGGATATATCGCTTTAGCCGTACATCCGTGACCACGCATTGATTAGTCACCGGATCAATCCGGGGTTCGTTATCGGCCGTTAGCGGATCGCCGTTCGGGTTGCAGTCCTTTGCGTCGAGAACCAGCGCGATTTCGGATCGATTCTTGATCGTGTCGTCGGATTCGTCGGTGTCGGTCATGATTTTGAGGGTTTCTGACTGGGTGGTTGTTTATCGAGTGCTTGCGCCTGCTGCGTCGTCGTCCGCCTTCGTCGAGTCATCGGTAACGTCGCTATCTGACTCGTCGTCCTCTGTGAGACTTCTGTCATTCTTTCCGTATGTAATACCGAGACCATAGTGTACCCGGAGATCGTCAGTCGATAGATCCCACTTATCCGGGGGATAATTGTTCATGATCTCGCTGAGGCGGCTGATATACCGATCGTTCATTACGAGCCCAGCTTGTTCGCTGTCAGCCGAGTAGAGTGCGTTCTTGTCGAGGAGTTGTCGAAGGGTCGTATTGACCGTCCGTGTAGTGAGCGAGTCAATAGGGTGCTGCTCAATAACTGTCCGTGAGATTCCCTTCTCCTTCTGTATGGCTGCAATTCGCCCGACGAGTCCACCCAAGAGGAACGCTCCGCGACGTTCCGGGTCTTCAGCGAGTGCCGCATGTGTTTCGATGAACTGTGCAAGCCGATCGTCTCTGTTGTTGATGTTCTGTGGTGGCATCTCAGCAATGTCGATTGGTGTAGTTCGTGGGTCGTTATCATCCGCTTCCCCTAAGAGTCCGGCCTGCTTGAACGCCTCTATCTGAACGTATTGTCGTGTAATCAGCGACTCGGGGAGTGTGGCGTTGGTATCGCTGTCTTCAAAAACAGCACGTTGCTCACTGACAAGTCGGCGGGCGTACTGGCCAAGCAACCAGTCCGGGTCAATTGACCGACCAGCAGTGAGGCTGATGTTCGTCGACTGGGCTCGCAGATCGGTTGTCCCGTATTCATCAGCGTCGTCATCGGGAGTCTCATGACGGAACGTGCTCTGGAAATAGCCACCAGTGAGAACTCCCCATACAACTGGAGAAGAAGTGCGCTGAAGGTATTTGCTCCCCTCACGATCTTCCTCACTATTCTCGTCATCTAACCGTCCCCGAATTGGGGCAGGCAACAAGGGTAGCGCACCTTCTTCGGGTGTCACCAACCCAGCAGTAAGCACTCTTGTGTGTGCCTGTTGGAGTTGTTCAATTCGTTTCGGGTCAGTATGTGGTTCCTCGATAATGAACTTGGGTTTCTCCCCCGGTTCATACACTGTGACATAATGAAGACGAAACCGACCGTAGAGCGGGTTCCGTGGGTTTGTGAACGCGTCATTGATTAGATCAACTACGGTATTGCCCTCACCACGACGAGCGGCGGCAGCCAACTCGTAGAGTGCAACTGCTTCCCTGACTGTCGGTTCAGGCACGTATGGGAGATAATAACTCGTTGTATCACCCCCTATGAACTGCCCTAATTCACGTAAGTATCGACTACCGACTTCAACAGCAAATGCGCTTTCGGCTGTGAGCGGTCTGTTCTGCCAACTGGCATCTGCATCAAGATTAGGAAACGTCTCGGCCATCTTACCTTGGTGTCGGCTAAGTGGTGAGTTACCAATTCCATACACTTCGGTATTATCACCTGTGATGTAACCCTCTCCTTCACCTGAGGCATCTCTAGCACTTGAGTAGGATCGTAACTGCTTCTCAATCCATCGTCTATACATCGCCTCATTAATCGCCTCTACCTCACCGGGGTAGACGTATTCTCCATTTTCCTCCCTGGGAAGCCTTAATCGGACAGAAAAGACGCCATTGAATCCATCCGTAACGAGGTCAGTGAGGACCGACGCGTTACTGCTGCTATTTGCCACAGTCTCGAGCTTATCCTCAATTGCCGACAGCATTTCTTCATCTTTGCCGATTCGGGCGAGGGCGGAGAGTATCCATCCCTGATTGTGGGTTTCGGCCACGCTTTCAACAGGGGAGGAGCCCGCCCATGTGGTGAACGGCTTCCTGAGATATTTTGCCAACTTATTGATCTGGTCCTCAACATCCGATTCGCTAACATTAGTGTCATGAGCTAATGACATATTGTACCCACTTGCTCGATCAGTCTGACGGCTTAATCCAACACGAACCAACGTGTCACGATCAACCGGTTCCGCAACGAACGGTATATCATCGTTGGGCTGTCCGGATACCTCGCTTCGTTCACCGAAAGTAGGGTCGTCTTCGGTTAGATCGACAAGAACACTCACCATCCCAATCGCTTGATCAAAGTACTCGGGACGGGTCTCTGGCGTCATTCGCCGGAAGTACTTGTCCTTGACAGGTGCATCGTACCGATTGATACTCTCCAACTCATGAAGTTTGCCGAGCAGGTACGCGAGGTCGTATAACGAGGCGAGCGGGCGATCAGGAATTACCTCGGCAATCGCTGTTGCGTCATCGGCGTCGTTTGGGTCAAGATTGATTTCGACGTTTGTTTGCATCATCTCACTCTGTTGCAGTGCGTTCTTTGCGCGTTGCTGAATGTGAGGTTATTTTATCGACGATATTCACGAACCCAAATCCCAGTCCGTTGCGTTCGCCAAGCCCGACATCAAGAGCAAGATTCAGGTGTCGGCGGTGGTCGTCGTCCCGCACGGTGTAGTTGAACTGCCACTTGCTCAACACCCACGTCTCGCGCTGGGCCGTGGTCGGTTCGACCGGGATCGCGAAGGTCTTCAGCAGTTCGTACCCGTCGAAGAGCTCGCCGTCGACATCGGACGGCCCGGGCAGGTAGTCGGGCGCGTACAGCCCGTGTTTCTTGTCCAGGTTCGCCTCGATTTGGTTTTGGAACGGCTCCATCGTGTGTTCGGGGCGCCAGAACTCCGCCTGGTCGTGGTCGATGTCGATCCCGTACTCGTCGAACCGCCACGGTGGGATCCGGACGAGCACGCCCGTCCCGGTCTCAAGCGTGCCGGAGGTGCCCGGCTCACCGACATCTGGCGAGAGCGGTGAGAAATCCAGAACCCGGAACGGCATCTCGCCGATGTTCAGCTCCGGCTGCTCTTTGAGATCGGCGGCGACGTGTGCGAGCAGATCCTCGGTCGGCGACGCGATCAGCAGTGTCCGCTCGTCGCCTTCGTCCATATCCCGTGGGGGAAACGGGTTGCTAAAGCTGAACGGCCGGGGGCGGTTTTGATCGTGGAGGTCGTCGTATTCCGTGTCTTCGAGTGCGCCCCAGAGTCGCCCGCTGAGTTTGTGATGATACGTGTTGTCGTACGCGGTGTCAGCGCGTGCCTCGAGTCGAACTAAGAGTCTCACAGGGGGCTCCTTATCATGTATTTTAATTTGCGAACTATCACTTTTTGTGTGGAGGACCCGGGTAATAATTGTTTTCCGACTGGTGTTGACACAGCAATACGGACAATCGGCGACGCCGCTGGAGGAGCTTCAGCCCTACAGAGGTCCGTCTGAAACCAAACGGGTCCTGACGATCGCGACGCTCCCAGACTGGTTTCAACCCCACAGAGGTCCGTCTGAAACTCGATCTGCCACTGGCTGAGAGATTTCACCTGGCGCTCACTTCAACCCCACAAGGGTCCGTCTGAAACACGTTGTTGGCTGCGGCGAATCCGAAGGACGGTCGGTGGCTTCAATCCCACAGAGGTCCGTCTGGAAACCGTCGGGGATGATGTTGTTGCCTTTGACGTATGTTTTGCTTCAACCCCACGAGGGTCCGTCTGAAACGATCTCTGAGACGCGCAGCCCAGAGCGCAGCCCCAGCTGGCTTCAACCCCACAAGGGTCCGTCTGAAACGTTGTTGGCTGCGGCGAATCCGAAGGATGGGAGGTGGCTTCAACCCCACAAGGGTCCGTCTGAAACAC
>CAYRQD010000017.1:49137-54016 GCA_964426325.1 uncultured Halobacteriales archaeon | reverse complement strand
AGCGGCGCGATCAACCGGTCGTAATCGAAGCCGACCGGCACGATGTGGGTCTGCATACGCACGTCCTGGACCGGTGGTCACATAAACCACAACTCTCAGACGGAGGCGGCGTCGGCCGGAGAGCGACCGTCTTTGCAGCCGCGTCCCTGGCTGGTCCGCCAGGCCCGTTCTGTGTATCGTTGTCGGGACACGGCTGCCAGTCGACCGATTCCGAAACTACGCGTCCGGGCCGTCCCAGTGTGTAATCTCGACGTAGTTGCCCTCTGTGTCGTGGAGATAAATACCCGTACTCACCTCCCGGACGTCGATATCACGGGCGCGCAGCCGGTCGACGATCCTGTCCGTTTCAGGTTCGCTGGCGTAGTATCCCAAGTGTGGATCATCGGACTGGTACGGCCGATCGGGCGTGGCGTCGGGGCGCACCGCGAAGTTGACCCACTCGTGATCGTTGATCGCCATCCAGAAGTACTTCGCCGTCTCGATGGTCTCAGCTGGATCGTCCGGCCCCAACGGGTCGAACCCAAGCACGTCTTCGTAGAAGGAAACTGCCCTGGGGAGGTCCGAAACGGGGACGCCAGCGTGGTGAAATCGCCGCACCATGCGTTTACTCTCCGTCGAGAAGAACCTCCGGATGCCGAGTCAGACCACCTACACAGAGAGCCACGTCGCGTACGCTGTCACGCGGCCGACGGGCGGTGGCAGCATCACGATCAACTGACCGGGCACCGACCGACCGATAGGTTGTGTCCGAAGGCGAAGGTGGCTGATCCGTCCGGTCTGTGCACCACAGATCTGGGCGACGAGACCCGCATGCGCCCCCGTCAATGTCTCTGCAGGCGGAGCGACCGTGGGCCGTGTGTCCTCGGGTCCCTGGCCGGCAGCGAGTGCGAGGCGACATTCTCAGTCCCGGATCCGCTCGGTCTCTACGATCGAGAGGCTTCCGTCGGCGACGGCCCGGAGCCGCTCGTCGCCGGCGGCCATCTCGACGGCAACGCGCTCGGGATCTTTGGAGACGAGCTCGGCCGAGTGGTCGTCGACACACCACCGGAGCTGCCAGTACGGCGTCTCCGAGAGCTCGACCCCGTGATCGTCGTAGAACCCGACGACCGTCGACTGATCCAGGAGACCGAGCCCGACGGCCGAACAGAGCTCGTGTCCGCACTGCTGGCAGACGTGGACGGCCCGGAGCGAGCCGCCAACGCAGCACTCACCGCCGTGCTCGATGTGGGTCTGTGTCCGGCCGTTGCACTCCGGACAGACCCCGTCTTTCGCGAGACAGTGGAGGTGCCGGACCCGCTGGTCGAACGCATCCAGGATCTCCGGGTCCGTGCGGTCGTGGAGCCCGCCGGGCGGGAACGGGTACTCGCCGTGGCCGTGGCCACACGTGGACAGGCGATCCGAAGCATCTCGTCGTCGTACTGCGCCTGCAGCGGAGCGGTACAGATCACACAGCGGTCTTCGATGTCGATCTCGCGGCTGGGGTGTTCGGTGAACGACCCAGCGAGGATCGCCTGGACGACCCGCTCGCCGGCCGTCCGGAGCTCGTAGCCCCGGTCGGTCTTGCGGACGAACTGCTCGGTGAGTCTGTCGAGGTGGTAGTTGAACTGCGCGCTGTCGGCCATCCCAACGGCCGCACGGATCTCCGAGAACCGCGCCGGCGTGTTGGCCTTCCACAGGGCTTCGAGAATCGCGACTCGCGTCTCGTCGGCGATCAGTGAGAAGACGTCTGCTGGCGAGACGCAGTCGGTACAGTCGGCGAGACTCTCTGCCGTGCTCATATGTTGTGCAAGGCCCAGCGCAGTATAAGCGTCCGCTGAACTCAGTTTGTGTAGGTTCTCGGAGACGTCGGCCCGCGACCCGAACGGACGGCGACGACGGGATCGAACTCGGGAGACTGGAACTGATCGAGCCGGGACCGTGATCCGACGGCGGCGGGTCAGTCGAGCGGTCCGCGACGACACTCGGGGATCGACTGTAAACGACGGGGTCAAGAGGCGTCGACGACAGACAGCGACTCGTCGACCTCGAGGGTCAGCGAGTCCTCGATGGTGAACGTGAACGCTGCCCGGAACGGGTCCGTCGAGCGAACCTGCTCGCCGTACTCGTCGAGCACGCCATTGATCCGGCCGACGTCGTCGGGGTTGAGGATGTTGAGCCCGTGGTCGAAGAAGAACGCATGCAGTTCCGGCGCCACGAGCAGTCCCCAGGCGGCCGCAGCACCGCTCGTGTAGATGCAGTTCGTGCAGGCGGCGATCTGTCGGACCTCGAACCGGCTCTCGCAGGTCGGGCAGGGGCCGCCGTCGGGCTCGTGGTCGGAACAGACGGACAGACCGGTCTCAACGGCCGCGCCACACCGCGGACACACGCCCGCGGCGACGGCGGTTTGCTCGAGCGTCGACCAGACGTAGGCGGCGCACAACACTTCGGACGGCGACCGGCCCTCGAGCCCCGCGGGCGGGAACGGATACCGGCCGAGATAGCCCGGCGGAACCGACTCCGGCCCGCCGACCCGGCCCCAGGACTGGTTCCACCGGCCCTCGCACGACGAGCAGAACAGCTCGACGCTGCCGTTGCGCCACTGGATCGCGAGCCGACTCCCGCACTCGCTGCAGGCCGCCTCGACGGGGGTCCGGTCGAGCGTCGGATCGTCCGTGACCGCCCCGGAGAGAATCGCCTCGATGACTCGCTCGCCGGGGCGAGCGAGCGCGTATTCCTCGTCGATCTTGTGGACGAAGTGGCCAACGAGCTTGCCGAGGTGGTAGTTGAACTGGGCCGAGTCGGCGATCTCGAGCCGGTCGTACAGCTCGGAGAGCGCGAGCGGACCGTCGGCGGCGCCGAGCGCGCGGAGGATGCGAACGCGGTGGTCGTTTCCCAGGGCCGCGAACGCCTCGTCGGGCGACAGTCTGCCGGGGTCGGGCTCCGCCGTCGTCATACCGACAGGTACGACTACAGCAAATAAAATCTGGTGCGGAGTGGAGGGCCGGTCGCAGAGAGATTACGGGCGTCGCGGGGAGAGATCAAGGCCGTACTCGTCTGCGACGACCTCGGCGACGGCGTCGACCGTCCCGGCGACCCGGGGGGCAGACCAGTCCGTGCCGTCCTTGTACCCGCTCGAACAGCCGAGGACGACGACCGGCGAGTCGACGGACTCGAGCGCCGACAGTCCGCCGGCGGCGGCCACGGCCGAGAACTCCTGCCAGTGTCCCCGGTCGGAGAGCTGTCGCTGGGCCTCGGCGATGGTCGGCTCCGGGACGGCGACGGCGCGGCCGTCGCTGGCCTCGAGCGCGAGGTAGCCGCGGTGGGTGCTCGTCGAGCCGCCGATCGAGTGGGCGTCGCTCTCGCCGGGGTCGATCTCGACGACTGGCTCGCCGCGCTCGAGGGCTCTGACGTGGGCGGCCTGTCGGCCCGGCTCGCAGGCGAACATTGCCGGGGTCTCCTCGGCGACGCCGAGCCGGTCGAGCTCCCGAAAGCCCTTCCAGACGCCGTACAGCAGCTCGGCAAACGCCGTCGGGACCAGGACCGTCCCGGGGACGGTTCCGAGCTGGCAGTACGTCTCGTAGGCGATCGTCTTGTACCCCTCCGGACCGTAGGGGTGGCCCGTGTGGACGGCGGTGCGGCTGGTCGCCGGATGGAACCCCCGGGTCGCGAGCGTGTCGACGACCGACACGAGACCGTCGCGGTCCTGGAGCTGGACGACCGCCGCTCCGTGCGACCGGACGAACGCCTCCATGGCGGGGGGCGTCCCGGGGACCGTCAGAACGACTGCGGGGAGGTCGTTGCGGGCCGCGTGGGCGGCGATCGACGCGCCGTGGTTGCCGGTCGATGCCGCGACCAGTCCGCGGGCGTCGGCCCGGAGGGCGGCGCTGACGATCGGCCTGTTGAGCCGGTCTTTGTGACTCCAGGTCGGGTTCTGGCTCTCGTCTTTGAGATACACCGGCCCGTCGACGCCCGCCCAGGCCCCGATACCGGGGACCGAGAGCAGCGGGGTGGCGCCGGCGCCGAGCCCGGGGCCGACAAGCGGCGGGAGCAGCTGCGCCCACCGATCGATGCCGGGCGCGACCCCGGACTCGAACACCGCGGGGTCGACCTGGTCGTATGCGTAGTCCACCTCGATGGGGCGCCGGGGCTCCGGCGAGGCATCCGGAAATCCGGCGGTCAGCGGCGGCTCGAGCGGATAGGTGGGCCCGTCACGTCCGACCGGTCGCTGTGCGACGGCCGTCGACCGACCGGCCGTCACGGCTCCACCACCACCCTGAACCGGGGGCCCGACTCGAACCGGTCGACCGCCTTCTCGACCGACGAGAGCGGAACGGTCTCGACTCGCGGCGCGACGTCGTTGCGGACGGCGAACGCGAACAGATCGTTCGCGTCGCCGGGGTGCCCCGACGACCAGCCCCGAACCGACAGGCGCTGATCAACCAGCGGTCCGACGTCGACCGCGATCGGATCGGGAGGCACGCCGACGACCACCAGCTCCCCCTCGGGGGCGAGTCCGCCGACCAGCGACGCGATAGCATCGGCGTTCGGGGCCGTCGCGAGGATCGCCGCCGCCCCGCCCCGGTCGCGAAGGGCCGTCGCCGGGTCGACGGCCTCGGCGTCGACGTAGGCGTCCGCACCGAGCTCGAGGGCCGCCGATCGCTTCGCCGTCCCCCGCGAGACCGCGACGGTCTCGAAGCTCATCGCGTCGGCGACCTGCAGGCCGACGTGGCCGACGCCCCCGATTCCCTGGATCGCGACGCGGTCTCCGGGGGCCGCGTCGGCGTCCCGGAGAGCGTTGTAGGCGGTCAGGCCGGCACAGACAAGCGGTCCCGCGGCGACGGCCTCGATCTCGTCGGGAACCGGGACGAGCGCCTCCGAGCGAACCAGCGTCGCCGTCGCG
>CAYRQD010000017.1:0-49037 GCA_964426325.1 uncultured Halobacteriales archaeon | reverse complement strand
CGCCGTCGCGGGTGAGTCCCGTGACGCGCTTGTTCCGGCAGGTGGTGAAGGCCCCGCGGCGGCACTGATCGCACTCGAAACAGTGCCCGCCGTGCCAGCCGACCGCGACCCGATCGCCCGGGTCCCACGCCCCGACACCTGGGCCGGTCGCCGCGACCCGGCCGGCCACCTCGTGGCCCGGAACCCGGGGATACTCGACGCCGTCGGCGCCGTCCAAGACCGCGCGGTCGCCGCCGCAGAGACCGCAGGCTGTGACCTCAACCAGCACTTCGTCCGGACCCGGCTCCGGTCGCTCGCGCTCCTGCACCGACAGGGTGCCGGTCTCTGACACCACCGCCGCGCGCATCAGGGCCTACCTCCGGTCGAGTCGCGTGTCTCGCTCGCGAGGCGCACTCGGATCATGACCGTTCGGAGGGCCCGAGGTGGGATAGGCGTTTTCTGAACGATTTTCCTGTAGAACGATCGATAGGTCGGCGACGCGAGGCACGTGTAAGGCCGATAACAGAACGAGAGTTCTCGAACTGTTTATGTTTTCTCGGGCCGGTTCGGCGAGTATGTCCCGACACCCGACCCCGGAGGCCGACCCGGAGCCGCAGACGTACGAACGCGAGGCCCTCGCGGAGGACCTCAGAACGGTGCTCGAGCGCATCGAGGAGATCCACGCCGATCCGTACCACGGGTACGACGGGCGGGTCGATCTGCACCACACCGTCGAGACGGCGGTTCGAGACCTCCCGCAGACCGCGACGCGCGAATCGTTTTACCGGCACGCGGCGCCGATACTCGCCGGGCTGGACGACGCCCACTCGCGGCTCGTCCCTCCGGAGCGGTCGGGAGAGGCCGGCCGGCTTCCCCTGTCGTTCAGGGTCGTCGGGGACGGGCTGTACGTCGACGGGGTCTCCAAGGCGTCGCTGACCGACCTCGTCGGCGGCCGGGTCACGCGCGTCGAGGGACAGTCGATCGACGAGCTCGCAGACCGGGGAGCGTCGCTCCGCGGGGCCGAGAACCGGTACTGGGCGCTCCGTCACCTGGCCCGGTCGCTCGGCGAGTACGACGCGGTCGACCGGCTGCTCGGAGCCGCACAGTCGCCACAGAGCCTAACGGTCGCGATCGAGGGGATCGACGAGACCGTGTCCCGCCGGTCGGTCGCGCCGGTCGGCGGGGATCGCGAGCCGATCGCCGGGCTCGAGACGACCGTCGAGCTCCCTGACGGAACCGGTCCCCGGTACCGGCTCTACGAGGGCGGCGACGCGGCGGTGTTCGTGCCCGGCGATCTCACCGGCTACCGCGAGGCCGTCGAGGCGGCGTGCGCGCGAGACAGGACCGGCGCCGAGCGGATCGCACGCGACGCCTACCGGCGACACGTCGGGGACGATCCCCCAGAGGAGCTCGACGCGGTGATCGGGGCGCTTCCCTCGATGACCGAGACGATGACGGAGCTGGTCCGGACGATGTCGGAGGCAGCGACGGAGGCGTTGATCGTCGACCTGCGGGACAATCCCGGCGGCGACTCCCGGTTCGTCCAGCAGCTGTGTTATTTCCTCTACGGGATCGACGAGATCGTCGAGACGGCCGACTGGGGCGTCGCGGTCAAGCGACGGACCGAGGCCCACCGGGCGGAGTACGGCGTGCCCGACGGAATCCGAGACGGGTACGCGACCTTCGCGGACAACCCTGCCGACTACGACTTCGGAACGGTGTTCAGGCGGGCCGAAGCCGACCCTGAGGCGGCGATCGCGCAGTTCGAAGGGCGGCTCGGAGGCGGGGCCTTCGGCGAGGAACTCGGCGCGCAGACACACGAGCAGTACTACGCGCCCGAGCGGGTCGTGGTGGTGACAAGCGAGGCGACGATGAGCTCGGCGTTCGCTGGGGCGGCTCTGCTCTCGGAGTTCGGGGCGGAGGTCGTTGGCGTGCCCTCCGGGCAGGCGCCGGTCTCGTTCGGCGAGGCCGTCGAGACCGCCTTACCCAACACCGGGCTGACCGTCGAGCTCTCGGGCGCGATGTTTCGGTGGGTGCCCGACCCTGCCGGGCCGGTCCTGTCGGTCGACCGCGAGCTCACCCCGGAGCTGTTCGAGTCCCGCTACGACCGTGCGGGAGACGCCGGGCTCCGACTCGCGTTCGATCACGCCGGCGTCACCGACCCGGGCCAGCGGCCGACGCCCGAGTGACCACACCCGTCGGTCTCGGGACCGGCCGGAGACCCGGAGTCACGCGGCGAGCAGCTGGCGGTAGACCCCGAGCAGATCGTCGGCGATCGCATCGAGGGTAAACGCCTCGGCGGCGGCGGAAGCGTTCGCGCCGATCCGCTCGCGCTCGTCGGGGCTGTCTGCGAGCCGCCGGATCGGCTCGACGAACGCCTCGGTCGCCTTGAGACACTCCGTGCCGTCCTCGAGCCACGCGTAGGTCGGGATATCCCGGATGACCGGCGGCGCGCCCGTTGCCATCGCCTCGAGCAGCGCCATGCCCTCGTTTTCGTTTTTCGATGGCCAAAAAAAGACGTCTCCGGCGGCGAAGGCTCCGCGGATGTCCTCGACGTAGCCGGTGAACGTACAGTTGTCCGGGGCCCCGGCGACGAGTTCGGTCGTCTCCGAGCGGCGCAACAGGCGGTCGATCCGGCCGCCGCCGGGGTTAAGATAGCCGAACCAGACGAAATCCAGATCCGGCATCGCCCGGGCAGTCTCGACGAACGCCCGCAGCCCCTTGCGTTCGATGACGTGACCCACCATGAACACCACCGGCGGGTCGAGGTCGTACCGCCGGCGGTAGGTCTCCCGGAGCGTCGGATCCCCGACGCCCTCGAGTTTCCCGGGATCGAACCCGTTGCTGATCACCGTCTTCGGGACGTCCGTGTAGCCTTCGAGCACGTCGCGGTTGTGTGCGGACGGACAGACGATCCGGTCGCCGAGCGAGTAGGCCCGCTCGAGGTACGGCCGGGCGACCCGGGCCAGTCCGTCGAAAAACCGAAAGCTCCCCCGGAGGTCCGCGGCAGTCTGGTGGCCGTGGATCACCACCGGAACGCCGGCCCGCCGTGCCCGGGCCGCGTAATACACCGAGCGGGGCCCCATGTTGTTGAGATGCAGCAGGTCCGCCGCGAGGGTCGGAGCGGTCGTGTAATCGACGCCGTTGCGATCGAGGATCGTCCGCTGGTTTCGTACCGACTGGGCGTGCCCGCCCGTAATGTACGCCTCCCACTCGAAGTAGTGGCTGACCAGCATCGCTCGTACCGACACGAGCCGGCGCCGGCTCTTGAATCGTCGGCACTCGGACCGAGCCGTCGCAGTCCGAGCCGGGGCCGCCGGTTGGCCCGGAGACACGACCCCGGTATTTATCACGAGCCACTCGATATCGTGGCTCGTCGCGCCCTCCACGAGTCATGATACCACCCGACGACGTAGTACTCGCCGTCCACCAGTCGGCCGCTCGCCCGCTGTGGCGTGATCGCCCGTGACCCGGGTGAGCGCCCGCTACCTGGCAAAGCGACTCGTCTACTCGTATCTGATCGTCGTCGCGATTCTCACCGTCCTCTTTCTGTTCATGAAGACCCGGGCCGACTCGATGGCGGAGCTGACTGCCCGGGGGGCCGGACCACAAC
This sequence comes from uncultured Halobacteriales archaeon, assembly GCA_964426325.1. GTDB lineage: Archaea > Halobacteriota > Halobacteria > Halobacteriales > Haloarculaceae > Halovenus. Next base: position 45,445 of record CAYRQD010000017.1, on the reverse strand, counting down.
AGGGGAACGCAATCAGGGAGCGCTGGGCAGCCGGAGAGCCGATCTGGGAGGAGTTTCTTGCCTTCCAACGGAACTTCCAGACCGGAACGTTCGGGCGGTCGGTCGAGCTGACCGACCAAACAGCCGCCGTCATCGCAGCACGCGTCTGGCCGACGCTGACGCTCTTCGGAGCCGCACTCGTTGTCGCGTTCACGCTTGGCCCGGTCGTCGGCACGTACCTGGGCTGGTATCGCGGCGGGCGACTCGACAAGACGGTCTTCACCGGCGGCATCCTGAGCTACTCGGTCCCGTCTTTTTGGGTCGGCTTTCTCCTTATCTGGCTGTTCTGGGTCCGACTTGACGTGCTCCCCCAACAGTTCATGTTCCCGCAGTTTTTCGATGGGTGGACCGTCCTGACGACGATCCAGCAGGCGCTGCGACACGCCGTCCTGCCGGTGGTGACGCTGTCGCTCGTGAGCTGGATGGGGACGACGGTGGTGATGCGCTCGATGGTCCACAACGAGCACGGCGAGGAGTACGTCCACCTCGCCGAGGCGAAGGGCCTGGAAGACCGAGCGATCATGTTCCGTCACGTCGCCCGGAACGCGCTCATCCCGCTTGTCACCCAGGCGCTGGCGCTGCTCTCCGTGCTGATCGGCGGTGCGATCGTCCTCGAACGGGTGTTTGGCTGGCGGGGACTCGGCGACTTGCTGCTGTTCGGAGTCGAAACCGGAGATTGGGCACTCGTGTTCGGGAGTTTCCTCGTGCTCGGCCTGTTCGTGATCGCCGTTCGGTTCCTGCTCGATGTCGCCTACACCAGACTCGACCCGCGGATCGGCTTCGGTTCCACGGCCGGTCGGTCGCCGGCGGTACAGTATCCCGGCGGCCGGCGCGCGCTCTGGGGCGCGGCCGGAGTTGTGGGAAGTTACCTGCTGGCGCGGATCGTCGCCGCCGGACGTCAACCCGAGCTGTTCGAGACGACCGTCAACCCGTTCGGCGGCGAGGGGCTGGCCGGAGAGTTCGACTGGCTGCCCGACAGGCAGACCTCCCTGATGGAGTTGGGCGTCGACCCGGCGTCGGTCAGTAACGCGGATCTGGGGGGCGCAGTATTTTTCAACGCACAGCAAGTGCCGTTCTCGATGCCGGTTCAAGCCTTCGAGGCATCAGGCGGCGGGAGCGGATCGCCCGGTCGCGATACGATCGCCTCAACGACGGTGAAATCCTTCGATGTCAACTTCATCAGCGCGGCCGGCTCGCCGGAACTGTCTGCGCTGCTGCTCGCGGTGCCGGCCGTGTACGCGCTCACCGGGATCACCGCGACGCGGAAGGCGGCCGACCGGACACCGCTCGAACGCGGCCTCGGTGCGGCGGCCCAGTGGACCGGCTGCCTACCGCTCGTCGCGGCCGCACTCTTCGTGTTCACCTTCTCAGGACCGAACGGCGTCGCCGCGGCCAACCCGCTGTACGCGCTCGTGCTCGCCGGCGTGCTCTACCCGGCCGTCTGTGGGTTTCTGGGCGGGTACGCCGCGGGCGTGCTGACCGAGCGTCTCGGGTGACGCCCAAGCTCAGACGATCAGCGAGGCGACGGCGTCGACGATCGTCTCCCAGACCGAGACCCCGGTGAACAAGGCGAGGAAGGTATCGAGGCCGAAAAAGAAAAACAGCCCCGCACTGACGAAGTGTGCCAGCCGCAGGTTCACCCGGTGTGCGAACCGGTGGAAGACGTAGGCGTTCGCGACACTCACCGGAATGATCGCGAGCATCTCTCCGACCCAGATCCCGGGGTGAGCGCCGTACTCGACGGCCAGGCTGATCGTCACGAGCTGGGTCTTGTCGCCGAACTCGCCGGTCGCCATCAGGACGAAAATCGAGACAAACGTCCCCAGGCCCGTCGAGCCGACGACCCGACCGAGCGGCAGGTCGATCCCCTCGGCGTAGGTGCTGAGTCCGCCGTCAGTCTCGGGCGTCTCCGGCGTGGGAGCGTCCGGCATCGAGTACAGCAACAACAGTCCGAACAGCAGGAAGAGCCCGCCCGAGACGACGGCGAGATACGCCGGCGGGAGGGCGTTCTGTAGCGCCTGTCCGAACCAGATCTCGAGGACCGTCCAGCCCGCAAACGCCAGCCCGGCCGCGCCGACGACCACGAGCGGCCGGAACCGCGTCGACAGCGCGGCGATGATCAGCTGGACCTTCTCTCCGGGCAGTACCGCCAGCTGCGCGCCGAAGGCGGTCGCGACGACGGCGAGAAACTCCTCCACGAACGATCACGCCCCCCCTCCGCGACGACCGACCGAGTTCGGATGCACGCGCTGGATTAGATGAGTCTAATTCTTAAATCCGGCGGTTCTAACGGCGGGGGCCTGCCCGACCGGTGGTGAGTCCGTCTACGGGTCCGGCTCGTTGCAGAGATCGGCGGGCGAGCTCCGGGAACCGGTGTGAAGAGCGCGGTGTGACGGAGCGTTCGACGCCCCCGGCTACTGAGAGACGCGTCGGTCTCGATGACGGCCCCGCCGGTGGGTTCAAATCACGGCGGGACGAGACCCGGCCGTGGACAGACAGCGGCTCCGGACGGCGCTCGGGGAGTTCGCGGGCAGCGACGAGGCCAGGGCGGTCGTCGCCCGACAGGCGGCGGACCTGCTCGCCTCGGGGCGCCTGGAGGCGGATCTGGGAATCGAGCCGACCGCCGAGACGATCCGGCGGAACCTGGCCGACGCGCCCGAGGACTCGGACGTAATCGAGCGGTGGAACTGGTGGATGGGGGCGCTCGAGCTCTCCCACGGCGGCTACCTGCAGTTTCGGGTGCGGGCAGCCCCCTGACCGCGGCGACGAGACCGCGACACACAAACGCTCGGGGGCCCTGAACCGCCCATGGATATCGAGTTTCTCGGCGGCGCCCGGGAGGTGGGGCGGAGCGCGGTGCTGGTAAACGACGCGCTCCTGTTGGATTACGGGCTCGATCCGGCGACGCCGCCCCGGTACCCGATCGGGAACGTCGATCCAGAGGGGGTGGTCGTGAGCCACGGCCACCTGGATCACGCCGGGGCCGTGCCGGCCTTGGTGACCGGCGACGCCCGGCCGCCGATCCACTGGACGCCCTCGACCCGGGAGCTCGCGATGACCTTAGCCGAGGACACGCTGAAACTCCACGGCGGGACGCCCCAGTGTCCGTTCACCGACACTCACGTCCGGCGGGTCACGCAGGTCTCGGAGACCCACGGGTACGAGGACTCGTTTACCGTCGCGGGCCACGAACTGACGCTTTTCAACGCCGGACACATCCCGGGTAGCGCGCACGTGCTGGTCGACGACGGGGAGACGCGGCTGCTGTACACCGGAGACTTTCACACCGACGACCAGCGGCTGGTCGCGGGGTCGCGGGCCCGGCCGGAGGCCGACGTCGTCCTGACCGAGAGCACGTACGCGACCGTCGAACACTCGGACCGGCGCCGACTCGAAGAGCGGTTCGCAGAGAGCGTGCGCACGACCGTCTGGGAGGGCGGGACGGTCGTGGTGCCGGTCTTCGCGATCGGGCGCACCCAGGAGCTGATGATGGTCTGTGCGGCCCACGAGATCGACTGTTACGTCGACGGGCTGGGCGTGCAGGTGACCCGCCAGCTCCGCCGGCATCCGGACTTCCTACGGGACGCCGACGCGCTCGCCCGGGCGAAATCGAACGCCCGGACGGTCTCAGGAGCCGACGGTCAGCGCCGCCGCATCGCCGATCAAAACACGGTGATTCTCACGACGGCTGGCATGCTGACCGGCGGCCCGGCCGTGACCTACGTCGGAGAGATCTACCAGCGTCCGGTCAACAAGATCGCGCTCACCGGCTACCAGGTCGAGGGCACGCCCGGCAGGGAACTCGTCGAGACCGGCAGCGCCGAGCTCGACGGCCGGATGCTCCCGGTCAGCGCCCAGGTCGAGCGGTACGACTTCTCGGCGCACGCCGACCGGTCGGGGCTGCGGTCGTTCCTGGCCGCCTACGAGGATGCCGAGGTGTTGGTCAACCACGGCGACGACTGCCCGGGCTTTGCGGAACGGCTGCGCGCTGACGGCTACGAGGCGCGAGCCCCTGAGCTCGGCGAGCGCGTGGCGGTCTGAGCGGTCGGAGACTCTACTCGTTGGGGCGGTAGTTGGGCGCCTCGTCGGTGATGACCACGTCGTGGGGGTGACTCTCCTTCTGTCCGGCCGCCGAGACCCGGACGAACTCGGCGCGCTCTTTGAACTCGGGGATCGACTCGGCGCCGGTGTATCCCATGCCCGAGCGCATCCCGCCGACCAGCTGGGTCAGCTCGGACTCGAGAGTGCCCTTGTACGGCGTCGCGGCCTCGACGCCCTCGGGAACGAGATCCTCGTCGGTCTCGTCTTTGAGATACCGGTTCTCGTCGTCGCCGGACTGCATCGCACCGACCGAGCCCATCCCGCGGTACTGCTTGTACTTTTTCCCCTGCATCGTGATCACCCGCCCGGGGGCCTCGTCGGTGCCGGCAAAGTACGAGCCCAGCATGACGGCGTCGGCGCCGGCGGCGATGGCTTTGATCGCGTCCCCGGAGTAGCGGATCCCGCCGTCGGCGATCACGGGCACGTCGTGCTGGCTGGCGACGTCCGCGACCTGGGCAACGGCCGTGATCTGTGGCATGCCGGTGCCGGTGACGACCCGCGTGGTGCAGATCGACCCGGGCCCGATGCCGACCTTGATCCCGTCGGCGAACTCGACCAGCTCGGCGGCGGCCTCTCGGGTGCCGACGTTACCGACGACGACGTCGGCCTCGACCGCGTCCGTGATCTCCTGGGCGCCGTCGATGACCGCCCGGTTGTGGGCGTGGGCGGTGTCGATAAACAGGATGTCCGCGCCGGCCTCGTCGGCCGCTCGGGCGCGGTCGGCCTCGAACGGTCCGACGGCTGCCCCGACTCGGAGGTGACCCTGTGGATCTCGGGCGGCCTGGTCGTACTCTCGGCGCTGGAGGATGCCAGCCATCGTGATCAGCCCCTGCAGGCGGTCGGTCTCGTCGACGATCGGCACCCGCTCGATCTTGTGTTCGTACATCAACTCGAGTGCCTCCCGGGGCGTGACGTCCTCGCGAACGGTGATGACCTCGTCGGTCATGGCCTCCCGGACCGCGTCGCGGTCGCCGACCTCGAGGTACGGCCGGATGTCGGTCCCGGAGATGATGCCGAGCACTCGATCGTCGTCGTCGACGACGGGCGCGCCGGAGACGCCGGCCTCGTCCATCATTCGGTCGACCTCGCGGACGGTCTGGTCGGGATCGGCCGTGACCACCTCGCGGATGATCAGCTCGTCTGCGCGTTTGACCCGCTCGATCTCCGTGGCCATCCGCTCGACGCTCATGTTGCGATGGAGCACGCCCAGGCCACCCTGGCGGGCCATCTCGGTTGCGAGTTCGCTCTCGGTGACGGTGTCCATCGCCGCCGAGAGCACGGGCACGGTGAGCGTGACGTTCGTCGAGACCCGGGTCGAAGTGTCTGCCTCGTCGGGCTCGACGGTGCTTGCTTTCGGTCGGAGCAGTACGTCGTCGAAAGTCAGCGCCTCCGGAACGCGGAGTTTCTCGGAGAACGGCTCGGGGGTTGATGCCATATAATCGGTCCGAGAGCGACCAGCAAAAGCGTTGCGAGACTGCCACGACGGCCCTCCCGGCGTCTGCGTTCGAGCCGACCGATTGGGGCCGATACCGCCGCGAGTTCCCGAGGTGTGTGCTTGTCTCTCACGCAAACTCTTTAGCCACCAACCACAACATACTGGTATGGACTCCGCGCGTCCCACCAGCGGAGGTAGTGCCCGCGAGACGCTCGCGACCGTCAGCGGCATCCTTACACGCGAACGCAATTTTGCGGTACTGGGACGCATTAAAGCGGAGCTTGACGGCATCCGATCGGCCTGGTGGCCGCCAGCCCCCAGACGGTATCGGTCGTCGTCTCACCGCCCGTCGGCCACGGGGTATGGCCACCCGTAGCCGGGCATGAGCAGCTCCAGACACCCGATCGCGCTCGCCATCGAGCGGCGCGTCGGGAGTTCCGCCCGGCTGTTAGCGGTGGTGATGTGTCTCCCCCTGATCGACGGCGTGTTCGCCGCGGTCGTGCTCGCCGACTCGCTGGGGACGATCACGGGGATCCTCGAGGTCGGATTGCTGATCTTCGGCGGGAGCGCGACGATCGCGGTCATCCTCGCGGAGATGGACGAGACTCCCCGCGAGCAGGCGAAGATCGTCCTCGGAGTCGGAGCGCTCGTGATCGCGGGCGCGGCCGTCCAGGCGGCGCTGGCTCCGACCATCGAGAGCGTGCTCGCGATGGGCGTCTTCGAGCGGTTCGCGGCGCTCGTGATCCTCTCGGTTGCCGCCGCGACCGCGAGCGCCCGCGTCGGCGAACTCCTCCCGGGGTCGGCCGCGATCGTCGTCCTGGGGCTGATCGCGAGTCTCTCGCCCTCGACGGCCAGCCTGACCGTTCAGACCGATCCGGCGCTGATCCTCCGGGCGGTCGCGGCCGCCGGGGTCGGCGTGGCCTTCGCGCTTGCGGTCGCGCTGGCGAGCCCGTGGCTGCGGACCAACGTCGACATCGACCGGTTCCGCTTTGGCAGTGCGGTCGCGCTTGGCGTGCTCGCACTCTCGGTGTTCGGGCTGGTGCCCGGCGAGGCGCCGGTCGCGCTCGCGGTGATCGCGGTCACGGCACTGCTCGCCTTCGATCCCGACGGGTCGGGCGTCGACTCCGAGACGACCGCGAACGCCTCGGCGCCGATCTCCGACGGCGGCCCGGACCGGACCGCCGCTGACGCCGACATTCCGGACGGCGGGGTCGAGGCCGCCGGGGATCAGGGGACCGCCGAGCGGACGACACCCCCCGAGAAGCGCTCGACGAACGGCGAGGGCGACCCGTCGCTGGCCGAGGACCGCCCGCCCTGGTTCTAGCCCGGTGCGTTTAGGGGCGTTCGGACTCTTCAACGTGTATGACAGAGAACCGCGTCGTCCAGGGTCGGATGGTGACGCCCGAACGGCTCGCCGCGCTGATCGAGGGTGAGGACGTGATCGACGCCGAGCCGATCGCAGACGCAGACCGGACCTGCCCGGAGTGTGGCGAGAACGTCCTCGAGGTCGGGTACATGCCCTCGGCACTCGAGTTCGTCACCGGCTGGAAGTGCCAGGAGTGTGACTGGCGAGACACCGATCGGGACTGACACGGGAGACCGGGGCGGCCGGAAGCAACCGAAATTCCTTTAGGTGAAATCGCCAAGATTAGCGTGTGGGCTCGTGGCCTAGTCCGGCAAGGCGGCTGACTCCAGAGGCCCGTGCCCGGGACGAGACTCCAGCTGATATGCTGAGCGGCCGGCTGATCACCGCCCGCGCTGATGACCCTCTGGAGTTCCGAGGCACACCGGAGATATCAGCCAATCGGGGGTTCAAATCCCTCCGAGCCCACTTATTTATTTATAACCGATTACATAATTAGATAGGCGGATAAACCTAAGATACTGAATATCTTCTTGATTATCTATTAGCCATTGTTAAAGTTATCAGGTACTTCAAACGTATCGTACACTTGTTCATTATCACCACGGAAGACGAGATCAAGCTCATCTCCACCGTTGGGACTACCGAGTGTACTTGCATTGATTTTGAACTGATCTCCAGCGCCTATTGAATCATCTTCACTAATACCGTTTTCAGCTAGATCAGCTAATCCGGCAGATTCAGTATTATTACTGATCTCAAAGTCTCCAACAACAGCATCCCCATCAGTAGTATCTACAGAGAGAATAAATTGGTCATCCTCGCCACTTTCATTAGTAAATTCGCCATTAAAATTGATGTTCGGTGCGGTCTCGTTGGTCTGGTCCCCGAGGCCGAGGACAAACGATGCGATTACAGCAGCGAGGATCACGGTGATCGCAACCATGAGAATGACCCCGATAACTGGGCTCACCCCGCGGTCGCCGTCTTCACCGAGAGTAGGTACATCAAACATGGTACAACGATACTGTTACCCAGCCTACATATAAAACCTACTCCGTGAGTATCACATACGAAAGTCAAACTGAATACGGGCTGTTGAGAAGCCACAGCCACATAGCCGAAACGACGTTCTTTTATTCTAAACAGGTCTATTGTAATATAGTACACGTATACCGGAACGGTCGGTAGACGTGTGATGAAACCATGATACAGAAACCACAACTATTCGACGACGACTCAGCCGTCAGCCCCGTGATCGGGGTTATTCTGATGGTCGCAATCACGGTCATTCTGGCCGCGGTTATCGCGACCTTCGTGCTGGGTCTGGGCGAACAGGTAAGCGATACGACACCGAACGCAAACTTCCAAGCGGATTTCAACTCCTCAACAGCGGATTACAATGGCAGTGACGAGGTCCTGACGATCACTCACCAGACGGGTGACGCGCTCAATCCCGGCGAAATCCGTATCGGTGGTGCTGTTAACGACAGTCTGGGCGGATTGGCGTCTGGTTGGGGCAGTGACGACGAAATTAGAGCCGGAGATACCCTCACTATCTTTGCGAACAACTTTACTGATTTCAGTGATGGTGGCGAGTTCATCGCTAACGGAGATGAAATAACTATCATCTTCGACTCTGGTGACTCAAGTTCAATTCTGCGGACCTTCGAAGCCCCGCGGAATTATACCAAAAGCTAATCCGCCGATCTTTCTCATCTGATTAGCGTCATACCGTATTTGAAGAAAGGCAGACACCAGATAGGGTTATAGATATAGACAGACACTAATCGTCAAGCGTGGCTGACCCGTTAGCCCCAGCCTTCTCCATTAGCCGCCGAAACACGTCGGTATCCATCACCGACCGATAGACGATCCCGGTCAGCATACCACCCGGGTAAAACGAGCCGTTCATGACGTGATTGACCTTGTGACAGTGCAGCGCGTAGACTCCGGGATCGGCGTCGGCGGTGAACTCGATCGTGTGTCGCTCGGCGGGCGCGACGTTCGTCACGTCCATCTCGTACCGGGCAGCCTCTGGAATCCGCGAGCCGTCCTTTCCGACCCGCCGGAACCGGTGGTTGTGAGTGTGAATCGGGTGGGACATGTACCCGGCGTTGACGAGATGCACCCGGACGGAGTCGCCCTCCTCGACGATGAGCGGCGAGCCCGCCTCCGGGTGGAGCGTCCGGGGAGCGGACTTGCCGTTCACCGTGAACACGTCGGGCTGTCGGGCGGTCGTGTCGTAGGTGAAGGCCTCGCCGCCGGCGTGCATCCGGGGAATCCGCGAGTCCCAGTCTTTGAGCGTCAGGAAATACTCCCGGTCGGCGGGCTCGTAGCCCTCGGGGTCGACCCGGTAGATGCCGTACATGCCCATGTCGACGTGGCGGTGGGTCTGGAAGTGACAGTGATACAGGTGCGTGCCGGGAACGTTCGCCGGGATCTCGTAGGTCCGGGACTCGCCGGGGGCGACCTGGATGCCGGTCGTCGTCGGCACGCCGTCGTGTTCCCAGGCCGTGCGGACGCCGTGGAAGTGCACCGTGTGGGGTCGCCGGCCGTCGGTGTTATCAAGCGTAACCGACATCGGCGCACCCGCCTCGGTCCGGAGGATCGGCGCGGGGACGCTCGGCGGGGTGTCGTCGGCCTGGAACGCCCAGACCCGGGGAAACTCGACGGGCCCGCCCATCGTCTCAAGAGGGTGGACGGCGTGGCGGGCTCGCTGCGTCGACAGCGTCACCGCGCCGCCCCGCTCGGCGACGTTAACGACCGACGGCGGGCTCGTCGTCGGGAGCGACGCGTCATCGGACTCGGAGGCCGAAGGCTCCGGGGGATCCGCCTCAGCGTCCGTCTCAGCCCACGGAGCCGAACAGCCCGCGAGCGCCGCGGCCCCGGCGGTGCCGAGCGCGGCCACCAGCTCGCGACGGGAGAGGCCCGTCCCTGGAGCGCCGAAGCGGCTCATATGCTTCGATGACAGAACCCCTCGACAAAAATCCGCCGGTCGGCTCGCCGTCTTGGAGACCCAATGGTCGAGCGGGGCAAAGCTCGACGGACGTCGACGCCCCGGACTCCTACAGCTGCGTGCCGATGGCGCCGCCGACCGCACCCAGCACGACAGGGTAGCCGACCCCGACGAACAGCAGACTCTCGACCAGCGGCGGCCCGGTCTCGACGGTCGCTCCGAGCGCCGACTCCGAGACGGTAAATACGAACGTTCCGACCAGGGCCAGCACGGCGACGCCGGCCACGAGCGTGGCGCCGGCCATCGCACCCTCCCCGATCTCGACGGCGCCGGCCTGGCGCGCGACGACGATCCCGGCAAGCACCAACAACACGACCGGAATCAGGTGATAGACCAGAGCTGGCACGTCGAGGTTAATGACGTTCCCGGTGACGTAGTTCACCGACTGGGTCTGCCCGCCCGCGCTCTGCTCGGTGCCGACGAACTGGGCGTTGTAGAAGATCCAGCCGCTGACCTCGATCAGTTCCTCGGCGATCTCTTCGGCCTCGACGGCGGCGACGAGAACGAGCGTTACCAGATACCCCCCGACGAAAGAGAGTGCCCCCGCGATCGCCCCCTGTACGATGGGGATCGAATCCATCCCGCCCGAACTCGGTGCCCGACTCGACTCTTGTGGCTGTGCTGCCATCATCCGGCCATCTCCGGTCTCGCATAAAAGTCTGTGCCAACCCGCAAACGAGTCCGGGGGCGGAGTCGGGCGTATCGACGCCGCGGAGACGCTGGTAGATAACGAGTAGCGTGGCCGGGATCGCAACGACGAGTACGACAAGGCTGGGCCCCTCCGGTCGATCTGCCGAGCAAACCAGCGTCGTCCGATGTTACACTGCGTTGACAGCAAGTGTCGCGAAGACACAGTACTTTTTACCTGGTTTGCTGCCGTCCCGGTAGGTGCTGTGAACGAGTGACAAGCAGGTGATGGAGTACACGCGGCAGGAGTTGCGGAAGGCGAGTCGGTTCGTCGAGGGGGAGTACAGGGGCATCACCCGCGGGAGTTCTCCCGGCGGCGAAAACGCCGCCTCGAGGAGATCACCGACGAGCTGACGGAACCCACAGAGGACACGGAGATCGACGTCGAGCGAGGGTCTCGCCCGGACCGACCGGGGACTCGCGACCGGGCGAGTTTTGTCCCCGGCTGTCGTCGTCCGTCTGTGTGCACGCTGGCAGTTGCCTGGCGAGCGTTCGCCGATCGGCCGGTGGTCGCCGTCGGGACCCGCGACGAATCGTTCGACCGACCCAGCGAGCCGCCGGCCGTCCGCGAGTGGGACAGCCGGACCGTCGCACCGCTCGACGCGCGGGCGGGAGGAAGCTGGATCGGAGCCAACGAGGGCGGCGTGTTCGCGGCGATCACCAACCGCTGGACCGACGGCGGGCCGGCGGGCGAGCGCTCGCGGGGGCTGTTGGTCCGGGACGCGCTGGGCCGGACGAGTGCCGAGGCGGCCGCCCGGACGATCGAAAGCGAGCTCGAGGCCAGGTCATACGCGGGCTTTAATCTCGTCGTCGCCGACGCGACCGCCGCAGTGTTGATCGAACACGGCGCACGAACGGCCGTCAGGCCGCTCGAACCCGGCGTGCACGTGATCGTCAACGTCGGCGCCGACGGGCGCTACGAGATTCCGTCCGATCGCGCCGAGCCGGGCCGCAATCGAGCCGCGAGCGGCGACCGGATCGGGCAAGCGCTCCGCCCCGAGCCCGGCGAGACCGGCGGGGAGTGGCGGGCCCGAGCCGAGGAGACGCTCGCCGATCACGACTACGGCGCCTGCGTCCACGGCGACGGGTTCGGCACCCGCTCGGCGACCTCGATCACCGTCGGCGAGGGCGACCTCGAGTGTCGCCACGCGCCGGGGCCGCCCTGCCGAACCGCCTTCGAGCCGGTCGCAGCCAACGATCAGCTTTAACCCCTCCGGGATCCCTACCAAAGGTATGAGCGCCTCAGAGGACACTGGCGGAGCCGAGGCGGAGCTCTCGGCCGACGAGCGACGCGGGCTCGAGCTGGTTCGGAAGACCGGGGGGATCCACCAGAGCGACTTCTGGAAGGAACTCGACCTCTCCTCGCGGAAGGGAAGTCGGATCGTCGAATCGCTCACGGAAAAGGAGCTCATCCAGCGCGAGGAGACCGTCTACGAGGGGCACAACACTTATTACCTCTCGCCGGTCGCCCGGGATCTCGACTTTTCTCTGTTGATGGCCGGAGACATGTTCACGCCGTTTATCGGCGACGAGGAGGTCGATCCCCAGAGCGAGGCGTTCACCCAGTGGGTGATGAGTCTGGCTTACGAGGAGTGATCGTCGGGGACGGCTCGGCCGGGACGCGGAGCCGGGCGGTTCGGACAGCTTCTTATGCGGGCCTTCGATAAACCGGGTATGGATGCTCCGTTCGACGCAGACTTACTCGAAGAACTCACAGAGACCAGCGGCGTGCCGGGCTACGAGGACCGGATCAGGGAGATCGTCCGGCGGGAACTCGAGCCCCACGTCGACCGGCTGCGAGCGGACGGGATGGGCAACGTCGTCGGCACGATCGAGGGGGCGAGCGACACCGATGTCGTCGTCGCCGCCCACATGGACGAGATCGGGTTCATGGTGCGACACGTCACCGAGGAGGGGTTCGTCCAGGTCGACGCCCTGGGGGGCTGGGACGCCCGCGTGCTCAAGGCCCAGCGGGTGACCGTCCACACCGACGACGGCGACGTGACGGGGCTGATCGGCTCAGTGCCGCCCCACACCCTCGACGAGGAGGACCGCGAGACCGCGCCGGAGGTCGAGGACGTGTACATCGATCTCGGCCTCGACGGCGAACCCGCAAACGAGCGGGTCTCGGTGGGCGATCTGGTGACCCTCGAACAGACCACCGAGCGGGTCGGGGAGTACGTCACCGGCAAGGCCCTCGACGACCGGGTCTGCCTGTTCGCGATGCTCGAGGCGGCCCGCCGGCTCGAGGACCCGGCCGTGACCGTCCACTTCGCGGCGACCGTCCAGGAGGAGGTCGGCATCCGCGGCGCACGGGCCATCGGCGTCGACCTGGATCCGGATCTAGGGATCGCACTCGACGTGACCGTCGCCAACGACGTGCCCGGGTTCGAGCCCGGCGAGTGGGTAACCGAACTCGGCGAGGGAACCGCGATCAAGCTCAAAGACTCGAGCGTGATCACCAACCCGAAGGTCTCCCGACGGCTCCGTGAGGTGGCAGATACCGAGGAGATCCCCTACCAGACCGAGGTGCTTCCGGCCGGCGGGACCGACACCGCGGGGCTGCAGGTGGCCGGCGGCGCGGCGCCGGTCGGGGCCCTCTCGATTCCAACCCGATACCTGCACACGGTGACCGAGAGCGCCCACGTCGAGGACGTCGCCGCGACGATCGACCTGCTCGCCGCCTTCCTCGGCACCGAGCGGGCAGACACTGACTACACGCTCTGAGTCACGGACGAGACGCCGGGCCGGTAGAGACGTCGAGCGCTTTTTTTCAGTCAGATCCCCTTGCTCATCAGGTAACTCCGGAGCAGATCGGCCTCCCGGTCGACGCTCGCGGGATCGATCACGACGACGGTTTCGTCCGGCCCGATCGAAAGCTCTAGCTCTTCGAGTGCCGCGGGCGCGGCGCCGCCGGTCGCGCTGACCGGAACGCCGCGTTCGGTCAGCCCCGTCGCGGCTGCGAGCAGCCGTTCGTCCGAGACCGCGACCGCGCCACCATCGGTCTCCTCGGTCGCCGCGAGCGCGTACCGGCGGCCGGCCGGGTCGGGCACTTCGAGCGGCCCGCAGACGGTGTCGGGGTGCTCCACGGGCGCGTCGCTCGGGAGTGGTGCACAGCCGGCTGTCTGGGCCGCGTACAGGCGTGGGACCCGCTCTATCACGCCCGCGGCGGCGAGCTCGCGGAACCCCCGGTCGAGGCCGACGACGGACATCTCGCCGCCATGGGCGTTCACCATCGTCTTGTTGATGAACGTGGTTCGAGAGGAGACGAACGCCCGTGCCCCAAGCCCGGCGCGGGCGGTCGACAGCCGGCTGAACGGTTGAACGGCGGGGCAGGGCGACGGGCTTTTTGCCCGGCCGGTCGGGATCCGGGCATGGACGACGGCGAGACCGGTCCAGAAGGACTCACCTACGCCGAGGCCGGGGTCGATCTGGCGGCCAGCGACGCCGCGGTGGCCGCGCTGGTCGGCGCGACCGGCGAGTTCGAGGGCGAGTTCGCCGGGGTGATCGAACTCGACGGCCGGTACCTGGGGCTCACAACCGACGGCGTCGGGACGAAGCTGCTCGTCGCCGCCGGCGTCGGTGGTTACTCGACGATCGGGATCGACTGTCTCGCGATGAACGCGAACGACTTGGTCGCCGAAGGGCTCGATCCGGTCGCGTTCGTCGATTACCTGGCCGTCGAGGCGCCCGACGAGGCCACCGCGACGGCGATCGGCAAGGGGCTGCGCCGGGGCGCACGCGAGGCCGGCGTCGCCCTGACCGGCGGCGAGACGGCGGTGCTTCCGGAGATCGTCTCCGGGCTCGACCTCGCGGGAGCGTGTGTCGGGTTCGCGCCCGCCGACGGGCTCCTCTCTGGGACCGCACAACCGGGCGATCGACTCGTCGGCTGGGCCTCCAGCGGCATCCACTCGAACGGGCTGACACTCGCCCGGGAGGCGGTCACCCGCGAGTTCGAGTACGGGGACCCGTTCCCGCCCGACCCCGACCGGACGGTCGGCGAGGCGCTGCTCGAACCGACGCGGCTGTACACCGACCTGGTGGCGCCGCTTCGTGACCACGAGGTCCGGGCCGCCGCCCACGTCACCGGCGGCGGCTGGCGGAACCTGACACGCATGGGCGCTCACCGCTACGAGGTGACCGATCCGTTCCCGGCACAGCCGATCTTCGAGCTGATACGATCGACCGGCGACGTCACCGACCGGGAGATGCACCGGACGTTCAACATGGGGACGGGATTCGTCGCCGCGGTCGCGCCCGGGGATGCCCCGACGCTGGCCGAGGAGACCGACGGCCGGGTAATCGGTCGGGTCGCCGAGGGCAAAGGGGTCGGGATCCGGGGACTCGAGCTCGGCTCAGACTGATAGTTCGATCGTCGTCACGCGCACGACGACCGTCTCGGCCGAACACTCCCACGTGCTACCGCTCCCGTTCCAGCCCGTCTCGTTGAGGTACTCACCCCACCGAGTCGGGCTGGCGCTGTCTCCGACGTCGATCGTGACCGTCCTGTTGGTGTCGGCGGTAGCCGTCTCGACGCCGACCAGCCGGGCGTCGAAGGACAGCGTCTGCTCGGTCACGCCGACGGGCGCGTCCTGCGGGAGGCTGAGCGCGTTCGGGTTCAGCACCGTCTGCCGGCTGTACCCCTCGGAGACGGCGATCGAGTCGGTCGTCGTCAGGTTCACCAGCGAGACGACGGCGGTATCGGTCTCCGCGGAACACCCGATAGAGGGCTCGTACCGGGCGCCGACGGCGTTCGACCGGAAGAGTCCACCGGCTTCGTAGGCGATCGAGACCGGCCCGGTCCCCTGCGGGTCGAACCGGTGTTCTAACGCGTTGTGGGCGCTGTAGCTGCCGCCCCCGCTCACGTTAACCGTGACCGTCGACTCGTTCAGGTAGACGAACCCGCCGCTCAGGCCGAGGGTGAACGACCGCCTGAGATCGTCCTCGCGGTGGATGTCGTCGAGCACCGTCGCGCCGGCGACGAGCCCGCGTTCGGCGCTGTCGACCTGCTCGCGGTCGGCGAACTCCCCGAGACTGCCGTACGCGCCCACCGAGACGATCCCGACCCCGGTGATGATAATCGAGAAGGTCAACACGAACGCGACCAGATCGGAAACCCCCCGGTCGGCGGCGCTCACGAGCACCCCTCCCCGAACGCGATGACGCTTGCGTTTCCGTCACGCTCGAGACACACCTCGACCGGCCCACCGGGGGCCCGCGAGTCGGCGTCGATGGCGGTGTCGTTCGCGATCGGATACACGACAGTCGTGTCCTTCTGCAGGTGGGCCAGTTCGAGCGCGTAGGGCTGGGTGAACCGACCGTCGGTCTCGACGATCGACAGCCGATAGGAGTATCCCGCCACCTCTCGCGGGTACTCGAGCGTGACCGTCGCCGAGGCGTTTCCGGGCGCGGCCGCCAGCCGATCGAAGCGGTCGAGCTGAGAGACCAGGTCGTTGCCGATCTCGGAGAACTGCTGTTGGGTGACCCGGTCTTCCTGAGTGTCGAGCAGCTGGCCGGCTCCGATCAGCAGGCCCGTGAGTAACACCGCCGTGATCGCGACGGTAAAGGCATGCGTGAGCGCGATCGAGACGCCCCGGTCGGCGTCGCTCACGGCGACACCTCCCGGTCGTACAGCCGGAACGTCCGCTCGTAGGTCACTTCGGGGGTCACGTATCGCAGCTCGATCGTCGGGTTCACCACCACGTTCGAGGGGGTCGTGGGGGCATCCGCCGAGACGGCGCTGCCGGTCCCGGTGATTGCGAAGGTAGCGGTTACGTTGTTGCTGGTACTCTCGATCGTCACGTTCAGCGGGCCGGTCAGCTCAGTCCCGAAGGACTCCCGCGTGCAGGTGGTGTCGTTTGTCTGTACGGTCCCGACGCCGTCGGTAAATTCGACTCTGACGAACGAGCTGTCGGCACCGCCATTGGAGCAGTTCACGGCTCCGCTCGCCCCGCTCTCGGTGAGTGTGATCGTCCGATCGGCGGTCGCGTTCGCCACGGTGACGTTCAGTCCGTCGCCGTTGAACTCGGAGGCGTTCACCGACAGCCGCGGGATGTCCGTCGCGTTGGTCAGGTTGTACCCCGTGTCGTCGATCTCGGTGGGGGTCTCGGCGATCGCGACAGTACCGGTGGCGCTGTCGGTCGCGTTCACGGTCACGTTGAGTGCCGTCGCCCGGTCGGTCGTCGAGAGGTTCAACCGTGCCCGCTCGTAGGTCGCGACCAGCCGCGTGAAATCCGACGCGTTCGCGTACGGGCCGGGAGTGGTCGTGTTCGCGGTGGTCGCGACAAACAGCCGGTCGAGGTCGCTTGTCAGTTCCCCGACCGTCCGGTCGACCGCCGCGACGCTGCGGGTATCCTGTGCGGTCTGGACCGTCGGGGAGTCGTGCACCGAGTTGAGCAACACGACCGAGGAGAGCACGACCGTCGCGATGAGGATCGCCCCGACCAGCAGGAGCTGGCCGCGTTCGCCGGCGGTCACCACGCGATCACCCGGATTCGAACGACCGCGTAGATCTCGCTGTCCTTGTCGGCGTTCTCGAGGTAGATCTCGCCGGAAGTTCTGTTGGCCCGCTTGCCGATCGTCTCGGTCTCGCCGTTGACGATCGCCGGTCGGCAGGCTCCGGCGTCGCTGTCGAACTGGTAGACGAGATCGTCATCCAACAGGACGACCGTCCGGGAGACGCTCACCGAGGCACTTGTCGGCTCCCGATCGGGCGTGAGTAACGTAGTATTGATCTCGCCGGTGCGCTCGTCGTACCGTTCGACCGAGACGGTGTACCGGAACCCGTTCTCGTCGAGCGTCCGGTTGAGCAAGATCCCGAGCCGGTCGCGGGTCGCGTCGGTGTCCGCCGAGCCGGCGGCGACGGCGGGATGGGGAGTCGCCGTCCCGTCGCCGTCGATACACAGCGCCGCCGTCCGGAGGGCGTCTCTGTCCTCGGCGGCCGCAAGTAGGTCCGCAGCCTGGGTCCGGAGCGACTCGACCTCTTGATCGGCGGTGTCGTCGGTCCAGGGGGCGATGTCGACGGCCTGCAGTCCCAACACGACCGCGCTGACGACGACGACCGCGCCGATGACCCCCTCGATCGTGTACGCCTGTCCGCGGGGGGCGTCTCCTGGCATGGCTACCACACCCGGACGATGAGCTGACAGCCGTCCCGGCACGGGTCCCCGCGCAGGCCCTGGATCGTTCGCACGGCCGTCGCCGCCGGGTCGTCGCGGAACACCGAGCCGCCGCCGTCGGTGTCGGAGGCGGTGACGATACGGCCGGTCGCCGGGTCTCGGACGGTGACGTTTACCCGCTTTGTCGGGCGGACCCCGGCAGCGTCGATCCTCTCGGAGAGCCCGCCGGTCAGATTCGCGTTGAGCCGATCGAACGATATCGTCTGGCTGTCTGCGAGCGCCCGGGTCTCCTCGACGAGCTCGACCGCCAGCCGATCGGCGAGCTGCTGGTTCTCGGACTCGACGGGCTCCTCGAATGGGGAAAACACCGTCGGCGCGAACGCGAACACGCCCAGCACGGTCAGCAGGACCAGGATCGCCCCGAACAGGTAATCTTGAAGCGTCTGTCCTCTCGCGTCGGTCATCGTCCTGTCGTGCGATCACCGCGCCGGCCGGCGCCGAACGTCGCCCGCAGGACCGCCGCCGTGCGCCGGCGAACGCGCACCAGAGCGGACCGCCCGGTGGCGCCGACCAGCCCGATCGTCGCGGCCGCGCTCTCGGGGCTGCCCTCGTAGAGCTGTTCGACCACGATCCAGGTCACTAGCGCCACCGTCGCCAGGCCGACGGCGTATTTTACCCCGGAGATGATGTCGACGTTTCTGATGTACCCGGCGATGAACGACGAGACCAGCGCCTGCAGGGTCACCGCGTGGAAAAACAGCATCGAGAGAAACTCGGCGTCGAGGTTCGCGCCGAACTCTCCGGCCTGGTCGCCCCCGCCCTCGCCCTCGGAGAGCCCCGCGATCGTGTCCAGAAACTGCACCTGGAGCAGGGCCATTACCGCGAGCAGCGTCAGGTAGGTCATGATGATGATGACCATCTGCATCCGGGTTCGGGTCTTCCGGTCGCGGTCGATGTCGTCTTGATTCTCCGAGGCCGTGGCGGCGGTCGTGAGCACGTCCTGGATCTGACTCGAGGTCTCCTGGGCCCGGCTGATCAGCTTCACCGTCCGGGCCAGCCGGGGGATGTGGTAGGTGTTGTTGAACTCTCGGAGGGCCTCGCTGAGGCTGGTGCCGTAGTTGACCTTCGAGTGGATCGTCTCGAACTCGTCTGCGAGCTTGCCCGAGGAGGTCTCCGAGACGATCTTGAACGACTCGAGAAGCGTCATACCGGTGTCGTTGGCGCTCGCGAGTTTCCGCAGGTTCTCGGAGAGCTTTCCGACGATCGCGTGCCGCGAGCGGACGTTCCACTCGTGGAAGATCGCGAGCGGCAGGAGGTTGAGATACAGCGGCATGTACACCCACACGAACGTGCCGACGAGCAGGTTATCCTGCATCTCGCCCATCGACAGCGGCGCGTTGTCGGTCACGAGCGCGGTCAGCAGGGCGAGCAACGTCAGCGGCGCGGTGACAACCAACACCATCTTCGGGTGATCCCGGAAGAACTGATGGGGCGCCCGGAGGATCCCGATCAGCTCGTGGGTCCCCTCCCGACGGCTGATCCGGGTGAACACCGACCGCTCGCCGGTGTAGCGCTCGACGAGCCCCGGGTTGAACACGCCGATTCCCTCTTCAGCGACCTCCGACTCGCTCTCGTCGTCGGGACGGAGGTAGCCGTCGCCGATGTCGTCCTGTGTGACCGTCGAGACCAGGATGAGAAAGCCCACGCCGATCAGCGGGATCAGCCCGTAGACGGTCATCATGAGCAGCCGATCCTGCGAGCCGCTCATCATCGACATGATCACGAGGATGATGATCAACAACAGCGGGAACAGAGAGAGGGTCATGTACATCTCGCCGAACAGCTCCAGCGTGTCGAGCTGTTTTTGCTGTTGCTGTTTCGCGGTGCGCATGTGCTTGTCTTTCTGGTCCTCAAGGAAGTTCGTCATGTCACCCCCCGAGTTAACAATCGAGAGCATGTCCGTCAGAAACTGCGAGAGCTCGTCGCTCGGGGTTTCAAGCGCCTGGTTGCGGATCGCCGTCCGGTAGTCGGTGTCGAAGTACTCCGTCTCGAGAACGATCGACTGAAACTCCTCCGAGACCGCCCCATAAGTGTCCTCGGCCTGGGCCATCGACTTCATGATCTCGATCTGATTCATCCCGCCGATCGACAGCGCGTACATAAACGAGGTCGCGTCGGCCATCAGGCGGTTGATCTCGCGCTCGCGAGCGTCGGCCCGGAAGTACGGCACCGAGACGAGCGCGCCGAATCCGATCGCGAAGCCGATGCTTCCGAACAACAGTCCGGAGACAAACAGGACCGTCGGCGCGGTGAGGAGATCCACGACCGGCGAGAGGCCGTCGGGAACCCGGACCCCGACGACCGGGCCGTCTCCGACCAGCTGGAGGAACAGATAGCCGAGTCCGGTCCCGACCAGCCACAACAGCAGTCCGACGAGCATGCCGACGCCGATCGCCCGCGAGAGAAACAGCTCGACGTTGTCGGCCATCCGTGACTCGGAGAGTTTCCGGTCGATCGTCTGGACGAAGTCTCCGTCGTCGTCGAACACCCGCGTGTACAGCCAATAAAACCGGTCGGCGAGGACATCGGTGCGGTCGCCGGGCTGGCGCGGCTCGCCGCGGGTGTCGAGGCTCATTCCTCGGCCTCCGCGCTGGCTTTCGTGATGAACTCGCCGAACTCGTCCGCGCCGTCGAGTCCCTCGGCTCCGGGCGGCGTGCGGTCACCGTCGGTGTCGTCACCGTCGGAGGCCCCCTCGAGCGCGGAGATAAGCCCGCCCGTGTCGACCCCGCGGTACTGTTCGAGCATCGGCTCGGCGCGCTCGAGGATCTGTTCGGCCTCGCGGAGCCCCTCGTCGGTGGGATCCGGCCGCGGGACCAGCGCCTCCTTCTCGGGGTCGATGTCGATCTGGACCGACTCCATCTCCCTGAGATCTTCGAGCGAGCGCTCGAGTTGCCCCTGTGAGATGATCGCCAGGATCGTCTCGGGGTCGTTGATGAACGCCTGGACGGTGGCGGCGACCTCGGTGTAGCTGTTGAGGTCGTTGACGATCAGGTACGCGAGCACGACCTTCCGCTTGAACAGCTCGTCGTCGAGCCGCTCCTGTGACCACCCTCGGTCGAACTTGAGCTCCTCGAGGGTGCTCGAAGAGCCCATCTGGAGGAAATTGTCCGTTTCGGCGCGCCACTCGTAGACGTCTCGGACGTTGATCTCGTCGTTTTCGGGGGAGTACTCGTTGATCTCGGTGAGCTGCTTGCTCCGGCGGACCTTCTGGCCGTCGACGCGGGTCTGTGTCTGGATCGAGACCAGGTCGAGGGCGGTAAACAGCGTCTTCGAGACGTTGATCGGGTCGGTGGTGAACCGCTTTATCACCTCGCCGACGGTGTCGGCGTGGAAGGTGGTGTAGGTGGTGTGGCCGGTCGACATGACCTGAAAGAGCACGCGCCCCTCCTCACCGCGGACCTCGCCCATCACGATGTAGTCGGGGCGCTGACGGAGCGCCGCCTCGAGCAGGTCGAACTCGTCGACGTCGCCCTTGTCCTGCTCGCCGAAGGAGGGGCGAGTGACGCTCGCGACCCAGTTGCGCTGGGGCAGCTCCACCTCGCGGGTGTCCTCGATCGAGACGATCTTCGCACTCGAAGGAATGAACAGCGAGACGGCGTTCAGGCTCGTCGTCTTCCCGGAGGCGGTGCCGCCGGCGAAGATCAGCGACTTGTTGTTCTCGATGCACAGCCACAGAAACGACATCTGGTCGAGGTTGAACGTGTTCCAGTTGACCAGATCCACCGGCGTGAACGGGACGTCCTTGAACTGTCGGATCGTGTAGTTGGTCCCGTGGTCAGAGACCTCGTTGCCAAGCGTCAGCTGGGCCCGCGAGCCGTCCGGGAGCGTTGCGTCGACCTGGGGCTGGCGCTTCGAGATGCCCTTGCCCGAGCGCTGGGCCAGCTTTACCACGAAGTCGTCGAGCTCCGACCGTCCGTGCTCGACGTTCGTGATGATCTGCTCGTAGTCGGTGTGATAGACGAACACGCGGCTGTCGTAGCCGTCACAGGAGATGTCCTCGACGTTGATGTCGTGTTTGATCGGGTCGATCTGGGCGTACCCGACGAAGTCCCGCTTGAGAAAGTACAGCAGCTTTTCGACCTGATAGGCGGTCAGCGTCGAGGGATCCTCCTCGACAATCGCCGGCTCGGGGCGGACGTCGATCCCCTCGAGAGTCCGGGCGCCGGCGTCTGGTCCCTCGTCGTCGCCGAACAGCTGCTTGACCGTCCCGAGCAGGCCGTCGTTGGTCTCGGTCTCGGCGGTCGGTCGGTTCCCGCTGTAGAGCCGATAGCGGTTGAGCAGCTCCGTCGCCTCCTGTTCGATGACGGAGGCCCGATCCGACTCGTCGCCCTGGACGATGATGTCGTCTTCTGAGTACTTGATCGTCGTCTTGAGCTTCTGGAGGAGAAACTCCCGGAGCTCGCCCCCGATCGGGGTGAGGTGTGGCTCGACGACGTAGTACTTGCGCTCGTTTTCCTTGTGTGAGTGAAAGACGATGACGTACGCGTACGGCTTGTTGACCCAGTACCGATCCTCCTCCTCGAAGTGGCTCTTCTTGCTGAGCGGGACGGTCTTCTCGAGGTCGTACCGGTTCGCGATCGTGGTCATTCCCTCCCGGGTCGAGAAGAACTCGTCCTCGTCGACCGCCGGATTGACATCGACGGTCCGCTCGTCGACGATCTCGGAGAGCCTCGCCGCCGCCGAGGATCCGCCCGACAGCCGACCCTCGGTTTCGGCCGGCGCGAACCCCAGGTGCTCCTCGGGATCGAAGGGAACGCGGTCGCCGTCCCGGCGGGGCGGCTCGCCGTTCTCGTCGTAGTAGTACTCCCACTTGAAGTGTTCCCAGGTGTACTCGCCCGTTTCTACCGGCACCCGCGAGAGATCGAGGTACCGCTCCCAGGGCTGAGAGAGCGTCTTCGCGGCGCTCGCTCCCGCCTCCAGCCGCCGGGGCACGTCCCGGGGCTGGAAGCCAAGATACTCGCTCCGGTCGAACGGGCCGCTGTCGTGTTCGTCCCGGCGGAACTGACTCCAGGAGTACTCCCCCGCGACGACCGGCGAGTCGGGCGCGAATTCCCCCTCCTCGCCCGAAGGCTCGTCCGTTGCCATCACATGGATGTGTTGACACCCAAATAAAAAAGTTCCTGCGCCGCTACCACAGTTGAAAACGAGGCGGGCCCCCAGTTCCGGCGAGTCAGGTCACGGACGGTCTCGTCGGGGCGACCGTCACGGCGCCAGCCGGTTCTTCCGGCCTTTCATCTCGGCGTCGTAGTACTCGAAGGTGATCGGACACCACTCGGCGGCCAGCTCGAGGATCCGCTCGGTCATCCGGCGGATCTCCCATTGTGCATCCCCGGCCGCGCGCATGTCGGCGATGTGCATCAGCATGCGGGCGTTCACCGTCATCACCATGTTGACTTTCGTCCCGATCGGGAGCACGAACCGGGCGTCCTCGGGAGGCATGCCGAGCTCGAGTAGCTCTTGGTAGGCCGCGACGGCGTCGGCGACGGTCTCGCGGAACAGCCGCTCGCGGCGCTGTGCGGTCGCCTCGTCGACGGGGCCGGACTGCTGGTTGCGCCCGACCCAGTCGGGATCGCCCGTCGAGGGGGGGACCACCACCAGCTCGCCGTCGCGGACGTCATCGGGGTCGACGTCGTCGAAGGCGACGTACCGCATCGACTGGACGTCGAAGCTGGCGTGGCGGTGGCGGGTGATCTGTGCGAGACACGACCGGCTGATCCCCCTGACCGCGAAGGTCGCGTGTGGGTGCTCGAAGGGGCCGTAGTGACCGTGCTCGAGCAGGTGATGGATCAGCGTCTCCTTTTGTTCGGCGAGCGAGTCGCCCCCGGTATCGGCCATCACCTCCTCGAAGGGCGTCTCGGCGACAAACTCCTCCATGTAATCGTTGCGGGCCGCCTGACAGACCAGCCGCTCGGGGTCGCTGGTCGACTCGAGCAGTCGAACCTCCATACACGTCGACCGATCGCCGGGGTAATAGAGCCTTCCGTCCCGGAGGATCAGGCGAGCGCCTCGGCGGTCGCCTCGAGCAGCGCCTCGCGTGCTGCCTCGCGCTCGCCGGCCAGAAACTCGACCCGCCCGTCCCGGTCGCCGCGAGCGTCGAACGCGGCCGCCGGGGCCCGCCGGCCGGCGGCCTCGAACAGCCCGCGGAGATCGACGTCGGCGTCGGTCCGGATCCGGGCCTCGTCGCGACCGAGGCCGACGACCGCCGCGACCTCGTCGCGGTGACGCCGGAACAGCTCCTCGACGAGCAGCCGGTCCGGGGGGAACTCGTACCGGTGGGTGTAGGCCTCGGTGTCGAGCACCAACGCCGTCGCGTCTCCGAGCGCGTGCCGTTCGAGGTTCGCCTCGGCGGTCTCGACGGCCGTCTGCATCCGGGTCCGGAACTGTTCGCTGATGTGGCCGGCGAGGGCGGCCGGGTCCTGGTCTTCCGCCGCGAACAACAGGTCCGCGATCAGCTCGCGTTTGTCCTCGTAGGACTGGTAGAACGCCTCGAGCGCGACCGCCTCTCTGAGCATCGCGACGACGTCTGCCTCGTACCCCGCGTCCGCGGCCGCGGACCGGTACCCCTCGGGCGTCTCCTCCCAGAAGCTCACCGCCGGGAGGTGCGCGATCTCGGCCCGAACCGCGTCGTCGTCCGCGACGCCGGCGGCGACCGCGGCCGCGAGCGCCGTCGTGGTCGTGTCGGCCGGCCCTGCGAGCAGCTCGGAACTATCCTCGACCGTCGCCGGAAGCGCGCCCGCGTCGAGGATCACCCGCGTCGCGTCATAGACCCCGAGCAGATCGAACCCGTCGGCCGACTCCGCCGTGCCGCCGGCGGCGACGAACACGAACAGGGGAATCGCCTCGTCGTGGCGATCCTGGGCGGACAGCATCCGGGTCACGTCCCTGGTGACGTCGTCCATCTCGTAGACGGTCCCCTCGACGGGCCGCCGATCGAAGTAGTGATACTCCGCGTCAGGGTCGTCGTGGTGTGCCCGGACCAGGGGCAGCACCGCCCGCTCGAGAGCCACGCTAGCCGCGTAGCCGTCGACGGTCGCGGCGTGTCTGACCACGATCGGACGCCCCTCGAAGACTGCCCGGCGGAGCTCCGTCGCGACCTCCTCGAGAGCCTCGATCGCGTCCGCAACCCCCGGGTCCTCGGCGACCGGCTCGACACTGTCGGGCCTGGCGCGGTCGGTCAGGGCCGTCTCGAGGCGGTCGAGGAAGGCCGCGCGCCCGTCGTCGCCGAGCGCGTCGAGGGACTCGACCTCGACCTGGAGGTCGCCGCGGCGGCGTTCGGGGACGCCGACGATCCGGACGACGTCGCCGGCCTCGACGGCGGGGTAGGCCCGGACGCCGGCGCCGTCGAAGGCCGCACACTCGATCTCGCCGGTCTCGTCGCTCACGGTGAACACCGTCGGGCCGCTGGTCTGGCGGACGTCCTCGACGCGGGCGTCGAACTCGACCGGGTCGTCCTCGTGCTCCGCGAGCCGGCCGATCCGGGCCGTCTCGGGGTCGACCGCCGGCTCGACCTCCCCGGCATCGGCGGCGTCTGACGAGCCCGCCGTCTCGGCGGGCTCCGCGTCGTCTCCGTCGGTCTGTTCGTCAGGAGCCGGGACCGTCGTGGGGCTGCCGACGTCCGCGTCGGCGCCCGAATCGCCTCCGGTGGTCTCTTCGAGCAGCCGCTCCTCGCCGTCCGGGTCGTCGATCAACATGCCGCGAAACGCCGCCGGCTCCTGCCGGATCGACCAGCTCAGGTCGACGTTGCCGTTCGACCGGACGTTCTGTACCTTGACGAACAGTTCGTCGCCCGGCTCGTGGGGGAGGCTCTCGAGGCGTTGGTCGATCTCGCTCCGGTGGAGCAGCCCGGTGACGCTGTCGCCGATGTCGACAAACACGCCGAACTCGGCGTAGCCGTCGACGGTCCCGCGGTAGTACCGTTCGGAGGTCAGTTCGTCGGGATCGGTGCCGCGAAACTCGAATCCGACGTCCTCTTCGTGGAGCTCACAGACGCGGCCGTCGACAGACGTGCCGCAGATGATACACGAACCCATTTACTCATACGAGCGTGCCCGGCCTAAAACGGTTGTCGGATCCGCGCCGAGGCCTCCATCGGTTATCGGTCGCTCGCCTCCTCGAGGAGTTCGTCGAGCTGGTCGGGAGACAGTGCCACCTCGAACTCGTTGCCGTCCTCGTCGACGAAGGCGAGCTTGACCCGGTCGTTACCGAACGCCCGAACCTCGAGGCTCGCGACATCGTACAGCGAGGCGGAGGCGGTCGTGGTCGAGGCACCGACGTGTTTGATCGCCCCCTCGTCGAGTTCGAACGCGAACTCCTCGAGATCGATCGTGAGCATGCCGGACACACGCTATCGGCGGTAAAAACCCCCTCGACCCGCGCGACCGTGGACTCGTCGCGGTCCCGGGCCCGGCCGACTCCGGGACGCTGATCGGCCGCCGACGGGCCCGACGGAGATCGACGACTCGCTCGCCGCGAACCGTCCGGGGCGCGAGTACCGAGGGCCGCCCGGTCGGCGCGGGGGTCGAAGGTTACGCCGCTTCGACGGCCGCCTCGACGTGTGCCCGCAGCTCCTCGACTAGCGCGTCGACATCGGGGTGTTCGGCGTACAGCCGGACGTACGGTTCGGTGCCGCTGGGCCGGACCAGGAACCACCCCTCTGGGAGGTCGATCCGGACGCCGTGATCGGTATCAACGGGCCCGTCGTAGGCCGCCGGCAGCCGCTCGGTCAGTCGCTCCATCGCGGCCGATTTCGCCCCGTCGGGACAGGGAACGCTCTCCTTGCGGTAGGGCCGCTCGGTGACCGGCTCCCGCAGCGCGTCGAGTCCCTCGGCGGCGACCAGGCGGGCGATCACGGCCGCCGAGGCGACGCCGTCGATCCAGCCGCCGTGACCCGGGTGAACGTGTTTCCAGGGCTCGGCGGCGAAGGCGACCCGGCCGCCGTCGGCCTCGACACGGGCGATGCCCTCGTGGAGTGCGCCGAGTCGGACCCGCTCGACGCGTCCGCCGCCGGCCCGCACCCGCTCGTCGATCCGGCCGGAGGCGTTGGGCGTCGTGACCACGACCGGATCGGCTGCCTCGCTACGACGGGTGTAGTGTTCGGCCAGGATCGCCAGCACGGTGTCTTCGTGGACGATCGCCCCCGTCTCGTCGGTGACGACGATCCGGTCGGCGTCACCGTCGTGGCCGATCCCGAGCGCTGCCGGCCCGTCGGCGACGTACGCGCGCAGGTCGGTCAGGCTCTCGGCGGTCGGCTTGCTCTCTCGACCCGGAAACTGCCCGTCGACGTTCGCGTTCAGCGTGTCGACCTCGGCGCCCAGCGTCGCGAGCACCTGCGGAGTCGCTAAGCTCGCGACGCCGTTACCGCAGTCGACCGCGACCGACAGTCCCTCGAGCGGGCCGCCGTGCTCGCGTGCGTACTCGACGACCGCTCGCCGGTATGCGGGCAGGGGCTCGACGCGCTCGGCGGATCTCCACACGTCCCAGGGCGCGGTCGGCGGAGACTCGACCGCGCGCTCGATCGTCCGCTCGGCCTCGCGACCGAACTCCCGACCGTCTCGGAACAGCTTGATACCGTTGTCGGCCGGCGGGTTGTGACTGGCAGTGAGCATAATCCCGTGCCGGTCACGCGAGGCGTAGGCCAACCCCGGCGTGGGAACTCGACCCGCCCGGACCGGCGCGGCGCCCGCGCTTGCCACCCCCGACTCGACCGCCGCCGCGAGCGCCGGACCGGTCGTGCGACCGTCCCGACCGATCACGACCGTCTCGGCGCCGTCGCCGACCGCCTGTCCGACCCGCAGCGCGAGCGCGGGCGTCACCTCCGTAACCGGTCCCCGGATGCCCGCCGTCCCGAATAGTTCCATACGAACGGTTCGCGAGCGGCCCAATCAAGCCTGTCGGTCTCGCGGTTCGTCGTCGTCGGTCGCGGGGAAAGTTCAAAAGAGCCCGCTCGGGCGTTTTAGACGTTGAACTCGTCGAAGTCGTGCCCGGAAATCTCGACGCCGTCGGCGGTGACTTCGGCGATGAAAATGCCGTTGCCGGAGGCGGCGTCGCGCTCGGCGGCGGCCGTGACGCCGGCCACCGCGGCCTCGCGGCTCTCCTCCATGGACATGCCCTCCTCGTAGCGGTCCTCGAGGGTACCGTACGCGACGGTCATCCCCGAACCGGTGACGGTGTAATCGTCTTCCATCACGCCGCCGGCCGGGTCGATGGAGTAAACGTGACTGCCAGCCTCGTCGACGCCGCCGAGGATCGGCCGGATCGCGAGGAAGGGACCGCCCCGGGCAAAGTTACCCGCGAGCGTCGACAGGGCCTGCATGCTCATGTCCTCGCCGCGGCGGGCTTCGTAGAGGTTCACCTCGGCCCGGAGCGAGCGGATGAACGACTGTGCGCCGCCGACGCTGCCGACCAGCGTTAACGCCGCTGTCGGGTGAATCTGTTCGACCTTCTGAACGTTCTTGTTCGAGACGAACCGGCCGCCGAGGCTGGCGCGCTTGTCAGTGGCGATCACCACGCCGTCGGTGGTCGCGATGCCGATCGTCGTCGTTCCGGTCTCGTTGACCGCGCTCTCGTCGCGGTCGCCGGTCGGGAGCGAACCCAGCTGGGGCTCGTAGGGGTCGGTCTCGAACCGTCGTGAGTGCTCGCCGGATAGCGAGTCAGGCGTGAACCCTTGCATTAACGATTCGTAAGGTCCGTCGGCATATAAGCTACCCGTTCCCGGGCCCGCGGGCGGAATCACAAGATCCGAGTGGCCGCCTCTCGAAGCGCCGGTATGGACTTCACCGTCGTGTTGGAGGCCGCCTGGCTGGTTCGTGATGTGAAAAACGTCGACGACGCGATCGGCGTGGCGGTCAGCGAGGCCGGCAAGCGACTCAACGAGGAGGGCATGGAGTACGTCGAGGTCGACGTGGGGTTCACCGAGTGTCCGGCCTGCGGCGAGCCGTTCGACTCGGCGTTCGTGGCCGCCGACACCGCGCTGGTCGGACTCGTCCTCGAGATGGACGTGTTCAACGTCGAAACCGAGGAACACGCCCGGCGCGTGGCCAAAAGCGACGTCGGCGGCGCGCTCCGGGACGTCCCGCTGACGGTCGTCGACGCCCTCGCGACCGACGACGCCGAGTAAGCTTTTTATATTACCCCAAGTTATCTCGCGGTATGGAACTGCCGACGCCCGAGGATCTCCGGGACCGCCGAACGACGGCCGGACTAACGCAGGCGGAACTCGCAGAGCGGGCGGGCGTCTCCCAGCCGCTGATCGCCCGCGTCGAGG
Organism: uncultured Halobacteriales archaeon; assembly: GCA_964426325.1. GTDB lineage: Archaea > Halobacteriota > Halobacteria > Halobacteriales > Haloarculaceae > Halovenus. Next base: position 16,360 of record CAYRQD010000017.1, on the reverse strand, counting down.
GCGGCGATGTCGATCCGCGCCTCTCGACGCTGCGGGGGATCGTCAACGCGTTGGAGGCCGCGGAGGGGGGCCTACTGCGCGCCGCGGACCTAATGCACTCGCCGGTAGTGAGCGTCCCGCCGGACGCGAGCGTCGGCGAGGCGGTCGATCTGATGAACGAGAAGGGCTACTCGCAGGTGCCGGTCGTGCGCGACGGTACCCCGCAAGGGCTGATCCGGACGGGCGACATCCGCCGCCGGCCCGAGGAGGATGTCGGCGAACTCGCGGTCGTCGAGGTGATGGGCGAGGCGATCACGACCGTCGAGCCCGACACCCTGCTAGACGCGATCGAGGCATACCTCGATCACAGCGACGCCGTGCTGGTCGTCGAGGGCGGGGAGACCGTCGGGATCATCACCGAGGCCGACGTCGCGGAGCACCTCTCCTGACCGGACTCGTAGGGGGCCCAAAGAAAAGACGTCCACCGGCCCGGTGGACAACGGTCACGACGCCGGAACGAACGGGCAGACATGGGATACCCCCACGCCGACCGACCGAGTGGCGACGGAAACGCGAGCCCGCGCGGCCGCGACTACAGCGATCGCCCGGAGAGTACGGTCCGGTGCGATCGTCGCCAGGGGAGCCGGAGGTTATCGCACCCGGCGAGCGAGCAGTCCGAGGACTGCAAGCGCCGCGGCCGCTCCCGCGACAGTAAACCCGACGCCGTCGGCGTCGTCGTCGGTCGCCGCGTCGCCGGTCTCTCCGTCGGTCGTGTCGGTCTGGTCGCCAGACTCCCCGTCGTCGGTCTGGCTGTCGTCGGCTTGGCCGTCACCGGAGCTCCCGTCGCCGGTCTGATCGTCGGAGCTCCCGGTATCGGTCTGACCGCCGTCGGCGACCGCACACCGGCTCTGTTCGGCGGGCTCGGCCTGCCCGACGTTCGCCGATTCGATCGCCTCGGGGTGCAGCGCCTCAGCAATCGTCCGGAGCGGCTCGAGCGTTCGCGGGCCGTGCTGGCTGATGAAGTTCGAATCGATGCGGATGATCTGGTCCTCCTGAACGGCGGTCGTCTGCTGGAGCGCCTCGGAGTCGGGGATCGGCGCACCCTCCTGCAGGACGAGCCACTCTGGATCGCGCTCGACGAGCAGCTCGTCGCTGAGCTGGCCGTACGCCGGATCGAAGTCGCTCTCCTGGACGATGTTCTCGCCGCCGGCCCGGGTGATGACCTCGTGGTCGATCGTGCCCGGCGAGGCGGTGAACTGGAAGAACTCGTAGTACACCCGCGGGGACGCCTCGTCCTCGACGGCCGCCTCGATGGCCTGGATCGTGCCGGCGACCGAGGCGGTCGTCTCGGCTGCGCTCTCGAACTCGCCGACGAGCAGGCCGACATCCTCGACGGTCGCGTACATCTGCTCGAAGCTGTTGATCAGCGGGTACCGGTAGACGGTCACGTTCGCGTCCCGGAGCGTCTCGACGGTCTCGTCGGGCACGATGTCGGGCGCGAGCACCAGGTCGGGCTCGAGATCGACGACGGTCTCGGGATCGGAGAAGCCCTCGTCGTTGAGCACGTTCGTCCGGTTCTCGGAGCCGTTGAGATACGCCGTGAACTGGTTGACCGGCATCCCGACGACCTTCTCCTGGGCGCCGATCGACCACATGTGCTGGGCCGCGTTCGGCTGGAGCGCGACCACCCGTTCGGGCTCCTCTTCGACGACGACCGTCTCGCCGCTGGCGTCCTCGAGCTCGACCGGGAACTCACAGGACACCTCGTCGCCCAGCTGGGCCGGGGCCTGTCCCGGAGCGTTCGCGACGGCCACCCCGCCGAGCGCCGGGCCGGCCGCGAGCAGTACCACCAGTGCGAGCAGGATTCGGCTCGGGTGTCTCACACACCACCCGTGTGGACGTATGCAATAAATATTTAACTAACCCAAATTGATTTGTACTCGATGCGGATAGTCCTGCGAACGGCCGTCTGGTCGGCGGGCCTGCTGGTCGCGTTGGCCGCGGTCGTGGTCTTCAGTACGACCCTGGGGCCGGCGGCGATCGGGCCGGTCGCGGTGGTGAAGGCGGTCCTGAACGGGCTCGCGGTCCCGACGAGCGTCGCCGTCGGGGCGACCCCGGCGCCGGCGTGGGCGCTCTCGCTGCCGGTTCCGACCGTCGAGATCGGCTGGACGCGCCCGTTTTCGTTCGCGGTCCCGGACCACCACGAGACGATCGTTCGGGCGATCAGGCTGCCCCGGATCGCGCTGGGGGCGGTCGTCGGGTTCGCTCTCGCCGCGGCCGGAACGGTCATGCAGGGATTTTTCAAGAATCCGATGGCCGATCCGTCGATCGTCGGCGTCTCCTCGGGGGCAGCCGTCGGGGCGGTCGCGACGATCGCCTTTCCCCTGGCAGTGCCGTTCGGCCTCCAGACGGCCGCGTTCGTCGGGGCACTGGTCGCAGCCGGGGCCGTCTACGCGATCGCGACCGAGAACGGCCGGACGCCGGTCGCGACGCTGTTGCTCGCGGGCGTTGCGATCCAGACGTTCCTGGGAGCGGTCATCTCGTATCTCCTCTTGCACGCCGATCAGGGGCTCAACGAGGCGGTGGTCTGGCTGATGGGCCATCTCACGCGGGCGTCCTGGGACGACGTCGCGGTGACGACGCCGATCGCGCTCGTTCTGTTCGCTGTCTTGCTCGCGTACGCCCGGGACCTGAACGTGTTGTTGCTGGGCGAGACCGACGCGGCGTCGCTGGGCATCGCCGTCGAGCGGACCAAGCGACTCCTGTTGGCGGCCGCGAGCGTGATCACCGCCGCCGCGGTCGCGGTGGCGGGCGTGATCGGGTTCGTGGGGCTGATCGTCCCGCATATGATGCGGCTGGTCGTCGGGCCGGATCACCGGATCCTCCTGCCGACCAGCGCGCTGGCCGGGGCAGCCTTCCTGGTACTCGCCGACACCGCCGCGCGGGTCGGGCCCGCGGAGGTGCCGGTCGGGATCGTCACCGCGGCGGTCGGGGCGCCGTTTTTCCTGCTGTTGCTCGCCCGACGGGAGGTCCACGAGCTGTGATCGAGATCGACTCCCTCTCGGTGACGCTGGGCGGCGTCGACGTGCTCGACGGCGTTGACCTCCGAGTCGAGCGCGGGGAGTTTCTCGGCTTGGTCGGGCCGAACGGCGCCGGCAAGACCACGCTCGTGGAAACAATAAACGGCGTTCGGGCGCCGGATTCGGGAACGGTCCGGCTCGACGGGGATCCGATCGGGGGGCTGTCCGCGCGGGCGGTCAGCCGGCGGGTGGCGACGGTGCCACAGGACACTCACGTCGGGTTTTCGTTCCGGGCCGAGCAGATCGTCGAGATGGGACGGACCCCGCACCGCTCGCGGCTCGACTGGAGCGATCGGGAGGATCCCGTCGAGCGGGCGCTCGAACGGACCCAGACGGCGGCGCTGCGGGACCGAACGGTCGACGGGCTGAGCGGCGGGGAGCGCCAGCGGGTGTTGCTCGCGCGGGCGCTCGCCCAGGAGACGCCGGCGCTGTTGCTCGACGAGCCGACCGCCAGTCTCGACATCAACCACCAGCTCCGCGTGCTCGGGCTGGTCGGGGAGTCGGTCGCCGACGGGAAGGCCGCCGTCGCAGCGATCCACGACCTCGATCTCGCGGCGCGGTTCTGCGACCGGCTCGCGCTGCTCTCGGAGGGACAGATCCGAGTCAGCGGCGAGCCCGCGGCGGTACTCGACGATCCCGCCGTCGAGGCCGCGTTCGACGCCGAGACCGCGGTTACCCGCGACCCGGCAACGGGCGCGCCCTCGGTGTCCGCGCTCGGAGGGCGCCCGGACGCGGACCGGCGGGTACACGTCGCCGGCGGCGGCGAGCCGGCGGCGGCGGCCGTCCGGTCGGCGTGGGCTGCGGGGGCGACCCCGAGCGTCGGTCCGGTCCCGGAAGGTGGGGTCGCCGCGCGGCTGGCCGAGGCGCTCGGGATCGAGGTCGTGACTGCGCCGCCGTTCGAGCCGGTGAGCGAACGAGCCGTCGCCGAAGCCGTCGAGGCGGCCGAATCGGCTGATGCGGTCCTCGCACCGGGCGGCCCAGGCTGTGCGCCGGTCGTCGACCGGCTCGAGGATGCCCGAGTCGAGCGCACGGTCGAGCCGACCGTCGAGGGACGCGCCGACTGATCGTCCCGTAGAGGTATACGGGAGCCGACCGAGCCACAAACATGGAGACGACCGAACTCGTTCAGGTCGACGCCTTCGCCGAGGAGCCCCTCGCGGGCGCACCGGTGACTGTCCTCCCCGAGGAGCCGATCGCGGACGACCGGGCCCGGCGGGTTCGCGGGGAGCTTGGTGCCGTCGCAGTGGTCACGGCAGCGGACGGGATCAGGGTCGTCGCCGCCCGCGATCACGCCGAGCTGACGGCTGCGGTCGGGGCCGTGGCCGGGCTCTCTCACCGGGACCGACTCGAGCCGGGCGAACACGCCGTCCGGACGGCCGACGGCGAGGTCACCGTCGAACTCAGGGCCGACGGCGAGGTGCGCGTGCCGGCGCCGGAACAGCCGGTCGGCCTGACCGACCTGTCGACCGACCGAATCGCCGGGGCGCTCGGACTCGACCCAGCGGCGCTGGGAGACATCGGCGCGGACCTCCCGCCGGCGATCGTCCGGGCGGCCGGCGGGACGCTCTCGGTGGGCGTGAACTTCTTCGAGCACCTCTCGCGGGCCGGGTCGAGCGGCGAGCTGACCGATCTGCTTGAGGAACTCGGCGTCGCGCGGGTCTGTGCCGTGACCTTCGACACGCTCGGGCGAGATCGGGACGCACACGTGCGGATCTTCGCGGCCGACGGGCACGAGCTGCCGGCAAGTGCCACCGGGGTCGCCGCCTGCGGCGCCCACCTGGCCCGCCACGGCGTGTTCGACGCCGACGCGATCGCCGTCGAGTCCGGATACGCGGTTGATCGTCCGGCGGTCGTCCGCACGGAGCTGTCCGATCGCCCGTCAATCGGCGGTCGGGGGCTGGTCTCGCTCGACGGGGAGATCGCGCTGCCGCCGGCAGAAGACGACGAGATCATCGAGCTGTGACCGCGCCCGGGATCAGTCCGAGCGGTCGTCGTCGATTCCCCGGGGCCGGGCGGGTTCGGCGTCGCTGCCTCCTTCGGTCTCGGGGGGCGTCTCGTCGGACCCGGCATCCGAGCCGTTCTGCCGATCGGACGCGTCCGAGTCCTCGCCGCCGACCGCGTCTCTGAGCCGCGCCAGCAGCGGTTCGCTGTCGGCCGGCGCGTCCGCCGAGTCGAGCGGGTCGTCGGTCGGCGACCTACCCCGATCCTCGGGGGAGTCGGCGACCCCTTCCGGAATCTCGTAGACGTAGGTGACCTCGTCGCCGAGAACGGCACAGTAACCCTGGTCGCGGTCCTCGATGACCCGGCGGTTGCTGTCGACGGCCACGTCGACCAGTCCCTCGAGACTCTCGACAGGGACTCTGGGACGGTCCATCGCCGCCTCCGGGATCTCCCCCCGAGTGAGCCACTCCCCGAACTCGCCAGCGACCGCCCGATACGCCATGCGCTCGCGGGTCGGGGCCGGAACGGTGAACTCGCCCCGGCGGGCGCCGGCGGCCAGCCCGGAGAGCGCGACGAGCCCGCCGAGCAACAGTACTGGCGCGCCGATCGAACGGACGGGTCCGTAGGTCGGGGTGACGGTTCGCTCTACCGTCCGCGAGGCCGAGTCGGTGACGGGATCGTCGGCGGTGATCCGGTAGACGCTCTCGCCGGGGTCGAGACGCATCTCGTAAGTCCGGGTTCGGTCGACCGGCTCGCCGATCCGCGTCCCCGCGAGCGACAGCTGCGAGACGACGCGAACCTCGGTCTCGCCGGGGCTCGCCCCGAGCTCCTCCCGGATGTCGCCGATCCGGGTCTGGAGTTCGGTGACGTTCACCGCGAACGGGACGGTGAGTGTCTCCCCCGGCGCGAGCGACTCGGCGGACTCGGCGGCGAGGGGCTCCTCGAACCGCCAGAGTTCGGTGCCGTCGGCGAGCGATCGGACCACGAGCGTGAGATTCGCGGCCGCGCCGAGGTCGGTCTCCCCGGCCGTTCCCGCCCCGGGATCGAGCTCGTAGCCGTAGCTGAAGCTCCCGTCGAGCACGGGCGCGATCCGGGTGAAATACGACGTGCGGTCCCGGAGCACGTCCCCCCGATCGAAGACGGTCGTGTCCTCGGTGACCGTCGCTTGGTGGGTGAACGCTCCCGTCGAGGTCCAGCCGGGCCCCTCGAGTCGCTCGGTCTCCTCGCCCGGCGCGACGTGCGTGGCGTAGGTCAGGTAGCCCCCAATCAGGAGCAGTGCGACCGCGACCAGCGCCGCGGCGGCGAGATGCTCCCCCACGAAGGCCCGAACGCGGGGCGACTTCGCTCTCATCGTCGGAGCGGTTCGCGGCGGGGGGATATATGTGCTGTCATGTCAGTGTGAGTTAACGGACGAGCCGCCGGAGTCGGTTCCGCAGGCGATCCAGCCGCCCCGGTCGGTCGTCGTCGCGCCCTCGGAGCCGGCCGGCTCCGATCGCCCGCACGCCGAGGAGGTAAAAGGGGACCCCCAAGACGGCGTCGATCGCGACGATCGGGAGCCAGGGGTGATACCGGTACAGCGCGTCGATCACCGGCGGGGGGAGCACCTCGATGTAGCGGTGTTGCTCGAGGTACAGCTGGTAAAAGCCCGTCTCCGGCGGTGCAGTCAGGCTTACCGAGACGTTCGCGCTCGACCGACCCGCGAGCCCGAGCCGCTCCGTGTCGACGACGACCCCATCGCTGGCCGGCGAGAGATAGACCGTCGTCGGAACGAGACCGGCGTTTGTCACCCGGTAGGGGATCGTCTCCGTCGTTCCCTGCCGGATGACGTCGGGGGCGTCGCTGTCGAACTCCGCGCTGACGATCCCGAAGGACTCGGCTCCGGCGGGCCCGATCATCGCCGCGGTCGCGCCGGCGACGATCAACAGCGCGAGCCCGGCCACGAGCCGGCGGGAACTGGTGCCGGTGTCTCGACTCCGGGTTCGGTCCCGGCCTCTGTCGTCCGCGAGCGCCACGTCGAGGAGATACAGCAGGATCGAGAGTCCGAGCAGCAGGTACGCGAGCCCCTCGACTCCCAGGAGCGCCCGGGTTCCCAGCAGCTGTGCGAGCCGGAACTGCAGCGTCTCCAGTCCCGACTGCACGGCCGTGACCGCGGTTCCGAGCCCGGGGATTGTCACGACCGAGCCGCTGGGCTGCCAGGCGACGGCGGCGATCTCGGCGCGCTGGACCGGCGGCTCGCCGCCGTCTTGATCGGTGAAGGGGTTGTTGTCTCCGCGGGTGAGAAAGCCCCGCTCGGTCTCGCCGACGATCCGGTGAGTGGTGAGCCCCCCGCCCTGGATCTCCTCGGCCTCGAAGACCACCACGTCGCCCTCGCCGAGCTCGCCGGCGAGTTCGGGCGGCAGGGCGACGAACCCCTCGCCGGGATCGATCGTCCCCGCCATGCTGTTGGTGGTGACGAAGCTGAACAGGAGCGGCTGTCCGAGCGCCTGTCCCGCGATCAGGGCCAGCACGACGACGACGATCGTCGCCTGAACGGTCCACCACCCCGCCTGCCGGAGTTCCATTCGCCTCTGGGGGCGATCGGCGGCCCCGTCGAAAGTACGTTTCGGTCACACGAACGCCCTGCCGGACCCGACGGCCGGGGTCGTCGGGTCAGCGGCCGCCGACGAGCGCCTCGACCTTCTCGAGGGTGGCCGCAAGATACGGGTCCTCCTCGTCTGTCGGGAGGTCGGCGCCCTTCCGAAGGCGGGCGAACTCCTCGGTGAGACGCTGGTACTCTCGGCTCTCCTCGAGTTGCTGGTAGCCCAGTTTCGTTTCAAGCGTCGCCAGCGTCGAGGCCACGGCCAGCATCCGCTGGAGCTGCTCGTCCTGTCGTTGGCGGGCGAGCATCCGCTCGACGACCTCCAGGAGTCGATCGGTCGAGACCGGCTTCACGAGGTACTCGTCGAAGCTCATTTCGATGATGTCCGTGTCGGGTTCGACGGCCGTCACCATCACCACCCGCGGGTCGATCTCTCGGGTCTCGACCTCCTCGAGTACGGCGTCTCCGGGGACCTCGGGCATCCGGCGGTCGAGCAAGAGCACGTCGACGGTCGGGTCGAGCCGGTCAATCGCCGCCGCCCCGGAGTAGGCCGTCCGAACGTCGTACTCCGTCGACAGGCCCTCCGCGTACGCGTCCGCAATCGCCCGCTCGTCGTCGACGATCAGAACTGTCGGGTCCGCTGTCATCGGTGTACCGTTTCACGAACAGCCTCATAAAGTTGCGGCCATGGGGCGGAACTCCAGAAGCTTCATTACTCGGCTGAGTGATCTCATGAACACGCGTATGGCTGTACTCTGGCTGGACGACATCCAGGCCGATGACTTGGAGCAGGTCGGCGGAAAGGCAGCGTCGCTGGGCGAGATGGCTGCCGCCGGACTCCCCGTCCCGCCCGCGTTCGTCGTCACCGCGGACACGTACCGGTCGTTCATCGAGGCCAGCGGGATCGACGAGACGCTCGCCGGCGTTCTCGGGGTCGACACCGAGGACTCGGCGGCGCTCGCCGAGGCCGCGGAGCGCGCGCAGGCGGCGATCAGGGAGACACCGCTCCCCGACTCGGTCCGCGAGGAGATCCTCGCCGCCTACGACGGGCTCGACCGGCCGCCGGTCGCGGTGCGGTCCTCGGCGACGGCCGAAGATCTGCCCGACGCCTCGTTTGCCGGGCAGCAGGAGACGTTTCTGAACGTCACCGGGGAGGCGCTGCTCGACCGGGTGCGGGACTGCTGGGCCTCGCTGTTCACCCAGCGGGCGCTGTACTACCGCGTCGAGCAGGGGTACGACGACGCGGCAGTAGACATCGCCGTGGTCGTCCAGGAGATGGTCGACGCCGAAAAGAGCGGCGTGATGTTCACGAGCCACCCCTCGACCGGCGCCCCGACGGTGACCGTCGAGGCCGCCTGGGGGCTCGGCGAGGCGGTCGTCTCCGGGGCCGTGACCCCCGACAACTACGAGCTCGACCGCGAGACCGGTGCCGTCGAGGAGACGACCGTCGCCGAGAAGACCGTGATGTACCGGCGCGATCCGGAGACCGGCGAGACAGTCGAGCAGCCCGTTCCCGACGAAAAGCGGACCCGCCGCGTGCTCGAGGAGTCGGAGCTGAGTGCGCTCGCGGAGCTCGGCGAGCAGCTCGAGACGCACTACGGGACCCCACAGGACGTCGAGTGGGCGATCGCCGACGGCGAGGTCTACCTCCTGCAGTCCCGCCCGATCACGACGATCGAGGACGGCTCGGAGGGCGGCGTCGAGGGAACTCAGGACGCCGAGCCCGCGGAGGCGGGGGTCACCGACGGCGGCGATCTGTCGCTGTCGGGACTGGGCGCCAGCCCGGGGCGGGTCTCCGGGGCGGCCCGGACGGTCGACAAACTCGACGAGCTCGACAAGGTCGGCGACGGGGACGTCATCGTCGCAGAAATGACCACGCCCGACATGGTGCCGGCGATGAAACGCGCCGCGGCGATCGTCACCGACGAGGGCGGGATGACCTCACACGCCGCGATCGTCTCCCGTGAACTCGGCGTTCCGGCCGTGGTCGGGGTCGGCGGGGCGACCGACCGGCTCGAGGACGGCCGGCTGATCACCGTCGACGGGGAAAAGGGCACCGTCGAGTCCGGCAGCGACGCCGAGGAGAGCCGCGACGCCGTCGAGGAGGTCCGCCCGGACACACCGGTCAAGCCGATGACCGCGACCAGGGTGAAGGTGAACGTCTCGGTTCCCGACGCCGCAGAGCGCGCCGCTGCGACCGGGGCCGACGGCGTCGGCCTGCTCCGGATTGAGCACATGATCCTCTCGCTGGGCAAGACCCCGGAGAAGTACATCGCCGACGAGGGCGCCGACGCGTACGTCGGGGAGATCGTCGAGGGGATCCAACGGGTGGCCGAGGAGTTCTACCCGCGGCCGGTCCGGGCCCGCACCCTCGACGCGCCAACCGACGAGTTCCGTCAGCTCGAGGGCGGCGCCGACGAGCCCGACGAGCACAATCCGATGTTGGGCTACCGCGGGATCAGGCGTAGCTTGGACCGGCCGGACGTGTTCGCCCACGAGCTCGAGGCGTTCAGCCGGCTCTACGAGATGGGGTATGACAACGTCGGGCTGATGTTGCCGCTCGTCAACGACGCCGAGGACGTGCTCCGCGCCCGAGAGCTCATCGAGGCGGCCGGCATCGACCCCGAGCGGCGCTCCTGGGGCGTGATGATCGAGACGCCGGCCTCGGCCCTGCAGGTCGGAGAGATGGCCGAGGCGGGGATCGACTTCGCCAGCTTCGGCACGAACGACCTCACGCAGTACACGCTCGCGGTCGATCGGAACAACGGACGGGTCGCGGACCGGTACGACGAACTTCACCCGGCGGTGCTCGAGCTCATCGGCCAGACCATCGAGACCTGCCGCGAGCACGGCGTCGACACGAGCATCTGCGGGCAGGCGGGCTCGCGCCCCGAGATGGCCGCGTACCTCGTCGAGGAGGGAATCACCTCGATCAGCGCGAACATCGACGCCGTCAGGGACGTTCAACACGAGGTCAAGCGGGTCGAGGAGCGACTCCTGCTGGATTCGGTCCGGTAGTCCGGTAGGCACGGTCGGTCTCTCGGGGGACAGAGCCGCCGGCCGGAGACCCCGAGTTGAGGTCAGAGCGGATCGACGGGGCGCCATTCGCCGCCGTCGATCCGGACCCGCTGGCCGTCCTCGCCCGGGGCGATCTCGATGCGGCCGTCGACCATTGCCGCGAACGTGTACGCGACCTGCTCGTCGTGCATCCCGGGATCGAGGACGAAGGCACCGAATCCCCCCGTCGCCGCCACCCGACCGCTCATCACGTGGACGAACCGGGACATCGTTTTGAAGTTCGTGTACAACAGCAACATCGAGAGCGAGTCGATACAGGTCCGGATCCGGTCGACGCCGCGGGTACGCAACGCGGCGTCGAGCCGGGCCAGCCCGATGCTGATCCCGGTCAGGTCGGCGGTCCCGGAGGCCCGCTCGATCGCGGTCTCCCCCGCCCCCGTATCGCGGCGGCCGCTCGCGTCGACGATTCCTAGCCGGCGACGGTCGAAGGTAGGGAACCGCTCGCCGACCTCCGCGGCCAGCCGACTCCCGGCGGTCGTCGTCGAGACCAGTAACGCGCCGTCCTCGGGATCGAGGAGCGTCAGCCGCCGCGCGAGCCGGCCGGCCAGCCGGCTCGGTCCGGTGACGAGGTACGTCTGTCCGGGACCGACCGGGGGCAGATCGAGCTCGCCGAACGCGACGGGGTCGTCGGTCACCGCGAGTCACCCCCGAGCCGGACGACGGCGCCGGCCAGCCCGGCCAGCTGTTCGACGAACCGCTCGTCGGCGGGAGTGAACTGCCGGGCAGCGTCGGCGTACACCTCGACGGCGCCGATCGACCGGCCGTCGACCTCGATCGCCGCCCCGAGGTGTGATCGGATTCCCGCCGCGCGGAGCACCTCGTTGTCGGCGAACCGGTCGTCGATATCCGTGTCCTCGACGGTAACGAGCCCATGGACGATCGTCAGCGCGGCCGGGGCGTCCTCGCGTGCGGTCGTCGGCGATCGACCGGTGACGGTCTCGACGGCGTGCTCGCCGACGAGCGTGACCGCGGCGTCGATCCCGTCGGTCTCGAAGCGGGCAGCCGCGAGCGCGGCGACGCGCTCAAGCGCCGAGACGACCGCCGCGTTCCCGCGGGGGTCGTGCCGATCGAGGGCCGCCAGCCGCGCTGACTCGTCGTCCGGGATCGGGTACGCGGCCTGGTGGCGGTCGGTGGCGGATGCGATCAGCGACCCGAGCAGCGCCTCGGCGTCGGGAGCCTCTCGCGGGAGGTACTGGACGACGGTCTCGTCGTCCGCGGGGTCGGCGGGGGCGTCGGCGTCAAGCTCGTCCGCGTCGGCGTAGACGATGACGGCGGTGTCCGGATCGACCGACCGGACGCGGGCGGTCAGCTCCGTCGCGGTCTCGTCGCCGAGCGCCGCCGCGGTCACGATCACGTCGATCGGGCCGGACTCGAGGGCCGTCCGGACAGCCGCTCCCGAGGCGGCCGTCCGCACCTCGACGGGCGGCTCGGCGGCCGCGACGGCCGCGGCGGTGCGTTCGCGGGCGCTCTCCTCGGGGTCGGCGACGAGTACCGTCGGCTGACTCATCGTCGGCCCTACGACCCCGCGAGAAAAAATCCCGGGGTCGACGCGACCGCGTCGGAGTTATCCGTCTCGGACCGGCGCGGACCGACCGGCTTTTTGTCGTCGCCGGCAAACGCCGGATATGAGCCACGAGCCGTTCCCGACGGACGAGCCGGCGGTGGTGACCTGCGGGCTCCCCTACGCCAACGGCGACCTGCACGTGGGACACCTCCGGACGTACGTCGCGGGGGATCTCTACGCCAGGGCGCTGCGCCGGATCGGACAGCAGACGGCGTTCGTCTCGGGATCGGACATGCACGGGACGCCGGTCGCGGTCAACGCCGCCGAGGAGGGCGTCGACCCCGGCGAGTTCGCCCTGCGCCACCACGAGCAGTACGCGGCGCGATTCCCGGAGTTCAACGTCGAGTTCGACCAGTACGGCCACACCGACGAGGAGACGAACAAAGCCCTGACCCGGGAGTTCGTCTCGGCGTGGATCGAGGGCGAGCACGTCCGCGAGGCCGAAATCGAGGTCGCCTACGACCCCGAGGCAGACACCTGGCTGCCCGATCGGTACGTGGAGGGCACCTGCCCGTACTGCGGCGAGCTCGCCCGGGGCGACGAGTGCGACGAGGGGTGTGGCCGACACTTAGAGCCCGGCGAGATCGAGGATCCCCGGTCGACACTGACCGACAATCCCGCCGAGTACCGAGCCCGGGAGCACAAGTTCCTCCGGCTGGCGGATTTCCAGGAGTACCTCCAGGAGTTTATCGACCGACTCGAGGGCTCTGAGCGGGCCCGCAACCAGCCCCGCGAGTGGATCGAAGGCGAGCTCAAGGACCTGTGTATCACCCGCGACATGGACTGGGGAATCGACTATCCCGGCGACGACCGGGAGGATCTCGTGTTGTACGTCTGGGTCGACGCCCCGATCGAGTACGTCGCCGCGACAAAGCAGTACTCCGAGCGGGTCGGCGCCGACGAGTTCGACTGGGAGGCAGTCTGGACCGTCGACGGCGAGCGCCGCTTTGGTCCCTGGCAGGACGAGTGGGGCGAAAAAAGCGGCGAGATCGTCCACCTCATCGGCCCCGACATCATCCAACACCACACCGTCTTCTGGCCGGCCATGCTCCGCGCGGCGGGGTTCAACGAGCCTCGCGCGGTGCTCGCGACCGGCTTCGTCGGCATCGACGGCAAGTCCCTCTCGACCTCGCGGGGGCGGGCGGTTTGGGCCACGGAGTACCTCGAGGCGGGCTTTCACCCGGACCCGTTCCGGTATTACATCGTGACCGGGTCGGGGTTCGAGCGCGACGTGGACTTCTCCTGGGACCGGTTCGCAGAGCGGGTCAACGGCGAACTGGTCGGGACGCTCGGGAACTTCTGGTACCGAGCGCTGTTGTTCGCCCACCGCAACTACGGCGGGACCCCCGAGGCCGAGCTCAGCCCGGCGGTTCGGGACCGCATCGCGGCGGCAGTCGAGCGGTTCGAGACGAGCGTCCGAGAGTACGACATCCGTGATCTCGGAGAGATCGGCATCGAGCTCGCGAAGTTCGGCAACGAGTACATCCAGCAGAACGAACCCTGGAACCTGCTCGATGACGATCCCGACCGGGCGGCCCGGGTGATCCGGGACTGCGTGCAGCTCGCGAAGGCGGCAGCCGTGCTCTCACAGCCGGTGATGCCCGAGAAGGCAGCGGCGCTCTGGGACCAGCTCGGCGAGGACGGCGACCTCGCGGCCGCCGGGACCGCGGCCGCACTCGCCGCCCCGCCCGAGAGCTTCGGCGCCCCCGAAGCGCTGTTCGAGGAGGTGCCAGAGGAGACGGTCGAAACGCTTGAGTCCCGGCTCGAAGAACGGGTCGACATGGCCGGAGACGACTCGGAGCCCGAAGACATCGACCGCGAACCGCTGGTCGAGGACCGGATCAGCATCGACGCGTTCGGCGAACTCGACATGCGCGTCGGGGAGATCGTGGCCGCCGAGCCAATCGAGGGAGCCGACGAGCTGCTGCGCCTCGAGGTCGACATCGGCGTCGAGACCCGCCAGGTCGTCGCCGGGCTCAAGGAGTTCCACGACGCGGCGGATCTGCCCGGGAGTCGGGTGATCGTGGCGGCGAACATCGAGAAGGCCGAGCTGTTCGGCCACGAGTCGAACGGCATGGTGCTCGCTGCCGGCGAGGCGGCAGACCTTCTGACGACCCACGACGACGCCCCGCTCGGGACCCGCGTCCGGTAGCCGACGGCTTTTATTCACCCCCGATCGTATCTCCGGACATGACAGACGACGGCTCGGCGAGCACCGACACCCGCGAGGGCGACGAGGCGGCGGCCGGCGACGCCGACCCCGAGCCGGACTCGAAGGCGGAGACAGATGACGGCGAGTGGCGGTTCGCGCTCTCGGATCTCGAGGAAACGGACGACAAAGACGGAGAGAGCAACGTGGCCGGACCGATCGCAACGCAAGGGCCGCTCGAACCCGGGGCGATCGACCGCGAGAACGCGCTGTTCGTTCTTCTCGGGGTGCTCTTGGTCGTCGGGCTGCTCGCGAGTATCGTGATCGGGTTCTGACGCCGCAACACCGAGCTACCGCAAGGCAAAGAGCCAAACGGGCCACGCTCGTACTGTTGATGTGGCCGGTCCCCTACGATTCCGACGGTCGAACGAAACCTGGCACCGCGACCGGGTCGAGAACCAGCTGCGTCGACCGCTCGCGAGCGCGCTCGGGGCTAGCCTGCGCGACTCGGAGCTGCCGGCGCCACCGGGATACACCGGCTGTCGGCTCGAGATGGACAACGGCGATCTTGCCCTGTTTGCCTACCACGAGGACGGCGGCGCCTACTGGCTGGGCAACACGGAGACGCCGAAAGCCCTCTGGCAGACCGACAAGGAGAGCTTCGGGGAGGCGCCGTACCCGATCACGCGGTGGGCACAGCGGGAGCTGCTGGCCGAGCTCGAGCGGTCCGACCCGTGGCTTGCCGAGTACGACCACGTCGCGTGGTTTTTCTTGCCAGTTCTGTTCTCGAAGGACGGCCGCGAGACGAGTCGGCGGTTCTTCCGGGAGCAGGCCAGCGGCTTTCCGGACGCCAGCCGCGAGGAGGGACTCGGCTTCTACCAGGAGCTGCTCTCGACGGGCGTGCTCGACGACTACCGGTACACAATGGCCTCGAAGCTAGGGACCAGCCAGCAGACC
This sequence comes from uncultured Halobacteriales archaeon, assembly GCA_964426325.1. Taxonomy (GTDB): domain Archaea; phylum Halobacteriota; class Halobacteria; order Halobacteriales; family Haloarculaceae; genus Halovenus. Next base: position 1,034 of record CAYRQD010000017.1, on the reverse strand, counting down.
GACCTCGTCAGGATGCGCGCCGCGATGGCCGAACTCAACGCCGCCCGGCTGCTCGAGGCGGCCGGCCACGCGTTCACGCCGGAGATCGAGCTGCCCTCGGGGTACGCGCTCGACTACCGCGTCGAAGACGTCGACCGGCTGGTCGAGGTGACCCGACCGGAGCCGCCGCGTCGTCGACGGGCCGGCGGCCCGATCGCCGCGATCAGAGAGACCGTCGACAACAAGACCGATACCCAGCTCGCCGCCCACGAGCGGGCGGTCGTTGTCGTCGACTGCACCTCGTTTCGAGACCCCGAGTGGGCCGAGATCGCGGCCGCCGAGCCGGGCGTCGGACACGAGCCGGCCGTCGTCTACCGGTATCGTCCCGACGGGAGCGTCGCGGGCTACGAGCGGGGCCACACGGGGCTGTCCGTCGCAGGAGTCCTCGACTGATAATCCAGGAAACACCCCACTGAAACCAGCGTATAAGTTACAGCGGAAACCAACGCAAACGCCCTCGCTGCAGCCGTGGAATGAAACGCGGAGGCGTGATCGGCAGGCCATCCTACGGGCAGCCTGCCGAGGTCGGGGAAGCCCACCAACGTCGCTGTCCAGCCCGGGAGCCACACTGACCTGGCGCAGAACGCCGGCATCCCACCGGCGAACTCCCACGTGGGGATGCCCGTCTGTGACGGGCGCTGGTCTGTGGCTGGCAGAACCCCCCGACTGAACTCGTGGGAGCAGTCAGCGCGAACGTATATTTATTATCCGGATCCCATCGGGGATACAAATCCGCAGTAGCATTAACAGAAAGCCACCGGAAGGCTCGGCCGGGTCCACGATGAGCGACGAGTCGACACGGACGACGCAGGGCGAACAGACGGAGACGACGGACAGGACGCCACCGGTTTCGCGTCGGCAGGCGATGGGAGCGCTCGGCGCGGCCGGGTTTGCCGGCCTCGCGGCTGCCTCGACGAGCGTGAGCGCGGACCACGCCGGCGACGGGACCGCGACGACGGAGCCGGCAAGCGTCATTCCGAATCCGAACTTCATCA
>CAYRQD010000016.1:0-57165 GCA_964426325.1 uncultured Halobacteriales archaeon | reverse complement strand
CAATTGCGGCCCAAACAAGCAGGATTGCAGCGATACGTGCACCATCTTCAACGTAGTCTGTCACAGACCGTGACTCTGGAAGAGACACTCTCAAACTCTTACAGCCGAGCTATATATTCTTCTGGAAGACTGAAAACATTCTTCTGTCTTTTATATAATATTTGACAGTAACTGAGAGGCTCATGCTCTGTATGCAGCGCACCACTTGTGACAGTCTGTGTAGAAGTGAGTTCGACGCTGTTGCATAGAGGGCGCGAATCGGGCACGGACGAATCGGTTTCCATCGGCGCGTCTGACACTCACGATTCGCCGCTAACTCGCGGTTAGAACACCACTGCACTAGTTACGACAGGCTGAAACAGGACAATACGGCGTACGAGTGTGACCTGCGCGCTTGGGGGGGAGGTGTCGATGCTGAAGTCAAGTTCAGACTCGTCACCCAGACTGACAGACTGGGTCTCGTCACCGACCCGAACGTCGTACTCGCCTTGGTCGAGTGTCGTTTCGAGTTCACCGTCTTCGTCCGTGGTGCCCTCGAACAGTACTTCGCCCGTTTCAGGGTCGAGAATCTGGACGGTCTCGCCGCTAACCGCCTGCCCGTTCTGGTCGGTGATCGTGGCTGTCAGATCCCCTGGCCCCGCACGCAGGTCAACGATAGGAGTGACGCTTCCAGCCAGCGCCATTATGAACACAGCAAGGACGAGGGCAACCGCACGCCTGCGGCGCTCCTCTTCGTCCGCCGTGTCCGTTTGCACATCGGCGGACTGGTCGGACATCTAGTCGCCAGTTCAAGATTGCACACGTACGGTAAGGCCTTTGTGATCGTGGTTGAGCGTCTGTCTAACGTAACCAGGACATCTCAGTAACACAGGCGAACATAAGTCTGTGTGAGCCCCTATTCGAGTACGCGTGAATCTAATCCCGGCCTTGGTCTGTAGACAGCGCGTATTCAGCAGCAATTCACTGGCAACCGTTCGGCAGTCGAATCACTCAGTACAGCAAGCAGATTGACCGATCAACTTCGATAGCTCAGCCCCCATACTGGGAGTGGTCAGTTATCTTAGAGATAGCCGCCGCAAAGCGAGCCCGCACTCACACGTAACCCAGTTGTCTCTAATCGTAGCCTCAAGCCAGTTGTCACAGTCACATCTGAATTTAGCTACTGTGTAATCAGCTTTGCGTCCCCTGATAGTAGCGGGGCTGGACATACCGCGACGAGCGAGTATCTCTCGGCAATGCAGCAACAAACCGGTGAAACACGCAACCGATGTATCTTGCACGCTGGCCCGACGACGGCCCTGCTCATCCGCGCGTGACGATTCGTTCCGACTGTTCCGACTCACCCTGGAGGGTTGTGCTGATCGTCTCTCCCCGTGTTATCCGGCAAGGATCGTCGGTCGTCGGGCTGCTGCATCGATGCCCTGTTCCGAGCCGATTGCGGGGATACGGATCGTGGCTACGGTACCGGTCTCACCGGGTCCGTCTCTGGCAGCCACCTGAAACGACCCGCCGTAGCGTGTCACCACCCAGTTGACGAACCATAGGCCCAAACCTGACCCGTGTTCCAACGGGGACTCTCGACCGGCCTCAACGACCGCCGTCTCCATATCGCCGATGCCTGGACCGTCGTCAGTGACCGTCAGCACTATCTCGTCGCCGTCGTCTCGGGCGGAGACTTCGACCCTCGTGTCGGCGGCCGGGTCGTGAACGATGGCGTTTTCGACCAGTTCCGAGACCGTGTCCCGGAGTTCGTCTCCTGCAACCGCATCCCGGTCAGTATCGATGGTCAGTTCCAGCGTGGCGTCCGGCTGCTCGTTGTCGAACGCCTCGGAAAGATCGCCGAACAACGTCTCGGGGTCGATCCGCTCCGGATCTCGGTCGCGCTGTGTGTACAAGTACACGTCCCGGGCCCGGTCCGCCAGCGAGAGGAGTCGTCCGGCGGCGGCCCGTACTGTTGCGCGCTGTTCGTCCGCGTCATCGCCTCTGAGTTCGTTGGCTGCAAGAATGATGCTCAGTTCGTTACGGAGGTTGTGCCGGAGGACGCGGTTCATCACGTCCAGCAGTTGCTTGCGGCGCTTGCGGTCGGTGATGTTCTGCTGGAAGCCGATGTACTGGGCGACCTCTCCAGCCTCGGTCTCGACGGGCGTGATACTCACCTCGTTCCAGAAGGCGCGTCCCGAGGCTCGGTAGTTCACGATATCCACCGATACCGGCTCTCCGGCGGCGATTGCGTCGCGGAGCTGCGTGACTGCCTCCGGATCCGTGGCCTCTCCTTGGAGGAACCGGCAGTTCCTGCCCAGGACCGTATCATGGTCGTACCCGGTGAGGGTACAGAACTCCTCGTTGACGTCGGTGATCGGATTGTTGTCCCGGGTCCCGTCCGAGATGACGATGCCGAGTCTGGCTTCGTCCATCGCGTGGTTCTTGATGCCGAGTTCGCGTTCGCGTTCCTCTCGCTCGGTCACATCCCGGGCTGTTCCCTGAATGCCGGTGTACTCGGCGGTGCTCTTCTCGAATGGCCGGGCGTTAATCTCGAACGTCCGAACCGTTCCGTCGGCAGCTTCAAGACCGAGTTCGGCAGCTGTGACAGCTTCTCCACTCAATACGCGGCGGTACAGGTCGAGAGCTGTCTCGGTCGAGTCCGCCGCGAGAACAGCAACAAACGGCTCTCCGAGCAGAGCCTCGGGCTCGTACCCCAGCAGGCGCTCTACTGCGGGAGAGACGTAGTTGAAGACCATCTCCTCGTCAATGCTGAAAATGATGTCCGTACTCGCCGTGGCGATGCCTTTGAAGCGGCGTTTTTCAGTATAGGCGGTCGCTCCGCTGTACGAGTTCCGTCTCGTAGGTTTGCTGTTCTAATGTACTGCCGATTCGCTCGGCAAGTAGTTCAACGAACAGCTCTTCGGTTTCGGTAAACGGGTCCGACCGGGTTTCGCTGTCGGCGAAGCGTCTCTCTATTCGACGTTCCCCCCGCGAGTCAACACAGGATGTCACTCTCATCCCAGCCCGGAGCGTCGGCTCCGTCCCGTCGACAGCACGACGTGAGCCGAGAGCCGTTGTGCTCGTCAGTTGTCCCGCCACCCCCAGTCCTACGGCGAGCTCGATGAGCCGGCCGCCGTCGCGGCGGCAGTTCCCAGCCGAGCGCTGGGTCGGGAGACGACGACCGCGGTGGCGACACCCAGTCCGAACGCTCCGACCAGTACAGGAGCGGCCAGTAGCCCGACGAGCAGCGGGACCAAAGCGGCGTAGACCAGCAGGCCGCCGAGGCTCCGGTTCGTCGTGTTCTCAGCTGGGGTGCGTGCGTACCGTGACCGGTGCGATGGCGTGTCTGTCATCGTAGTACTGTCCATGGGCTATACCCACTAAAAGGTAATCTGAACAACATTTCTGTAGACTGCGTTACTGAAGATCTCTTCAGTGCGCTGCTCGCGTTTCCGGTCTACATCTGACAGGGTGAGTGAGACCTGCTCAAGCGCCTGGTCGGCCCCCGACGGTACGGCTCGAGTCGGTGCTACGTCGGCGGGCACGACCCACGACCGGACGGCCGCTCTCGGACGGCGGAGACGAGCGCACCCGCCGTCTCAGAGTCTGCGAGTCTGCGTAACTCACTGGAGGTCCCTGTCGTATCGCCGGTATGGTCCACTGCCCCGAGTGTGGCGAAACGTTCACCGGCGCATCGGACGTGGAGTTTCAGGACCTGGACGCGACGATGTCCGGCATCTTCCGGTCCTCCAAGCGGTTCTACGTGGTCGGGTGTAGCAACTGTGGCACGGCGATCGGAAGCGGCGTCGCCGGCGGCGGCGACTGAGGGGTGACACGCTGCATACAGCGGGCGAGTCCAGCAGATCAGATCGGACGAAAACGCATGCCACGCCGTCTACGCTGCTACCGGCGTTGAGTGATCGCTCTTTTGACAGCGAGCTCCGGCGGCTCGATCGGCATCCGGTCTGTCGCCTCTGTGGGTGCAACCCACTCGTACTGCTCGTGTTCGTGATTGAGCATTATTTCGGTCTCGGCGGTCTCGCAGTCGTACACGACGGTGAACATCGGCTCGCCGTCGGCAGTGAACCACACGTCGGCCATCGCGTGAACCGGCTGGCCGACGCGGACAGCGAGGCCAGTTTCCTCTCGGAGTTCGCGCTCGAGTGCCTCGTCAGCGTCTTCACCGTCTTGGACGCGGCCACCGGGAATTGTCCACGGAGTTTCGCTACCTGAGCGGACCAGAAGGATGTCGTCGGCCGTATTGAACACGACCGCTTTCTGGGTCACGTGTCCACGAAAGTTCGACTCCTCTGAACCAGGCGGACCGATCACGTACGGAGAGCGCTCCGTGATGAAAATAAATCCACACACTCCGGACAGCTGGACCCCGCGTTTGGACGCCCCCGTACCGGACCAGCGACATGGAGCCGGATCAGTCCAGTGCAAGACTCGCGTTGTACCACTCGCAGGACTTTCGGTCAGTTCATGCATATTAGCTCCTCCAACACAACTCCGGCTCCCGATTCGAGACAGTATCACGGAGAGCACCTCGACTACGCCGTATATGGGTCGGGGAGGCGTCTGTCTGCTCGGATGGAGATTCCCGACCAGACAGCGGAAACGAACGACTCTGCCGATACGCACCCTCCGGACCAGGACCACCCCGACTCAGCCTCCGCAGGATCACCTCGACGAACCGATTTGGACAGGTATACGACCGGCGGCAAGCTCGTGTTCGTCAGTGCTGTTGGCGTGGCGTTCAGTGCGGTGCTCCCCTGGGTTTCGCTGGATCTTGCGTTGCTGGACCTCTCGAATACGGCACTCGGAACGGACGTTGCCGGGGTACTCACGCTTCCGGCCGGAGTGCTCATTGCGGCCGGGGTACTGTACTCCCCAGGGCGATGGTCCCGGCGGAAGTTCTCTGCCGTGGTGGGACTGGGAGTGGTCACCAGCCTCGTCGGAACCGTGTATCTCGTCGACCCGGTCACTGCCGTCGAGATTCCCCAAGGAGTCTCGGAAGCGGATGTCCGCCCGTTCGTGACTCCGGAGATCGGAATCTACTCTACAATAGCGAGTGGTCTCGGCGTGACTATCGGGGCAGTCCTCGGAAGATACAACTGACCGTCGTCGGTTCGTCGGAGACGGTCGAGCATTCCACCCCAAGAGCAACCATCGTTGGCCTGTCCGGCAGGCGTCGATAGAGACTACGGCGGTGGTTATCAGTTGTCCTGTGTGGAAACGACGCTACCCGGCTGTCACTGTCGGTCGGCCTGTGGCTCCCAGGTGTCACTCCAGAGGGCGGTCGCGATCAACACGCCGACGCCGGCTAGCTGGACGCTCGCACCGACGACGGTGTCGACGCCGCCGCCGGTGTTCCCCGCGACGACGAGTCCGATCACCGACAGCGCGGCCCCGACGGCGAACATCGTCACTGCGTCTTCCTCTCTAACTCTGGTCCGAACGGGCTCTATCATCGTGTTCCATACAACGGGCTCTATCCCGTAGTACGGACACGCTAGCTATCCTGACCCGGCCGACAGCACCTACTAGTAGTACAGACTGCCGGTGCCGACTTCCGTCTCGGCGCTGCCGGGCAACGGCGGTCCGGCGCCGGCCCGCGTCGGTCGGTGGGCTCTCGGGTCCTTTCGACGCCCCGACTCTGCGAGCGGGGTGTCACTCGGTCTCGGCGCTGATGTCGGCGACCAGCTGCTTGCCGACCGACCGCGTGGAGCCGTCGACGAGCTCGAGGGTGTACATGCTCCCGAAGTCGTCGTACTCCAGCACGGTCAGTTCCGTCTCGTCGCCGTCGGTGAGGTGGTGTGGCTCGGCGAACGTCACCGTGTACCGTCGATCGCTCATACGCCTTCGAGGGCACCGACTCGCTTGGCGCTGTCGGTTTCCGGTCCCGGCTTGGGTGGTGCCGGCCGTCGACGCCGCCGGAGCTCGCCGGCCCGACTGGTCCCGTGGTCGGGTCCCCGGAGACGGCTCCGCGGCCGGTCCCCGAGCGTCCGTCCGTCGAGACCCGCGACCGTCCCGAGACGTCGCCGGGCCGCTCGACGAGGCGACTCCGTCGAGCGGCCCGGGGGGATCAGGCGGTCGCGACCACGACGACCGGCGCCCCGGCCAGCACGGCCGCCAGGGCGAGCGCGACCCCGGTGGCTTTGACCCGGTATCCGTAGGCGTCGAGCTTCTCGCCGTCGGTACCCAGGATCGTGACGACCCGGCTCGGATGGCGGAACGGACTCGGCGGCCGCGGCGGCCGGATTCGGGCCCGGAGCCGGCGGTACTCCGTGACCGACCAGACGCCGTACGCGACCAGCGATCAGACCAGCCCGACCCAGGCCACCCCGACCCCGACCAGCGCGAGCCCGGCCGGGTCGGTCACGCCGACCTCGGGGGCTGCCGCGCCGCTCGGCTCGCCGGCCGCCGCGACCGCGACGACCGCGACCGCGACGATTCCGACCGCGAGCGCGCCCCAGACAAGACGGACACAGAGCCGGTGGACCCGGTCGCGATCGCGGCCGAACAGCGTCTCGTGTGGGAGCCCGTCGACCGCCGTCTCCGCGCGCAGCTGCGTGTCCCACCCGGGAGTCTGCGCTCCGACGGCGTCGAGTCCGACCACGAGGAGTCCGCCGCCGCCGAGCAGGAGAACGATCACCGGCCCCCGGAGCGACGGGTCCCGCTCGAGAAAGCCCTCGCTGGGGGCGTCCGGATCGACGTAGGCGGTCACCGTCGACCCCGGGGGATACTCTCCGATGGCGGATTCGGCCGCCGATCGGCTCTGGTACGACCGGCTGAAGCTGCTCGGACCGAGGCTGTCGCTCGTGTAGGTCGCTCCGCCGTACTCGTAGCGAAACTCGATCCGTGGCTCGTACTCGACGCCCCTGCGCACGTCGACCCGTTCAACGCCGGCCTCGATGACCGTCGCCTCGACCGCGACGGCGTCCTCGACCGCTTCCGTCTGCTGGAGGTAGTCGTATCCGCCGAACGCGACGGTCCCCAGCGCGACGACCGCGAGCACGACCCGCCCCGGCGAGATCGTGATCGGGGTTTCGCCGACTGTGACGCGCATTCGCCGGCGGTTCGCCGAGCGGTCGTATGTGGGTTCTCGAGCGTGTCTGTGTCTGAACCAGTGCGCTCGGGACGCGCCTCAGCCGTCCTCGAGCCGCCCCGGGTCCCAGGGCTCGGGCTCGATCTCTTTCGGCTGGTAGAGCGGGTGGATCGGGTGGCCGTCTTTGGTCGTGTCGAGCGCCCACAGCTCCGTATCGAGCAGTCCCGCGACCCGTCGCCCCCGATCCGCGAGCGCGCCGTGGGTCCCCCACGCGGCGACGACACCCTCGACCCGGTCGACGAGCCGACGGAGGTGGGCGTCGTTTTCGGGCCCGACGGGATCGGCGTGCTCTGCGAGCGCCGACGGGTCCGTGCTCCGGAGGGCAAACAGGTTCCCGATCTCGACCCCGCCGTAGCCCCACGCCCGCGCGTAACCGACACACCGCCGGCAGGTCGGATCCAGCGAGTTCGCGTCGGCGGTGCTCGGGTTCAGCATGACGAACCCGAGCCGCGGCGCGTCCGGCTCCCAGGCCCGCCACAGCCGGTAGCGGTAGGTCCCGGTCTCGTCGGCCGTGGCGCCCCGGTTGACGAGTTCGGTGTCCGGCCTCGGGTCGCCGACGGTCAGGTCGGTCATCAGCTCGGTCGCGGGTAGGTGTCCGGGACACAAAGTCGTCGCGATGACGGCTCGAGCCGACAGGTTATAGACTGCTCGGGCGGTACGACCGTCGGCAGATGTTCGAGTACCCGTGTCCGGACTGTTTCACCACGAACGCCCTCCACGACGCGGACTGTCGGTTCGAGGGGGTCGAGCGGGCCCGGATCGAACGCGCCTACGTCGACGTCCTGAGCACGATCCTCGCCGAGACCACAGACGGGCGGCTCTCCGAGGCCGACCTGCGCGACCGGCTCTCCGATCGGTGGGGGCCGCTGTACGACGCCGCTCTGGGGCGGCTCACCGCCCACCACTACCTCCGGGAGACCGCAGACGGTCTCGAGCCGGTCGCCGCCGACACCCGCATGGACGAACAGGAGCCGACCGCGCCGTCGCTGGGGCTCCTCTGGGAGCGCGGGAGCGTCCCGGGCTGTCACGACAACGCGATCTTCGCGCTCATCTCCTGGCATGAACTCCACGGGTTCGACTGGGCCCAGACCCGCGAGCGGATGCTCGAGTGGTTCGACCGCACCGGAACCTGGGCCCGCGGCGGGTTCGAGGAGTCCTCGCCGGCCGCGGTGCTCGCGAACAAGCGCCACGTCCACGAGAAAGGCTACGGCTGGAAGGAAAAGGCCGAGATGGCCGCCGGCGTCGTCGAGAGCAGCCTCTAGCTCCCGGCTGCCGGATCGGCCGTCGTCTCGCCCGTCCCGCTGCCGATTCCGGACCCGTCCTCCTCGAAGACGAACCGGCCGTTTCGCTGGATCACCTCGCCGTCGACCTCGATGCGGGACTCGTCGCTCATGTCGACGATCATGTCGGCGTGAACCGCGCTGTCGTTGAACTCGACCTCCGGTCCGACGGTCTCCTCGTAGGCGAGCCCCAGCGCCAGGTGAACGGTGTCGCCCATCTTCTCGTCGAACAGCATGTTGTAGGTGAACCGGTCGATATCGCGGTTCATCCCGATCCCGAGCTCACCGACCCGCCGGGCGCCCGCATCCGTGTCGATGATCTCGCCCAGCAGCGACTCGTTTTTGCTCGCGGCGTACTCGATCACCGCGCCGTCCTCGAAGACCAGCCGCGCGTCGAGGATCTCCCGGCCCTGCCGGTAGACCGGCTTGTCGAACAGGACCTCCCCTTCGACGCTGTCGGGCACCGGCGCGGTGAACACCTCTCCGCCCGGGAGGTTCTTCCGCCCGTCGTCGTTGACCGTCCGGTTGCCGGCGATCGACAGGCGGATGTCGGTGGTCTCGCCGGAGACGATCCGGACCTCGTCGGCGGGATCGAGGATGTCGACGAGCTGTTGTTGGTGCTCCCGGACGGCCGCCCAGTCTTTGTTGACCGCGTCCCAGACGAACGACTCGTAGGCCCCGGTCGAGAGCTCCGCTAGCTGGGCGTTCGCCGGTGCCGGATACTGCGTGAGACACCACCGCTTCGAGAGCCGCTCGGCCCGGACCGGCTGGAGCGCCCGCCGGTAGGCGGCCGTCGCCGCCGCCGGAACGTCGCCGGTCTCGGTCACGTTGCGCGCCGACCGGACGCCGATGTGGACGTCGGCGGCCTCGATCAGCGCGAGCTCGTGGTCGGGGGTCGCGATCCCCTCGGTGTCCGCGGCCCGCAGGTACGCCCGCTGGGCGCGCTTGTTGGTCCGCCTGCTGATCGGGATCGGCGTCCCGCCGCGTTCGCCGATCGCCTCGTGCAGCGCGATCAACAGCTCCTCCCCGGCCGGGTTCGCGTCGACGACGACGTCGTCACCCGGGTCGATATCGACCGAGTGATCGACGATAGTTTCGGCGTGCTGGCGACAACGCGGGTCCATGTGACCAACTCCCACCCCTGCCGACAAACACCTTTGGGTTCGGTCGCGGGCCGGTCAGTCTCCCCCGCGCTCGACGCCCTCTCTGAACCCCTGGACCGTCCGGCGGAGCAACAGGTACAGAAAGAACACGAACAGCAAAATCAGTCCCAGCCCGGTCACGAGGATCGGATCCATACCACGGGTTCGGCGCGTCCGCGCAAATGGGTTTCGCCCCCCTCCGAACCGTTGCCCCCGGGACCGTCGCCCGACCGTGTGGCTTTTCGCGGTCGAGGGCCGATCCGAGCCATGCGCGTCACCGAGGGCTCGGTCGAGCTCGAGGTCCCCGAACAGACGGAGGGCGCCGGCGACGAGGTGTTTTACAACCCCGAGCAGGAGCTCAACCGCGATCTCACCGTCGCGGTCCTCCGGGCCTACCGCGAGCGCGAGTCTCGCGCCGAGACCTACCTCGACGCGACCGCCGCCTCCGGCGTCCGGGGCGTCCGGGCGGCCGCCGACGGCTGGACGACCACCTGTGCCGACGTCGATCCCGACGCGGTGGCCCTGGCCCGGGCGAACTTCGAGCGCAACGGCCTCGAGGGGACCGTCGAGCACCGCTCCGCGATGCCCCTACTGTACGAGTCGTACTTCGACGTCGTCGATCTGGATCCGTTCGGGACACCGATCCCGTTCCTCGACGCCGCCGTCCAGGGGACCCGGAACCTCCTCTGTGTCACCGCGACCGACACGGCGCCGCTGTGTGGCGCGCACTTCGAGCCGGGCGTGCGCCGGTACAGCGCGGTGCCCCGAAACACCGAGTACCACGCCGAGATGGGCGTCCGGATCCTCCTGTCCGCGCTCGCCCGGACCGCCGCCCGGTACGACATCGCGGTCGCCCCCCTGGTGACCCACGCCACCGACCACTACGTGCGAACGTACCTCGAGCTCGACCGGGGCGCCGGCCCCGCCAACCGGTCGATCGACCGACTCGGCTACATCCACCACTGCGAGGCCTGTCTCGCCCGCGAGACCGAGCCGGGCCTGATCGCCGACCCGCCCGCGGTCTGTCCGAACTGCGCCGAGGGGGTCCAGACCGCCGGGCCGGTCTGGCTCGGTCCGATCCGCGACCGTTCGTTTCTCGAGGCCGTGGCCGGCGCCGTCACCGAGGAGTTCGGCACCGCCGACCGGGCCCGAACGCTCGTCGCGACGCTTAGCGACGAGCTCGACGAGCCCACCCACTACGACCAACACCGCCTCTCGAAGCGCTGGGGCCGCCCGGCGGCGCCGATGGCGGACTTTCTCGACGATCTCCGGGGGGCCGGCTACGAGGCCTCGCGAACCCACTACGGCGGCACGACGTTCAAGACGACGGCGTCGGTCCCGCAGATCCGGACCGCGACGGCCGCCGACTGAGCCCCGGGCTCAGCTCTCGATCCGGCCCGCGAGCCGCAGTCCGTACACGTATATCGGCCGCAACACGTGGTTCGCGAGCCCGAGCATCCCGACTGCGCCCCCGACCGACTGGAGTTCGCTCGGCGAGAATCCGACCGCGAGCGCCGCGACGCCGCCGGCGACGAGCGCGCCGACCCAGAGCCGGCTCGCGTACCACCCGAGGTCGTAGCCGACGACCGTCGGCGCGGCGGCGAGCCGATCGCCGGCCCACCAGAGGAGTCCGCCGGCGAGCCCGAACCCGCCGGCCAGCGCGAGACTGCCGCCGACCCCGGCGATCCCGGCGGCGATCAGCCCGGCGCTGGCGGCCACCAGCCCGACCGTCGCCCGGTGGGCGCCGTCTCGCACCCCCTCGATGTCCATGTCCGAGCGAGCCCGCGCCCGGACTAATGGGTTTCGAGCCGCCGCTCGCAAACGGTATATGCCACCCCCGCCCGAAGCGTTCCCGTGTCACGACACTCTCCGCTCGGGACCGGTCGCGCGCTCGTCGCGCTCGTCCGGCGCGAACAGCTTCCCTTTCTGGCGGCGGCGATCGCGTACTACGCGTTCGTCTCGCTGGTGCCGCTGCTGATTGTCGCGCTTGCGGCCGGCACCGCGATCGCCGGCGAGTCGCTCACGGTGCGCGTGCTCACCGCCGTCGGCGACGTCCTCACGCCCGAGGCGACCGACCTCGTCGAGGACGCGCTGTCGGGTGACCGGACCGGCGTAACCGTCGCGGGACTGGCCGTGCTCGCCTGGAGCGGCCTCCGGGTGTTTCGCGGGCTCGACGTCGCCTTCGCCCGGATCTACGGCGCCGACGACGCCAGGTCCCTCCCGGCACAGGTCACCGACGCGACGGCCGCGGTCGGGGCGATCCTCCTGGCCGTCGCTGCGACGGTGCTGATCGGAACGGTGCTCACCGCGCGCTTCGGCGCCCTCCCGCGGGCCGCGGCCCCGGTCGGGATCGCGCCCGCCCTGCCCGTGGTCTTCTTTCCGCTGTACTACGTGCTCCCCGACCGATCGATGTCGCCCCGCGAGGCGCTCCCCGGGTCGGCGGTCGCCGCCCTCGGGTGGACCGGTCTCGGCGTCGGGTTCGGACTGTACGCCAGCCGGGCGAGTGCTCTCGAGCTGTACGGCGTCCTCGGCGGGGTCTTTCTGTTGCTGGTATGGTTTTACGCCGGCGGACTGGTGGTGCTGCTCGGCGCCGGACTGAACGCCGTCGTGGCCCGAGACCGGCAACTACAACACGAGCCGATCCGAGAACGCGAACGTTGGCCGATGAGCGAGTCTGAGGACGACCCTGACCGCGGCGCCGAGTCCACAGACGCCCCATCCGACTCCGACGGCGATCCGGCGGTCGGCCCCGAGACGGCCGACTCCGACCGGACACGACGCCAGCCCAGGGCCGACGCCGTCACTCAGGAGGAGCTCGACCAGCTCCGCCGAGAGATCGACGCGCTCGAGACCGACCTCGAGGAGCGGACGCTCCACCGCGACGAGGTCGAGAGCGACCTCCGGCGATACGTCCGGACCCGGGTCCGACGCGGCCACGCCCGCGGCTGGGGGCCGTACCTCGTTCTCGGGTACGGCACCGCGATGACGCTCGGAGCCTTCTACTTCCTCGGAGGCGGTTGGGCGATCCTTGCGATGCTCGTTGTGTGGCTGTCGACGCTCGGGCTGTACGCGCTGATGCTCGCGGTCGGGGTCACGGTCTCCGTGGCCGGCGCGCCCGGCCGGCTGCTCGATCGGTTCCGCTAGTAGGTCTCGAGGTACCGGTCGATCTCCCACTCGGAGACATCGACCAGGTACTCCTCGAACTCCCGGCGCTTTGCCTCGACGAACTTCTCGGAGACGTGGGGACCGAGCGCATCCATGATCACCTCGTCGCTCTCGAGGGCGTCGATCGCTCCTCCGAGGTTTCCCGGCAGCGTCTCGATGCCGTACTCCTCGCGTTTCTCGTCGTCGAACTCGTAGATGTTCTCCCGGACCGGGTCGGGACAGTCCAGTCCCCGCTCGACGCCGTCGAGCCCGGCGTTGATCATCGCCGCCAGGGCGAGGTAGGGGTTCGAGGAGGGGTCCGGCGACCGGAGCTCGATCCGCGCGGCGTCGGCGGTCCGGGCGGCCGGCTTGCGGATCAGCGCCGACCGGTTGACGTCCGACCACGCCACGTACACCGGCGCCTCGTAGCCCGGCACGAGCCGCTTGTATGAGTTCACCGTCGGGTTACAGACCGCCGTCAGCGCCGGCGCGTGCTCGAGTACGCCCGCGATGAAACTCCGGGCCGTCTCGCTCAGGGCAAACTCCCCGTCGGAATCGTAGAAGGCGTTCTCGCCGTCCTCGAACAGCGAGAGGTGCGTGTGCATTCCCGAGCCGTTGATCTCAGCGATCGGCTTGGGCATGAACGTGGCGTGTAACTCGTGCTGGGCGGCGACGGCCCGCACCACCGCGCGGAACGTGGCGATGTTGTCCGCGGTCCCGAGCGCGTCGTCGTACTTGAAGTCGATCTCGTGTTGCCCGCGGGCGACCTCGTGGTGGCTGGCCTCGACCTCGAAGCCCATCTCTTGGAGGCTGTAGATGATATCGCCCCGCACGTCTGAGGCCAGGTCCTTCGGGGCCAGGTCGAAGTAACCCCCGGCGTCGTGCGTGGTCGTCGTCGCCGTCCCGTCATCGCTTTCCTCGAAGAGAAAAAACTCCGGCTCCGGCCCGGCGTTGACCGTATACCCCAGCTCGGCCGCCCGGTCGATCGCGTCTTTCAGCACCCGCCGGGGGTCGCCGACGAACGGCTCGCCGGTCGCGGTGTCGTGGACGTCACAGATCAGCCGCGCGCTGTCTGCCTGTCCTCCCCCCCAGGGCAGCACCGCGAACGTGCTCGGGTCCGGCTCCAGACGCATGTCCGACTCCTGGATCCGGACGAACCCGTTGATCGAGGAGCCGTCGAAGTAGATCCCCTCCTCGAAGGCCTTCGCCGCCTGTCCCGCGGGGATCGAGACGTTCTTCACCACCCCGAGGATGTCGGTAAACTGCAGCCGCAGGAAGTCGATTCCCTCCTCGTCGATCGTGTCCAGTACCGCCCGTGCGTCCTCTGAGAGCGTCGGTGACATCTGTATTCGTTCGTGAGTACGTGATCGTCCCTTAATATCCGTCCTGTGTGGGCAAAACCTGCAGCTATTCTCCAAAAAGAACGACGAACGTACAAAATTCGACGGTACGAGTAAAATTATTTCATATACGGGGCGACTCTCACCGAGAAACCAGGCGCGCGTCAGGTTCGTCGGCCTCCGGTGTCACCGGCCGGTCCACCGGAGCAGGAGTAACGTCAGCTCGAACAGCCCGACCATGGTCACCCCGACCAGCACCGGGGCCATGCCCGTCGGGTCGGGACTGAACAGGAACGCGATCCCGGCGAACAGCCCCCAAAAGAGGATGCGCTTGTCCTCGAACCACCGCCGGCTCACCACGCCCATGAGCACCCCGAGCATCATAAAGAGCGGAATCTGGAAGATGGCGGCGAACAGCCCCATCATCAGGAGGATGAGATCGAACGTGTCCCCGAGCCCGAACGCGATCCCGGCGACGTCTTCCGAGTAAAACAGGAAGTACCGGAAAATAAACGGCAAGATCAGAAAGTACGCGAACGCGACCCCGACGACCGCGAGCAGCAGGCTGGTCGGGACCGAGGAGAGGTAGTACCGTCGCTCTTGGGGATACAGTCCCGGCCGCATGAACCGATAGGTCTGGTAGACGAACACCGGCAGCGCGATGACGAAGCCGACAAGCGAGGCGACCTTCAGGCGAGCCAGCACCAGCGAGAGCGGGTGATAGACCCGGGGACAGGCGACCGACCCCGACTCGGGCAGGCTGTGGACGACGGCGTGGGCCGGCGTCGTCTCGTAGGCCGGCCGGGCCGAGCAGGCGGCCGGCTCGCCCGGCAGGTACGAGTACCACAGGAAGTTGATCAGTCGGTCGGCGATCGGGAAGGCGACGGCGCTCACCGCCGCCAGCACGACCACGACGATCCCCAGCCGCCGGATCATCTCCTCGATGTGCGCGCTCAGCGGCATCTCCTCGTCGTCGGGAGCGCCATCGAACTCGCCGACCGACTCGCTTCCAGCGACTGCCGCCGCGTCGTCGCCTCCGGCGGTCATCGCAGCCACGTTGCGCGTGGCCCGTTGTAAGCCTTCTCGTCTCCCGTATGAATAGATTGATAACCGACAGTCGGCAACCCCGTAGTAGAGATCGATGGCCGGAGCCCTCGACGAGGACACCGCGAAGACGCTCGCAAGCGGCCGCCAGACGGTGGCGTCGGTCCTCGGGACCGCACAGGACAAGCTCAAGCGGATCTTCCTGGTCTTTGTCGTCTTCTTCATGCTCGCCTTTTACAGCCTGCGGGCGTTCGTCTGGGACCGGCTCAAGGCGGATCTGGTCTACAACCGGATGTCTGCGGAGATCACCCGCCAGACCGACATCGTCGTGACCGACCCGTTCAACGTGATCCTCCTGCAGGCGAAAATCGGCCTTGCGGTCGGGATACTCGGGGCCCTGCCGGCGGTCGTCTGGTACGGCCGCTCGGGGCTCAAGCGCCGCGGGTTCTGGCCCTCGGGTACGGTTCCTCGCTGGAAGCTCGCCGCGTTCGGCCTCGCGGCTGCGGCGCTGTTTACCGGCGGGGTGGCCTACGCGTATTTCGTCTTTTTCCCCGTCATGTTCGAGTTTCTGGCGACGATCGCGATCAACTCGGGGTTCAACCCAACCTGGTCGATCGTCATGTGGACGGACTTCGTGTTCTTTCTCGCGCTGTCGTTCGGGCTGGCCGCCCAGCTCCCGCTCGCGATGAGCGCCGCCGCGCGGACGGGCGTGGTCCCCTACGAGACGTTCCGGGACAAGTGGCGGTACGCCGTCGTCGGGATCTTCGTGTTCGGGGCCTTTTTTTCGCCGCCGGATCCGTTCACCCAGCTCATGTGGGGGGTCCCGCTGGTGGTGCTGTATTTCATCAGCCTCGGCGTGACCAAACTCGCCGTGCTCTCACAGCGGGCCGGTCAACAGGTCTCGACGGCCGCGGTGGCCCGCGAGCGCTGGAACCTGCTCGCCGGGACGGCCGTCGCCGTCGCTCTCGGAGTCTCGCTGTTCCTGCTCGAGGGCGGGCTCGCGGCGACCAACGACGCCCTGGCTTGGGCGGGCTCGGCCCGCCGGGTCCCCGCCGCCGACGGACTCGGCGCGTTCGGCCTCGCGCCCGGCGTCGTCGCCGGCGCTCTCGCCGCCGCCGCCGGACTCTTCGCCGCCGGGATCGGGCTCTTTTATTTCCGGATCGTCGAGCTCGAGCGCCTGACCGGCGCCGGCAACGCCGGGGAACGCGAGGAGCCGTCCCTCGATCTCGCCGGGATGGACGCGGCCGCCGTCCGGGATCTCGACGAGGACCGGTTCGCCGCGATCGAGGAGGATCGGGCTCTCGCACAGGCCCAGCAGGCCGTCGACGCGGACCGGCCCGCGACCGCCCGGGCGATCCTCGACCGCCTGGATGAGCGCGACGCCGCCGACGATTCTGAGGACTCTCCGGACGAGCCGGGCGAGAGCGATCCCGGCGACGAGGGCGAGGCCGCGGAGCAGGACTCGGGGCTGCTCGCCGAGACCACGGCCGGGATGGTCGATCCGTTCACCGAGGAGGAGACCACCGAAGACGACATCGGCGGGTACTACTACGACATCGCGTTCATCCTCGACTCGCTGACCTCGAAGGCCTTCTGGGTGGTCGGCGTGTTCATGCTCGTGCTCGCCGGGACCTTTACGTTCCTCTATCAGGGCGGCATCGAGACCGTCGTCGACGCCTTCCTCCGGAACTTGCCCGCCGAGATGGCCGAAGATGTCGATCTCGTCGTCTTACACCCCGTCGAGGAGCTCATCTTCATGATCAAGTTCTCGACGCTCCTGGCCGGGCTCTCGGTAGTGCCGATGCTCGCGTACTTCGCGTGGCCGGCGATCGAACGGCGCGGGCTCGCGACCGGCGACCGCAGCGTCCTGCTCGCCTGGGGGGGAACTCTCGCGGTCGCCCTGCTTGGGGGGAGTCTGCTTGGCTTTCTGCTGGTCGGGCCGACGGTGATCTCGGCGCTCGCCCGGGACGTGCTCACCTCGAATATGGTCATCGCCTACCGGATCAACAACTTCGGGTGGCTCGTGATCTATCTCACCGTCGGCATCGGGCTGTTGGCGATGATCCCGGCGACGATGGTGCTGTTCCATCACGGGAGTATCGTCTCGTACCGCCGGATGTACCGGTCCTGGCGCGGGGTGGTGCTGGCGATCTTCGCGATCGCCGGACTGGCCTCGCCGGCCGGGATCTTCACGATGTTTCTGGTCGCCATCCCGGCGTCGCTCGCCTACGGCCTCGGGTTGGGGCTGTTGTGGGCGTACGACCGCATCGGGCGGGCGGTCCCCCGCGGTCGCCGGGAGACGGCGGACTGAGCTACGGGGTCGCGAGCACCGCCAGGTTCCACAGCGTCACGCCCCCGCCAGCGACCGCGAGCGCGAGCGGGATCGCGACCCGCCCCGGCGTGTTCGCGGCCCACCACAGCCCCGCACAGGCCCCCACGAACCCGCCCTTGAGCCCGACGAGCCCGACGATACCGGCGGCCTCGAGCGCCGGCCCCGCGATCGGCCCCACCTCGCGGGCGCCGGTCGTCCGGAGCCCGACGGCGGTGGTGACTGTGTCGCCGATCCCGTACAGCGCGACGGCTGCGACCCAGAGGATCCGCTCGCGGGCCGCGAGCCCCTCAAGAAGTGACACGCGCTTTCGTTCGACCGAGCCACAGTTAGTTCCGTCGACCGTTCGTCTCGGTGACGGCTCACAGGAACTCCCTGACCTCCGAGTACCACATCTCGTGTTCGTCGACCACGTCGATCGCGCGGCCGATCCGCACCGCGATCGCGTGCCAGCACAGCTGTTCGGGATCGTCGGCGTCGAGGTTGTACTCTGCGTCTTTGCAGGTGCAGCTGTCCTCCTCGACGATGTACTCCTCCTCGTGGCCGACGACGACGGTGAAATCGCGGTACCGCTTGACGCGGCGCTCGTCGACGGCCTCGATCGCGCGCACCCCGCGGTCGCCGTGGACCGCGACGATCCGCTCGACGGCCCCCGGCGTGAGCTCCTCGGCGCTGGCGAGCTGTCGTTCCCACTCGTCGACCGCGGTCACGCCCTTCGGTTGGCGGGGCGGTCTCAAAATGTCGTCGGTCCCGCCGACCGCCGAGCCCGACGCTTATGCCTCGGCGCGCCCGAACGCGTCCATGCCAGCGACACTCGAGATTGCCTGTGAGAACGCAGACTGTGAGCTCGACATGGCCGAGCTACACTACACCTACGAGATGCCCGACGACGTCACCGTCGCCGACTTTCAGTGCCCGTACTGCGGGCGCACGGACTCGCTTCGCGCGATCGAGCTGTGAGTGCCGGAACCGCTGCGGCACTCACAGCTCGGCGATCGCGGCCTCGATCTCGTCGTAGGGCGGGAACTCGGGCCACTCCTCTGCGGCCCAGGCGTCCCGGACCGTCCGGTCGCCGTCGACGAGCACGACCGCCGGCCGGGGTTCGGTCACGCCGGTCATCCCGTCGAGGTCGTGGACGACCCCGTAGCGCTCGGCGACCCCGTTCGCCGGGTCGCTGAACAGCCGGGACTCGAGGTCGTACCGGTCGATGAACGCCCCGTGTTCGTACGGCGTCGAGATCGACACCCCGACGACGGTCGCGTCGCCGGCGGTGCTCCATCCGCGGTCGCGAATCTCGGTCCAGATGTACGTTGCCGGAAAGGCCCCGTCCATCGGGTAGAACACGAGCACGACCGGCCCCGTCTCGACGAGCTCCGAGAGCGCGGCATCCTCCCAGTACTCGGCGCCGACCAGCGGTCGGACGAACTCGGGGGCGGACTCGCCCCGCGCCGGCGGGTCGGCCGGGGAGAGTTCGGTTACGTCGAAAGAAACCATCTACGTCTCCGACGGTGCGAGCCGTTCCTCGCCGTAGGTCCGGTCAAGGTACTCGACGATATTCTCGCTTTCCGCCATCGTTACCCCGGTGTGCTCGTCGACGATCACCGGCACCGTCCGGGTGCCGGCGACCCGCTTGACGACGTTTCGCTCGGAGTGCAGCGGCTCGACGAACCGCGACTCGAAGGCGAGATCGAGCTCATCGAGTCGCCGGACCACCCGCTCGCAGAACGGACAGGCCTGGAGTCGGTACAGCGTGATCGACGGGTTCTCCCCTGACTGATCGCTCATACACCACCGTTGGGTCGACCGGCAGGTAAGGGCTGTGGCCGCCGCCAGCTCACTCGAGTCGGTCGTACTGGTCGGCGAGCTTCGTCGCCGCCTCCTCGACTCCCGCCCGCTCGCCGTCGCTCAGCTCCCACTCGATGACCTCGGTCACGCCGTCGGCCCCGAGCTTGGCGGGCACGCCCAGCCCGACGCCCTCCTGTCCGTACTCGCCGTCGAGCACCACCGAACACGGCAGCACCGCCCCCGTGTCCCGGAGGACCGCCTCGACGACGTGGCCGACGCCACGGGCCGGCCCCCACTCGGTCGCGCCCTTGCGCTCGATGACGTCCATCGCGCTCGCCTGCAGGCTCTCGAGGAGCTCCGTTCGCTCCTCCTCGGAGAGTTCGGGATCCCGGCCGTCGACCCGGACCTTCGAGAACACCGGCACCTGCGCGTCGCCGTGTTCGCCGAGGATCGTCGCCTCGACGTTGCCGACCGCGGTGTCGAACCGCCGGGCGAGCACGTGCCGGAACCGCGCCGAGTCGAGTCGCCCCCCGAACCCGATCACCCGTCCGCGGGCCCGGTCGCCGGTCTCGTAGATGTGCCGGTTGAGCAGGTCGACGGGGTTCGAGGTCGTGACGGTCACGTACTCCTCGGAGTGGGCGGCGAGCGAGCGCTCGATCTCTGCGACGATCGGGGCGTTGTCGCCCGCGAGGTCCAGCCGCGTGTCTCCCGGTTCGCGGGGCAGGCCGGCGGTGATCACTACCACGTCCGAGCCCGCGGTCGCCTCGTAGCCGCCCTGCCGGACGGTCGTGTTCGTGTCGTAGGCCACGGCGTGGCTGGTGTCTGCCGCCTGCCCGACGGTGACCGCCTCCTGTTCGGGGATGTCGACGTAGACGAGTTCGTCCGCGACGCCCCGCAGCGCGATGTCGTACCCCGCCGCCGAGCCGACGGTGCCGGCCGCGCCGACGATGCTCACCTTCTTCGTTGTCATACTCGGGCCCACGCCGGCAGGACACAAAAGCTCCCGCCGGGCGTGGCCGCGACCTGCCGATCCCAAAGTCACTAACCCGTGGGTTTCGTTTTTTGATGTATGAGCGAGTTCGACGAAGAAGCCGAACGCGAGCGGCTCCGCGAGAAGTACGAACAGGACAAACGGGAACGAGAGGCCACAGAAAAGATGAGCGAGCTCCTGCTCCAGGGGGCGACGATGACAAACGCCCACTGTTCCGAGTGTGGGGACCCGATCTTCCGGTACGACGGCCAGGAGTTCTGTCCGACCTGCGAGCGGCCGGTCGATCGCTCCGGAACGGAGGCCGACGCATCCGGCGAGGACGCCGGGGAGGAGCGAAGTGGCTCCGGGTCGATCGAGGTCACGACCCCGAGCGACGACGCGCGGGTTGCCTTCGGCGGCGCCGAGGAGTCACGCCCCGAGAACGGCGCCGACGCCGGGCCGACGGCGACCGAGGCTGACGCCGAGTCCCCGGAGCCGGACCCGGACCGTGAGACGCCGGCCCAGACCGACTCGACCCGCCAGAGCAACCGGCCGGCCGAGCCCCGGCAGCCGGCGACCGGCGCGCCGGAGTCCCCCGAGTCGGCCGCGGCCGATCCGGCGGCCGCCCGGGAGCCGCTCGTTCGAACGCTGGTCCGGTTCTCAGAGCGGGCGGCCGCGACCGACGATCCCCGACGCGCCCGAGATCACCTCGCCGCAGCCCGCGAGGCTGCCGAGACGCTCGCCGCGCTCCGATACTAACTCGCGGTCTCTGCGCTCTTCTCTCATCGTCCGGCGGCCGCCGTTCTTCGGGCGCCTCGTTCGGTCCCGGTCCGGTTAGCCGTCGGCGCCGTCGAGCGAGATGTAGGTCGTCTCGATGATCCGCTCGTCGGCCTCGAGGGCGGCGCGCAGCTCTCCGGTGACGGCGTCGTCGAGGGTGTACACCGACAGCGCCTCGCCGCCGATGGTCCCGCGGCCGTTGAACATGCCGGCGATGTTGATCCCAGCCTCACCCAGCTCGCTTCCGATGAACCCGATGACGCCCGGCTCGTCGCGGTTGCGGGTGACGAGCATGTGATCGCCCGGCACGGCGTCGACCCGGAACCCGTCGATCCGGACGATCCGCGGGTCGTCGTCGGCGTACAGCGTCCCGCAGACGGTCGTCTCGGTCTCGCCATCTGTTACCGTGACGGTCACGAGCGACCGGAAATCCTCGGCTTGCCGGGTCGTGGTCTCCGTGACCGCTACGCCCCGCTCGGCCGCGACTCCGCGGGCGTTTACCGTGCTGACCTCCGTTTCGAGGGGCGCGAAGACGCCGGTCAGCGCCGAAGCGGTCACGAGGTCCGTATCCTCGTCGGCGAGGTCGCCGGCGTAGGTGAGCTCGACGCGCTCGATCCGGCCGTCGAACAGCTGGACCGCGACCGTTCCCATCGTGTCCGCGAGCTCGATGTACGGCCGCACCGCCGGGAACGACGACTCGTCGACCGAGGGGGCGTTGAGCGCGTTGGTCACGGGCTCGCCGACGAGCGCCGCCCGGACCTGCTCGGCGGTCGAGACCGCGACGGTCTCCTGTGCGGCTGTCGTGGAGGCCCCGAGGTGTGGCGTGACGATGACGTCCTCGACCCCGAGCAGCGGATTCTCCGGGTCGACGGGCTCGTCCGCGAACACGTCGACGGCCGCGCCGGCGAGCTGTCCCTCCTCGACGGCCGCGGCGAGCGCCGCCTCGTCGACGATCCCGCCCCGGGCGCAGTTGATCAGGTACCCGCCCGCGACGCGGGCGAGTTGCTCGCGGCCGATCATGTTCGCGGTCTCGTCGGTCAGCGGCGTGTGGATCGTCACGACGTCGGCCCGGTCAAGACAGTCGGTGAGCGCGCCGACGAGCTCCGCGCCGACCTGCGCGGCCCGCTCTTCGCTGATGTACGGGTCGAACGCGACCACCTCCATGCCCAGGGCGCCGAGTCGCTTCGCGACCTCCTGCCCGACCCGACCCAGACCGACGACTCCCAGCGTCTTGTCGTTGAGTTCGGTCCCGAGAAACTCGCCTTTCGCCCACTCGCCGGCCGACAGCCGGGCGTGAGCCTGCGGGATCGACCGCGCGGTCGCGAAGGTCATCCCGACGGTGTGCTCGGCCGCGGCGCGGACGTTACCCTCTGGAGCGTTCGCGACGATCACGCCGTGATCGGTCGCGGCGTCGATGTCGATGTTGTCGACGCCGATGCCCGCCCGCCCGACGATCACGAGCTCCGGCGCGGCCGCAAACACCTCGGCGGTCACCTCCGTTCCCGACCGGACGATCAGTGCCTGCACCTCCGCCACGGCCTCCCGCAGGGCCGCCGGCGAGAGGTCGTAGGCGGTCTCGACCTCGTGGCCCGCCGCCCGCAGGCGCTCGATTCCCGCGTCCGCGATCGGGTCCGTAATCAGCACTCGCATATCCGGACGATGCCGGGGGTGGGCAAAACGCTTTGTCTCTGCCCGGCGCCCTCGGCCGCCGCCGGCCGTCCCCGGGCTCGCGACCGCCGGAGCTATTACCGACGGCCCGGATTCCTCACCCGTGAAGTTTGCTCGCCTCACCGCCGCCGAGCTCGGGGCCTTCCTGGACGAGCTGTGGGTGCCGGCCCAACGAGAGATGGCGGCCCTCGGCGTCCACACGCTCCGGGACGACGAGACCGTCCGGGCCGAGGGCGAGACGCATCTCCGGGCGCGCATCGACGACGAACGGTCGCTCGTCTGCGTGGCCCGCGAGGGGGAACTCCTCGGCTACGCCGCCGCCGAACTGCAGACGCCCCCGCCGATCTTCGAGCAGCGCCGGGCGTGTCACCTCAACGAGCTGTTCGTCCGCAAATCGGTCCGGTGTCGGGGTGTCGGCACTCGGCTGCTTGAGGCCGCCGAGGCCTGGGCGGCGGACAACGACTGCGATCGCCTCACGCTGACCGTCGACGCCGACAACCAGCCGGCGCGCGAGCTGTACGCCGCGGCCGGGTACGAGACGAGCCGCGAGACGATGACGAAACCCGTCGATCCCGCCGAGTGACCGTTCGCCGGTGGCCGTTCGACCCGGGCTTTGCTTGAGGACGCAAACGCCGCTCACAGGCCAACGCTTTTTATTGGTCCTTCCGTTCGGTCGGTACGAGGATGCTTGATTACGTCGACCTGGAGGCTGATCTCGACTCCGAGGAGCGGCTGATCCGCGATACCGCCCGGGAGTTCGTCGAGGCAGAGGTCACCCCCGTCATCGCCGATCACTACGAGGCCGGCACCTTCCCGACCGAACTCATCGCGGAGATGGGCGAGCTCGGCTTCTACGGGCCGACCCTTGAGGCCCAGGGGCTGCCCGGCGTCTCAGAGACCGCTTACGGACTGTTGATGCAGGAACTCGAGGCCGGCGACTCCGGGATCCGATCGATGGCCTCCGTCCAAGGGGCGCTCGTGATGTATCCCATCGCCGAGTACGGCAGTCCAGCCCAGCGCGAGCGGTGGCTGCCGGCGCTCCGAGACGGCGAGGTGGTCGGCTGTTTCGGGCTCACCGAACCCGAACACGGCTCGAACCCGGCGGCGATGGAGACCACCGCCGAACCCGCCCGCGACGGCGACGGGTACGTTCTCGACGGAGAGAAGACCTGGATTACCAACGCCCCGATCGCCGACGTGGCCGTCGTGTGGGCCCGCGAGCAAAGCGACGGCGAGATCCGGGGCTTTCTCGTCGAGACCGATCGCGAGGGCGTCACCACCCCGCACATCGAGGGCAAACTCTCGATGCGCGCGTCGGTCTCCGGCCGGATCGAGCTCCGGAACGTCTCAGTGCCTGCGGAGAACCGCCTCCCGGGCGTCTCGGGGATGAAGGGACCGCTGTCCTGTCTCACGCAGGCCCGCTACGGGATCGCGTGGGGGGCGGTCGGCGCCGCCCGGGACTGTTTCGAAACTGCTCGCGAATACGCCACCGACCGCGAGCAGTTCGGCGGGCCGATCGCCCGGTTCCAGCTCCAACAGGAGAACCTCGCCGAGATGGCTACCCAGATCACGACCAGCCAGCTGCTCGCCCACCGCCTCGCGGCGCTGAAAGAACGCGGCGACCTACGGCCCCAGCAGGTCTCGATGGCAAAGCGCAACAACGTCCGGATGGCCCGCGAGCAGGCCCGCGTCGCCCGCGAGATGCTCGGCGGCAACGGGATCACGACCGACTACCCGCCGATGCGACACCTCGCCAACATGGAGACCGTCTACACGTACGAGGGCACCCACGACATCCACTCGCTGATCCTGGGCGAGGATCTCACCGGGATCGCCGCCTTCGACTGATCCCGGCCGACGGACGGTCCGGGCCAGTCGTTTCGGGTCTCGGCCGCAAACGCCAGCTCCGCCCGGATCCCGACCGAATCGCCCACGGGAGTCCACCGACGGGCCCACCGTCGAGACGGTCGGCGGCCGATCGATACGACCGAGCTCATCGTCCCTGTCTGCTCGTCTCGGTCTGGCTCGTCGGTCTCGCGTTCGGTCCCGTCCGCTGTCTCAAGACGCGGGAGACAGGACTTATTCGACGGCTGGTGCTACCGACGCGTATGACAGACGAGATCGCATCCGGCGAGGACCGCGAAGGCTGGGAAACGAGCCGTGACCTCTCGGCCGGGCTCGCGGTCGGGGACAGTCTCTCGTTCTCGAAGACGATCGCCGACGCCGATGTCCGGTCGTTTGCGGCGGCGAGCGGCGACACGAACCCGCTGCATCTCGACGCCGCGGCCGCCGGCGAGACTCGCTTTGGCGAACGCATCGTCCACGGGGCGCTGTTGACGGGACTGATCGGCGCCGCGCTCGCACGACTCCCGGGTACCGTTGTCTACCTCTCGCAGGACGTCGAGTTTCGCGCTCCGGTGAGCGTCGGCGACCGTCCGACCGCCCGGTGTGAGATCCGTGATCGGTTCGGTGACGACCGGTATCGCCTTGCCACCCGCGTCGACAACGGCGGCGAGACGGCTCTCGACGGCGAGGCAACCGTCCTGATCGAGGACGGATCCGGCTCGTCGTGACGACCGTCTGCCCAGAGTGAAACTGAACGTCACTCCCGAGAACCGACAGACGGTGTCCGAACTCGATCCGAACCGGAGGGGTTCACGATCCTCGACGAGCGCAACACTGAGGCTGCCGGCCCGCGAGCCCTTGGTATGACCCGGCCGATCCGTCGCAGCTTGCTGACCGGACTCGCCTTCGTTCTCCCCCTGGCGTTGCTCGCGGTCGTCGCCTACGGGCTCGGCCTGTTCTTTCTGGGCGTTCTCTCGACGGTCGATGCCCTCCTCTCGGCGCTCGGCGTCGAGGGACGGGTCGCGACCGTCCTCGCGGTCGGATCGCTCACGCTCGGGATCCCGGTGGGCCTCGTCGCAACCGGCCTCGTGGTACAGAACCGGTACGGGGCGCTCGCGGGCAAGGCTATCGACGCCGCTCTCAAGCGCACTCCGGTGATCGGTCCGGTCTACAACAGCCTGGAGCGGTCCCGCCGCGTGCTCACCGACGAGGGGTTCAGCGACGTGGTGTCGCTCGCGCTAGCCGACGGCGTCGACGTGCTCGCCTTCGTCGTCGGCCGGGATTCCGGCGCCGACTGGACCGACGGCTCAGAACGGGTGACGGTGTTCGTCCCGCTGGCGCCGAACCCGACCGTCGGCGGACACCTGCTCGCGGTCCGCCCCGAGCGGATCGCCGAGACCGGCCTGAGCCTCCGCGCGGCCCTTACCGTGCTGGTCACGGTCGGCGCGAGCGACGCTGGCGACGCCGAGCCGCCGGTCGCGGGCCTGTACCGCGAGCTCACCGAGGAAGACCTAACCGGCGTCCCCGAGGACTGACCGGCTGAGTCGATGGCTCGAGTACCATCGGAATCGCTCGTTCGCCGCCTGCGCCTCCGACGCTCCAGCAACTATTTTTCACTGACATTTATCTTCACACAGCAAGAGAATCCCGGCGGTTACGCCGGGCGTGGATCGCGTCACAGCGGCCCATTTTCGCCTGTCGCGCCCGCCTGCGCACCCAACCGAGGCGGCACGACCGCTCCCACGTCGGGACAATCGGACAATTTCGGGATTCCAACCGGACTCTTGCAGGGTATCCCTTGTGGAAGCGGCGAGGATACCGACAGAAAACGACACGGTCCCTCCGAATCCCCTACGGAATAGGAGTGACGGGGGCGTGGCACTCCCTGCACTCGTCGGTGTGTGAACGTAAGTTCCCACCGCTTCCGCCTCTCGGCGGTGAGGGAAGCTGCGCCGTTTACCGCGTGGAGGATGTCACGCCTCGGAGGTCTCCCGCGAGGTCGCAGACGAGGGCATCCAGATCCACGGCGGCTACGAGTACACGACGGAGTTCTCCGTAGAGTGGTTCTACCGCGACGCTCAACGAGTTCTACGAGGGGAAGAGCGAGATCCTCCCCAACACGATCGCCGACCAACCCGAGTAGCCGGCCCCCGCGGGGTTCCAAACGGTCTAATCCGCCCCCGGTCTTACCGATACCATGATCGAACTCGCAGACGTCCTCGCCGCCCGCGAGCGGGTCGCGGAGACGACCCGCCACACGCCGCTTTCTTACTCCCACGCGGTCTCGGCCCAGACCGGCGCGGAGGTCCATCTCAAGCTCGAGAACACCCAGCGGACCGGGTCGTTCAAGATCCGCGGGGCGACCAACCGTATCGGCACGCTCTCGGAGGCGCAGCTCGCGGGCGGGGTCGTCACGGCCAGCGCCGGCAACCACGCACAGGGCGTCGCGCTGGCGGCCTCCCGGCTCGGCGTCGACGCTACCGTCGTGATGCCCGAGGACGCCCCGGTCTCGAAGGTCACGGCGACCCGCAACTACGGCGCCGAGGTGGTGTTACACGGCGCCGACTACGACGAGGCCGCGACCCGCGCACGCGAGATCGAGACAACGGAGGGTCGGTACTACCTGCCGGCCTTCGACGATCCGGCGGTGATGGCCGGCCAGGGGACGATCGGACTCGAAGTTCTCGAGGACCTGCCCGGCGTCGACACGGTCGTGCTGCCGGTCGGCGGCGGCGGGCTCATCGCCGGCGTCGCCACCGCGATCAAGGGCCGGGCGCCCGACACCCGCGTAATCGGCGTCCAGGCCGCCGGTGCGGCCGCCGGGGTCGAGTCGTTCGCCGCCGGAGAGCGGGTGACCTGGGACAGCGTCGACACCATCGCCGACGGGATCGCGACGCGGGCGGTCGGCGAGCGCCCGTTTGCGGTCATCACCGAGCGCGTCGACGAGATGGTCACCGTCTCCGACGACCAGATCGCCCTCGCGATCACGGTCGCCCTGGAGCGCGAGAAGACCCTGGTCGAGGGCGCCGGCGTGGCCGGACTCGCGGCGCTGCTCGCCGGCGCCTTTGACTACGAGGACGGCGAGACGATCGTGCCGGTGCTCTGTGGCGGGAACATCGATCTCAATACCCTCTCGACGGTGATCCTGCGGGGCATGATCGCGACCGGACGATACCTCCGCATCCGGACCGTTCTCCCCGACCGTCCGGGCGCGCTTGAGGGGCTCATCTCGACGATCGCCGCGAGCGACGCGAACGTCTACGCGATCCGGCACGACCGGTCCTCACGGGACGTCTCGATGAACGCCGCCGAACTCGAGATCGACGTCGAAACCCGCGATCACGACCACGCCGAGACGCTGCTCGAGGCCCTCGCGGGATCCGGCTACGAGGTCGAGCGGCTGACCCCGCCGACCGCTGACCGCTGACCGCCCGAAACTCTCGGGACGGCGGGCTTTATAACCGTGGCGGCGTTGGCGGCGGTATGCAGGTCGGACTGCTCTCTGATATTCACGGGAACGAGGTGGCCCTCGAGGCGGTGCTCGCGGACATGCCCGCGGTCGACGCGCTCGTCTGTGCCGGCGATGTCGTCGGGTACAACCCCTGGCACGGAGCGTGTCTCGAGGCCGTCCGCGAGCGCTCGATACCGACGGTCCAGGGCAACCACGACCGCGCGGTCGCCGGCGACGCCGCCTTCGGGTTCAATAGCCTGGCCGGCGCCGCCGTGCGCCACGCCCGTGAGCAGCTCTCCGACGCCCAGACCGCCTGGCTCGGGGACCTGCCGATCAGCCGCCGCGTCCTCGACGGCCGGGTCCGGCTGGTCCACGGCCACCCCGCGGAGCCCGACCGGTACACCTACCCGGCGGAGTTTGGCCCCGAACTGCTCGGCGAGGAGGATGTCCTTGTGCTCGGACACACCCACGTTCAACACCACGAGCGCTACGACGCAGGCGTCGTGGTCAACCCCGGCAGCGTCGGTCAGCCCCGCGACGGCGACCCGCGGGCGGCCTACGCCGTGCTCGACCTCGACGAGCTGTCGGTGACCGAACGCCGGGTCTCCTACGACATCGACCGGGTCAAGCGCGCGATCGCCGACGCTGGCCTTCCCGAGCAGCTCGGCACCCGACTCGAAGAGGGTCGGTGACCGGACCCGGGATCAGTCCTCCTCTACGATCCGAGCAACGTCGGCCCTGAGATCTTCGGGAACGGGCAGCGATCCGGTTGGCGTCTCGTAGCGCATCGCCTCCGGATCGACCCGGTAGGTCCGGGCACCGACCGGCGACAGAAAGTGCGTTCCCGGCCCGAGTACCCGCTCTTCCTCCCCGGAGACGACGAGCACCTCGACCTGTCCGTCCGGCACCCGGTGGGCCGACAGCCACGCGAGCACGGCCATCGCGACCAGCAGACCTGCCGGCACCAGCGTGAGGCCGATCTGAAACGCCGAGGTGATCTAAAACACCCCCCGAACCAACTCGAGGGCTCGCTCGCGGTCCTCCCAGTCGACGAAGATCGAGACCGAGCTGGCGCTCGTGACCACGTCGTGGAGGTAGATCCGTTCGGCCTCGAGCGGTTCGAGGACCTGCTGGACCGCCCCGGTTCGCTGCTCGAAGTCTCCGCCCGCGACCCTGACGACGGCGAGCCCCTCCTCGACGGTCACGCTCGAGAGGGCGTCGTCGCCGATCACCTCGTCGTGCAACAGCGTCTCGGCCTCCTTACCCCTGCCCTCATCGAGGTAGAAGGTCACCGAGTCCATCCCGCTGGAGACGGTTTCGACGTTGATCCCGGCCTCGCCGAGCGCGGCAGACAGCGCCGCCAGTACGCCCGGCTGGTTGCGAATCGCCCGGCCGGCGACGGTCAGACAGACCAGCCGCCGCTCCTGGAGATCGACCAGCGTCTCGAACTCGCCCTCGACCCGGGTCCCGCCGGTCAGGAGGTCGCCGTGCTGGTGGTGGACGACCCGGACGTCGAGATCGGTGGTCTTGTAAGCAAGCGCCGACGGCGCCACGACCTCCGCGCCCCGAAAGGAGAGGCTCCGGAGCTCGTCGACGGTGATCTCGCCGACGTTGCGCGCCCCCTCGACGACTGTCGGGTCGGCGGTCATCACGCCCTCGACGTCGGTGACGATCGCGACCGCGTCGACGTTCATGTAGTTGCCTAGCATGACCGCGGTGGTGTCGCTGCCTCCGCGGCCTAGCGTCGTGATTCGGCCCTCGCGGTCCTGTGCGAGAAAGCCCGTGATCACCGGCACGACCCCCGCTTCCATGCGTTCGAGACACCACGAGACCCGCCGGCGAGTCTCCTCGACGTCGACCTCGCCGTACTCGTCGGTGATGATCGGCCACCCCTCCCGCCCGGGCTCGAGGAAGATCGCCTCGACGCCCCGGGCCTCGAGGGCGCCTTTGAGCATCCGGACCGACGTGCGCTCGCCCATGCTGACGATCTCGGCCCGGTCGCGCTCGGTCGCCTCGAAGGTGATCTCCGAGAGCAGCTCGTCTGTCGTCTTGCCCATCGCGCTGACGACCACCGCCACCTGGTGGCCCGCCTCGACGGCCGTGGCCACGGAGTCGGCGGCCCGGTCGATCCGCGGCCCGTCGGCCACGCTCGTGCCGCCGAACTTCGCGATTAGTCGCATCCGATCACCCGCGCCGACGCAAGCCCCATCTGTGCCAGCCTTTGTCGTGGTGGCGGCATAATCCCTTTCGGTTCTGTCCAGGGTCGGCCCGGCGGGCCCGGAGGTTATGTGCCTCGCGAACAAGTCCCGGGTATGCAGGTGCGCGACGCGGTCGAGGCCGACGCCGAGCGGCTGGCCGAGATGGCCGACGCGCCGGCAGACGTGTTGCGGAACCTGGTCCACGACCGGACCGTTCGCGTCCTCGAAGACGACGGCGAGATCGCGGGGTTCGTGAGCTACGACGCCCGCGACCGGACCGTCCACGTCACCCAGATCGAGGGGTCGACTGCCGGCCTCGAGACGCTGCTCTCCGAGCCGCTGGGGTTCGCCCGCGCGGAGAGGATGGCCGCCGAGCTGGTCGTCCCCGCGGACGAACCCGCCGTCGAGGAGGCCGCCCTCGCGGCCGGATTCGAGGCGGTCGGCTCGGGTCCCCGCTTCGAGGGACGCCCCACGACCCGGTTTCGCGCCGAGGACCCAGACCCCTGACCCGCGCCGAAATACGGCCGGATCAGTCTCCCGGCGCCGGCCGGCTCGAGCGGGGTTGGGCGTAGGCCCGGCGGCTCGTGAACGCGAATCCCACCGTCGAGACGACGATGAACCCGGCCGCGAGCAGGAAGCCCGCCTCCGTCGAGATCGCGTCCATCGTCGAGCCGACGAGCACCGGCCCCAGCACCTGTCCGACCTTCCAGGAGATCGATCGCAGGGACATCGCGCTGGCGACCGAGTCGTACCGCTCGCCCTCGTCGACGAACAGCGACATGCTCGCCGGCAGCCGAATCGAGTCGGCGATCCCCAGCACCGAGTAGGCGCCAAACAGCGCCAAAAAGGCTCCGCCCAGCCGTTGCGTGTCGCCGAACACCGACACCTCGATCGGCGCGATCCGGCCCTCGGCCAGCGCCGCGAGCGGGATCGCCGCCGTCCCGACGGCGTACAGCAGGGCCCCGAGCGCGACGAAATAGTGTCTGTGCCCCCACCGGTCGGTCAGCGTGCCAAAAAACCCCTGGGTGAGCGCCTTCGTGAGCTTGCCGCCGGCCATGATCCACCCGATCGCGAACGCCGAGATGCCAAAGCCCGTCCGGGCGTAGATCGGGACGAAGATGATGACCGCCATTTTGCCGAAGCTGAACGTCAACCGAAACAGTACGAGCGAGCGCAACATCGGCAGGGAAAGCAGCGACCGGAACGTCTCGGCACCGCTCGCCTCCGTGGGGTCTGTGTGCCCGCCGGGGTCGTCCCGGAGCGCCAGATAGACCAGCGCGAAGGCCCCGAGCGTGATCGCCGACAGCACGAGGTAGGTGTAGGTGAACCCGTAGGCGTACAGCAGGTACCCACCGAGCAGGTCCCCGGCCAGCGAGGAGAACGACGCGAACTGGTTGTACGAGCCCAGCCACAGCCCCTGGTCCTCGTCGGGGCTGATCTCGCCGACGATCGTCGCCCCGGTGATCCAGAGGACGCTCGCGCCCAGCCCTTGGAGCATCCGGACGAGGATCACGCCCTGCGGGTTGGTCACGAAGATGAACCCGACGAAGACCGCGACGTTGACCAGGAAGCCGGCCAGCAGGTACCGCTTTGCGTTCCCGGTGTCGACCTTTCGACCCAGCGGGAGCACGATCACCAGCTGGACGAGCGCAAAGGCGGTCCCGAACAGCCCCTCGACGAACCCCGTCGTCCCGAACAGGTCCGCGTACAAGGCCAGCGCGATCAGGATCGTCGAGTAGGCCTGACTCCTGGCGAAGGCCGTCCCGGCCAGCGCGGCGAACTCCCTGTTGCCCAACAGCCGCACGGCGTTGAACCGGACCACGTCGTAGTACCTACGGCCGGTTGTAAATCACGGCTCAAAAGCCCGTCGTGTCCGTCGTCCGCGGGCGGTTCCGAGACGCCGCGGCGACCGTCCTGCCGTTCAGTGCGGGGCGCTCACAGCCGGACCCGCTCGCCGGTCGCGGCCGCCTCGTAGACGGCGGTCATCGCCGCGAGGTCGGCGAGCCCGTCCCGGCCGTCGGGACCGGGGGCCCGGTCGGTCAGCAGGCAGTGTCCGAAGTACGCGAACTCCTCGCGGGTTTCGTCGGCGCCCCGGCCTTCGAGGACCGCCCGCCCGTCGTCGGTCTCGACGATCACCCGTCGATCCGCCCGGGGCTGGAAGGCCCGCCGCAGCTCGACGGTGCCCCCGGTGCCGTAGACCGCGAGCCGGGCGTCGCCTCGCCCGCTGAAGCTGGCGTTGAACTGCCCGACGCAGGCGGGAAACTCCACCTCGAAGTCGACGTGCTCGTCGACCGCGTCGAACGGCGGGGTCGAGCGGGTCCCTCCCCGGACCGCGACCGGGTCGGCGTCGAGGAGGTACCGGGCCGTGTTCAGCGGGTACACCCCGACGTCCATCAGCGCGCCGCCGCCGGCGAGGCCCTCGTCCAGGCGCCACTGGTCGGGCCCGCGCGTGCCGCCGAGCACGTCGAAGGTGAACCCGCCGGTCGCGCGGGTCACCGTCCCGAGTGCGCCGTCGGCGATCGCCCGCCGGAGCGCCCGCACGACCGGGTCGGCCTGCATCCGGTAGGCCGTCATCAGGGTTACCCCCGCCGCCTCGCAGGCCTCGACGAGCCGCTCGGCCCGCTCGACGGTCGCCTCCAGGGGCTTCTCACAGATGACGTCCTTCCCGAGCCCCGCGGCGGTCTCGGCGTGTGGGAGATGCAGCCGGTTCGGGGTCGCGACGTAGACGGCGTCGTAGGCCCCGCTCGCGGTGCCGTCGGTGTAGGCCTCGTAACCGATCGTCTCGACGCCGTGCTCCTCGGCGACGGTCTCCCTGGTCGCCTCCGTCCCGGAGACGCCGACGGTGAACGCACAGTACTTGGCGGCCTCGATCGCCGGGATCGAGACCGACCGCGCGTAGTTGCCCAGCCCGACCACGGCCAGCCGCACCTCGCCGTCCGGCTCCGTGTCCCAGTCCCGGCCGGGGGCGGCGAGTCGTCTCGCGATCTCCATACCGTCGGACAACGCCGCCGGCACAAAACGGCTGGGGGCTTAGGCCAGCCGCTCGTACTCCTCGAGGTACTCGCCGTAGACCGACAGCGCCCGCTCGATCGGCCCCGCCTCGGTCATGTCGACGCCGACGGTCTCGAGCAGCTCGAGCGGGTAGCCCCGCGAGCCGCTCTCCAGGAACTCCCGGTACCGCTTCGCGGCGGGGGCGCCCTCCTCGCGGATCCGCTCGGCGATCGCGACGGCGGCGCTGATGCCGGTCGCGTACTGGTAGACGTAGAAGGATCGGTAGAAGTGCGGAATCCGCATCCACTCGCGTGCGATCCGGTCGTCGATAACCGCCGGCTCGTAGTACTCGGATTTGAGCCCGCGGTAGAGCTCGTCGAGGCGATCGCCGGTCAGGGGCTCGCCCTCGGCCGACATCTCGTGGGCCCGGTGTTCGAACTCGGCGAACATCGTCTGGCGGTACAGCGTCGAGCGGAACCGCTCTAGCGCCTGGTTGAGCACGTGCCGGCGGAGCCGTTCGTCCTCGCTCGTCTCCAGGAGGTGCCGGGTCAGGAGCGTCTCGTTGACCGTCGAGGCCACCTCGGCGAGGAAGATCTCGTAGTCGGCGTAGACGTACGGCTGGGCCTCGCTCGCGAGTTCCGAGTGCAGCGAGTGGCCCAGCTCGTGGGCCAGCGTGTACATCGAGTCGACGTCGTCCTGGTAGTTCATCAGGATGTACGGCTGGGAGTCGTATGTGCCGCCGCTGTAGGCTCCCGAGCGTTTCCCCGGGGTCTCGTAGACGTCGACCCACCGATCCTCCAGGCCGGCCGCGAGTCGCTTCTGATACTGCTCGCCGAGCGGTGCGACCGCCGCAGTGACGTGCTCGCGGGCCCGTTCGTAGCCGATCTCGGGGCTCTCGGTCTCGGCGAGTGGCATGTATAGGTCCCACATCCGCAGCTCGTCGGCGCCGATCGACTCCCGCTTGAGCTCCGCGTGGCGGTGGAGCCGACCGAGGTTCGACCGGACGGTCTCCACGAGGGTGTCGTACACCTCCGGGGGGACGTTCGGCCCGTCGAGTGCTGCCGCCCGCGCGTCATCGTAGTTTCGGGCGGCGGCGAGTTTCTCGTCTTTGATGACGTTCTTGCGGTAGGCGGCCGCGACGGCGTTTCGCACTGTCTCCCACTCGTCGTAAAAGGCCTCGTAGACCCGGCGCCGGAACGCCCGGTCGGGGTCTTTCTGGAGGCTCACGAAGTTGCTGAGCGTGATCTCGACGGCCTCCCCGTCGGGGTCCTCGACGGCGGGGAAGCTCATATCGGCGTTGCTGAGCAGGCGGTAGATGTCTCCCGGCGCGCTCGTCACGTCGCTCAGCTCCGCGAGCAGCCCCTCGATCTCGGGCGAGCGGGTGTGTGCCGTTCGCCGGCGGATGTCGTCGAAGTACTGTTCGTAGGCCTCGAGGGCGGGTTCGGACTCAGAGAAGGCCTCGAGTCGGCTCTCGTCGAGCTCCTGTACCGCCGGCTCGAGGAAGCTCCCGGCGCTCTGGGCCTCGGCGCGCAGCGACTGTGCCCGGCTGGCCATCGCTTGGCGGTCGCCGTCCCGGGTATCCTCGTCCCGGCGCATCCGGGCGTAGGCGGTGACGTCCTCGACCGCCCGCATCGCCGCCTCGTAGGTCTCGAGCGTCTCCAGCAGGCTCGCCGCGTTCGCGACGGCGCCGTCTTCGCGGGCCCGCAGCTCCGCTACGCGCGATTGTGCCTCCTCGAGGGCCGCCTCCCAGTCCTCGGTACTCGCGTACAGTCCTTCGAGATCCCACTTGTACCGCTCGTCGATCTCCGATCGCTCTCGGACGGAACTCATCGCCCGAGAAACGACCGCGGGGGTTCTAAGCCTGTCCGTCGAGGGTCACCGGTCGCGGCCGAGCGGCTCGCGGTGTCCGTAGGTGAGCCACCGCCAGACCCACTCGACGGGGCCGTACCGGAACCGCCGGAGCCACAGGACCGACAGCGGCACCTGCAGGGCCCAGATCCCGGCGACGACCCCCAGCGCCTCGACGCGGCTGACCCGCCCGAACAGCCCCAGTCCGTGCCCGTAGAAGATCGAGGTCGCGAGGACCGTCTGGAGGAGGTAGTTCGTGAACGCGGTCCGGCCGACCGCGGCGAGCCCGCCCGTGATCGGCCCCTCGGGCCGCCGCCGGACCCACGCCATCACGAGTCCCACGTAGCCCGCGGCGACGAGCAGGCTCCCCCAGTAGTTGAACTGGAGCCAGAAGAGCGCGGCCTCGGCCGCCCACTCTCGGGCCTCGATGTAGGCCACGCCTGCCAGGATCACCCCGGCGCCCGCGACGGTCCCGAGGGCGAGCCGGCGGTACTCCCGGTCCGAGCGGTCGTTGGTGAGCACCCCCCAGTTGAGCAGCGCCATCCCGAGCAGCATCACCCCGCCGACCCGCCAGACGGTCGTGCCGAGAAAGCCGGCCGTCTGCCGCCTGAGCGCCGTCGGAACGCGGTGGTCCATCTGCTCGAGCCAGCCGCCCCGGTAGGTCGCGACCTCCTGTTCGAGCGTCGCGGCGGCGGGCTCCCAGGTCCCCTCGACGGCCGCGGCACCGCTCGTCAGCCCGGTCAGCACCTGCAACACCGACGGGACGGCGAGCACGGCCAGCCCGACACGTGCCTGCTGTGCGGGCGTCCAGTCCCGGGCGGCCACGACCGCGACCCCACAGATGGCATACGAGACGAGGATATCCCCGTACCACAGCAGGTAGGCGTGTCCGAGCCCGATCGCGAACAGCCAGGCTGTGCGTCGCAGGTGCAGCCGGACCGCCGGCTCGTCGTCTCGGCTCTTACTCGCGGTGAACAGGAGCACCCCGGCGCCGAACAGCGCGGAAAACAGCGTCAGGAACGTCTGCTCGGCGAGCACGTGTCCGGCGAGCCAGGCCGCGTAGTTCGCGCCGGTAAACTCCCGGTAGACGGTCGGGTTGGTCAGCACCGCCTCGGGCATCGCGAACACCCGCACGTTGATCACCAGGATCCCGAGCAGCGCGAGCCCCCGCAGCGCGTCGAGCGCGACGATCCGCTCTTCAGGAGCGGCCGGACTCGCCTCCGTCACGGATGACCTCCCGACGGCGGTCGCGACACGTTACCCAGTAGCGTGTGCCCGGAATAATACGCTTCCGCATCCCCAGCCCCGGCTGGCGGCCGGCCGAGACGACTCCTCGGCGGCCCACGACCGTTCACTTCCCCGAACAGTTCGATTGAAAAGCACGTTAGAGTCGCCCCATGAACCAAAGAAGCGTATTTATACTGTGACTCCAATTATGACAGTGTGACCGACCCGATCCGGGTGCTGTACGCCGACCCCGATCAGGAGGCGGCCGAGGCGACGGCGCGGGCACTCGCCGACAGTGACGACCGCCTCCGGATCGAGACCGCCCACGACGCCGAATCCGCACTGGCGGCGCTCGCGGACACCCGGATCGATTGTGCGGCCGTCGCCCACACGTCCGAACTCGACGGACTCGGTCTCTCGGAGGCGGTCCGGGAGCGACGGCCGGGACTGCCGCTCGTGCTCCTGCCGGAGACCGGCAGCGAGGAACTCGCGAGCGAGGCGATCGACGCCGGCGTCACCGACTACGTTCCGAGTCGGATCGACCCGGACCCGGCCGCGCTCGCCTCCCGGCTCCGGGCCGCGGCGACGGGGGGCTCGGCCGGCTCGGAGACCGACCTCGCCGCCCGGTACGATGCGCTTTTCGAGCACGCGAACGACGCGATCGCGCTGGTCGCGTTTGACGGCGAGCGGCCCATCATCGAGGCCACAAACGATGTGTTCACACGCCTGTTTGCCCCCGAGGGTGGACCCGACCAGATCGTTGGCCAGGACATCGACACCGTCGTCACGACGCCAGAGCGCCGCGAGGCCGCCCGCCAGATCAGCACTCGCATCTACACCGGTCAGATGTTTTCCGATACCGTCGTTCGGGACACGGTCGACGGTGCACAGGAGTTTCACTTTCAGGCGGTTCCGATCGGAAACGCACGACTCGACGATGCCGATCGGGCGTTTGCGATCTACACCAAGATCACCGAGGCAGAGCGCACGAAACGCGAACTCGACCGGCTCCGGCGCGAGCACGAGGCGATCTTCGACAACGTCCAAGACGCCCTGTTTTTGCTCGACGCGGACGGCGACGCGATCCGCTTCCGCCGGTTCAACAGGCGCCAGGAGGAACTCACCGGTCGAACCACCGAAGACGTCGAGGGCAAGACGCCGGTGGAGGTCTTCGGCGAGGAGCCGGGGACGACGATCGCCGAGCACTACCGGCAGTGTCTCGAGCGCGGCGAGCCGGTCACCTACGAGGAGCGGCTCACGATCGACGGCGTCGCTCGGACCTGGCAGACCCGACTGGCGCCGATCGAGGAACGCGGCTCGATCGATTGGATCGTCGGCTCCTCCCGGGACGTCACCGAGCAACACCGCCGCGAGCGCGCGCTCGAAGAACAAAACCAGAAGATCACGGCGCTTCACAACATCGCCGCCGAGATCGGGCGGTGCGAGACCGTCGAGGCCGTCCACGATGCGGCGGTGGTCGCCGCCGAGGACATCCTCGAGTTCGACCTGGCGATCACCGACGAGGCCGCCGACGGGGTGCTCCGCCCGCGGGCGGTATCGTCGGATCTCTCGCCGGACGAGTACTACGAGGAGACCCCGGTCGACGCCGAGGACAACTTCGCGGCGATCGTCTACCGGAGCGGCGAGTCGAAGATCGTCGACGATCTGCACGAACACGGCGTCTCGCCGGCCGACGCCCGGTACCGATCGGTCATCACCGTCCCGATCGGCGAGCACGGCGTCCTCCAGGCCGTCGCCGAGGAGACCGGCGCCTTCGACGAGCGCGATCTCGAGCTGGCCGAGCTGCTGGCCGCCCACGCGGCCGCCCGACTCACACAGCTCGCGACCGAGGACCGGCTTCGCGAGCGCACGACGGAACTTGAGCGCCAAAACGAGCGGTTAGAGGAGTTCGCGAGCGTCGTCAGCCACGATCTTCGGAACCCCCTCCAGGTCGCACAGGGGCGGCTCGGGCTCGCCCGTCGGAACACGGACGACCCGAACCTGGACGACGTCGCGACCGCCCTCGACCGGGCCGAGGCGCTGATCGACGACCTGCTGACCCTCGCACGACAGGGCGAGAGCGTCGACGAGCTCTCGCCGGTCTCGATCGACCGAACGGTGACCGCCTGCTGGCAGAACATCGCCACTGCTGAGGCGACCCTGAGCGCCGAAACGGACCTGACGATCATGGCCGATCAGGCCCGGCTCCAGCAGCTGCTCGAGAACCTGATCGGGAACGCGGCCGATCACGGCGGAGAGACGGCGACGGTCACCGTCGACGCGCTCGCGGACGGCGAGGGGTTCTACGTCGCCGACGACGGCCCCGGGATCCCCGAGGAGGAGCGCGACCAGGTCTTCGAGAGCGGATACTCGACGGCCGACGACGGCACCGGCTTCGGGCTCCACATCGTCGAGGAGATTGTCGCGGCTCACGGCTGGTCGATCGCGCTGACCGACAGTACCGCCGGCGGCGCCCGGTTCGAGATCGGCGGCGTCGAGACCGTCGACTAACGCCCGCACTCGACTCGTCTCTTCGGCTTCGGTCGGGTCAGTACAGCGTCTCGACGCGCTGGTCGTACAGCCGGCTCAGCCGCTCGGTGATCGGTCCGGGCGACAGTACCCGGCCGTCGATCGCCTCGACGGGGCGCAACTCCCAGGTCGAGTTCGTGAGGAATGCCTCGTCCGCGGCCCTGAGCGCCGCCGGCGCGTACCGTCCCTCCTCCACCGGGACCCCCGCCTCGTCCGCCAGCTCCATCACGACGGCGCGGGTGATCCCCGGCAACACCGGGAGCTCGGCCGTCGGCGTGTGTACGGTCCCGTCGGCGACGAACCAGACGTTGCTCGATGCGCCCTCGGCGACGTGCCCCTCGACGGTCCGGACGAGCGCCTCGTCTGCCCCCTCGAGTTCGAGCCGCGCCAGGATCCCGGGCAGGTAGTTATGAGTCTTCGCCCCCGGCGGCAACACCGTCGCCGGCGCGCGTCGGGCCTCGACGGTCTCGACCGCCGCCGGCCCGTCCCAGACCGGCTCGCCGTCCACCCCGCCCCGCGGGAGCTCCGAGACGACGACCACGACCGTCGGGTCCGCCGGCCCGGGTGCCAGCTTCCCCGGCTGGACGCCGCGGGTCACCGAGAAGCGGATGTACGCGTCCTCGTACCCGTTGGCGGCAAGCGTCTCTTCGACCCGGTCGCGTAGCTCCGCGGCCGGCGGGACCGCCGCGTCGAACCCGAGCCGCTCGGCGCTCCCCCGCAGCCGCTCAGCGTGGGCGGCCCACTCGAACGGTTCGCCGCCGTAGGCCCGGATCGTCTCGAAGACGGCGTCGCCGTACATGAACCCCCGGTCGCGGACCGAGACGGTCGCCTCCTCGGCGGGGACGACCGCGCCGTCGACGTGGTAGTACTCGGTCATTGGTCGTTTGCCGTCGCGAGGAAGTTCTCGATCAGCCCCTTGCCGACGTCGGTGAGGATGCTCTCGGGGTGAAACTGGACTCCGACGTGGGGTCGGGACTCATGACGGACGCCCATCACCACGCTGTCTGCCTCGGTCCGGGCGGTCGCTTCGAGTTCGGCCGGGAGCTCGTCGTGTTCGACGGCAAGGGAGTGATACCGCCCGACGGCAAACGAATCGGGGAGCCCCGAAAAGACCCCCAGTCCGTCGTGTGTGACCGTCGAGGGCTTGCCATGGACGACCGCCTCGGCGTGTCCGACCCGCGCGCCGTGTGCGGCACACAGCGCCTGGTGGCCTAGACAGACCCCGAGGATCGGCACCGTCCGCTCGCGAAACAGCGGCACCGACACGCCCGCCTCCGCCGGCGTTCCCGGGCCGGGCGAGACCACCACGGCGTCCGGGTCCAGCTCGTCGACCCCGGCTAACTCAATCTCGTCGTTGCGCCGCACGAGCACCGTTCCGTCGGTCACCGACGGCAGCCACTCCTCGCCGGTCACCACCTCGCCGACGTACTGGACGAGGTTGTACGCGAACGAGTCGTAGTTGTCGACGACGAGTACCCTCACGACTCTCGCACCCGCAGTTCGCCGCGCTCGCCCAGCGCCCGGTCGACGGCCCGTACCAGCGCCCGCCCTTTGTCGAGGGTTTCGTCGTACTCACGATCCGGCTGAGAGTCGTGGACGATTCCGGCCCCGACCCGCAGGTGGTACTCGTCGCCGTACCGCACCAGCGTCCGGATGACGATGTTCATCGTCGCTCGCCCGTCGAACCCGAACAGCCCGACGCTGCCGGTGTACGGTCCCCGTCGGGTCGGCTCGACCTCGTCGATGATCTCCATCGTGCGGGGCTTGGGCGCGCCGGTGATCGTCCCGCCGGGAAACACCGCCTCGATCGCGTCGTCGATCCCCGTCCCGTCGGCGAGTCGGCCCCGGATCTCGGAGACCAGGTGCATCACCTCCGCGTACCGGTCGATCCGCCGGTACTCGGTCACCTCGACGCTCCCGAACGCACAGACCTTCCCGAGGTCGTTGCGCTCGAGATCGACCAGCATCGCGTGTTCGGCACGCTCTTTCTCGTCGGTCAGGAGGTCCCGCTCGAGCCGGGCGTCCTCCTGGCGGGTCTCGCCCCGGGCCCGGGTCCCCGCGATCGGTTCGGTCACCAGCCGATCGCCCTGCCGGTCGAGCAACAGCTCGGGGCTCGCGCTCACCAGATCCACCCCGGGGAACTCGACGAGCGCCGAGTACGGCGCCGGGTTGACCGCCCGGAGCGCGTCGAACGCCTCGACGGGATGGACGGCTGCCTCGGCCCGGAGCCGCTGTGAGACGTTCGCCTGGAACGTATCGCCGTCGCGGATGTAGGATTTGACCCGCCGAACCCGGTCGGCGAAGGCCGCCCGCCCGGCGTCGCTCTCGAAGCCCGCCGGTCCGGTCGCCGGCGGCGCGCCGACAGTCGGGTCGCCCCCGATCGCCCGGCGTGCCAGTTCGAGTGCCCGCTCGCGGCCAGTCTCGTAGGCCGCCGCGATGTTCTCCCCGTCGGTCGCGGAGACGGTCGGACAGGCGGTGATCCGGAGTGTCGTGTCCCCGTCTCGGGGCTCGCGCCAGGTCGCGAGCGTGTCGTACACCGCGAGCTGGAGACGCGGGAGCTCTCGGTCTCGGCGGGCGCTCCCCGGCAGCCCTTCGAGCTCGCGGGCGATGTCATACGAGAGCCACCCGATCGCTCCGCACGGGTACGGCAGTTCACACTCCCCGCCTCGGAGCTGCTCGTCGGCCAAGATCGCCGCCAGCCGTTTCAGCGACGAGCCGGCGGGTCCGACCTCGTGGACCGCGACCGGCGCCACGCCGAAATACCCTCGCCCGGACTGTCCGCCGGTCGTCGCGAGGTAGGCCCCGGGCTGTTCGGTCCGGGCGCGCCGGTACGCACGGAACGGGTCCGCGACCGAACACCTGACCTCGACGGGCACTCGGGCGCCACGGGGCGCGTCGCCGGCGGCGGCCCGAAAGGCCTCCCGGTCGGTCACCACCGTTGGTTCCATGCCCGTTGAACGGGAGCCAGTAGTAACGCTCTTGCGGTGGTCAGCCGCCCCGGGCCTGTGCGAGCCAGTCGTCGACCCGAGACTCGGCGGCGTTTGTCGCCGCCGCGACGGTCTCGGAGTCGGCGTCCGCGAGATCGCCGACGGTCTCGATGCCGGCCGCCCGGAGTCGCTGTGCGTACGTCGGCCCGATCCCGGTGATCTCTTCGACGCCCGCGTCCGGCGCCGGCCCGGTGGTCTCGTTCGCGCCCGTGTCGTCGGCCTCATCCTCGGGCTCGCCGATCGACTCGTCGGCGGACTCGTCTGGCTCCGTC
Organism: uncultured Halobacteriales archaeon; assembly: GCA_964426325.1. Lineage (GTDB taxonomy): Archaea > Halobacteriota > Halobacteria > Halobacteriales > Haloarculaceae > Halovenus. The sequence continues at coordinate 15,245 of CAYRQD010000016.1, read as the reverse complement.
TGCTCGGCGTCCAAGTCGTCCGGTTCGGTCAGCTCGTCGTGCTCTGCCGCCGGTTCGTCGGTCGCCTCGGGGCTCGGCTGGCGTTCGACGGTGACGACGCTCCCGTCGCTCGACTCCGGCGACTCGGAGCCCGCTTCGGGACCGCCGGCCCCGTCGTCGTCGCCGGATTCGTCCCGGCCCAGGAGCCGCTTGAGCCGTTGGAGGATGCCTGCTGCCATGTCCCAACGTACGGCCGGCGGGTACTAAACAGCCCCGTCGAGTCGCGCCCGCAACGCTCGGTTCATCGCCTCGACCGGCGCGTCCCGGTCAGTCCAGCGCTCGAAGGCCACGACGCCCTGGTACAGGAGCATCCACCCCCCGTCGATCGTCTCGGCGCCGGCCGCGCGGGCGTCTCGCAACAGGCGCGTCTCCACGGGGGCGTACACCGCGTCCAGCACCGTCAGGTCCGCGTGTAACGCCCGGGCAGGCACCGGCGAGGCGTCCTCGTCCATGCCCACGCTCGTCGCTTGGACCAGGACGTCCGCGTCCCCGAGCAGCTCCGGCAGCGCCTCCAGCCCCGCGGCGGTAACGCCGTCGCCGACGGCGGCGGCCAGTTCCTCCGCCCGCGAGACGGTCCGGTTCGCGATCCGAACCGTCAGTCCCTCGTCGGCGAGCCCGAACGCGGCCGCCCGCCCGGCGCCGCCGGCCCCGACGACGACGGCCGTGCCCGACAGTGCCGTGTCGTGGCGCTCGAACGCCCGTAGCAGTCCGAGCGCGTCGGTGTTGTACCCGGTCGGTGGATCGGTCGCGAGATCGACCGTGTTGACGGCCCCGATCCGATCGGCGAGCGGTGCCGGCTCGACCGCCTCCAGGACCACCCGCTTGAACGGGATCGTGACGTTCAGCCCTCGGATCCCGAGCGTCTTTGCCGCCGCAATCGCCGCGGTCGCCGTCTCGGGCTCGAACGTGACGTACCGGGCGTCCATTCCCGCCGCCTCGTAGGCCGCCTCGTGCATCGGCGGCGACAGCGAGTGTCCGACCGGGTTCCCGACGAGGCCGTACACCTCCATACGCGGCTCTCGTCGTCGCGGGTAAAAAGCTCGCCGCCGGCCCCGCGTCGCCGCCCCGACCAAACTGGTAAGCCCACTGAGCCCGGATCACGCCCGTGAACCGAGGACGGCATCGACACACTCGAGCCCGGTCAGCGGCGCGACGCTGATGCTCGGGGTCGTCGTCTCCCGGGCCGACGAGGCCTCGCTCGCGATCGCCGACCAGCTGCGCGAACTCGCCGACTGGAGTCCCGACGGCGAGGACCGATACCGCACCGACGGCGCTCAGCTCCGGTACTTCGACGGGCTTCACACCGAACTCGACCGGCCCGCCGCGGCCTTCGACGACCCGGACCTGCTCGCGGTCGCGTCGCGTCACTCCGGAGACACCGGGGCGCTGTTGACCGCCCACCACACCGGCAACGTCGGCCCGGCCGAGTACGGCGGCGCGCCGAACGAACTGTCCCGTGCCGCGCCGAACGCCCATGCTCGCGTTATCGCGGCCCTCAATCAGTTCGCGCCCACAGCCTACGGGGTCGGCACGGAGGTCACCCACCACGGCCCCTCGACGGTCGGCGCACCCTCGCTGTTCGTCGAGCTGGGCAGCGGTCCGGACCACTGGACCGCTCCGGCGCCGGCCCGAGCCGTCGCGCGGGCACTCCTCGCCCTGCGCGGGGTCGACCCAGACCGCCCCGCGGCAGACGGGCACCGCCACGTCGTCGGCTTCGGCGACGGCCACTACGCCCCGCGGATCGAGCGGGTGCTGGCCGAGACCGACTGGGCGGTCGGCCACGTCGCGGCCGACTGGGCCCTCGATGCGGTCGCCGACGAGGCGCTGCCAGCCGTCGTCGAGTCGGTCTTCGAGCGGAGCCGCGCCACCCGCGCGCTGGTCGAGGGCACTCGTCCGGCCGTAACCGAGCAGATCGAGCGGCTCGGCTACCGCACGGTCGGCGAGCGGTTTCTCCGCGAGACGACCGGCGTCTCGCTGTCGCTGGTCGCGACCGCCGAGCGGCGGCTCTGCTCTGTCGAGGCGGGGCTTCGGTTCGGCGATCCCGCACGGACGGCCGCCGACCTCGGCGTTGTCTGTCGGCTCCCGGAGGCGCTCCTCGCGGAGGCACGCGGCATCGACCGTTCGAGAACCGCCGAGGCCGTCGCCGAGGCCGCGATCGCCTTCGAGACCGACCAGGGCGGTACCCGGCCAACGGGCCTCGTGGCGCTCCCGGCCGCCGACGGAGCGGCCGCCGATTCCGACGCCCTCGCGCCCGGCGTCGACCCGACCGCGTACGAGCGGCTGCTCGACGCGCTGCTCGCGGTGCTTGCGGATCGGTACGGGACGGTCGACCGCGAGAGAGAGACCGCGATCGCGACCAGCAAGACGTTCGATCCCGACCGGGCCCGAACGCTGGGTATCCCCGAGGGCCCGGCGTTTGGCCGGCTGGCGGCCGGCGAACCGGTCGAGGTCGACGGCGAACGGATCCCGCCCGAGGCGGTCCACGAGCGCCGCGAGCGCCGGTTCCCGCTCGCGGCCGACCCGGCAGACTGAGCCAGACTCAGCCCGGGCGTCCACACTCGCCGACTACATCCCCTGCGGATTGAACCGACGGACGGCTTCTTTCACGCCGGCGTTGTCGCCGACGAAGGTAACCCGATCACCCCTATCGAGGGTCTCGTCGGCGTCCGGAACGTGTTCGTCGCCGTCCCGGCTGACGATCGCGATGATCACGCCGTCCGGGATGCGCTTGTTGACCTCTCTGATCGTCCTGCCGACGTAATCGTCCGAGGTGATCGTACATTCCTGGACATCGTGGCCCTCGCCGAGCTCGTCCATCCAGTGGGCCATCGACGGCCGTTCGATCTCATTGTCGATAGCGAACGCCGTCGCCGTCGAGGCGTCGATCGCCCGGATGTCGAGTCCGTCGAACGCGCTCATGTTGTCTGGGTCGTTGACCCGGGCCAGCACGTCCGCGAGCCCGAACTTCGTGCTGGCCATCTGTGCGATCAGCAGGTTCTGGTCGTCGTCGCCGGTCGCGGCGATGAGCCGCTTTGCCTCTTCGATCCCTGCCGTTCGCAGTACCGACGCGTCGGTCCCATCGCCCTCGCGGACGGTTAGGTCCTCGGCGCGACCCTCCTCGACGCGCGTCTCGTCGTTGTCGATGATGACGACCGATTCGCCCCGCTGTTCGAGTCGTTTCGCGAGGGCGCGGCCGACTCGGCCGCCCCCGACGATGATCGTATCCATGGGTGTCACTGAGAGTGTCGTTCCGATCTGCCGTGCGAATCCGCCTTCTAAGACGACCGTCGCGAAGATCACGAGAAAGACCGCGGCGGTCAGCGCTTGCGCCTCTGCGGGACTTCCCTCCGCCTGCAGCTCGATCGCAAACAGTGTCGCAACGCTGGCTGGAATGATCCCCCGCGGCGCGACGGTGCTCAAAAATGCTCGCTCCGGGTAGGAAAACCGCGGCACGCCGACGGTTGCGATCACGACCGCCAGCGGCCGGACGACGAGCATGACGACCGCGACCAGCGCGAGCCCGGGCAGGCCCAATTCGAGGACCTGGTCGATGTTGATGAGCGCGCCCAGCGCGATAAACACGAACCCGAGCACAAGCAGGGTCACGTCCCTGGCGAACTCCTCGATCTCCTCGCGGTGACGCAACTCGAGGTTCCCCATGAGCAACCCGGTGGTCGCGGCGGCGGCCACGCCCGCCTCCGAGGCCAGCCCGTTCGCGAGTGCGTACCCGCCCAACGCGGCACCGAGCGCGATGTACCGCGAGACCTGCGGGGAATCGCCCGGCGCCAGGTCCCGCGAGAGCACGTAATAGCCCGTCCCGGCGGCGAGTGCCCCGGCTGCGACGCCGATCCCGATCCGCTCGGCGAAGCCGACCGCGCCGGCGAACAGTCCCTCGTCGGCGACGACGAACGCCTCGAAGATCACCGCCGCCGCGATCGCGGCGCTCACGTCGTTGATCACGCCCTCCGCCTCCATCGCCGAGGCGACGTGTTCCCGAACGTCGACGATCTCGAGGATCGGCGTGATCACCGTCGGCCCGGTCGCGACCAGCAGGGCGCCGACCAGGAAGGAAAGCTCCCAGGACTCGCCGAGAAACACCCGCACCGACAGAGCCACCCCGACGAGGGTCAACGCCGCTCCGATCGTCACCAGCCGTAGCGTCGTCGTCGAGGCCTCCCGTAGCCGCTCGCGTTGCAGCTGGAAGGCGCCGTCGAAGACGATGATCGCGACGCTGAGCCCGACGATCGTCGAGAGTCCGCTCTCGCTGAACGTCTCGAGGTCGACGATCCCGAGCCCGCTGCCGCCGATGGCCACGCCGATCCCGATCAAAAAGAGCACGCTCGGTACTTCCAGCCGCCGCGAGAGGAGTTGTGCGAGGATCCCCAGCAGAAAGATGCCGGCGATGATCGGGAGCAGCGCCTGAGACATACCGAGAATAACGATCAGAGCCGTAGTTATGCGTTTTGAATCGCCGATCCCGTTCGGACCGGGTGCGGGCCCACACTCGCCCTGACGGGTCAGTCGCCGTGGCCGTGCCCGCGGTGTGGATCGGCGGGCTCTGCGGGGAAGTCCTTCTCGCCGGCCTCGACGCGGATCTCGAGCCAGTTCTCGCGGGGAATCAGCGGACACTCGTAGGCGTAGTTGTACGCGCAGGTCGGGTTGTACGCCCGGTTGAAATCGAGCACCCACCCCGCCTCGGTCCAGTGCTCGTCGTCCTCGAGGTCGATGTACCGGCCGGCGCCGTAGGTCTCCTCGCCGTTTGTCTCGTCGCGAAAGGGCACCCACAGTCGGTCGGCGTCCCGATCGGGCCGGTATGCCTGGAGCACCCGATCGCCGTCGAGTTCGAACCGGAACTCGCCCCACCGGAGGTAGGTCTGCTCTCCCTCCGCGGTCGTCTCGACGGTGACCGTCTCCTTCTGTTCGTGCTCGTCCAGCTCGAGGACGTACCGGTACTCGGGATCGATCTCGTAGTACGCGAGCCCGGGGAACTCCTCGCCTTGCATCTCCGGTGGCAGCGGCGAGCGCGGCGACTCACCGAAGTACTCCTCTTTCGACTCCCGGTCGCGTTTCGTCTGCTCGATCCAGGCTTCTGTGTCGTGTGTCATGATTCTGTAATCAACGAGCTACCCGCTGTATCTTCCGTTTGATAGTTGTCTCCCTGGAAAAATAATCCTTGCGCGAGCGTGAGTATTCCGTGCGGACGTGTCGATACCACCGGCGCGATCGGTCCGCCGGTACGCGGCCGAGACCGCACGGATCGAGGCAGAGCGGCGGTCGCTCCAGCGGCTGGCGAACTACACCGCCCGCGCGGCCGCCGAGCTTCCGGCCGACATGCGCGAGCAACACGGCGTGAACGTCACCACGATCCGGATCCTCTCCGAGCGGGCGAGCGAACTCGGCGGTCAAACGGTCAGTGAGATCGCCCGCTCGATCGCCGGACCCCGCACCGGCCAGTCGATCGCCGAGTAGCGTGGCGGCGGCCCGCCGCCGGGCGTTCCCGGCGGGGTGCCGGGCAACGATAGCCGGCCCGGCGGAGCTCCTGACGACGCCCCCAGGGGAGACAGGGAGACTGGTGGGCCGCCGAGCGACGCTCCGGAGGGTGACACTGGAGCCGGCAAGTCACCCGGTGACGACCCCGGCAGCGAACCCATCCCCGGGAAGGACGGCGATCGTCCGACCACCCGGAGCGACGATGTTGGGCAGCCAGACGGCGCCGACGGGGACGCGGGCAGTGCCGACCGAAACGCCTCTGCGGACCCGCCCGGGCAGTCAAACGGCAGGAACTGGACCGAGTCCGAGGGCGGTTCCGGCGACGGCGATCGCTCCGATTCCGGTAGCGCCGACCGCTCCCCGGCTGTCCTCGAGTTGCGGCCGCCGCCCGCCTTGTGAGCGGCTCTTTTGATCTTGAGTACCGGGGTCCGGCCTGGCCGGCCGTCGCCGTCCGTTGACACCGCCGATCCCACCCCGGTATCAACATCCATATAGACTCCAACGACTAACACTCAAAACCAGATCGCAGATGACCTACGAACTCGACGAAACCGACCGACGGATCCTCCACGCGCTGATGGAAGACGCCCGTCACACCTCGGCGACGGAGCTGGCCGACGAGCTCGACGTCTCGGACGCGACGATTCACAACCGGATCGACCGACTGGAATCGGAGGGGATCATCCGTGGGTACCGCGCGATGGTCAACTTCGAGCGGGCGGGCGAATCGCTCACCGGAATCTATATGTGTACCGTCCCGGCCGCCGACCGGGAACGGCTCGCGATCGCCGCTCGAGCGATCCCCGGAGTGGTCAACGTCCGGGTGCTGATGGCCGGCAAGCGCGATCTTCAAGTCGTGGCCGTCGGCGAACAGACCGAAGACCTGCGGACTATCGCTCGCGAGCTCTCGGCGCTTGATATTACCATCGAGGACGAGGAGCTGCTCCAGACGGAGCTGTGGAGCCCTTACGAGCCGTTCGGACCGGACGACGCCGACTCGCTCGAGGGCGCGAACGCAATCTCGCTCGCCAACGGAACCGACATCTTCGAGGTGCCGGTCGAGGATGGTGCCCCGATCGCCGGACACTCGATCGACGAGGCCCGCGAGCAGGAATATCTCTCGCCGAACACCAGCATCTTGCTTGTCGAACGCCAGACCGAAACGATCGAGCCCGACGGAGACACCGTAATCCGGGTCGGAGACATCGTGACGCTGGTTCCACGCGCCGACCGACAGGACCCGCTCGATCCGTTCTCCCCGATCGCGACGGCCGACTGATCACCGCGGCGAGACCGTCTCTCCGCCCAGCTGCTCCGCGAGCTCGGGCGACCCGACGTATTCGATCGTCTCCGCGTCCGCATTCACCTCGAGAAGGCCGGCGTCGACGAGCGCTGGGACGTGATCGGCCTCGAGCGATCGCGCTACGGCCTGTCTGTCGTCGGAAAAGGCCGGCTCCTCGGCGGCGAGTTTCCCCGCGAGGGCCGGGAGCGGCAGTTCCCACGTCGTCGTACCGACGATCTCCGTCACGACGGCGAACCGGCGTTCGGCCTCCCGGCCCTCGTTGCTGAGCGCGGCGACGAGCGCCCGAACGCGCTCGTCTCGGCCCGTCTGTTCGACGGGACTCAGTTGTCCGTCGGTCACGGCGGCCTGGTCGGCACGGCTCCGCCGGTTTGCGACTCCGAATCCGAGTCCGGCGACGAGCCCAACCAGTGCTAGTTCCTCGAACAGGAACATGAGCTCCGCGAGTTGGCCGTGCTTTACGACCTGGTGGAGATAGATCCCGCCGGCGACCCCGACCGCTCCGAGGAGTCCGGCCACGCTCCAGCCGAAGATCGCCCACAGGTCGGCGGCCGCGTACTCACTTTTCGCGAGCCGGTACGCGCTGACCGCGACGCCGCCCGAGAGTCCCGCGACGCCGATGATCTCGGCCCGTCTCACCAGCGGCGAGTACGGGTGATCGATCAGGTACGGGTGATCGATCAGGTACGCGAGCGTAACCACGCCGAGAGCAACGCTCACCACTGCCAACAGCCCCATCGGGAACTCGCGGCTAGTGTTTTCGAACCCCCGTGTCCATCTCGTTGCCATCTATCTACGACTCAGTATCGCCCCCGGTACAATAAATCTAACTGAAGCCCGTGAAAATTAGAGTGTAGAAATAGATTTAAGTACGGCAGTACTCATGTCTAACCAACGATGGTCAGTCACAATCTCGATCGCAGCCTGGGTCTGTACCCAACGATGATGATCAGTATGGGCGCGATGATCGGGAGCGGAATCTTCGTGCTCCCGGCGCTTGGGTTCAAGAAGGCGGGCCCAGCGGTCATCCTCGCCTACGTCCTGTCGGCGGTCGTCGTGTTGCCGGCGGCACTCTCGAAGGCCGAAATGGCGACGGCGATGCCCCAGGCCGGTGGGACGTATCTGTACATCGACCGGGCGCTTGGGCCGCTCTTCGGGACGATCGCCGGGATCGGCTCGTGGTTCTCGCTAACGTTCAAATCGGCCTTTGCCCTGGTCGGGCTGGGTTCGTATCTCCTCCTGTTCGCGCCGATCGCGGAGGGTGCGATCAAGATCGTTGGCCTCGCGCTCGCGCTCGCGGTGATCGCGCTCAACATCACCGGAACGGAGCTCAGCGGCCGGGTACAGGCGATTATCGTGTCTCTCGTGCTGGTCGGGCTGACCGGCTACGTGCTCAACGCTGGCCTCCAGGTCGACACCGGGAGCTACACGCCCTTTACAACGCACGGCTCGGCCGGCGTCGTGACGGCGGCGGCGTTCGTGTTCGTCTCCTTCGCGGGCGTGACGAAGATCGCGAGCATCGCCGAGGAGGTCGAGAATCCGGGGAAGAACCTCCCCCGAGCGATCATCGGATCGATGACTATCATGACCCTGGTCTACGTCGCGGTCGTGGCCGCGGTCGTCGGGCTCGCCGACGCAGACACGCTGACCCACGGCGGGCCGAACGACGGCGCCTCGCTCACGCCGATGGCCGACGGCGCCGACGCGCTGTTCGGCGGGTTCGGGGTCGCAATCATCTCGATCATCGCGGTCGTTGCACTGACGAGCATGGCAAACGCCGGCGTGCTCTCGACCTCGCGGTTTCCGCTGGCGATGAGCCGCGATCAGTTGCTGCCGCCCCAGCTCGACACGATCGACGAGCGGTTCGGCACGCCGCGCAACTCAGTGTTGCTGACCGGCGCCGTGCTGATGTTGTTGATCGCGTTCGTGCCGGTGATCGAGCTGGCGAAGCTCGCGAGTGCGTTCAAGATCCTCGTGTTCTCGATCGCAAACGTCGCCCTGATCGCGTTCCGGGAGGCCGACGTGCCATCCTACCAGCCCGAGTGGACCACACCCGGCTATCCGTACGTCCAGGTGTTCGGACTCGTCGCCGGGATCGGATTGCTCACCCAGATGGGACGGCTCCCGATTCTCGGGGCCGCCGGCATCGTCGTCGGCAGCCTGGTGATCTACCTCGTCTACGGCCGGCCCCGGACCGACCGGACCGGCGCGATCGGGACGATCATCCACGACCGTCGCGACCAGGCGGACGAGGGACTCACACCGACCGATACCGACTGACTGACTCCTGCCGTCGGTGCTGCTGGGCCGTCGACGTGGTATCCGTCATCGACCGTCCGTAACGCGGCGTGTCTGACGGCTCCTTTTTGTCTGCCGTCCCGGGGTCAGTGTCAGTAATCGCGCCGAACGACCAGCACCGGGTCGCCGGTTGCTTTCCTAATTCGGTTCGGGAGTGATCCGAATATGAAGTCTCCAAGCCGAGATGTCGCCTCGTACATCACGACGGCGTCGTACTCGTTTGCGGCGTGTTTAATCAGACTGTCGTGGTCGCTGCCCTCAACGAGCTGAGAATCCACCAGATCGGGACCGAACCCGGCCTCGATGAGTTGATCGCGAGCCTTGGCGAGTCGCTTCTCGCCGCGCTCTTTCGACTCGCCCTTGGCGACGTGAAACAGCGTGATCTCTTGGGTCATATCGTCGTAGACCAGCCGGACGAACTCCGGGAGCCGCTCGACGTCCGCGTCTGGAATCGGCACGAGAATCCGACTCATCCCCTCGGTCTCGGCCGGCAGGAGTTCGGCGACACAGTCCTCCTCGGTCACAACCCGTTCGATCGCAGCGTCGCGGTCTTTCCCGAACGCCAGTCTCGTCGTCACGGTCGCCCCAGCCGCTCGAAACTGCTCGGCGAGCTCGTCGAGTTCAGCCTGCGCCTCCTCGTTGAACTGCTGTTCGGCGATGCTGTTTGGCGTCTGTTCCGGCAGGTTATAGTGGCCTAGCAGTACCACGTCGACGGAGGCGAGGTCGTCGACGAGCTCCTGGGAGAGTGACTCTGCGTCCGGAAGCTCGAACGGCACCAGTATACTGTCCATAGTTGTTTGTTTTCGCCCCGGTTGAAAAACACACACGGTCGGCCCCCTCGACCCGGGGCCGAGACGGTTAGACCGTCGAGACGCAGGTTGGACCGACGACCGCGCCGGTTTCACCTACCGAACGGTCTGCCACAGAGCGGCTCCCCGGCTCGGGATCTTCGCTTCTTGACTCGCCGGTCACCGCAGCCGCCCGAGCAGCTCGTACTTCCGATCGGGCGTGTACTGACGAAAGAGCAGGCTGTTCGAGAGTACCGACACGCTCGAGAGCGCCATCGCGCCGGCGGCAAACACCGGCTGGAGCAAGCCAAGTGAGGCAAGCGGGATCATCGCCGTGTTGTACCCCAGCGCCCACGCGAGGTTCTGCTTGATTTTCGCGAGGGTCGCCTCCGAAATCCGAATCGCCCGCACCACGTCGACCGGATCGTCCCGCATCAGGGTCACGTCGGCGGCCTCGATGGCCACGTCGGTCCCCGAGCCGATTGCGGTTCCGACGTGGGCTACGGCCAGCGCCGGTGCGTCGTTCACGCCGTCGCCGACCATCATCGCCGTTCGCCCCTCGGCCTGGATCGCCTCGACGGCGTTGGCCTTGTCGCCGGGGAGTACCTCCGCGCGGACGTTCCCGGGATCGATCCCGACCCGCTCCGCAACCGCGCGGGCGGTCCGCTCGTTGTCCCCCGTGAGCAGGGACACCTCGATCCCCTGCTCGCGGAGCTGGCTCACGGCCGCGCTCGCCTGCTCTTTGACCGTGTCGGCGGTGGCCACGACGCCGACGACCTCGCCCTCACGGGCGACCAGCATCGCCGTCTTGCCTGCGTGTTCGAGCCGTTCCATCGCGTCTTCTGCGCGTGTGGGATCGGTCCCGTTGTCCCGCATGAGCGTCCGGTTGCCGACGAGTACCTCCCTGCCCTCGACGGTCGCTCTGACGCCGCGTCCGGGGACGTTCTCGAAGCTCTCGGGCTCGGTCACGTCGAGCCCGCGGTCCTGGGCGCCCCCGAAAATGACGCGCCCGAGCGGGTGTTCGCTCCCGCGCTCGGCGGCGGCCGCGAGCCCGAGCAGCTCTTTCTCGTCGAACTGGTCCCGGGCGGTCACCCCGCCGTCGGTGACGCCCTCTGTGGCCTCTCGGAGAACGACGATGTCGGTTAGCTCCATCTCGCCGGTGGTGAGTGTCCCAGTCTTGTCGAAGACCACGGTGTCGACGTTTTTCGCTCGCTCGAGGATGTCTCCGCCCTTGAACAGGATGCCGTGTTTCGCGCCGATCGTCGTGCCGACCATCGTCGCCGCCGGCGTCGCGAGCCCGAGCGCGCAGGGACAGGCGATCAGCACCGCCGAGGCGAACACGACGACGGCGAACTCGAAGACCGACACACCGCTAGCGGCGACGGGTCCGCCGGCGACCAGTCCCCACAGCGGGAGCCGGCCGACGACGCTAGCGAGTGCCTCGGGAAACAGGAACCAACCCGTGCCCCAAAACAGCGCGTTCGCGATGACGGCGGGCACGAAGTACGCCGAGATCCGGTCGGCAAGACTCTGGATCTCCGGCTGGCGGGATTGGGCGTCCTTGACCGTCCGGACGATCTGCTGGAGAGCGGTGTCGGCCCCGACCTTCGTCGCCTCGACGACGAGGACGCCGTTCTCGTTGACCGTCGAGCCGACGACCTCGTCACCGACGCCTTTCTCGACGGGGACTGACTCGCCGGTGATCATCGACTCATCGACCGCCGACTGTCCGTCGACGACGACCCCGTCGGTCGGGATCCGCTCGCCTGGCCGGACCCGCATCCGGTCGCCGACCGCGATCTCTGCGACTGGAATCTCCCGCTCGGTTCCGTCCTCAACGATCGTGGCCGTCTCGGCTTCCATCTCGAGCAGCTCCCGGAGCGCCGCGCCGGCCTGGCCCTTCGAGCGGGCCTCAAGAAAGTTACCCAGCGTGATGAACACGAGAATCAGCGCTGCCGTGTCAAAGTACAGGCTCCCGACGATCACGTCGAGCAACACCGCAAGCGAGTAGACGTACGCGGTGGTCGAGCCCAGCGCGATCAGCACGTCCATATTGGCGCGGCCGTTCGTTACGAGCGCGGTGTATGAGTTCCTGTAGAACGGCCGGCCCAATACGAGTTGGACCGGCGTCGCTAGCAGGAACTCGAGCCACCCGAACTCAACGCCCAGGACCGTCTCCGGGAGGACGCCCCCGCCGAGCAGGAACTTCTCGGCGAGAAAGAGTAAAAACGGCGCCGACAGCGCCGCGCCGAACAGCGTCAGCCGTCGCTGTCTGCGGATCTCCTCGCGCCGAGCGGCCTCTCCGGCGTCGGTCCCGCCGCCTGCGGAGTCGTCCTCGTCCCCGCTGACGGGCGAGTAGCCGGCCCCCTCGATGATTTCGTGGAACACCTCGGCGTTTGCCTCGGCCGGGTTGTATGAGATCTGTGCCCGGTCGGTGGCGAAGTTGACGTCGGCGGCGACGACGCCCGGCGCGCCCTCAAGTGCCTCCTCGATTGTCTCCGCGCAGTTTGCACACGACATGTCGGCGACGGCGATCGCCGTCGAGTCGGTCACGGGATCGTACCCAGCCTCTTCGATCGCCGCGTAGATCTCTTCCAGCGATGTCCGGCCGGGGTCGTACGCCACGGTCCCCTCGTCGGTGGCGAAGTTGACACTCGTCTCTGCGACGCCGTCGAGCGCGCCGACCGCGTCGGTGATGGTCTGTGCGCAGTTCGCACAGCTCATCCCTCGAATGTCGACGCGGCTTTTCCTGTGAGTCACTACTAGGTAGTACGGTCCCCTCGTTGAACTGCCTTCTCCCTCGAACCGTTCAGTCTGCGGGCGGCGATACTTTCGAAACCAAAGCCGAGCCCTTGTCGCTCCGCCTGGATCGTCCGGTCTAATCCGCGTCCTGCCGGAGCCGATCGTACTTCTCCTGGAAGCGGGTCTCACACGACGGACAGCAAAACTGGTACAGCTCTCCATCGATCCGAGTCGCCGTCCCCTCGCTGTCGACCGTGTTCCCACACTGCGCGCAGGTGAGCCTGAACTCCGTCCCGGCGAGATCCGGCGACCAGTCGACACCCGCCAGCAGTTTCACCTCGAAGTCGTTGATTGCGTCCTCCCCGAGGGTGTCCCTGAGCCACCCCGCGACGTCCCTGTCCGGGACGCCGGCACCGACGACGAGGTCGCCCTCTGCCGTGGTGAACACGTGTTCGACCGCGCCCGCCGCCACGAGCTCGTCCCTGACCGACCCGGTATCCGGACCAGACGGAGCGATCTCGAGGGTGATCAACACCGGGATCCCCGCCCGGAGCTGCGAGCGATCCAGCTTGAGGGTGAACCGCTCGATGACTCCTGTCTCCCGGAGCTTCTCGACCCGACCCGAGACGGCCGGCGCCGAGAGCCCGACGGCCTCCGCGATCTCGCTGTAGGGCCGCCGGGCGTCGGCCATCAGGAGCTGCACAATCTCGAGGTCGGTCTCGTCGAGTTCGGTCATATCGGACCGACGCCTCTGGCCGACTAAAGCGCCGCGCTGGCTCGCCTCGCGCGTAGACGCGCAAATCGGTTAGCTTAGCGTTTAGCGAGACTCCCCGCGGCCGGGATTACCCTTCCCCTCTCCCACACGTCCTCGCAGAACGTCTCGCGTTGAACCGCACTCGAACTCCCTGGGGCTCGAACGTGTTTCGTATCGTCGGATACGGTTGATCGCGGTCGACGGGTTCGAGCCGGCCAGATCGGACTCCGAGTCCCCCGCCCATTCGGGACTCCGATGAAACTCCGCTGCGCCGGTGTGTGCCCATCGGCTCGTGTGTCACTGACCGGGACCGCCGAGCCCGCCCCGCCGATCCGGACCCGCGAGACGAGGACGCGCCCGGTTCGCGGCCCTGAACCCTCCGAGCGTACGCTTCCCGCCCGTGAGAGCCAGTCCGATCGCCAACCGGTCGACGGTTGCCTCGCGCTTCGGGCCTGCGTCCGATTCTGTATCGCAACATGTGCTTTATTACGCCCCGGAGAGCGTTCACACGGCCCACGCCGGTCTTATGACCGTCGGGCGAATACCGTTCTTCGATGGTCGAGAACGTCGCGCCGAAGATGGCCGACCTCGAACCCGAGGATTTCTACCTCTTGTCCGGCCTCGAGCAGGGGATGCGGTTCTCCGAGTGGGTAGCTCGGGGGAAACTCCCCGATTTCAGTCAACTCACTTCTGAGAATGTCGGGTACCGGATCGACCGGTGTGAGACCCGCGGACTGCTTGAGCGCAAGACGATCCAGTACGAGGGTTACCGGCTCACCTTCGAGGGCTACGACGCGCTTGCCCTGCGCGCCTTCGCCGAGCGCGAGACGGTCTCCGAGGTCGGCGCACCGCTGGGCGTGGGCAAAGAGAGCGACGTTTACGAGGTCCGTTCCCACGAGCCCCTGGCGCTGAAGTTCCACCGCGAGGGCTACACCGAGTTCCGCGAGGTCGACCGCGAGCGCGAGTACACCGCCGACCGCGAGCACGTTTCCTGGCTGTACACCGCCCGCAAGGCCGCCGAACGCGAGTACGAGGCCTTAGAGGCGCTGTATCCGGAGGTTTCGGTGCCGCGGCCGGTCGATCAGAACCGCCACGCGATCGTGATGGAGCGGATCGACGGCGTCGAACTCGAGCGTGCCGATCTGGAAGACAACCAGGCGATTCCGGTGCTCGAGCTAGTACTGGCCCAGATGGCCGCCGCCTACGAGGCGGGCTACGTCCACGCCGACATGAGCGAGTACAACGTCTTCGTCGGATCCGACGGCGTCACCGTCTTCGACTGGCCCCAGGCCGTCCCGACCGACCACGAGAACAGCCGCGAGCTGCTTGAACGCGATGTCGAGAACGCCGTCGGCTACTTCCAACGGAAACACCCCAACGCAGTCGGCGAGGTTGACACCGACGGTGTCGCCGACGCGATCGCCGCCGACGAGTTCGAGACGCTCACACCCTACCTCTGAGTCGATCGTTTGGCGTCGCTCGTGGCTGCGACACTCCGAAATAAATCGTATGTCGATATATCAAACCGGGCTGTATGGAAGTTGGAGACTACACCGGGTTTAGCGGGGCTGTGATGCGTGGTCTCAGCCGAATCAGTAAGCAGAAACTGCTCCAGATCACCCTTCGTTCGCATACTCCTGTCGCAGTAGCAACTATATCGTCGTTCTCCTGAGATTCTCGATAGCGTTGCCACTCAGATATCTGCGCTGCCCCAGAGCGAGGACCTGTTATCCGATCCCTGTCTCTTTCTTCAGCAGCGTCAGCGTATTGTCGGCTGTCACAATCGGCGAATGTCTGTATTCACCGGTCAGCTCAACCTGGACGAGCAGATCCA
>CAYRQD010000015.1:39379-60680 GCA_964426325.1 uncultured Halobacteriales archaeon | reverse complement strand
CCAGCCTCCCCGACAGTGAGCGTCGTCGGGCCCTCAAGCGCCGCCTCTGGCATCGCCCGAGCCGAAACGTCGACGTACAGCGTATCGCGATCGGTCGCCCCGTCGTCATCAGTCACCTCCACGGTCACGGCGTAGGTCCCGGGCTGATCGGCCACGAAACTCGTGCGCACACAGCTCGAACACTCCGGCGTCGTCTCGGTCCCGTTCGGTCGTTCGATCGTCCACTCGTAGGTCGTGATCTCCCCGTCGGGGGCCGTTGAGCCGCCGGCATCAAGATAGACCGTCGCCCCCTGTGTCACTGACTGGTCCAACCCGGCGTCGGCGAGCGGCCCGTCAGCAGCACCGGCCACCCCCGCGAGCAGTCCCAGGAGGAGCGTTCCCCCGATGAGCACCCACCGCATGTGAAGGATGTGTTCGCGCCATCACACAAAAAGGTAACTGCAGATGAAAGTACCGGAGCCAAACACGATCGGGCGAGACCAACAGACAGTTAGCCGCGGCTGCCGGGATACTGCGTATGGACGTACGGGAGATCAGCGAGCTGTCCTCCAGCGAGCGGGCGGCGGCCTTCGAACGCGACAGCGGCGTCGAGGCGGCACGAGCCGACGCCGAGGAGATCGTCGACAGCGTTCGAGCAGAGGGCGACGCCGCGCTCAAACGCTTCGCGGCGGAGTTCGACGGCGTCGAGGTCGACGCGATCGAGATCACCGACCGGGCGAAGCGGGCTGTCGAAGCGGTCGACGGCGAGGTTCGGACGGCGATCGAGACCGCGGCGGCGAACATCCGGGCCTTTCACGAGCGCCAGCGACCGGAGGACTGGCGGGCGGATTTTGACGGCCGGGAACTGGGACGACGATTCCGCCCGCTCGAGAGCGCCGGCGTGTACGCTCCCGGCGGGACGGCCGCCTATCCGTCGAGTGCGCTCATGGGAGTCATCCCCGCGAAGGTCGCGGGCGTCGAACACGTCGCGGTCGCGACGCCGCCGGCCGAGGAGATCGCACCGGCGACGCTCGCAGCCGCCGAGATTGCGGGCGCCGACGCGGTGTATCAGGTCGGCGGCGCGCAGGCGATCGCCGCCTTAGCCTACGGCACCGAGACCGTCCGGGCGTGTGACGTCGTCGTCGGCCCGGGCAACCGGTGGGTCACGGCCGCGAAGGCGACCGTCCGCGGGGACGTCGAGATCGACTTCCTGGCCGGACCGAGCGAGGTGCTCGTCCTGGCCGACGGGACCGCCGACCCGGAGCTGGTCGCCGCGGAGCTGCTCGCGCAGGCCGAACACGACACCCGCGCGGCCGCCGCGGCGGTGACCGACGACCGCGGGCTGGCCGAGGCGATCGCTACAGCCGTCGAACAGCAGGTGCCCGACCGGGAGCGCGCCGAGATCATCCGGGAGGCCCTCGACGGCCCCGCGAGCGGGATCTTCCACGCGGAGACGATGGCGGCCGCCGCGGAGTTCACCGACCGGTACGCGCCCGAACACCTGGCGATCATCGCCGAGGACGACGAGGCCGCGCTCGACCGGATCGACAGCGCCGGGTCGGCGTTTCTGGGCCCGCATAGTCCGGTCGCAGCGGGAGATTACGCCAGCGGGCCGAACCACGTGCTCCCGACTGGCGGGGGCGCCAGACGGGTCGGAGGGCTCTCGGTGGAGACGTTTCTGCGCTCGACGACCGTCCAGCGACTCGACCGGGACTCGCTCGGGGCGCTCGCAGACACGATCGCGACGCTCGCCGAGACGGAGGGACTCGAGGCACACGCCGCGAGCGTCCGCCGGCGGTTCGACTGATCGGGAGCGGACACGAGAAAGGACCCGCGGCCACCGGTCGGGACGATTACTCTTCGAGTTCGAAGGCGACTTCGACCTCGGCCTGGTACTCTCGGTCGGGGACGCTCGCGATCTCGACGCCGAACTCCTCGACCTCGACCCAGTGGACGTTCTCGAGTGTCTCCTCGGCCCGGTCGACCGCGTCGTCGACCGCGTGTTCGAACGACTCCCCGCTCGTGCCTGTGAGTGTGATTTTCTTGTATACCATTACGTTCTGTGATACCACACCTCCACGTGTAAACCCAACGACGGCTCCCGAGAAGTGGGGACGGACGGAGTTTCAACGATAATAACTGCGGCGCGTCATTTATTACGGTCTCTGTCAACCGTCGGGTGTTCACATGCGACGACGAGATCTGCTCCGGCGTGGCGGCGCGGGACTGCTCACCGGTGGCGTGGCTGGCCTGGCCGGATGTTCGGTGCTCGGCGGGAACGGGGGCAGCGGCGTCTCCGGCGAGATCGTCGAGAAACCCTACGACGCGCTTGAGATGACGACCGAGGAGGCAGGTGTCAGAGAGATCTCGAGCGGCGGATCGGAGCTGACCGCTTTTGCCGTGTCGGGGACCGCCACGAACACCGGCTCGGAACGGCTCACCTCGACGCGGTCGGGCGAGTTTGCCTTCCTCTTGCAGATGCGGGTGTTCGACGGGAGCGGAGCGGAACTGACAGACGATCCCACCGAGTCCCTGCTGACCTCGCTTGACCCTGGCGAGGAGGCCCCGTGGCGCGTCACCTACTCGGACAGAGCCGACCAGGACCAGGTCGCCCGCTACGAGATCACGGTCGAGTAGCGCCGGCCCGGCTGCTGGCGGTCCACGTCGCCGTCACTCCCCGAGTCACGCCCCAGACCGGTTCGCGGGGCGCAAAGCGGATGCTACGTCGAGAACCCCAACTCGTCGGCGAGTGTGGCTGCGGGGGATTCCACGCTCGGAGTCCTCGACGCCCGCGATCTCGAGGGCAACCGCCACCTCGACGCTTAGTTCCGGTCGTGGTGCTGGCTGAGTCGGCGCCTCGATCCCCGACCGGTGAGACGCTCTCGGGAGCATCTCCGTGCTGGCTCGCGTCGTCGACCGTGCCCTCGAAGCTATCGGCGCCGGACCCGACCGGCGTGGGCTCCGTCGACCACACGGGACGGAGCCGTGTTCGGCTGGTGAAATCGGGCGGGTGCCGAACCGTCCGAGCCGGTCAGGACCGCCGGACATCGTCGAGCATCAGCTTCCGGAGGATGTCGCCGTAGGCCGGCCGGGTGACGCCGACGCCGATGAGCACGCCGACGATGGTGATGATCGCAAAGCCCCGGAGATCGCCCAGACTGAGCACCGCGAGCGGACTCATCGCGATGATCGTCGTCGCGGCGGCCATCCCGATAATCCAGAAGGCCCGCCGGAACCGCCGCCGGTAGATCCGGCCGGTCGTGACGTCTTTTTTCCGCTGGAGGATCTCGTCGGCCATGATGATCAGGTCGTCGAGCCCGGTGCCGATGACGGCGATGAACCCGGCGATGTGAGACAGATCCAGCGGCAGCCCCACGGCCGCGGCGAAGCCGAGCAACAGGAAGACCTCGGCGCTCGCGGTCGCGAGCATCGGGACCGCCACCCGGGGGTCGCGGTACCAGAAGTACACCACCGCCGAGACGACCAGCCAGGCCGCCAGCCCGGTCAGGAGCGCGAGCGGCCGGAACTGCTGGGCGGTGCCCGGCGAGATGAACGATTCGGTCTGGATTTCGTACTCGGCGGGTAGCTCGCCGGACTGGAGGTTGACCGCCAGGTCGGTCGCCTCGGAGAACGTGCCGGTGCCGATCGTGAACTCCCGGGCGTTCTGTCCCACGAGGAAGGTCGGATCCGGCCCCTGCAGGGCATCCTGGAGCCCGCCCATCGAGGCGTTGTGCACCACCTCGCCGTCGACGACCGTCTGCAGGCAGTAGCCCGGCGCGTCGGGGTTCAGCTCGGCGTTGCAGTTGCGCAGCGCCTCGGGCCGCGTGAACCCGAACTCCTGCATGTCCGCGACGAACTGCTCGGCGGCGCTGGCGGACAGGGTCACGGGGACCCGGGGGCCGCCCCGGTCGTCGGCCGAACGCGGCGCGTCGACGTCGGCGATGTCTTGGCTCCCGAGGACAGGCTCCCGACGGTAAGTCTGGTTCTCGCCGACGCCCTCGGGGAAGGTCGCGACGATCTGAACCCGACCGGGCTCGCCGATGAGATCGCGCAGCTGCTGGCCGTCGATCCCCGGCGCCTCGATGATAATAAACGGCTGGCCGCCGCCGAACGGCCTCGCCGAGGAGACGCTCCCGCCGGAGATGCCGGGCGCCCGGTTGATCCGGTCTTGGAGTACCTGGATCGCGCCGTCGCGGGTCTGGTCGGTAACCCCGCCGCGGATCCGGTCGTACTCGACGCCGACTGTTTCGAGCGCGCTCGCAATCTCCTCGTCGGTGCGGTTGGCAAACACCTCGATTGTCGCCGTCTCCGGCCCGACCGGCTGGGCCAGCACGTCGATCGACTCGAGTCCGAGCGCCTCGGCCAGCTCGTCTGCGACCGCCTGGTCCTCGCCCTCGGGGACGGCCGCGCCCTCGACGGTCGCGCCGACCAGCTGCCCGCGCACCCGGGTGCCCCCGGAGAGTTCGAGTCCGTACTGTAGGTTTGTCGGGGTGGCGATCGACGAGTCGGTGCCGTTGAGCGGCTCGTCCGAGCCGCCGAGCTGGGGGGCGAACAGGAACGCCGCCGCGACGACCGACAGCGCCACCAGCAGGAGGACCCGCCAGTTGTCCCGAACGTCGATCATCGCGCGACCCCCTCGTATTTATACCAGCGAAGCAGGCTCATATTCAGCAGGTACGTGTTCATTAGATCGGCCGAGAGCCCGAAGACCAGCACCAGCGCCACGTCGGGCAACAGCGGGATCCCGAGCACCCACGGCGAGGAGACGACGAACATCGTCGTCATCGCGGCGATCGAGGTGAGCGTCATCGAGACCCCGGTCCGCATCGCCCGGAACGAGCTCTCGTAGAAGCTGCCGTGGCGCTTGAGGATGTGGTTGTTCAACAGGATGTCCGAGTCGACGCTGTACCCAATGATCATGAGCAGGGCGGCGACCGTCCCGAGCGAGAGGTCGATCCCGAGCAGGTTCATCAGGGCCAGCGGAATTACCATATCGGAAAACGCAGACACCACGACTGCCACGGACGGGATCAGCGTCCGGAATATCAAGGCGACGAGCACCGACATCCCGAGGAAGGCGAGCCCGATCCCCAACAGCGCCTGTATCTGGGTTTCCCCGCCGAAGGCCGCGGCGCGGCTGTTGAACCGCTCGATCTCGTATCCCGCCTCCTGGGCGGTCGCCCGGAGCTGCTGGTCGTCGGTCGACTGGGTCTCGAGCAGCCACGTGGTCCCTGTTCCGGTGGTGCGAAGCGAGTCGACGCCGATCGCCTCGAAGTTCGACCGGATCTCCGCGGCCGAGTCGGTCGTCTCGAACTCGAGTTCGGTCCCGCCGGTGAAGTCGATCCCCAGCGAAACCGGCGTCCCGGTGAGGAGCCACGCGCCGAGGATTACGAGAAGCGCGATCGAGAGCACCGCCAGCGGAATCGCGGCGAGCTGGCGGTTCGAGTACTCCTCGTAAGGGAGCTCCTCGACGTCGATGCGAGCCATGGGCGTGGCTCCGGCACACCGTCAAATAACTCTTGTTTTCCCGGCCCGCGGGGATGGGGATTTTCTGTCGCCAGCCCGTAGGTTGGTCGTGAGCACAGCCACGCGCGTGGTCGTCTCCTACCCGGCGGATCTCTCGGCGTGGGGTCGAGACACCGTCGAGGGGCGACCGTTCAGAGCCTACTTGCGCCGCGCCCACGAGACCGCCGCCCCCGGCGACCGGTGGGAGGAGTTCGTCGGGGTCGGCTGCTGCGGGAGCGCCCTGGACGTGCCGCTCCGGGTCGAACGCGTCGAGGGTGGCGAGGCGCTCGGCGAGGAGACGACCGTCGAGTTCACCGTCCGGGAGGCCTGTGACCTCGCCGGCGGGTGGGGCGTCCAGAGCCGGGCGACGGGCAACTGATCAGGGGTACCGAACGCTCACCAGCCCGCCGGCCTGGTCGTAGCGCAGCTCGACGCGTTCGGCGTCGAGCCTGGCGGCGGTCTCCCTGAGCGACCCCTCCGCAAGTTCGGCCGCCCGTTCCTCGACCCGGTCGGGTTCGACCCCGACGACGTGGGCCTCGCCGCCGTCGGCGAGCTCGATCCGGGCCGATTCCCCGACCGCAAGCTCCGCCCCGGCCGTCTGCGCGCGCTCGGTCGGCGCCCGGTCGCTCAACTCGACCGGGATCGTTCGGGTCGCGGCGACCGAGACGACCGAGTAGGCGATCCCGAGCGGACGCCGCGGGGCAAGCGTCGCGTCGACCACTTCCCCGGGGACAAAGCCTGGGTGCTCCGCGAGCGTGAACACCCGACCGGACTCGACGTCCCTGAGAATGGCACTCTCGCCGGCCTCGTCGACGACGAACCGGCCTGCGATCCGGTCGCCGTCCTCGGCGCCCCCGTTGAGAGAGTCGTCCATTACCGGCGGTCGGGTCCCCGTACGTATCGGCGTTTCGTCGCAGGCGGAGAACGTCCCACGAACCTTTATAAGACTTAAATACGATACTTAAGATAAGCCATGGCCGATCCAAAAGAGACGATCAACATCGAAAACGTCGTCGCCTCGACGGGAATCGGACAGGAACTCGACCTCCAGAGCGTCGCGATGGATCTTGAGGGGGCCGACTACGACCCAGAGCAGTTCCCGGGACTGGTATACAGGACCCAAGAGCCCAAGTCGGCGGCGCTGATCTTCCGCTCGGGGAAGATCGTCTGTACGGGCGCGAAAAGCACCGACGACGTCCACGAGAGCCTGCGGATCGTCTTCGATAAGCTCCGGGAGCTCAACATCAAAGTCGAGGACGAGCCCGAGATCATCGTTCAGAACATCGTCACCTCGGCGGACCTGGGTCGAAACCTAAACCTGAACGCGATCGCGATCGGGCTCGGGCTCGAGAACATCGAGTACGAGCCCGAGCAGTTCCCGGGGCTGGTCTACCGGCTCGACGACCCCGACGTCGTAGCGCTTTTATTCGGCTCCGGGAAGCTCGTGATCACCGGGGGCAAACGCCCGGACGACGCCCGAGAGGCCGTCGACAAGATCGTTTCGCGGCTCGAAGAGCTGGGCCTGCTAGATTAATCCCGCCGGACGAACCGGAGGGTGACGGTCGTACCGTCGTCGGTCTCGAAGGTTCCATCGGCGTTCGAGTACTCGAGCACCCGGTCGACGATCCACAGTCCCGCCCCGCTGCCGTGCCGGAGCGGCGACTCGTTTCCGTCGGTGAGCACGGCCAGCTCGGCGTCGGGGATCCCGGGGCCGTCGTCGCACACGGTGACGATCCCGCGCTCGTCGGTGGCGGCGACCGTCACCGCGACCGTCGGAGTCCCCCCTGACGCGTCGGTGTGCTCGATGCCGTTCCGAACGAGGTGTTCGATCGCCGTCGCGACCGCCGGGTGGGCCCGCACGGTGGGCTCGGCCTCGACGGCGAGCTCGACGGTGGCATCGGGGGACCGATCGCGCGCCGTCGCGACGGCGCGTCGGGCCGCGGCGGCGAGGTCGATCGTTGTCGTCTCCTCGCGGGCGTCGACGACATCGCGCATCTCGCGGGCGCTGTCTGCCAGCTCGGTGAGCTTCTCTGCGCTCCGGAGGATCTCGTCGGCGTGTGCGGCCGCGGACTCGTCGTCCGCGTCGGCGACCATCTCGGCGCGGCCCTGAATGAGCGTGAGGTGGTTCCGGAGGTTGTGTCTGAGCACGCGGGCGAGGATCTGTCCGACGAGGTCGGTCTCTCGGCGCTGCTCAACGAGCTCGATCGCGGTCTCGACGTTTTTCGCGAGCGTCTCGACGAGCCGGCGGTCGGTCTCGGTGAAGCTCTCGGGACGGCGCGATCCGGTCGCCAAGACGCCGAACTCGCCGAGCGGAACGAGAATCTCCGAGCCGATGACCGTCTCGTCGTTGTACCGCTCTGGGACGGCCGCGACATCGTCGATGACGGCCGTCTCGCCGGACTCGTAGACCCGCCAGGCGAGTCCATCCCCGCGCCCGATCGTCGGGACGGTTCCGAGCAGCCGCTCTGCCATCGCGGTCGCCGCGACCGGCTCGAGGGCGTCGGCCGCTGGGTCGTACCGCCAGATCGTACACAGCGGGAACCCGAGCGCCTCGGGGAGTCGATCCAGCACCGTCCCCGCGATCCCCTCGGCGCTGTCCTCGTCGAAGGCCGAACGGGTGATCTGTTGGATCGCGGCGAGGCCCTGCTCGCGGGTCGCACGGGTGAGCGCCGTCTCGACGAACTGCGCGAGCAGCTGCGCGTACCGGAAGTCGGCCTCGTCGAAGGCGTCGGGCTCGAGACTCGAGGCGGTAAAGACGCCGTGCTCGCCCAGCGGAACGATGATCGCGCTCTCGGCCTCGGTATCGCCGCCGGGGACGGCGACTTCCGAGAGGTCGTCGACCAGCCGGGCACCCTCCCTGTAGGCCTCCCAGACGATCGTCTCCCTGTCGGTGAACGGATCGGGCCCGTCGAGACGCTCCTCGACGCCGATCGTCGTCGACACAGGGACCAGCGCCTCGGCGCGACGGTCGTACAGGTGGACGCCGGCGAGCGCGAGATCAAGCGTCTCCGCGGCGGTCGCGACGGTCCGGTCACAGATCGCCTCCGTGCTCTGGGCGGCCAGGATCCCCTCCGTGGCCTCGTAGAGTCCCCTGATCCGCTCGCGTCGCCGGTACTCGGTCGTGACGTCGATGTAAATCCAGAGCCGCTCGGCGGTCCCGGCCTCGACCGGGACGATCCGACAGAGAAAGACCGTGGTTCCGTCCTCGGATCGGTGTCTGAACAGCCGACCGACACCGGAGAGCGATGGATCACTAACCGTCGGGTCCGTGGAATCCGGGGGGCGCTGTGGAAGCGACAGCGAGGCGACCGGCTCGCCGACGAGCTCCCCCCGGTCGTATCCGAACGCCTCGATGAAGGCCTCGTTCGCGTCGACGACCGTCTCGGGTGGGCCGCCGTCGGTGACGAGCATCGGCTCGCCGCTCCGCTCGAACAGCGCCTCGAACCGGGCGCTCCGCTCGCGGAGGGCAGCCTCGGTCCGCTTGGCGCGACAGGTCGCGGCGAGACTCTCGTTGAGCGACTCGAGGGCCGCCAGGACCCCGTCGGAGAGCCCGCCGTCGGGTGCCGCAAGGAGGATCGCTCCAAAGCCCGGCAACGCCGTGACGTGGTAGCCGACGCCGGCGTCGGTCTCGCCGGCGATCGGGAGAGAGTCGCCGGCCTCGAGTCGGTTGAGGGCAGCGGCGTACGCCGGCGCGGCGGCGGCGTCGGCCGGAACGGTCGCGAGCGGCTCGTACTCGCCGGCGTCGCCGGAGGGCGACGGGTCAGCACCGCTAGAGACGAACGCCGCCCCGAGGGTACAATCCAGCTCGGCGACGTACGTCGAGAGGGCGCGCTCGGCGAGCTCTGGGAGCGAGCCCTCCGGGCGGATCGAGCGCGAGATCGCGTACAGCGACCGGAGCCGGTCGGCTTCGAGTCCGGGAGTCATCCGTCCGCGGCCGCCCGCGCCGATCCAAGCCCGGGCCGACCCTCCGGACGGGTCGACGGTCGGTCCCGGTCGACGACGGTCGGTTCGGCCCCGCCCGTCGGATCGCCCCGCGGGACCCCCGAGGGGCCGATCCGGCCGCGGGTCAGATACACCGTCGTGGCGAACATGCGATCCACTACGAGCGGCGGGAAATAAACCCACGTGTCCGGCGTGTATCGTCGCTGCACGAGGTCCCCGACGCGGACAACCGAAACAGAGCTGGGGATCACCCCGCCGGGAGCGGACCGGTCTCGCGCGTCGACGGGCCCCGGGGACCGGCGCGGTTACTCGACCAGCCGTTCGATCTCGGTGACGAGGACATCGCTCGCCCCGACGGATTTCAGGTCGGCGATCGTCTCGAAGACCCGGTCCTGGTCGACGACGGCGTGGACGGCGAGCTGATCTTGGCCGGCGACATCCATCACGGTCGGGCCGCCCATGCCCGGGATGACCTCCTTGACCGCCGCGAGATCGTCCTCGGGGACGTTCATCATCAGGTACCGCCGGCCCTCGGCGGCCAGCACCGACTCGAGCGCGGTCGTGACCTGCTCGACCTTGGGGTCGTCCGCGGCGGCGCCCGCGAACAGCCGAACGGACGAAGAGAGCACCTCGTCGATGACCGCGAGCCGGTTCATCCGGAGGGTCGTCCCTGTCGAGGAGATGTCGACGATCCCGTTCGCGATGTCGACGAGGGGGGTGAGCTCGGTCGCTCCGGAAACCTCGACGATCTCGACGTCGACGCCCTGCTGGTCGAAGTACTCGCCGGTCACACGGGGAAACTCCGTCGCGACGGTCCCGCCCTCAAGATCGGCGACCCGCTCGATGTCGCCGTCCTCCGGGGCGGCGAGCACGAGCCGGCAGCTCCCGTAGCCCAGATCGAGCAGCTCGGACAGCTCCGCGCCGGACTCTCGAACCTGGTCGTAGCCGGTGATACCCGCGTCGGCGGTGCCGTCGGCGACGTATGCAGGGATGTCTCCGGCCCGGACGAACAGCACCGTCACCTCCGGATCGGCGGTCTGTGCGTAGAGCTTCCGGTCGGCGCCGTCGACCAGGTGCAGGCCCGCCCGCTCCAACAGGTCGATCGTCGGCTCGTGCAGGCGACCCTTGTTCGGTACGGCAATGCGCATACTCCCGGTTTCCGATCCTGGGGCAACTGCCTTTCGACACGGCCGCGGCGACCGATCGACGCCCGGCCCGTCGGCGCACGGTCCGGTGGACTCTTGAGACTGCGGTCCCAGCGGTAAGCTAATGCAGGCGGCCAACACGGGCGAGACGGCCGACGCGGACGTTGACTCGGATCCGTCGGAGGAGGACCCCTCAGGCGCACGCACCGTCGCGGTCGCCAGCGGGATCGGGATCCTCGGGATCGTCCTGTTGAACGTCGCGGCGGTCGCGGTCGTGCTGGGCGGAGAGACGGCCGGGCTCGAGATCGTCCAGGACGGCGGCGGGATCGCCCCGCTGCCGGGGCTCGCGGTCAACGGGGTCGGACAGATCCTCGCGTTCGGCGGGCTGGCGCTTGGCTATCTCCGGTACCGCGGGCACGACCTCGCCGGGGCCAGGGCGTATCTGGGGGTCCGTCTGCCGTCGCTGCGGGAGGTCGGAGCGGTCGTCGGCGGGTTCGTCGGCATGATCGTCCTGCTCGCGGTCGTCTCCGCGATCGTCTCGCTGTTTTCTACGCCGGCCGATAACGTGGCCGCCCAGAACGCGGCCGAGAACCCCGACGCGATCCCGGCGATGATCGGTATCATGCTCCTGATCGTCGGTCCCTTCGAGGAGCTACTCTACAGGGGCGTCGTGCAGACGCGGCTCCGCGAGCGGTTCGCCCCGGCCGTCGGCATCGTCGTCGCGTCGGTCGTGTTCGCGAGCGTCCACGCCGCCGGAGCGCTCACCGGAACGCCGACCGAGATCCTCACCACGGTGGCGGTCCTGTTTGTCGTCAGTCTCGTGCTCGGCGGATTGTACGAGTACACCGGCAACCTCGTCGTCCCGGCGGTGGTACACGGCCTGTTCAACTCGTTTCAGCTCGCCGGGATCTACGTGACCGAGACCAGCGGAACGATCGGCGCCGTGTTGCTCTGATCGGCGATCGGGGCCTCGAGACGAGCGGGGTGGGAGGCATCTGCGCGGAAGCAAACGCTCTTTTTTATTCGCAACCAACTGGTAAACCAGATGAACACACCCTCCGAGTCGGGAGCGGTCGATCGCGACGGGCCCGGTCAGTCGGACACGAGCGGAGAGTCGGGGCTTCGGGTGGTCGGAATCGCGATCGTGCTCGCGGTCGTCGCGCTGTTGGTGCCGGTCCTGGCGCTGGGGATCGTCGTCGCGATCGTGCTCGCGGTCGACCCGCCGGGTGCGATCGCCGTCCTCGGGCTCGCGGTCGTCGCGCAGTTCGCCTGGTTCGTCGTCGTGGGGCTGGGGTATCTCAGGCGCCGGGGGCTCGACTGGACGCAGGTTCGGGCGTACATCGGCGTCGAACGGCCGTCGCTGCGGGACCTGGCGCTGATCCTCGGCACCTGGGTCGCGATGCTCGTCGTCGCCGGGATCGTCGCGACGCTCGTCACCGAGATCCTTCCGGAGCTGCTCGGGACCGGCTCGCAGGAGGCCGCGGAGAATCAGAGCCTCGATATCATCGCGGAGAACCCCGAGCTCGTCGGGGTGGGGATCGCGTTTATGTTCCTGGTCGTCGGGCCGGCAGAGGAGACGCTGTTCAGGGGCGTGATCCAGAGCCGGCTGCGCGAGCGGTTCAGCGCGGTCCCGGGGATCGTGCTCGCGTCGGCGGTGTTCGCGAGCGCCCACGTGGTGGCGCTGGCCGGCCAGGATCCGGTCGCGGTCGCGAACACGATCGTCATCCTGTTCGTTCCCAGCCTCGGGTTCGGCGCCCTGTATGAGTACACGGGCAACGTCGTCGTCCCGATGTTGCTGCACGGATTCCACAACTCGATGATTGTCCTCGCGATCTACGTGACGACGGTCTCGGGGAGCTCGGGCGCAGAGAGCATGGCGATCGCGAGCGCGCTCGGAGTCTGATCCGATCGCGGCCACGACGGGCTTATCACCGGCGCCGACAAATCGCGGGACATGGAGAGGCTCGTAGTCGCCGGGGGACGGGTGCTCCGCCCGGACGCGACCGTCGAGCGCGCCGACGTGCTGATCGACTCCCGGGCGGGGACGATCGAGGGCGTCGTCGATCCGGGGACGGCCGGAGCCGACCACCGGCTCGACGCCGCGGGCGGGCTCGTCATCCCGGGGCTTATCAACGCCCACACCCACGTCGCGATGACGCTGTTTCGCGGGGCGGCCGACGACAAACCCCTCGAGGCGTGGCTCAAGGAGGACGTCTGGCCTGTCGAGGCCGAGCTCGACGCCGAGGACGTCCGGATCGGCGCGGAACTCGGGATCGCCGAGATGATCCGGTCGGGGACGACGGCGTTTGCCGATATGTACTTCGAGATGCCGGCGGTCGCGCGGGCCGTCAGGGAGACGGGCCTGCGGGCGCGGCTGGGGCGGGGCTGTCTCAGCGCCGGCAAGGACGAGGCTGCCGCCCGGCGGGACTTCGAGGAGAGTCTCGCCTTCGCTCAAGAGTACGACGGGACCGCGGAGGGCCGGATCACCACGATGTTCGCCCCGCACAGCCTCACCACGGTCGACGAACAGTTCTTTCGGGAGTACCTCCCGCGGGTCCGCGAGGCCGGGCTCCCCGTCCACTTTCACGCAAACGAGACCGAGGGGGAAGTCGAGCCGATCGCCGAAGAGCACGACACGCGACCGCTGGCCTACGCCGACGAGCTCGGCCTGCTCGAGAACGCACACATCGCCCACGGCGTGCACGTCGACGAGACCGAGATCGAACTGCTCGCGGCGCGGGAAACGCCGGTGGCACACTGTCCGGCCTCGAACATGAAACTCGCGAGCGGAATAGCGCCCACGGCCGAGCTCCGGGCGGCGGGCGTGCCGGTCGCGCTGGGCACCGACGGCGCGGGCTCGAACAACGACCTCGACATGTTCGACGAGATGCGCGACGCCGCGATGGTCGGAAAGCTCGCCGCAGAGGACGCGAGCGCCGTGCCCGCCCGCGCGGTCGTCGAAATGGCGACCGCCGGCGGTGCCCGAGCGCTCGGAATCGACAGCGGACGGATCGAGCCCGGCGCGAACGCCGACCTCGCGGTGGTGGATCTCGACGCCGTCCACCTCACGCCGCGACACGACCTGGTGAGCCACCTCGTCTACGCCGCTCGGGGCAGCGACGTGCGTCACACGGTCTGTGACGGGCAGGTGCTGCTGCGAGACCGGGAGCTCATGACGATCGACGAGGCCGCCGTCCGCGAGCGCGCGAACGAGCGAGCGCGCGCATTGTTCGACTGATCGAGACCGATCGGGACTCGACGGGACTCGATTCTGCGTTCGGAACCTCAAAGCCGAAGCGCAAGAGCCGCCGGGGATTTCGCGGGCTGACACTGCGGTTAATCCGGTTGAATCGGGATTAACGGCGTTCCCTGTTTATCCAACCGGAAAACCAGGCCTCGATAATGCGATCGATCAGGCAGATACTGCTCGTCGCGGCCGTCGGGCTCGTCGCGGCCGTCGGCGTCGGTGCCGCGGCCGGCGGGCTGGCCGTCGACGTGACGGGCGCGGACGGCGATCCGACGGTAACGGTCACGCAAAACGATACGCCGGTCGAGAACGCGACGGTAACGGTCGCGCTTGCAGACGAGGCGGGCGAGAACGAAACCGACACGTACGTCGGCCTCGGCGAGTACGAGACGGACGCAAACGGGACGGTCGACCTCCCCCGGCCGACGAGCCCGTGACCGTCGAGATCGCGGCCGCGGCCGACGACGAGCCTGCGACGACCGTCGTCGAGCTGACGCCGGGCGAACGGGCGGCCGAGCTCGCGGTCGGCGTCCAGCAGGGCGCCGGCGACGTGACCGTTGCGGTCACCGAGGGCGGCGCTGGCGTCGCGAACGCGACGGTGACGGTGACCGCCGAGGGCAACTGGAGCGAGACCAGTATCTACGGAACCGACGAGGACGGCTACGTGGTGCTCGAGGCTCCGGCGGAGACGGTGAACGCGACGCTGTCGGCGACGACAAACGGAACCACCGTCGAGCGGACCGCGACCGTCCGCGGGAACGACGGCGCCGGCCCGGCGGACACGCCGTTCGGGCAGTTCGTGGCGGCCCTCATCGGGAGCGTCCAGAACGCGGGGCTCGATCAGCCGCTCGGACCGGTCGTCGCCGAGTTCGTGACCGCAACCGCCGGGGCACCCGAGGACACCGGGCCTAACGGCGAGTCTGGTCCGCCCGAGGGCGCCGGAGCCGACGGGGACGACGACCGCGGCCCACCCGAGGACGCCAGGACCGGCGACGGCGACGAGGATGACGACGATGGCGAGGACGAGCAGGACGACGACGAGAGCGACGAGACCGGCTGACTGGCACGCCGGCCTCGTCCGGTACTGTTTTGCCCGCCGGCGCCCCACGTAACGTATGACCGCATCTATCAGCGAGCAGATCGAGAGGCCCGAGCGCCTCCGCACGGAGGGCGAACGCAAGATGGAGTGGGCGCGCCAGCAGATGCCGATCCTGTCGGCACTGCGCGAGGAGTTCACCGACGAGCAGCCCTTAGCCGGCGAGCGCGTCGGGATGGCGATGCACGTCGAGGCGAAGACGGCCGTGCTTGCGGAGCTGCTCGCGGCCGGCGGTGCCGACGTCGCGATCACCGGCTGTAACCCGCTGTCGACCCACGACGACGTGAGCGTCGCGCTCGACGGCGTGCCGGGCGTCACCTCCTACGCCCGGCGGGGCGTCGAGGACGAGGCGTACTACGACGCGATCGAGGCGGTGATCGGCCACGAGCCGACGATCACGGTCGACGACGGCGGCGACCTGGTGTTTGCGATCCACGAGAACCACCCGGAGCTGATCGACGGGATCATCGGGGGGTGCGAGGAGACCACGACCGGCGTCCACCGACTCCGGGCGATGGACGAGGACGACGCCTTAGAGTACCCGATGTTCGCGGTCAACGACACGCCGATGAAGCGGCTGTTCGACAACGTCCACGGCACCGGCGAGGCGGCGCTGTCCTCGATCGTGATGACGACAAACACCGCGATCGCGGGCTCGACGGTCGTGGTCGCCGGCTACGGGTACTGTGGACGCGGCGTCGCGAAGAAGGCTGCCGGCCAGAACGCCGACGTGATCGTCACCGAAGTCGATCCGCGGCTTGCCCTCGAGGCCCACATGGAGGGCTACGACGTGATGCCGATGGCCGAGGCTGCCGAGGAGGGCGACGTGTTCATCACGACGACCGGCAACCGAGACGTGATTGTCGAGGAGCACTTCGATCGGATGGCCGACGGGACGATCCTGGCAAACGCCGGGCACTTCGACGTCGAGATCGACCTCGACGGGCTCGCAGAGCTGGCCGTCGACAGTTACGAGGCCCGCGAGGGGCTACGCGCCTACGAGATGGCCGACGGCCGCCGGCTACACGTGCTCGCAGAGGGGCGGCTGGTCAACCTCGCCGCGCCGGTCTCGATGGGCCACCCGATCGAGGTGATGGACCAGAGCTTCGGCGTGCAGGCGGTGTCGGTTCGAGAGCTCGTGACAGACGGCGAGGCATACGAGCCGGGCGTCCACGAGGTGCCCGACCGCCTCGACCGGGAGGTTGCCGAGACGAAGCTGGCCGCCGAGGGAATCGAGTTCGACGAGCTGACCGAGACCCAGGAAGAGTACATGGACAGCTGGCAGCACGGAACCTAAAGATCGATAGCCGTTTTGCGTCGCCGCCCCGAACACCGGTAATGAGCGACGGGACAGACGACGGGGCCGGCACGGCGGCCTTCGACCCCGAGAAGTTCGAGCACAAGTACGAACACTATTTCGCGGAACTCGAGCAGGTCTACACTCGCGCGTTCGAGACGATGCACGCCGAGTACGACGCGAGCGTGGTCCACGCGATCGACCAACAGGTGCTCGCCGAGAGCGAACCCGTCTACGAGGGCAACGGCCGGTTCCGGATCGAACTGCCCGACGAGGCGACCGAGCGGGTGGACGGCGCCTACGGCGACCCCGAGGAGATCGAGGCGGTACTCGGGACGTACGTCGACCGGCTCGAGACGGAGCTCCGGCGGGAGTTCGGCTTCGCGTAGATGATCCCGTCCTACGAGTGTCCCGCCTGCGGGCGAGCCTACGAGCCGACGGAGGCCTGGCGGTGTGCCTGTGGGCACCCTCTCGAGTTCGCGGCCGAGCTCTCGATCACGGAGCCGATCGACCGCGATCGGGGAGTCTGGGCGGGC
Source organism: uncultured Halobacteriales archaeon (assembly GCA_964426325.1). GTDB lineage: Archaea > Halobacteriota > Halobacteria > Halobacteriales > Haloarculaceae > Halovenus. The sequence continues at coordinate 43,933 of CAYRQD010000015.1, read as the reverse complement.
GGGCTGGCGCCGGTCGAGCGCCGGGTGAGCCTCGGCGAGGGCTGGACGCCGCTACTCGACGGACTCGAGCCCGACACGACCTACAAGCTCGAATCTGTGACCCCGACGGGGAGTTTCAAGGACCGCGGGGCGGCGGTGACGGTCTCGCTCGCCGACGCGCTGGGCGTCGAGCGCGTGCTCGAGGACTCATCGGGAAACGCCGGCGCGGCGATCGCGACATACGCCGCCCGGGCCGGTATCGACGCCGAAATCTACGTGCCGGCGGACGCTCCGGAGGGGAAGCTACGGGCGATCGAGCGCACCGGCGCAGAGCTGGTCCGGGTGGAGGGCTCGCGGCGGGCCGTGACCGAGGCCTGTCAGGAGGCCGTCGAGCGCAGCCGGGGCTGGTACGCCAGCCACGCCTGGCAGCCGGCGTTTTTCGCCGGGACCGCCTCGATCGCCGTCGAAATCGTCGACCAGCTCGGGGGCGCCCCGGACGCCGCGGTGATCCCGACCGGACACGGCACGCTGCTGCTTGGCGCCTACCGGGGCTTCCGGGCGCTCCGCACGGCCGGAGAGATCGACTCGATCCCCCGGCTGTACGCCGGCCAGGCCGCCGGTGCGGCGCCGCTGGTGGCGGCCAGACACGGCGCGGCCGCCGCCCGCGGCGACAACGAGGCCGCCGACGGGATCCAGGTCCGCGAACCCGCCCGGGGCGAGCAGATCCTCGCGGCCGTCGACGAGACCGGCGGCGACGCGCTCGCGGTCGGCGCCGAGCGGACCCGTCGACACCTCGAGAGGCTTCATCATAACGGACTCACCGTCGAGCCGACCTGCGCGGTCGGACCGGCGGCCCTGGCCGCGCTGCGCGAGCGGGGGGCGATCGGGTCGGGAGAAACCGTGGTCGTGCCTCTGACCGGCCGGGCCAAGTGATCCGGGAGACGCAAACGCTAACACGGCCTGGCGCACACGCCCGGTGTGCTCGGGCTCAGCGTCGCCAGCGGCCCCGACTTGCTCCGCCTGCTGGCGCTGCCGTACTTCGGCTACGTCGCCTGGCGGGATATCCGCACCCGGCGGATTCCGAATCGGCTATGGCTCCCGCTTGCCGGACTGGGGGCGGTCCTGCTCGCTTGGGAGCTGCTCGCGCTCGGCGGGGCGAGTAGCCTCGAGCGTCAGCAATTTCTCCTCCGGGTGGCGCTCAGCGTCGGGTTCGTGGTGCCGCTGGCCTACGCGTTCTGGTGGCTCGGCGGCTTCGGCGGGGCCGACGCGAAGGCGTTTTTCGTGATCGCCGTGCTCTTTCCGACCTTTCCGGCGTACGACGTGAGTGCGCTGGGACTCGAGATCGTCGAGACGGTGCCGGTCGTCGAGACGGCGATCGGGGTGTTCTCGCTGACGATCCTAGCAAACGCCGTCCTGGCCGGAGCGGCCTACCCGCTCGGACTCGCGGTAAAAAACGCCGCGACGGGCTACCGGTCGCCGGGGATGTTCGTCGCGACGCCGATCACGTGGGACCAGGCCACCGAGCGGTACGGCAGCCTGCTCGAATTTCCTGACCGGCGGCTGCGAGACGACCTCTCGCCGTCGGGGCTGCGGGCGTATTTCAGCTGGCGGCGCCTCGATCTCGACGCGCTACGGATGTACCTCGCCTGGCGGGGCAGTTCGCTGGCCGAACTCCGGGCGGCGCCGGCGCGGTACCGCGACCCCGATTCGCTCCCGGCGGAGCCGAACCCGCCGGGGGACGGCTCGATCGTCGCGGACGGCGGCTCAAGAGATCCCGACGGGCGAACGGTCCCGGCGGCAGGCGACGCCACCGAGTACGACGACCCCTGGGGCGCGGAGGCGTTTCTCGACTCGATCGACGGCTCGGCCTACGGTACCACGCCCGATCAGCTCCGGGAGGGTCTAGAGACGCTCACGAGCGAGGAGGTCGTGTGGATCTCGCCCGGGATCCCGTTTCTCGTGCCGCTGTTCGCGGGGCTGATCGTCTCTCTCACGTACGGCGACGCGCTGTTCGCGCTGCTCGCGGCCGTCGGCGCCGCCTGAGGGCCCCGCGGAGCCGACGGGCATAACACCGAACGGGCCCAACAAACGGTATGCCAGATCAGCCAGTCACCGCGACGCCGCCGGAGAGCCCGTTCCGGACCACCGGAACCGATCACATCACGATCTGGGGCAGTAACGCGGAGGCAACCGTCGAGTTCTACAGGGACCTGCTCGGCATGCCGCTCGTGCTCCGCCAGCCCAACCTCGACGACCCCTCACAGACCCACCTGTTTTTCGATACGGGCGACGGAACCATCCTCACCTTCTTCGTCAGCGACGACCGGCAGTCGAGCGGAGGGCCGCAGCGGACCGGCGTCGGCGGCGTCCATCACCTGTGTTTCAATATCGTTCCCGAGCGGTTCGACGAGGTCGCCGAGGCGCTCGAGGCGGCCGGCCGGTCGTACAACGTCTTCGACCGGGGGGTGTTCCTGTCGCTGTACACCCGCGACCACGACGGGTTGGTCATCGAACTCACCGCCGACAAGTTCCAGTTCCCCGACGGGCGCCGCGGCGAGGTGCTCGCCGAGACCCAGCGGATCCGCGAGGCCGCCGGCGCCGAGTACGCCAAGACCGAACACATGCGCGAGGCCCTCGAGGAACTCGGGATCGAGGTCGTCCCCAACGACCTCCCGGAGGCCCCCAGCGGCGTCGGCGGCCTGAACTAACGACTGTCGCGCGCGGAGAACGGCAGGGCGCCCGAACGTTTTTCATTTACCGCCGGCACGTGTTAGTTCAGACGGTCGGAATGGACGACGAGCAATCGATCCTCTCGTTCGAGCCCGACGACACCGGACTGACGGTCGTCGACACGCTCGAACAGACCAGAGCGCGGCTCGAGACCGGGCGGCCGACGACCCCGACGCCCGTCGATCCGGAGCCGTTTTACCATCCCGTCGACAGCGGCGTCCGCGTAACCGCCGGAGCGGTCACGCTGCCGACCCCGAGCGTGGCCGTCATCGTCAGGGACGGCTCGGGGAGGATGGTCGCGAAGGTCGACCAGCTCGACGATATCGAGCTCGGCGAGGGATCGTACGTGCTCGAGTTGAGCACGCAGGTCAAGACCTACCTCGAACTCGACGGCCCCCTGACGGTCACCCAGCTCGCCGTCGAGACGCACGTCGAGTTCGACGGGCTGCGGACGGTCCGGGTCGGCGCCCGGTCGCGGCACGAGCGCCCGGCGGCGACGATCACGACGACAGCGGCACCGGCGGACATGATGGCCGCGATCAGCGCCTTCGGGTCGGCGCTGAAGACGACCAGCCCCGAGCGCTCCTGGCCGACGCTGCGCGGACACCCGCCGGCGGTCGAGTTCGGCGACGAACTCGCCGTTCCGGAGGTCGCCCGGCCGCCCGAGACGGGCGTCGAGATCGCGGTGCCGGCCACGCACAGGCACGTCCTCCCGGTCGCGTCGCTCGCCTACTACCTGGGCGCCCGGGTCGTCCCCGGCGAGCGGCCGACGCTGCGGGCGCCCGCGACCGGCTTCGAGCACGACCTGACGGCGCCGGAGTTCGAGCGGGCGGTCGCGCGGACGCTCAAGCAGGTGTTCGTCCTCGACTGCGCGACCCGGACCGACGGGCTGTACGAGATCGACCTCCACGAGCGCGCACAGCTCGAGGAGCGGACGGACCTGCAGTTCCGGGAGCTGTACGAGCGACCGCTATCCGAGCGACTCGCGGCCTACCTGTCGGTGCCGTTCGAGGCGGTCGCGCCGGCGGTGCCCGACTGGCGCCTGACCGCCCACGTCGAGCCGTCCGCCGAGGCGATCGAGCGGCTCCCGTTCGTCGCGAACGACCTCGGGATCATCCGGACGACCGCCGGGACGACCGACCGGGCGGGAGCACCAGTCGCGTCGGACCCCGAGGTCGACGGACAGCCCGGAGCCGAGCTCGAAGCCGGGCGGTCGCAGTCCCGCTCCGGGGCTGGCGGCGCGGCGTCGGGACTGACCCGCGGAACCAGCGAGTCGGTCGCCGAGACGGAGTACGTTCAGCTCGACCGAGCCGAGGCGATCGAGCAGGCGTACATCGGGGAGGGAGTGCCGATCGGGGGCACGAAGCTGCTCACCGAGGCCTTTCACAACCGCTTTGACCGGGAGCTGACCGCGGGCGACATCTCGATTACCGTCGTCTCGAACGACACCCGGATGGCCGAAGAGCGCGACCTGGTCTCGCAGGTCTACGGCGACCGCGAGGAGCTTCCCTTCGAGGTGACCGTCCGCCGGAACCTCACGGCCGAGCAGCTCCGGGCGACGCTCGAACGCGACCAGCAGTTCCTCCATTACATCGGTCACACCGAGGCCGACGGACTCGTCTGTACGGACGGCAAGCTCGACGCGACGACGATCGACGCGGTCGGCGTCGAGTCGTTCCTGCTGAACGCGTGTAACTCCTACCGGCAGGGACGGGCGCTGATCGAGGCCGGCGCCGTCGGCGGGATCGTCACGCTCAACGAGATCCTGAGCGATCGTGCCGTCGGCATGGGCGAGACGATCGCGAAGCTGCTCAACCAGGGCTTTCCGCTGTACGGGGCGCTCGA
>CAYRQD010000015.1:0-39279 GCA_964426325.1 uncultured Halobacteriales archaeon | reverse complement strand
GCCTGCGACAGCAGAACGGTTGCTCCGAACAGTGCGCCCAGCAGCTTGGGGTGTTCCCGCAGGAACGCCCCGACCTTGCTGTCTTCCATGGTACACCTAACACATAAACAGCCGTATCATTAAATTTTTCTTATATTTTCTTATAGTAAATAACTGGATCTTACAGGTTTCGTTGACGGCTGTCGACAACGACTCGTCACCACCCCACACGCCCCAACGTGTGTTAGGACACACGTTGTGAGCCCGATCAATTAAATGTACGGCCGGATCCGTGTCGACTTGTGGGAGATGCGGGCGGTTCGGAGGTCAGATTGGTCGTGGTCGGACCGTCGAACGGTCGATCGGGGACGGGGAGCCGCGGAGACGGCTCAGTCGTCGGAGACGGAGCCGGCCGGGTCGGACCCGTCAAGACCGGTGGTCGAGAGCTCGACCGCGTCTCCGGCTGGTCGGCGAACCCGAACCGCTCGCGCCAGACGAAGTAGACGTACGGCATCTTCGCGACGGCATCGAGGTAGGCGATGATCATCGCCGCGTCGGCGAGCCCGACGCCGACGATCCACTTTCGGGGCGCGCCGGCAACGTGCCCGACGTACCCGACCAGGATCGGCGTCGTCACGAGCCAATCGACTGGAACAGGTAGACGGACTCGGCGTCGACGGTGACGACGCCGATCTCGGCGGCGAGCGATCGTCCCATCGTGTCGATCGCGTCGTACATCCGGCCGAACTCGTCGGCCCGCGTCGAGCGAACCGGCGTGTCGAGCTCGCCGTCGGCGGTGGCCGTCGCGCGCCGTTCGAGCTCGACTACCGAACCGATCGTGTCCGTTCCGGTAATCGACCCGAGCGCTAATCCAGCCCACGCCATCGCGATCGTCGCCGCCGCGCTCCCGGTTGCGGTCCCGACCGCCGTGATCGCGCCGCCGGTGATCGCGTCCCCGAGCGGCAGCTTCCGGCCGTCGGACGATTTGAGTGGCCTGTGCATACTAGCATCCAGCCTGACCCCGTCATAAGGATACATCCGAAAACACAGACTCTGCTAATTGTAGTGGTAGAACGTGATACCGTAGTGCAAACGAGACTGTCGTGTCGTCTGAGAGGTTTCAGTACGAGTCGATGTCCGTACCGACAGAACAGACGTACTCACCGGTCGCGACCTGCGGGCGGCGTCGGGTCCGCCAGAAGATGCCATCGGAGTCGGCAGTGACGGTCGCTTTCTGTTCGCCGAACACGTCGGTAACGGTAAACAGCGTCCGGCCGCGGGAGATCCGCTCGCCGAGGCTCACTTCGAAGTCGACCAGCCCACCGGCAGGGGCACCGTACTGGTCGAAACCGGTCGCGCGGGTCTGTGGCCCGGTCGTGGCCCGTCCGGGGAGAAAGTCATACGACCGGAGCACGTTGAACACGCCGTCGACACCGACCTGGACGCTCGCCTCGTCGAGCCCGACGGAGCCCCCGAGCTCGGGGTCGATCGTCGGGATCCCCTCGTCAGGTGCCACGCGGGCGAGCTGTCCGTCGGGGCCTTTCTGGTCGAGAACGTGTCCACACCCGAACGCCTTCGCGAGGTCGAGACACCGGTCGTGCAGGCGGTGACGCCGGCCACACCGGATCCGGGTCTCCTCGATCATCCGGGAGGTAGAGCCCTGGTGGAGGTCCACGGCGAGATCGGCCCGCTTGGCGGCCTCGAAGGTAGCGGCCGCGATCCGCTCGGTCGTCGACCCCTCCGAGGATCCCGGGTACGCCCGGTTGAGCTTGGTGTCGTCGATGGGGTTGCGGTGCTCGCCGACCCGGTAGCCAAACAGGTTCGCGACGCCGACGATGAGGATTGCCCCGGAGAGTTCGCCGGGGTCGAGCCGCGGGACGACCCGACGGATCACGCCGACGCCGTTGAGCTCGTCGCCGTCGCTCGCGGCCTGCACGTACAGCGTTCGCCCGGCGTCGGCGCCGTTGACGACCGCGACCGGGAGTCCCGCCGGGCTCCCGTCGCGCGTCTCGCCGATTACGAGACGCCCGGTGTCGATCTCCCCGGGGCTCGCGGCCGCCGTGCCCAGTTGCGTCATTATTGCTGGTGGTCGTGCCACGTTCTTTAGCGGTTCGGTCCCGGAAGAGAACGGCCGCGCTGGGTTTTTTGTCGTCGCCGTCGAACCGAACTACATGGGCGACGAGCTCCGGCGGGGACTCGAAGGCGTCGTCGTCGACGAGACGGCCCTCAGTGACGTCGACGGGACCGCCGGGCGGCTTGTCTACCGCGGCTACGAGATCGGCGATCTCGCCGAGTCGGCGAGCTTCGAGGAGGTCCTGTACCTGCTCTGGCACGAGCGGCTTCCGACCCGGGACGAACTCGGCGAGTTTCGGGACGCCCTCGCGGCCGATCGCGCGCTCGCGCCCGCCGTGGAGGACCTGCTCGCGGACCTCGCCGAGACAGGAGAGACGCCGATGGCGGCGCTGCGGACGGCCGTCTCCGCGCTGTCTGCGACCGCTCCCTCGGCGGGCGGCGAGCCACAGGACGTCGCCGGGACCCGCGAGCAGGGCCGCCGGATCGCCGCCAAGATGCCGACGATCCTGGCGGCCTACGACCGGCTGCGCCGCGGCGAGCAGCCGATCCCCCCGGACGAGGAGTACGGCCATGCCGCCGACTTCCTGCGGATGCTCACCGGCCATCCCCCCGACGAGGTGGCCGCGGACACCTTCGATATGGCGCTGACCCTGCACGCCGACCACGGGTTCAACGCCTCGACGTTCGCCGCAATCACCGTCGCCTCGACGTTCGCCGACATCTACAGCGCGGTCGTGGCCGGAGTTGGAGCGCTCTCGGGGCCGCTGCACGGGGGCGCGAACCAGGACGTGATCGAGGTGCTCGCGGAGATCGACCGGGCCGGGGAGTCGGCCACCGAGTGGGCGCGAGACCGCGTCGAGGCCGGCGAGCATATCCCCGGCTGGGGCCACCGGGTCTACGACGTGACCGATCCCCGAGCGGAGATCCTCCGGGACCGGCTCGGGGAGCTGAGCGCCGCCGACGGCGACCGGCGCTGGCTCGAGTACACCCGCGGAATCGAGGCGTACCTCACCGAGGAGCTGTCATTTCTCGAGAAGGGGATCGCCCCGAACGTCGACTTCTACTCGGGGGCGGTCTACCACAAGCTCGGGATCCCAGAGGACATGTACACGCCGATATTCGCGATGTCGCGGGTCGGCGGGTGGGTCGGACACGTACTCGAGTACCAGGCCACGAACCGGCTCATCCGGCCGCGGGCGCGGTACGTCGGGCCGACCGACCGGGCGTTCGTGCCGATCGAACGGCGGTAACCCCGAGCGCCCACTCGCTGGCGGGCCGGCCGGCTCACACCAGCGGCTCGGCGTCGCCGTAGGCCGCGAGCACGACCGCGCTCGCGTGGTACTCTTCGGAGCCGGTCTCGACGACGCGAAACTCCGGCTCGACGGGATCGATCTCCCTGAGCGCGGCGCCGCGAGCGATGCCGGACTGGAGCCGCTCGCGGACCCGACCCTGGTTGGTGCCGTCAGCCTCGTAGAAGGTTCCGACCCCGAAGGGGTCCTCGCCCTCGGTGCCCCTGGCCCAGGCCAGCCCGGCGACGGCCGGCTCGCCCGGCGGGCTGGTCCGGCGGGCGAGGACTGCGTCCACGGCCGTCCCGGGGGCGCCGAGCGTCGGGAGCCGGCCGGGGGTCTCGACCGCGACGCCCGCCGGGATGACCGAGGACAGCTCGCGGATGTTGTACTGGTGAGCGCCCGCCTCGGCGAGCGCCGCGTCGAAAGAAGCCATCGGCGTCTCTGCCGCGCCCGCTCCCCAGGCGACCCGGATCATAGGAGAGGGCGCCCCCGATCGGCTATGAGGGTGGCGATCCGCCGGTCGACGGGGATAGCGGGCAGACCGCAGGCGTCAGTACTCACGCTCGACGAGGTAATCGGCGATCTCCTCAAGTCGGTCTCGCGGGGGGTTGTCCGGGAGCGCGCCGAGGTGTGACTTGCCGCTCTCGACGAGCTCAGCCGCGGTCTCGCTGGCGTACTGGATGCTGCCGGTCCGTTCGAGCTCGGCCACGGCGCGGTCGATCTCGGCTTCGGTGACCGCCTCGACGCTGTCGGTCTCGACGAGCCCGTCGACGTCGACGCCGTTGTCGCGGGCGTGGACGGTGACGAGCGTCTGTTTGCCCTTCACGAGGTCGCTGCCGCGCTGTTTGCCGAGCGTCTCCGTCGGGGTCAGGAGATCGAGCAGGTCGTCCTGAATCTGGAAGGCCCGGCCGACGTCGAGCCCGTAGCTGTGCAGCGGCTCGACGGCCTCGTCGTACCCCAGCAGTATCGCCGGGATGCTCGCCGCCGCCGCGTACAGCACCGCCGTCTTCAGCTCGACCATCTCGAGGTACTCGTCGGGGGTCACCGCCTGGCGGGCCTCGAAGTCGATGTCCAGCGACTGTCCCTCGCAGATCTCCGTACAGGTCGTCGCCAGCTCCGAGAGGGCCTCGACCGACCGCTCGGCCGAGGCGCCGGTCGAGAGCATGTTCTCGAAGGCCTTCGAGTAGAGCGTGTCGCCGGCGAGAATCGCCGTCGAGAGGTCGTACTGCCGGTGGACCGACGGGACACCACGACGGATGTCGTCGTCGTCCATGATGTCGTCGTGGATCAGGGTAAACGACTGGATGATCTCGACGCTCACGGCCGCGGCCAGCGCGTCGACGACGGTCCCGTCGGCCGCCGGGAACGATCGGTAATCCGTCGACAGCGGCTCGACATCGGCGAGTGACTCGGCGGCGAGCAGCAGGACCGTCGGGCGGAGCCGCTTGCCCCCGGCGTCGAGCAGGTACCGCGAGGCCTCGTAGAGCTTGGTCGGCTCCTGGATCGGAAGATCGACGCCGATCGCGTCGTTGACGATCTGTCGGCGCCGTTCGATCGCCCGCTCGACGGCCTGCTGGTGGCTCATCGGTGACGGATTACTCGACGAGCTGGATCATGTTGCCGTTGCGCGTGACGTGCAGATCCCGGCCCGTCTCGTAGCCTTTGCCCTCGGCGAGGTTGACGTACGACGAGTAGCCGCTCATATCTTGATGGGCCGGGATCACGTGCTGGGGCTCGAGCGCGTCGAGCATCTGGTAGTGGCCCTCCTGGCGGAGGTGCCCGGAAACGTGGATGTCGGTGTAGATGCGCGCGCCCTGCATCCGGAGCAGCTGCTCGGACTGGTAGCGCTGGCCCTCGTTTGTCGGCTCGGGAATCACCCGCGCCGAGAAGATCACCTTGTCGCCCTCGGTGAGATCGTACGGCGTGTCTCCCCGACCCATCCGGGTGAGCATCGCTCGTGGCTCGCCCTGGTGGCCGGTCACGATCGGCAGGAAGTTCTCCTTGCCCTCGTTCATGATCCGCTTGAACGTCCGGTCGACGGACTTGCGGTGGCCGTACATCCCCAGGTCCTCGGGGAACTCGACGAAATCGAGCTGTTCGGCCGTGCCCGAGTACTTCTCCATCGAGCGGCCCAACAGCACGGGTTTGCGCCCGATATCGTCCGCGAACTCCACCAGCGACTTCACCCGGGCGATGTGTGAGGAAAACGTCGTCGCGACGATCCCGCCGTCGTGGTCCTCGACGCTGTACATCACGTCTTTGAGGTGCCGGCGGGCGACCGACTCGCTTGGGGTGCGGCCCTGGTCACCGGCGTTAGTACAGTCCTCGATGTAACAGAGCACTCCCTCGCCCTCGCGGCCGATCTCGCGGAACCGCTGCATGTCGATCGGGTCGCCGATCACGGGCGTGTGGTCCATCCGCTTGTCGAGCCCGTAGACGATCGAGCCCTCCGGCGTGTGCAGGACGGGGTTGATCGCGTCGATGATCGAGTGGGTGACGTTGACGAACTCGAGATCGAGCCCTTCGCCGATCCGCATCTGCTCGCCGGCCTCCATCTTGATCAGGTCGTTCTGGAAGCCGAACTTCTCCTCGCCCTGGATCTGTCGTTTGACCAGCTCGATCGTGAACGGCGTCGCGACCACCGGCGCGTTGTACCGGTGGGCGAGCTTCGAGATGGCGCCGATGTGATCGAGGTGGCCGTGGGTCGGCACGATCGCCTGGACGTCGCCTTCGAGCTGGGCCATCACCCGGTCGTCCGGGATCGCGCCCATGTCGATCAGGTCCAGCGAGTGCATCCGCTCTGTCTCGACATCGTCGTGGATCAACACCTTCGAGAGGTTCAACCCCATGTCGAACACGACCACGTCGTCGCCGGCCCGGACGGCAGTCATCTGCCGACCGACTTCCTCGTAACCGCCAATCGTTGCGATTTCGATTTCCATATGTATCACTCCGAGGCGCTCGCCACGGGGGGCTGGTCGACCGACTGGCCAGCCGGTGCCGGCCGGAGTCCGCCGCCGTCGGGCGCGCCGCCGCGCGGCGGTGACGCCGTCGGTCGGCCGCGGACCGGTCACCCAACCCCGGGCGACCGTGTGCTCGGTTACGTCAGTATCCGGATGCAACGGGTAAAAACACGTTGATCGGCCGACCGATCGTCACCGAACGACGGTCCCGGCGGTCCCGGCCGCGAGAAACTCCGGTAGCGCGTCGGGACCGAAGATCGAGGCCGGGGCCTCGATCCCGAGCAGCGTCTCCACTTTCGCGGCCATCCCGCCGGTGACGTCGGTCGCCGCCGCGTCGCCGAGGACGTCGGCGACCGCCGCCTGGCTGTCGATCTCGTCGATCACCGCGCCGTCGGCGTCGAGCACGCCCGGGACCGTCGTGCACAGCCCGACCCGGTCGGCGGCGAGTCGGGCTGCGAGCGCGGCCACGAGCGCGTCGCCGCTCGCGACGGTACAGCCCTCGCCGGGCGTCGCGACGACGTCGCCGTGCAACACCGGAACGAACCCCTCCGCGAGCAACGCTCGGACCGGACGGGTCGCCAGACCGAGCGACCGGCCGGTCTCGGAGCCGGTCGTCGAGCCGGCGTCCGGCTTGACCGCCGCCGAGAGCGGGCGGACCGGCACGGCGGACAGCCCCTCCTCCTGGAGGGCGGCGACGACAGCGGCGTTGAGCCGACCCATCGCGTCGTGGATCGCGGTGACGGCCGCGGCCTCGCGGGTGCCGGCCGTCGAGGAGACGCCGTGGACGTCGGCGTGGTGGTGGCCGAAGCTGCCCCCGCCGTGGACGAGCACGAGCCGCCGGGGAGCACCGCGCCCGAGCGTGGCCGCCGCGCTCGCGAGCGCCGGGCGGTCGATCGTCTCGGGCTCGCCCTTGTCGGTGATGACGCTGCCCCCGAGCTTGAGGACGGTCGTCACGACTCCTCCCGGACGCCGGCGGTGTCGAGCGCCGCCCGGAAGGCGTCCTCGCAGCCGGGCGTGTACTCGAGTGCGGTGAGCGTCTCGTTGGTCTCGTCGAGCGCGACCACACAGCCCCCGCCCCCGGCGCCGGTCAGCTTCGCGCCGGCTGCGCCGGCGTTCCGAGCCGCCCAGACCATGGCGTCGAGCGACCGCGAGGAGACCCCGAGCGCCGACAACAGCCCGTGGTTGAAGTCCATTAGCCGGCCCAGCTCGGCGCGGTCGCCGGCCGCCAGCGCCCGCTCGCCGCGCCGGACCAGGTCGCCGATCGCCGCGACCGCGTCAGCCGCGAACTCATAGCGCTCGCGCAGCTCTCGAACGCCCGCGACCAGCGCGCCAGTGTCGCCGGCGCCGCCGTCGTACCCGATCACGAAGGGCAGATCCGGCGCGTCGATCGCGCGACAGTCCGCCCCCTCGACCCGAACGGCCCCGCCCATCGTCGAGCAGAACGTGTCGGCCCGGGAGGCCTGGCCGCCCTGGACGGCGTTCTCGACCCGGTAGGCCCGGTCCGCGAGCGCCGACCGATCGAGGTCGACGCCGAGCTCGCGGGTCGCGGCGTCGATCGCGGCGACGGTCACGGCCGCCGACGAGCCGAGCCCCGCGCCGAGGGGGATCTCGCTGTCGACGACGACCTCGAAGCCGGTCCCCGGGGCGTCGGCGGCGTCCCGGGCCTGCGCGACGGCCTCGTTTATGTACCCCAGGGCCGCATCGACCAGCGCGTCGGGGGCGTCAAGATCCGGGCGGTCGGCCTCGGCGCTGTCGTACTCGACAGCGAAGCCGCTGAGGGTGAGATCGCCGGCCTGGACCCGGAGCCCGCGGTCGCGCTCGCGGACGGTGACCTCGGCCCGGCGCCGGATCGCACACGGCACCGCGGGCTCGCCGTACACGACCGCGTGTTCCCCGAACAGGTAGACCTTACCGGGGGCGCTCGACATCGTCATCGTCGGTAGTCTGGGTCCCGAGGGTGTTTCAAATGTCGGTCTCGGCGGCGAGGTACGCGCCGACCCACCCGCCGACGGCGCCGAGAACGACCAGATACACCAGCCCGACGACGACCAGCAGAGACAGTACCACGACGCCGAGACCGCCGAGGAGGCCGGCGCCGGGCGGTCCCGCGCCGACCAGCCCCACCAGGAGCCCGCCGAACGCGACCGCGAGAAAGACGAGCGGAAGAAAGGCCAGTCCGCCGGACAGCGCGCCGACGCGGACGCCATCCGTCCGGTCGCCCCGCTGGAGGTACCCTGCGGCCAAGCCCCCGACGAGCGGCGCGCCCGGAACGATCGGGGCGGTGACGGTCGTCACGACGGCGCCGACGAGCGCGTTTGCGAGCGTCTCACTCATGCTCGGTCGAACGTGCGCCAGGCAGGAAATCGGACACCCCGTCAGATCGCGCTCTCGAAGTCCTCGAGCGCGTAGGCGGGCTCCGCGCCCCGCTGGTCGAGAGTCTCGTTTGCCAGCAGCCAGTAGACCACCGACAGCGCCTTGCGACCCTTGTTGTTTGTCGGGACGACCAGGTCGACGTTGCTCGTCGTATTGTTCGAATCACACATCGCGACGACGGGGATGCCGACCGTGATCGCTTCGGTGACCGCCTGGGAGTCGCCGATCGGGTCGGTGACGACCACCACGTCGGGTTCGATGTACCCGTCGTACTGGGGATTGGTGAGCGTGCCCGGAATGAACCGGCCGGTCCGGGCGCGGGCGCCAACGGCGTCGGCGAACTGCTCGGCGGGGTACCGGCCGTACTGGCGCGAGGACGCGACCAGGATCTGCTCGGGGTCGTAGCCGGCCAGAAACTCCGCCGCGGTTCGAATCCGGCTGTCGGTCTGGGAGACGTCGAGCACGTACAGCCCGTCGGTCCGGACCCGGTGGATGAACCGCTCCATGTCCGTGGTGTTTTGTTGGGTGCCGATGTGAACGCCGGCCCCGAGGTACTCCTCGACGGGGATCAGCAGGTCCGCCTCCTCGTCGCCGAGCACGTCCTCGTCGAGGGCCGGCTCGTCGTCGGTCGGCTCGGTCTGTTCGGCCGGCTCGTCGCCGGCGGTCGCTGCGTCGGTGTCGGTCCCGGCCGCCTCCGCGGCCGTCTCCGCGGCCGCCGAGTCCTCCGGGTCGTCTGTGTCACGTTCGCTCATGTGTTGCGTTCGATCCTGATGAGTTCGTTCAGCTTCGCGGTGCGCTCGCCGCCGACGGCGCCGGTTTTGATATACGGCGCGCCGGTCGCGACGGCAAGGTGTGCGATCGTCGCGTCGGTCGTCTCGCCGCTGCGGTGTGAGACTACCGGGGTGTACCCGGATCGGGTCGCCAGCTCGATCGCGTCGACGGCCCCCGAAAGGGTCCCGACCTGGTTGGGCTTGATCAGGACGCTGTTTGCCGCGCCCCGCTCGACGCCGCGTTCGATCCGGCCGACGTCGGTGACAAACAGGTCGTCGCCGCAGATCAGCGCCTCGCCCGCCTGGTCGCCGAGCGCGGCGAACGCCTCGAAGGCCTCCTCCGCGAACGGGTCCTCGACGTACAGCAGGTCGTTGTCGTCGATCAGCTCCGCGACGTAGGCCAGCTGCTCGTCGGCGTCTCGGGTCCGATCGGCGTACCGGTACCGCTCGGCCTCGGGGTCGTACAGCTCGGTTGCGGCGACGTCGACGCCGAGGCCGATCTCGAAGCCGACCTCCTCAGAGACCGCCTCGACCGCCGCGGCGACCACCGCGAGGGCGGTCCGGTCGTCGATCCCGGGCGCCCAGGCTCCCTCGTCGCCGAGGCCGGGCGCGAGCCCGCGGTCGGCGAGCCGGTCGCCGACGGCCGCGTGGACGGCGGCGTTCGCGAAGGCGGCGTCCTCTGCGGAGGGCGCGCCGACGGGAACGGCGAGCACCTCCTGGATATCTGGCCCACCGGCCGCGTGAGCGCCGCCACCCAGCACGTTGCCGAGCGGCACCGGCGTCTCGCCGCGGAAGGTTCCCCCGAGGTGTTGGAAGAGTGGCGCACCGAGCACGTCGGCGGCGGCGTGTGCGGCCGCCATCGAGATCGCGACCGCGCTGTTTGCCCCGATCGTCGAGAACTGGTCGGTGCCGTCGGCCGCCCGCAGGGCCCGATCGACCGCCCGCTGGTCGCCGGCGTAGACCTCGCCGACCAGCCGCGGGACCGCGTGCTCGCGTGCGGCGGCGATCGCCTCCCCGGCCGGCAGCTCGACGGCCTCGTGGGCGCCGGTACTCGCTCCCGCGGGGGCCTGTGCGCGCCCGCGGCCGCCGTTTTCGGTCCGGACCTCGGCCTCGACCGTCGGGTCGCCCCGGGAGTCGAGCACCCGCCGCAGGCCGAGATCCGTGACCAGCGTCACTGGTGATCGCCCCGCCGGACGGTGAAGGGGAGTACGTCCGCGTCGTACTCCTCTGCGGCGATGAGGATCGGCTCGGACTGCTCGGTGTCGACCAACACCGGCGCGCCGTAGGCGACCTGCAGGGCGCGGGCCCCGAGGATCCGGGCCTTCTCGTAGCGGTTGTCTCGGACCATTACTGGTACGGTGCCACGATGTCGACGAGGTCCTTGTGCGAGACCAGCATCCGCCGACAGCAGTGTCGGTCGACGCCCATCTCGTCGAGGACCGCCTCTGGGTCCTCGGGGCTCTCGGCCTCGCGGGTGCGGGCCTTGAACTCCTCCCAATCGCTGCCGATGACGCGACCGCACGTGAAACACCTAACTGGGACCATCATGGGTGATCACCGGTAGGACTTCTGGTAGCGGGCCCGAGCGCCGGGGCCGCCCCACTTTTTAGCTTCGCTCTGGCGGACGTCGTTGACCAGCAGCGACCGGTCGAAGGCCATGTACGCGTCCCGGAGCTCGGCGTCGTTGGTGTGTTGTACGAGCCCGCGGGCGATGGCGGTCCGGACGGCGTCTGCCTGGCCCATGACGCCGCCGCCCTCGACGGTCACGTCGATGTCGACCTCGTCTCGTAACTCCGTCTCGACGACCCGGAACGGCTCGGTCATCTTCAGCTGGGCCGTCTCCGGGTCGGCCAGTTCGACCGGCCGGGCGTTGACCCGGACCTTGCCGGTGCCGTCTCTGACTGTTGCGCGCGCGATCGCCGTCTTCTTTTTGCCGGATGTGTTCGTTACCATGTGACGTTTGCTCCGAGCGTGTCGCTGATCTCGCCCAGCGAGACGAACTTGATCGTCGAGCGCCGGTCGAGCGAGGCGTCCTCGATGAGCTCGGTCGCCTCGTCGTAGGGGTTGCCGACGTATGCCCGGACGTTCTTGAGGGCCTCCCGACCCCGCGGGCGCTTGTACGGCACCATCCCCCGGACCGAGCGCTTGAAGATCCGATCGGGCCGTTTCGGGTAGTGCGGGCCCCGATCGGAGCCGTGCTCGCGGCGCTGTTTGTACTTGTCTTTGATCTGTTCTTCCCGGCCGGTGATGACAGCCCGCTCCGCGTTGACCACGGCGAGGCGCTCGCCCGCCAGCGCGCGCTCGGCCACCTCCGAGGCGACCCGGCCGACGACACAGTCCCGGGCGTCGATCACGGCGTCGGGATCGAAGCTCGCGCTCATCGGATCACCCGCACGTTCGATCCCTCGGGGTTGTCTTCGAGTGCCTGTTCGAGACGGATCGGCTCGCCGACCTGTTCGATTTTCGTCTCCGCCGTGCCCGAGAAGTCGACGGCCGCGACGGTGACCTCCGTCTGGAGGACGCCGCTGCCGAGGACCTTCCCCGGGACGACGACGGTCTCGTCTGTGCGCGCGTAGCGGTCGATCCGCCCCAGGTTGACCTCCGCGTGGGTGCTCCGGGGTTTCTCTAGGCGCTCGGCAACGTCGCTCCAGACGTCGCCGCCGTCCGCTCGCGCGACCGACTTCAGGTCGGCGATAAGACTCGTCAGTCGTGGATTTGTCTTGCTCATGACCTACCTCTCAAAAAGTGCAGGGAGCAGGATTTGAACCTGCGGACCCCTACGGGACAGCGCCCTGAACGCTGCGCCGTTGACCTGACTTGGCTATCCCTGCACGCGTCTCTCGGTTCCGGTGGATTCCCCAAACTCCTTTCGGTCTCCGCGCGGCGCGGGGAATCCCGGATCATCTTACAGCTGCACCTTCCGTTTGAGCTCGCTCGCCCGGGACTCGATGGTGCCGACGGCCTCGAGGACGAGCTCGTCGATCGTGAGCGAGCCGTCGGTCTCGACGTGAAAGACGAAGGCGTCCTCGACGTCCGAGACCGCCAGTTCCTTGCCAGGGTACCGCTCGGTGAGGTCGTTCCCGAACCGTTCGGTCGGGACCAACTCGCCGTCGGTGGCGTCGCCGGCGGCGTGGTCGGCCGCGGCCTCCTCGATGACCCCCCGCAGGATCTGCGGGTCCTCGTCGGCGAACTCGCCGCGGTCGCCGACGACCTCGACGCGCTGGAGGTGTCGGTAGCCGACCGCGACCCCGCCCTGGTGTTTGGCGTGGTCGCGGCCGCGATCCAGGGTGGCCTCTGCCTCGACCTCGAGGCGCTGGCCCTCATTCAGATCGATGATCG
The DNA here is from genome assembly GCA_964426325.1 of uncultured Halobacteriales archaeon. Lineage (GTDB taxonomy): Archaea > Halobacteriota > Halobacteria > Halobacteriales > Haloarculaceae > Halovenus. The sequence continues at coordinate 26,493 of CAYRQD010000015.1, read as the reverse complement.
GAATTCCATCCTCGGCCGGCTCGACGTCCGGCTCGGGCGAGACGAGGTCCCCGGAGTAGGCGGTGTCGGGCCCGGTCACGTCGAGCGCCAGCGTCACCGTGTCGCCGATCTCGAACTCGCCGGGGGGCGTCGTCAGGGGCACCAGCCCCAGGCGGAGTCCGATCTGCTCGTCGAACATGACACTCGAGTTCTCGATCACCCGGATGGTGTCGACACTGAGCGTGGGCACGTCCGCGATGATCGCCCGCCGAATGCTGTTTGCGAAGGCCGGCGTGATTGGACGCACGACGAAACGCGCCTCCCAGTCGCCGCGCTCGACGAACTCGACGTCGTAGTCGGCCATGGTCAAAAGCCCGAGTTTTTCGCCGCGCGGGTGCCGTCGTGGGGGATCGGCGTGACGTCCTCGATGCGGCCGATCTCCAGTCCCGACCGGGCCAGCGCGCGGATCGTCGCCTGGGCGCCCGGACCGGGGCTCTGTTGCTGGTTGCCCCCGGGGCCGCGAACCCGGACGTGGACGCCGTCGATGCCCTCGGCTTTTACTTGCTCGGCGACCGTCTCTGCCATCTGCATGGCGGCGTACGGCGAGGCCTCGTCGCGGTTTTGCTTGACGACCGTCCCGCCGGAGGACTTGGCGATCGTCTCCGCGCCGGTCTGGTCGGTGATCGTGATGATCGTGTTGTTGAACGATGCGTGCACGTGGGCGATGCCCCAGGTTGTGTCTGTGTCTGCCATGGGTTACTCCTCCGCGCGCTCGGGGTGCAGTTCGTCCGAGATCGGCGACGTGTCCTCGAAGCCGACGGTCGTCTCCTCGCTCGCGTCGACGGTGTAGGAGGGCACCCGGACCCGGCGGTCGCCGACAGTGATGTGTCCGTGGACGATGAACTGCCGGGCCTGGTCGATCGTATTCGCGTAGCCTTTCCGGTAGACGATCGTCTGGAGCCGCCGTTCGAGGATGTCGGTCGCGTCGAGCGCCAGCACGGCGTCGAGCCCGTCGTCGTCATCCAAGAGCCCGATCCGGCGCAGCCGGGCGAGGAACTCCTCGCCGCCGCCGGTCCCGCGGCCGAGCAGCCGGCGGGCCTCGCGGCGGTAGGACCGCAGCTCTGACTGGGACCGCCAGAGCTCCGCTTTGTTCTTCAGGCCGTACTGGCCGACCAGGCCGATCTCCTCGGAGATCCGCTCGCCCTGGTAGGGGTGGTTGGGCGTCTCGTAGGAGACGGTGTTGTTTCCGAGTGCCATCTTACTCCTCCTCGGCCTCCTCGGCGGCCTCCTCTTGAATCGCCTCGACGTTGACCCCGATCGTGCCCTCGGTCCGGCCGGTGGACTTGGTGCGCTGGCCGCGGACCTTCTGGCCGCGCTTGTGCCGCACCCCCTTGTACGAGTCGATCATCTTCATCCGGTTGATGTCCTGCCGGCGGGTCAGCTCGAGGTCGTTGCCGATCTCGTGGGTGGTCTCGCCCGCGAAGAAGTCGTTGCGGTGGTTGGCCAGCCAGTCGGGCACCTCCTCGGCGAACCCCTCGACGAGGCCGACGATCTCGTCGATCGTCTCTTCCTCAAGCGCGCCGAAGGTGGCGGTCCGGTCGACGCCAGCCTTCTGGGCGATGATGCGGGCGGCTCGCCGACCGATACCGTCCATCTCGGTCAGCGACCGCTCGACGGACTTGGTGCCGTCGAGGTCGGTCCGTCCGATGCGGACGAAGTACTGCAGGTCGTCGTCTTCGTCCGCGTCTGGTTGGTCTGCGCTCATGGCTGTAGACGTCGTGGCGGGGATTCGAACCCCGGAGGCATTACGCCACATGGTTAGCAACCATGCGCCTTGGGCCACTTGGCTACCACGACACTGCTGTCTTGGCGTCTGCCGGCACCGCCGGCCGAACTCGCGCCCGCCGGGGCGGACTCGGGGCGGACCCCCTACACGATTCTGTCTGTAACTGATAGACTGGTCCATTTAAACACACCGATACCGCTCCGCAGCGTTTGTATCGCCAGTCCTACAGTCAGTACGGGTTTCGACGCGTGGCTGACAGCGACCCCGAGCTGGCGGACCGTGCAGTTTAGCTTCCGGGTGACAAACGCGGACACGGAGCCGGCCGAACGCACCGTCACGAGCAGTCAACTCGGCGACGTGATCGTCAGACGCGATCGGTCGGGAGGGACAGAGCCAGTCTGGCAGTGGAGCGACGGGCGGGCGGTCGCACAGGTTGTCACGACCAACCGCCTCGACCCGGGCGAAACCATCGAACGGACGTTCAGCTGGGCGGAGCCGACGCCCGGAGTCTACGAGGCCGTCGCACGGCTCGCCGCGGACCGCAAGGGCAGCGCGCGGACGCCTTCGAGGTGTGAGCAGCGCCGAGCCCGTGGCGGGTTCACTCTTCTCTGCCCCCGGCGACGCTATCGGACAGCCAGCGTTATACGCCTCGATCACCTCGTTGTGGGTATGAGCCAGCAAGACGCTCCCGACTCCGAAGAGCGCTGGAAGGAGATCCTCACCGAGGAGGAGTACCGAATCTTGCGCGAGGCCGACACCGAGCCGCGGTTCAGCGGCGACCTGCTCGACATCGAGGAGGACGGTCAGTTCACGTGTGCGGGCTGTGGCACCGAGCTGTTTCACTCGGAGCAGAAGTTCGACTCGGGCTCGGGCTGGCCGAGCTTCTGGGACGCCTACGACGAGGGCAACATCGAGACTCGGGTCGACACGAGCCACGGCATGCGCCGGACCGAGGCCGTCTGTGCGAACTGCGGCGGCCACCTCGGACACATCTTCGACGACGGGCCCGAGCCGACCGGAAAGCGCTACTGCATCAACTCCGCCGCACTCGATTTCGAGCCCGACGAGTAAACGCGGGACTCCGAGGTCGACACGGGGACGACCCCGGGGGTCGAACGCTCAATCGTGACCGACCCGACGGCGACCTTCGAGACCGAAATCGCGGTTCGGTACAGAGATCTCGACACGTACGGCCACGTCAACAACGCCGTCTACGCGACGTACGTCGAACAGGCCCGGCTCGCGTACCTGACGACGATCTTAGACGCCGAGACGCCCCGGGACCTCTCGATCGTCATCGCGGAGCTTGCCGTCGAGTTTCACGCCCCGATCGCCGGCCGGACGACGGTACGGGCCGGGGCCGCGGTGACCGACGTTGGCGAGACGAGCTTCGAGATGCGGTTCGAACTACACGCAGACGACGAGCTCGCCGCGACCGCCCGGTCGACACAGGTACGCATCGACCGACAGAGCGGCCAGAGCCGGGCGCTGCCCGCGCGGTGGCGCGATCGGTTCGAGGCCTTCGAGGGGCACCTGGACTGAGACCGAAACCGGAGAATTCAATCCGGACGATCCGAAAGAGACGGCCGTGCGAGGGTAGCCAAGCCTGGAAACGGCGGCGGACTCAAGATCCGCTCCCGAAGGGGTCCAAGGGTTCAAATCCCTTCCCTCGCACGTCGATTGCGGGCGTTGCCCGCACCCCCACGGGGCGCGATCTTCCCTCGCGTCTTTTCCTGACAGACGAGACGGCCGAACCCGGAGACCGATCGCCGTGGCGGGTCGCCCGCCGAATCACACGCAAAAAGCCCCGTCACAATCCTTATCTAGACTGCCCGCGTACCACAGACATGGCAGTTACGATCAAGGACTTCTACGCCGACTGGTGTGGACCCTGTAAGAGTCAAGAGCAGATCCTCGAGGAGCTCGAGGCGGAGTACGACGGAGTCGAGTTCGAGCGGATCGACGTCGACGAGCGCCAAGAGATTGCAAACGAGTACCAGGTTCGGTCGCTGCCGACCCTAATCGTCGAGAACGACGATGGGATCGTCGACCGGTTCGTCGGCGTCACCCAGGCCAGCGATCTCGCGGACGCCTTCGAGAAGGCACGGGCCGGCGCCGAGGCCTAACGGCCGGGCCGACGAGAGCCGAACAGCTCGTTTTATCCGAATCGGACACCCAGATCGGCGAGTCCGTCGTTGTGCTCGGCGAGCGTGATCAAAAGCGGCGTGAGCGCCTCGATCTCGGCGGCGTGGCCCAACCCGCCGGCGTCGAGCCCGCGGAGTCCCTCGACCGGCTCGAGGAACTCGAGAACCGTCGCTTTCGCGGGGTCGTCGCCGACGACCGGCACGTCCCAGCCCAACTCGGCGTCTAAATCCGCGAGCCGGCCCGCGGCCAAGTTGTGAAAGGCCCCGACGACGGGTGTGTCGTCGGGAGCTGCGCCGGCCGCGAGCTCGGTGACGCTTCCGGCGGCGGGCGGGTTGTACTGGAGCCCATCGTCGCCGCGGCGCATCCCGACGGCCGGCGAGACTAACACTGCCTCGCCCAGCTCGTCGGCGACCGACTCGATCGTCTCCGCGAGGTGATAGGCCGGCACCGCGACGATCACCACGTCGGCGTCGGCGGTCGCCGCCGGATTGACCGCCGCTCCGATCGACGCGTCGACGCCGTGCTCTGCGAGGGTCGTCTCGTAGGCCGCGGCGCTGTCGGTCGCTCGCTTCGGGTCACGGGAGCCGACGGTCAGGTCGACCCCGGTGGGCGCGAGCCGGAGCACGAGTCCCTCGCCGAGGTCGCCGGTACCGCCGAGGACTGCGATCTGCATGGCTCAGAGTCGGGCGAGCGGCGAATAAGCGTTCGGATTGGCACGAGCGCGAGCCCGGGTCCGGGCCGGTCCGGTCAGATTTCGACGCCGGAGGGGATGAGGCTGTGCTGTCGGAGCAGTTCGCCGCTCGTGTCGTAGACGAACAGCGCCTGGAACTCATAGGAGAGTCCCGAGTCGTCGGCTTCGACCCCCGCGGCGGCGTCTGTACGCTCGGTGTCGACGGCGTCGGCCTCGATGCGGACGGTGTATGACTGTTCCTCGCCGTCTCGGGCCGCAGCGATCAGATCGAGAACCTGTCCGGCCGGAGCGTTCGCTTCGAGCAGGAACTCGCCGGTGACGCGGTGGCTGAGGCTAAGGACGCCCGTTGCGTCCGGTTCCTCGACCGGATCGGTGAGTCGGAACGCGGCGTCGATGTCGGCGGCCGCGTAGAGTGTCTCCGAGCGGTCCGTGAGCCGCCGGGCGAGATTGCCGGCCGGTCCGTCGTACGCGATGCGGAGCGTGGGGTCGTCCGGGGCAGCGTCGGTCAGAGCTGTCGTGAAGTTATCGCGCCTCATCCGCTGGCCGATCGTACGGGGCGGGCCGTCATGAACCTGACGACGGGGCGACCGCGGTGGGACGACCACAACTGCTAACCACCGGCTCCGCCTACTGGCCCCATGAGCGACAGTCAGGCAGCACAGGGCACGCCGGAGGGACAGGGGCCCGTCGAGGTCTCGCCGGAGCTGGCCCGACACCTCGAGAACAAGCGCGAGGAGCTGTTCGAGAAGTTCGAGATCCCGGACGAGTTCCCCGAGGAGGTGCAGGCAGAGGCCGAGCGGCGGAGCCAGGACATCGACGAGGAAATCCGGGCGGAACTCGACGAGCGCCGGGACCTGCGCGGGCTGACCGCCTGGACGACCGACCCGGTCGACGCCCAGGACTTCGACGACGCCTTATCGGTCGAGGAACGGGACGAGGAGTACGTCCTGTGGGTTCACATCGCCGACGTCACCCACTACGTCACCCCCGACACCGCGATGTGGGAAAGCGCCCGTCGGCGGGCGAGCACCGTCTACCTCCCCGGCTACACCGTCCACATGCTCCCGGCGGTGCTCGCGGAGACGGTCTGTTCGCTCGTCCCCCACGAGGACCGGCTGGCCCACACCGTCGAGATGCACCTCGACAAGGACGATCTGAGCTACGAGACGATCGAGATCTACAAGTCGGTGATCAGAAGCGACGCCCGGCTGACCTACACCGACTGCGAGGCCATCCTCGACGATCCGGCGGCGGCGGCGGCGCATCTCGAAGCCGAAACCGGCAATCTCGGGGAGAAGGTCGAACTCGTCTGGGAACTGACCGACCGGATGCACGATCAGCGTAAGGCAGACGGTTCGCTCGTGTTGAATCCCCGGCGGGACCGGGCACACACCATCATCGAGGAGTCGATGCTCAAGGCGAACAAGGCGGTCACCCACGAGCTGATGTGGGACCGCGGCCTCGAGGCGATGTACCGGGTCCACCCACAGCCCGCCCCCGAAAAGTGGAGCGAGGCCCTCCAGGAGATCCAGGACCTCGAGGGCGTCTCGGTGCCCGCGGCCAAGTGGGACGAGCCCCGGAAGGCCGTCAACGCAACCCTAGAGGAAGCCCCGGAGCGCCAGCTCGACGACATCCAGTGGGCGGTGATGAAGGTGATGCCCCGGGCGAAGTACATGAACGACCCGTTCAGCGGCCACCACGCGCTCAACTTCGAGATCTACGGCCACTTCACCTCGCCGATCCGGCGGCTCTCGGATCTGATCAACCACTGGATCGTCGCGACCGACGAGGTGCCCGAGGATCTGGTCGCGCTGTGCGATCACGCCTCCGACCGCCAGCAGACCGCAGAACAGTGCGAGCGCGAGTACAAAGGGTTCCTCGAGGAGGTCGGTCTCGACCCCCACGCCGTCAACAACCGCGGGATCGAACTCACCGAGGAGTGACCGCCCCAACCTCGACGGGAGCGCGATCGAGACGGCGGCCGGTTATCAGTCGTTGTACTGAGGCCGGTTACTTATTATAAGTACACTCGAAACTAGCGGTGATGGTGTACCGGTGGCGGTGCCGACACTGCGGGTTCACGACGTGGGCCCCGGGCCAGGAGCGACTGGGCGAGGCGGTCCGGAGCCACCTCGCGAAACACCACCGCGACCGGCTTCGGAGCGAGGACTTCGGCGTGGCCTGGACGTGTCCGTACTGTGAGGACAGCGGTCACAGCCACGAGCGCGAGCAGGCAGTCGCCTCGTTCACCGAGCACCTGTTCGAGCACGCCGAGCCGCTGGTCGAGTCGGGCGTCCACGTCGCCGACGAGTTCGACGGGACCGGGAGCGTGTTGGTCCAGGCGCCCCTCGACAGCCAGGGGGCGGACAACGCGCGGATGCACTTTCTCGCGCCGGCCAACATCCAACTGTTCGTCACGATGTCCCCGAGCAGGCGCGCCCGTCTGATCGAGAGCGACCTCGGGGAGTGGCCCGCAGCCGCCGTGTTTCTCACCACGAACGAACAGCCCCTCGCGGGCGTCGAGACCGACCTCTCGGCGGCGCCGATCGAGGTCGTCCAGCTCGACCGCAGGCTGGGGTTGTCGGGGCTGGGCGAGACGATCTCGCGGGTGCTCGACGAGCACGAGACGGCGGCCGGAAAGATCTCGGTCGAGTTCGACATTCTCTCGGAGCTCATCTCGACGTTCGAGCTCCAGGACGTGTTCAAGTTCCTCCACGTGTTGACCTCGCGGTGTGACCACGCCGACGCCCTCTCGCACTATTATTTCGACCCGCGGGCCGAGTCCGCGTCGACGGTGAACGTCCTCGACGAGCTGTTCGACGCCCGGATCGCGGCCGAGAACGGCATCTTCGAGTCCCGGGACTGACTACCTGTGACAGCGAGAGAGTGCCGTCCTTTCCGTGAGGCGCTCGGTTCCGACACTCTGCTGTCGGAACCGAGCGCCGAACAGGGCGGGCGTGAATCGCGTAAGCTCTGGTGAGAAACCACCGCTTTACTGCTGGTCTTGAGTCTCCAACGTGTCAAGTCCTGTTTCCAGCACCTCGATATATGCTTCATTGAGCGATAGGTCGTTTGCCTCGGCGTACTCTTTCACCTGTCCGTGGAGTCCATGTGAAATATCTATTGCTGGTCGCATTGTCTCAAGAGACTTATTTGACATAGCGACGTAAAAACAATTGTGGCATGAAGCGTACCAACACATTCGCCGTGCGACCGCTTTCCGATACCGGAGAGCAACTGCTACGGGATCTGTTGGACGCTTCCGCCGCTCCCTGGAACGAAGTCAACTACGAACGCCTCATGCGGTACAACGACGAGGACGGCTTCGGGGGCGACGTATGGGACGCCGATACAGGGCATCTCGAAGGCAAGTACAAAGGCGTGCTTGGTGCGTCCACCGCCCAACAGGTGATAGAAAAAACAGCGAAGCGTGGCGGGCGTTCTTCCGTCTGAAAGACCAGTACCATGACGAGTCGGATACGTCGGTCACGGAACACCCGGAACCACCGGGCTTCCGTGGGAACGAGGACGATGGGCGACAACTCAAGACCGTCATTCGCAACGACGCTTATACCGTCGAATGGGGCGACCGCTCTCGGCTTGAGATACTGGTCGGTCGCAACTTGAAAGACCGATACGACCACACTGGGCGTCTCCGGCTCGAAATCGCTGGCGACCCGAATTGGCCCGACTACGAGAAACAGGGCCGGTTAGACCTGTGGTACGACGAGACAGACAGCACCTTCCGGGCTTCGCAACCCGTGACTGTTTCTGACGAAACACGGGATACTCCACTGGCCGACGAGACGGCCGCCTTGGACATCGGTGCAAACACTCTCGTCGCCTGTACCACCACAACCGGCGAGCAATATCTGTATGAGGGCCGCGAGTTGTTCCAGCGGTTCCGTGACACAACACGAGAAATCGCCCGGTTGCAGTCCAAGCTACGGGAAGGAAGATACAGTAGCAAACGTATCCGGCGGCTGTACCGGAAACGGACTCGTCGCCGTGACCACGCCCAAGAAGCACTGTGTCGTGACCTGCTGGAACGACTGTACGCCGAAGGGGTCGATACCGTGTATATCGGTGGCTTGACCGACGTACTCGAAACCCACTGGTCGGTCGAAACCAACGCCAAGACCCACAACTTTTGCGCGTTCAAGAAATTCACCGAGCGACTTGTCTGTACCGCTGAGGAATACGGTATCTCGGTGGAGGTCCGGTCGGAAGCGTGGACCAGTCAAGAGTGCCCCCAGTGTGGCGACACAGACCGAACGACACGGCATCAGGACACGCTCACCTGTCCGTGTGGATTCGAGGGGCACGCCGACCTTACAGCCTCAGAAACATTCCTGAGACGCCATCAGAACTCCTCGAGTTCTGATTGGCGAACGAGACGCGAAGCGTCTCGTCAACGGCACACAGAACAAGCAGTCAGGCCGATGGCCCGGCCCGTGCGATTTGAGTGGGACAGCCACGAATGGCCGGAGGTATCACACTCTCATCGTCCCAAAGAACAGCGCACAGACCCGAGTACCGTCCACCGTGACGGGAATATTGCTTCCGGGGAATCTTGGACCGGCTGAGACTCTCACGGAGGAAACCCCGCCGTGAACGGCGGGGAGGAGGTCATTCCGACTCGCGTCGTTCGGTGTAATCGGCCGGCTCGCGGACGTAGGTGTAATCGACCGAGTTGTTGACGACCTCGCTTCCCTCGCCGACGCCGAGCGCCTCGAGCAGCGTCTCGGCGCGTTCGATCGCCGCCGTCGAGGCAGTGTCCTCCCGGACGAAAATCTGGAGCCGGGTCCCGACGGCGTCGGGTCCGAGCCGGCGGAGACTCGACGCGGCCCGGTCGGCGACGAGTTCGCTGTCGTCGTCGAGGGCAGTCAGCAGCGCCTCGACGGCGTCGTCGGCGCGCTCGTCGGCGGGATCGACCATCCGGCCCAGCAGCCAGGCGATGTCGGCCCGGGTCTCCGGGCGGGAACTCTCCGCTCCGATATCGACGAGTTGGGTGACGAGCTCGGGCGGGTCGGCCCGGCGGAGCTGGTCGAGAATCTCGTCTCTGAGCTGCGGGTCGCCGGCGGCGAGCAGCTCGATCAACGACAGGATTGCGGCCCGCCGGACGGCCTCGGAGCTGTCCTCGAGCGCCCGGACGAGCACGACCAACGGTCGTCGGTCGCCCAGCTCGCCCAACTCGCCGACGGCGATCCGACGGAGCCGCTCGTCGGCGGCGCGGGCGACCGGAATCAGCGCCTCAACTGCGGCCGCCGAGCCGATATCGACGAGGGCGTTCGCCGCGGCGCGCCGGACCCGCGGGGTGGAGTCCTCGACGAGGCCGGCGACCGGCTCGACGACGCGGTCGTCTCCGATCGTCCCGCAGGACCGGAGCGAGCGTTCTCGAACCCGGGGGTCCGGATCGTCGAAGGCCCCGACGAGCGCCTCGAGTGCCGCGGTATCGCCCGGCTCGGCGAACTCCGCGAGCGCCGTCGCCGCGACCATCCGGAACTCGGGCTGACCGGACTCGAGCCAGTCGGTTAGCGTCTCGGCGGTCGTCCGGTCGGCCGCTTCGCCGGCGTCGAAGGCGGCCAGCTCGGTGACGAGCCGCTCGATGGGCTCTCTCCCGTGGCGGTAGAGCGCGTCGACGGCCCTGGCGCGGACCGCCTCGCGCTCGGTATCGTCGGTGACGACCGCGATCAGCTCCCGAACCACTTCCTCGCGGTCGTAGGGCCGGTGAATATCCGAGAAATCGCCTAACAGTTCCGCGGCGCGGCGCCGAATCACGGAGTTATCGGCGTGTTTCATGTGTCCCACCAGCGCCGTCGTCTTCCGCTCGCGGGCGAGCTCGTAGAGGAAGGTGTCGTCGACGCCGGCCTCTGACTCGCGCATGACTCGCGTAGAACTATCGCCGGACCCGATATGTACCTTCGGTCTGAGTCACACGACCAAACGAGCGCGAGTGATCGCCTCAGGCCAGGTCGAACTTCTCGGCGGCGGTCTGCATGTCCTTGTCGCCCCGGCCGCACATGTTGACGAGGATCGTGTCGTGGCGGTCCTCCTCGGCGAGCTTGAACGCGAGCGCCAGGGCGTGGCTGGGTTCGAGCGCGGGGATGATCCCCTCGGCCTCGGAGACCTCCCGGAAGGCCGCCAGCGCCTCCTCGTCGGTGATCCCGTGGTACTCGGCCCGGCCCAGCTCCTGGAGCGCGGCGTGTTCTGGGCCCACCGCCGGGTAGTCGAGCCCGGCCGACACCGAGTGGTTCTCCGTGTCCTCGTCGATGACCTTCGTCTTCATGCCCTGGAAGATCTGGGGCTCCTGTTCGGTCTGGGACAGCGGCGCCGAGTGCTGGCCGGAGCTGAGCCCCTTGCCAGCGGGTTCGGCCCCGTAGAACTCGACGTCGTCGTCTTTGAACGCGTGAAAGAGCCCGATCGAGTTCGAGCCGCCGCCGACACACGCCACCGCCGCGTCGGGCAGGCCGCCGTGTAGCTGTTGAATCTGCTCGCGGGCCTCCCGACCGATCACCGACTGGAACTCTCGGACCATCCGCGGGTACGGGTCCGGTCCGACGGCGCTGCCGACCAGGTAGTGGGTGTCCTCCTGGTTCGCGACCAGGTCCTCGAGCGCGGCGTCGACCGCCTCGGCCAGTCCCTCGTTGCCCCGCGTGACCTCCTCGACCTCGGCGCCGAGCAGCCGCATCCGGAAGACGTTCATCTCCTGGCGGTTCACGTCGTGTCGGCCCATGTAGACGGTGGTGTCCATGTCGAGCAGGGCCCCGACCATCGCGGTCGCGGTTCCGTGCTGGCCGGCGCCGGTCTCGGCGATCAGGCGATCCTTGCCCCGTCGCCGGGCCAGAAGCGCCTGCCCGAGCGTGTTGTTGAGCTTGTGCGCACCGCCGTGCAGCAGGTCTTCGTGTTTGAAGTAGATGTCCGCGCCGTAGCGCTCGCTCAGCGTCTCGGCGTAAAACACCGGCGTCGGGCGACCGCCGAACTGCTCGAGCAGGTACTCGAATCGCTCGGTGAACGACTCCGAAGTCATCGCCTCGTCGAAGTCGGCCGCGAGCTCGGCGAGCGGTTCCTCGAGTGGCGCTGGCACGTGTCGGCCGCCGTAGCCTTCGAACGTTCCGTCAGTTGCCATGCCTGCGTGTGGGGTCGGCCGGCTCAAATGTGTTGTGACTGTGTCCGCTCGTGGTCTGTTCTGTACACTAATGTTCGAACCTGTCGGCGGAGACGCCGCGTCGGGTCCCCGAGGACGGGCTCGATCGGGCCGCGTCGGCGATCACGGGGAGACGAGCACGCGGTCGAGCGCGACGACCCGGCCGGAGTCGGCCGCCGGATCGCCGACGAGCCGGCCGAGACAGACGACGGCCCCGTCGGGTGTGAAACAGGCGACCGGCGCGCCGTCTCCGGGATCGGGAACGGGCGCGCCGTCGGGAGCCGGCTCGGTTCCGATCACGCCGGGCGCGTAGACCGGCGCGCCGTGTGCGATCTGCTGGGCGGCCGAGGGGGCGACGATCAGCCGGGGGAGTCCGGAGAGGGCCCGCTCGGCGGGCTGGACGACCTCGCGCAGCCAGTCGGAGTCGCCGTCCTCGCGCCAGACCGCCAGCGCGTCGACGACCGCCTCGGCGGTGACGAGGGTGGTGTCGTCGAACGGGCCGGCCGCAGTCCGGCGGAGATCGCCCATGTGCGCGCCGGTACCGAGCGCCAGCCCGAGGTCGTGACACAGCTTCCGGACGTACGTGCCGGCCCCACACCGGATCCGGAGGAGGGCTCGACGGTCCCGACGGTCGAGCACGTCGAGTTCGTGGATCGTCCGTGTCCGCAGCCGACGCCTGACGGCGCTTTTCCGGGGGGGTTTCTGGTAGAGCTCGCCCTCGAACTCGGCGAGGACCGAGGAGAAATTCGAGGGTGCGGGTCCGTGGAGCTCGAGCACGGCGACGTACTCCTTGGGACTGTCCGCGAAGACCCGTGCGAGCCGGGTGGCGTCCCCGAGCAACACCGGCAGCGACCCCGTCACCTTCGGGTCGAGGGTGCCGGCGTGGCCGGCCCGGTCGACGGTCGGTCCTTCGGGGGCGGCGGCCACGACGGCCGCCGCGGCCTCGTCGCGGAGCCAGCCGGCGACCTCGTGGGCAGACGAGCCCGGCGGTTTATCGAGGTTGACCACGCCGAATGCGAGCAGTTCGGCGGGCGAGCGCTCCGCCGGAGGGCCGCGCATGGCTAAAACTCGTAGCGAACGCCGGCGACCGACGCCTGTCCCTCGTCGGCGTCGGGGTCGTAGGACTCGATCGCCCGGAGCACGAACGCCGTCGTCTCCTCGGGGCCCCACCGGGCGGTGTCGACGATCAGATCGTAGATCGTCAGGTCGGTCACGTCGATGTCGTAGTACTCCCGGTACCGGCGACGCTCGCTGTCGGCGCGGGACTGGGTCTCGGAGCGGGCCCGCTCGAGGGACTTTTCTTCGCGGTCGGCGATGCGCTCGACGCGCACCTCGAAGGGGGCCTCGAGCCACAGCCGGAGGTCGGCGTACTCCCCGGCCATCCAGCCCGCCAGCCGGGACTCGAGCACGAGGTCCTCGCGCTCGCGGGCGAGGTCCCGGAGCCGGCGGTCCAGGTCGCGGTCGATCTGGTCGTCGTCCTCGGCGGCGCGGTTCAGCTCGACCGGCGTCAGGTCGCGCTCGGCCGCGATCGTCCGGAAGATGTCGCCCCCGGAAACGTGCTCGTACTCAAGCCGGTCGGCGAGGGCGGCCGCGAGCGTGCTCTTGCCGCTGCCGGCCGGCCCCGAGACGGTGATCAACATACCCAGTGTGTGGACCTGGGAGGCAAATGCGTTGCGTGTCGGGGCGTCGCCCCGGCGACTCAGCCCGTCGTCGTCCGGACGTTCATCGCCTTCCGAATGATCTGTCCGAACGCCATCGAGCAGACGAAATACCAGATGATCCAGGCCTGGAGCGGGCCGAGCAGCCCGGCGGTCCAGCTGTCGATCTCGCCGGCGTAGGGCAGCACGATCACCGGCGAAGAGACGGTCACCCCGACGTCCCGGACCACCCAGAACAGCCACAGGAACACCGGGATCACGAGCAGCATGATCCAGACCATCGGCCGGAACTGGGCTTTGAACACGCTGAGGTTCTCGGTCATCATCTCGACCTGTTCGTCTTGGATCTGCTCGAGTTCCTCTTCGTCGCCGCGCTCCTTTGCGGCGTCGCGGCGCTGTTTGAGCTGCTGGCTCTTCTCGCGGTAGGCGCTCATCACCTCGGGGTTCATCAGGTTGTCCTGCATGATCGCCGAGTGGATGCCGGTCAGCAGGGCCAGCACCATGATCACGAGATAGAACGGCAGGAGCCCCTCGACCGGCCCGAAGACCACGTCGACGGTGCTGCCGACGGTCGACCGGACCGAGGGGAAGATGTACCCGACGAAAAACACCATCACGACCGCGGCCGCCGCCTTGTCGTATTTCGTCCACCCGGTATCGTACTCCTCGAGCGAGACCGGATCGGCGTCGGCGAGCGCCTCCCGGACGCCCTCGGGGTCGTCGACGACGAACCCCTCGCCGGCGTCGACGAGCAGGCCCTTCTCGATCAGCCGGCCCCACTCGCCGCTCGAGAGCTCGTCGCTGACGTCGCTCCAGGTGACCGCCCCCTGCCGGTCGGCGACCTCGAGCACCGCCTCGAGCGCGTCCGTCATGTGCTCGCCGTCGGCGGCGAGGTCCTCGACTTTCTGTTCGGTGCGGGGCATTCAGTACACCGTACGGTTCCGGGAGGTTATCAACGTTTTACTTTCCGGCCGACCGGATCGCGTCCTCGATGTCCTCCCAGACCGCCTCGGGAGGCTGTTCGCCGTCGATCTCGACGAACCCCTCGTGGTCGCGGTACCGGTCGATCACCGGGGCGGTGGTCTCCTCGAAAACCTCGAGGCGGTGCTCGACGGCCTCGCGGGTGTCGTCGTCGCGCTGAACGAGCCGCTCGCGGACCGCGTCGTCCTCCGGAACGTCGAACTCGACGTGGTAGTTCTCGCCGGTCTCGGGGTCGACCCGCCGACCGGTCAGCCGCCGGACGAGCGCTTCGTGGCCGACCGAGAGCTCGAGCACGACATCGAGGTCGGTCATCCCGGCGAGGGCCTCTGCCTGGGAGTCGTTGCGCGGGTAGCCGTCGAGGACGAACCCCTCTGTGTCCTCGAGCGCGGTGGCAACGATCTCGGTGACGACGGCGTCGGGGACCAGATCGCCGGCCTCCATGTACGCCCGCGGCGTGTCGTGCTCGGCCGCGAGGTGGCTGATGTCCATGTCCTTGTTCGCCCGGAGCGCGTCGCCGGTGGTGACGTGCTCGACCCCGTAGGCATCGGCGATGTTCGTCGACTGTGTTCCCTTTCCGGCGCCCGGCGGTCCGAGGATCAAAACGCGTGGCTCGTCCATACGGAGCGTTTCCGCCGGCGAGTAAAAGCCTGTCCAAACCCGCGGAGGAGACGCCAGAACTTTTCTGCGGGCGCACGGATTGGACGGTGATGGGACAGGACGCGCTGCTCGTCCGGGCGGCCCGGGGCGAGCGGACCGAGCGGCCGCCGGTGTGGCTGATGCGCCAGGCCGGCCGGCACATCCCGGAGTACCGCGAGATACGCGAGGCGTACAGCTTCCGGGAGGCGATCGCGACCCCGGCGGTCGCGGAGGAGATCACGCTGTTACCGGCCGAGTACTACGATCCCGACGGGCTCGTGATCTACTCGGACATCCTCACCGCCCTGGAGCCGCTCGGATTCTCCTATCACGTCGAGTCCGGCGTCGGCCCGGTGGTCGAGAACCCCGCCGACCGGTCGAGACGGAGCTGTCCTACGTCGGTCGGCTGCTCGAGCGGCTCGACGAGCGGGTCGAGACGCCGCTGATCGGCTTCGCCGGGGGACCCTTCACGCTCGCGTCCTACGCGGTCGCCGGCGAGCCGACGAAAACTCACATGCCGCTGCGCCGGCTCCGGGCCCGGGATCCGGCGGCCTTCGAGACGCTGCTCGCTGCGATCGCCGACGTCGTCGCGGAGTTTCTCGCCTACCAGAGCGACCACGGCGCGGACGTGCTCCAGCTGTTCGACACCTACGCCGGAGCCCTCCCGACCGCGGCCGACCGGGAGGTGTTGCTGCCCCTCCACCGGCGGATCCTCGCCGATCTCGACGTTCCGACGATCGTGTTCGCGCGCTCGATGGGCGGGCGGCTGGAGCTACTCGAGGAGAGCGGCGCCGACGTCGTGAGCCTCGACTGGACCGTCGAGATGGGACAGGCCCGCGAGACTCTCGACGCGGCGGTCCAGGGCAACCTCGATCCGGCGGCGCTGTTCGGGTCTCCGGAGGCGGTCCGAGAGCGCACTCGAGCCGTGATCGAGGCCGCCGGGCCGGGCACGTCCTCAATCTCGGGCACGGCGTCCACACACCCCCGTCGAGTCCGTGCGGGCGTTCGTCGAGACCGCGAAGGCGATCGACCGCGACCGAACGGCCTGACCGCCACGTTTTTTTTGCCCGCCGGCCGACGAACAACGAATCTATCCACGCATGACAGATGACGGATCCTCCGAGCCCGCGAGGCCGAGCCACGATCGGGGGGAGCGGCGAGCCGAGCGCTCGGAGAACGGGACCGACGCGGACGCCACCGACGCGGACGCCACCGACGCGGCCGACGGAGACGGCGGGACCGGGACGGACGAGACCGAGCGGCCGGCCCCCGTCGAGGACGTCGAGGCGCCGGAGTACTACCTCAGCCGGGAGCTGAGCAAGCTCCGGTTCAACGAGCGGGTGCTCGCCGAGGCGACCGACGAGCGCAACCCCCTGCTCGAGCGGCTGCGGTTTCTCTCGATCTTTACCGACAACATGGACGAGTTCTTTATGAAACGCGTCGGCGGCCTGAAACAACAGCGGGCCGCCGAGATCACGGAGCCGAGCCCGGACGGCCGGCTCCCGGCCGAGCACTGGCGGGAGGTACTCGAGTACGCGGAGCCGATGGCGCGCCGCCAGGCGACCTGCTACCGCGACGAGCTCAAGCCGGCCCTCTCGGAAGCAGGCATCGAGATCGTCGCCTACGACGCGCTGACCGACGCACAGCGGGCCGAGCTCGACGCACACTTCGAGGAGTCGGTGTTGCCGACGCTGACGCCGCTGACCGCCGACGCTACCAAGCCCTTCCCGCACATCTCGAATCTCTCGCTCAGTCTGGGCGTGCTCACCGACGCTGGGGACGGACCGACCTTCTCTCGGATCAAGATCCCCGGCAACCGCCCGCGGTTCGTAACCGTCGACGGGAAGTACGTCCCGCTCGAAGAGCTCGTCGCAGCAAACCTCCCGCAGCTGTTTCCCGACGTCGAGATCCTCGAACACGCCACCTTCCGGGTGACCAGAAACGCCGAGGTCCGGCGCAACGAGGAGATCGCTGAGGACCTCATCCAGCGCGCCGAGGAGGTCATCGAGCAGCGCCGGTTCGCAACGGTCGTCCGCCTCGAGGTCGAGGCCTCGATGTCCGAGCGGATGCTCTCTGTCCTGCTGACGAACTTAGACGTCGGCGAGCGGGAGGTCTACCGGCTGCCCGCGCCGCTCGATTTCAGCGACTTCGACGAGCTGCTCGAAGCCGACCGGCCGGATCTGAAACTCCCCGAGTGGACGCCCCAGCCGCACCCGCGGCTGTCGGGCCGCACGGATCGGTCGATCTTCGAGGAGATCCAGGCCGACGACCTGCTCGTCCACCACCCGTATCACTCCTTTACCGGGACCGTCCAGGCGTTTCTCGACCGGGCCGCGGCGGACCCAGACGTGCTCGCGATCAAGGCGGCGATCTACCGGACCGCGAGCGACTCGAAGGTGATCCAGAGCCTGATCGACGCCGCCGAGAACGGCAAGCAGGTGGCGGTAATGGTCGAGCTAAAGGCCCGCTTCGACGAGCAGAACAACCTCGAGTGGGCCAAACGGCTCGAGGAGGAGGGGATCCACGTCGCCTACGGGACGATCGGGTACAAGACCCACACCAAGACGGCGCTGGTGGTCCGGGAGGAGGAAGACGGCGTCGAGCTGTACTCACACATCGGCACCGGCAACTACCACTCGGAGACAGCAAAACACTACGAGGACCTGGGACTGTTCACCGCGAACAGAGACATCGGCCAGGACCTGGTGAAGCTGTTTAACTACTTCACCGGACAGTCGCTCCACGAGGACTACCGCGAGTTGCTGATCGCGCCGGGTAACATGCGCGAGCGGTTCGTCGAGCTGATCCGCCGGGAGGCCGAGAACGCCCGCGCCGGCGAGGAGGCGCGGATCGCGGCGAAGATGAACCGCTTGGAGGATCCGGCGGTGATCGGGGAGCTGTACCGCGCCTCCCAAGCCGGCGTCGAGATCGAGCTGGTGGTCCGAGACATCTGTCGGCTCCGGCCCGGCGTGCCGGGACTCAGCGAGACGATCTCCGTGGTCAGCATCGTCAACCGGTTTCTCGAACACTCCCGGATCTTTTATTTTCGCAACGGCGGGGATCCGGAGTACTTCGTTGGCTCGGCCGACTGGATGGAGCGCAACCTCGACAACCGCGTCGAGGCGGTCGCGCCGATCCACGACCCCCGCCTGCAGGACCGGTTAGAGCACGTATTGGAGCTGGCGCTGTCGGACAACCGCAAGGCCTGGGAGATGGCCCCGGACGGCAGCTACGCCCAGCGCCGGTCCGGCTCGGCGCCCGTCCGGAACGCCCAGGAGACGCTCATGACCGAGGCGCGCGAGAACCGAGACCGCTCGCGGCAGTGAGCCGGGGTCGGCGGGGGACTATATACCGCTATATACCACCGTATGGACAAACTAGCACGACTCTTGTGGCTCTCGGCGCTCGTTAGCGTATGAGCACCCGAGAGCGGACGACGGCGCCGGCCGAGCGGTACACGGTGCCGGCCGAGGCGGGCGTCGAGGCCCCGGTCGCGTTCGACGAGCCGATCGCCGAGTACCACTGGCGGTTCGATCCCGCCGACCACGACGACATCTACGTCGTCGGCGACGTCCACGGGAGCATCGACCAGCTCGAGCAGCTCTGGGACCGGCTGGCGCCGAGCGGCGACGACCTGGTGGTGTTCGTCGGCGACCTCGTGCGGAAGGGGCCGGCGAGCGTCGAGGTCGCGGAGTTCGTCGCCGAGAGCCCCCACGCGGTGAGCGTCCGGGGGAACAACGAGACGAAGCTGCTCCGGGGCACCGTCGACACGGCGCCGTTCGAGCCGATCCTCGAGACCGTCGCGGCGCTGCCGCTCGTGATCTCATTCGGGGACACGGTCGTCGTCCACGGCGGGCTCCACCCCGAGTGGGCGCCCGCAGCCCACGACCCCGACGACGTGCTCGAGATGCGCTCGGTCCCGCGGGGCAACGGCTACGACGGTCCGTTCTGGTTCGAGATCCACGACGGCCCGCCGCGGGTGGTTTTCGGCCACACCGTCCTCGAAGAGCCGTACGTCAGCGACGGGGCGGTGGGGCTCGACACCGGCTGTGTCTACGGTGGGGAACTCACCGCATACGACTGGCGTACCGGCGAGCTGTTCTCGGTGCCGGGGACCGAACACCAGTCTCGGCCCGATCGGAAGTTCCTCGAGGTCGGGAACTGAGCGGTTCCTTGACCGTTCCCGATCCGATCCCGTCGACGGGGCGTGAGCGGCCCCAGAGCGCGGGAGACCCGATCAGGCCGGGACGCGAACGTCGTCGGCCCGGGCCCGCTCGACCGCCGTTTCGATCAGCGGCTCCGTGTACTGCATCCCGAGGTACGCCTCGACGTCGTAGCCCCGCGCCGCGAGCCGATCGCTCGCGGTCTCGGCCTGCCCGCGGGCCTGTTCGTTGAGCGGCGAGCCGCCGATCTCGTTGTACTCCTCGAGTAGCCCCGGCGCGCGACGGCGGGCGAGGGTCTCGGCCCGCTCTTGGGGATCTTCGTCGCCCTCTAACTCGGCGTTCGCAAGGAAGATCCGCTCTAAGTACGCGAGCACCCGCTCGCGGTCCGGCGTCGGCGGTTCGCCGAAGTTGAGAAAGGCGATGCCGACATCGTCCTCGGCCGTCGCGGCCGGCCGCGACGGCCGCTCGGAGCTCGTCTCGGCCTGTCCCGTCTCGGCACGGTCGCTCGTCGTCCCCGGACCGGTCGACATACTCCCGCGTTCGGCCAGAAACGGGTATGCCGATCGCTCGTCGCGGGCGTGTGCCACCCGTCTGACGGTGAGTTATGTGGGTCCGTCGCGGACACCGGAACAGGATGGCAGAGACCGAGCGGATCACCGTCGCCGAGGTCAGCGAGGGGTTCGGGAGTGTTGGCAAGCCGGGAAGCGAGGTCTCCCTGCCAGTGGTGGAGCTGCTGACCGGCCGCGGGTTTGCGACCGGAAAGTCCGGCGCCGGAAAGTCGAACTCGGTGAGCGTGATCGCCGAGAAGTTGCTCGACAACGGGTTCGGCCTGCTGATCGTCGACGTCGACGGGGAGTACTACGGGCTCAAAGAGGAGTACGAGCTGTTGCACGTCGGCGCCGACGAGGAGTGTGACATCCAGGTCACGCCCGACCACGCTGAAAAGCTGGCGACGCTGGCCTTGGAGCGTAACGTGCCGATCATCCTCGACGTTTCGAGTTACCTCGAGGAGAGCGAGGCCGAGGCGGTCCTCACCGCGGTCGCCCGCCACCTGTTCGCGAAAGCCAAAAAGCAAAAACAGCCGTTCCTGGTGGTCGTCGAGGAGATCCACGAGTACATCCCCGAGAAGGGCTCGGTCGGGAACGCCGGACAGATGCTGATCAAGATCGGCAAGCGCGGGCGCAAACACGGGCTGGGGATCGTCGGCATCAGCCAGCGCCCCGCCGACGTAAAGAAGGATTTTATCACCCAGTGCGACTGGCTGCTCTGGCACCGACTGACCTGGGACAACGACACCAACGTCGTCGGCCGAATGCTCGACGGCGAGTACGCGAGCGCCGTCGAGGACCTCGCGGACGGCG
Organism: uncultured Halobacteriales archaeon; assembly: GCA_964426325.1. Lineage (GTDB taxonomy): Archaea > Halobacteriota > Halobacteria > Halobacteriales > Haloarculaceae > Halovenus. The sequence continues at coordinate 5,946 of CAYRQD010000015.1, read as the reverse complement.
AGGGCTTTCTGATGACCGACTGGGCCGAGACCGAGCGGGTCCAGTTCTACCGCAAGCGGACCTTCGACGCCGGCGCCACGCCCGGCCTGGAGGATTTCGAGCGCCCCGAGCTGAAAAGCGTCAGCGAGGAGCTCGTCGCGGAGCTGAAAGAGCCCGCCGAGGAGGACGAGGACGACCGGATCGCGGAGCTCCGGGCCGAGCTCGACGAAAAAAACTCCCGAATCGCCGAACTCGAGCGGGAACTACAGGACGCACGCGACCTGCGCCGGCTGGCCGAGGAGTTCGTCGACGCGCTCGTTCAGGGCGTCGAGGGACCCGCCCCCGGACGAACCGAGCGAGAGCGGATGCGGGGGCCGCCCCGCCCCACGCCGGCCGGAGACTCGGCGAGCGGGCCAGCAATCGGCGCGGGCGCGCTGGCGAACGCCGGCGAGGGCGGCGTGGACGCCGGCACGACGGCCGCGTCTCCCCCCGTCGAACCCGAGCCCGACGGCGGGAACGCACCCAGCTCCGGAGACGACCAGGAACCCGCCGACGACACCGAGGCCGAGACCGCCGAAGAGTCCGGCGAGGAAGCCGGCGACGGAGACACCGACGACCCGGCAGACGCGTTCAGCGCGGCCGCGATCCTGGAGACGCTGAACGCCGCCTCGGACCTCTCGATCGAGGACATCGAGCGCCGCGGGCCCCAGTCGCCCCGCGAGCGAGTCGAGACCGGCCGGACAGAGAGCCAGTCAAACGAGCCGACGGACCGAACGGACGATCCAGAGGGTCGACCGGCCGACGGCGAGGATCGCGAGGAGCCGGTCGCGGTCCGCGAGCTCAAAGCCGAGATCGCGGGGCTCGAGACGCTCACCCGGGAGATGCTGTCGGTCTACCGCAAGAACGGGCCGATGGATCCACAGGAGGCACACGTAACCGCCGGCGGCGACGGCGACCGAACCCGGTCGTACGCCCGCAACCGAGCGCTTCGGACCCGAGGGCTGATCGAACACGTTGGACGGGGCTACTACGACGACGCCCTCCGAGCGGCGCTGACCGAGAAGCTCCCCCCCGGGAGCCACGACCGCGTCGAAAAGTATCTCGGGGAGATCGACCGCGCGACCGTCGGGGAGACCTGAGAGCCGGACTCTTCGGCGGTCCTCGCACCGGCCGGCACACCTGTCTGTGACGCGCTGCGGATACCCACACGCTTTTGATATTGGTTCCAGACAAGGCAAGTATGACTCTCAGAACGGCGATTCGGAACAGCTTTATTGCCGGACTCGTCCTGATCGCGCCGCTGTTAATTACGGTGTATGTCCTGCAGGTGCTGTCTGGGGTGGTCTTTTCGGCGATCGAGCCGGTGGTCCAAGAGTCGAACTTAGAGCAGTACACGGCGAACGTCGAACTGGTCGCGCAGCTGATCGCGGTCGTCGCGATCGTGATCACCATCGTCGGGCTCGGATTCGTCGCCCAGCGGGAGATCGGCCAGCGACTGTTCGGGAGCCTCGGCCGACTCGTCGCGGTCGTGCCTGTCGTCCGGACGATCTACACAGCGGTGCGACAGATCTCCGGGTCGTTCACGAGCGGCGAGACCTCCTTTGATAGTCTCGTGTTGGTCGAGTTTCCCCGAATGGGAGTGTACGCGGTCGGCTTGGTGACCGGGAAGAGCCCGACGGCCGTGCGGGAGGTGACCGGCGAACCGACCCGGAACGTCTTCCTCCCGAGTAGTCCGAACCCCGCCGGCGGGCGGTTGGTGTTCGTCCCCGAGACCCAGATCCACGAGGTCGACATGTCAGTCCGGGAAGGGCTCGGCATCATCATGACGACCGGCGCGGGCAAAGAGCAGACAGATATGCTGCCGCCCTCCTCGGTCGCGATAGCTCCCGAAGAGGCCGTGGATCTGCTCGAGGAGACAGAGGACCGCGACCGGGACGATCCCGCGACCGACTCCGAGGAAGACGACGAAGAACCGGCCGACCGAACGGACGGGGGGTGAGCTCACTCGGGGACGACGTGATGGGCCCGACACCGGGCCTCGTAGGTCTCGTCGGCACCGATCAGCACGCGATCGCCGTCCGGCGGTGCGGGCTCGCCGTCGAGCAGCCGCTGTGTACGGGTCGCGGGGTCACCGCAGACGGTACAGACCGCCTGGAGCTTCTCGACGTAGTCGGCCCGGGCGAGCAGCTCGCGGGTGGCCGAGAACGGCTCGCCCCTGAAATCGAGAGCCAGGCCGGCCGCGACGACCCGAACGCCGTCGGCGACAAGCGCCTCGACGGTCTCGATTAGCGGGTCGGCGGGGAAAAACTGCACCTCGTCGAGCCCAACCACGCCCGGATCCGCGACCCGATCCGGGATCTCCGCCGGATTCTCGACCGGCACCGCATCGATTTCGAGACCGTTGTGCCCCGTGATCGTCTCGGTTCCGTCGCGGTCGTCGACGACGGGTTTGTACAGCTCACAGTCGACGCCGGCGATCTGGCTGCGCTGGATCCGGCGGATCAGCTCGCTTGTCTTGCCGGCCATCATACAGCCGACGATCGCCTCGGCGTGTCCCGTCTCGGCCGCCCGTGCCGTTCCGGTCGTCGTGTCGTCTGGTCGTCTCATCGGCCGCTCCGGGCGCGCTCGGCTCGATCGGAGGCCGTCATCGGTATGGACCCACACCCCCGGCCAGAAAAAGTTCCCGTACCCGAACCCCGGCAGTCACAATGCAGGACGTGCGAGGACGCCTATAGTTCGGTGACGAGCTTCTCGAGGGCGGCGCGGGGATCATCGGCTTTCGCGACGCCGCTCGCGAGCAACACGCCATCGGCGCCGAGCTCGCGGGCCGCTCGGATGTCCGCGCCCGTCGAGATGCCCGCCCCGCAGTAGACCGGAACATCCGGGTCGACCGCGGCGACGGCCGCGACCGCGTCGGTCACCAACCCCGGGTCCGCCCGACTGACCGGCGTCCCAGTGCCGATCAGAGCCGGCGGTTCGATCGCGACCGCGTCCGGGGCGAACGCCGCCGCGGCCGCCGCCTGGTCGGGCGTGGCCGCACAGACCACCGTGGCCAGGCCGGCCCGCTCCGCGGCCGCGACCGCCGTCTCAATGTCGGCGAGCGAGAGTCGCCGTTCGGAGTGGTTGAGAATCGTCCCGACGGCGCCGGTCCCGGCGACGGCCTCCGCGAGCGGGTGGCCCGTGTGGCTGCCGGGTTCGATCGGCGCGACGTGCTGGGCCCACGTCTCCGCGCCCGTCCCGGCGACCCGCCCGACGTGAGCGGCCTGGGGCGCGACCGCGACCGTCGCCGGGCTGCTCGCGGAGACCGCGGCGGCCGCCTCGCCGATCGCGACCGGATCGACATCGTAGGCCTTGAGATTCACGAGCACCAACATACCACGAGCCCCGGACGGCGCCGGCAAATAGGTTGGGAGTCTCTCCGAGTTCCCCGAATGCGAAAGGTTCAATTACGGCTGTCCAGTACCGGCGACTGCGAGGGTTCGTGGTCTAGGCTGGTTATGACACCTCCTTGACATGGAGGAGGTCGGCGGTTCAAATCCGCCCGAACCCATCGCTTTACCTCGATTACTTGGAGCGTAGGTAACGCTGACTGCTACCGATCTGTCCGTCGCAGGAGGTGGTCGCGGTGAGCCGTACCGTCAGGCTCGACCCGCCGATATGTGATTATTGCGGCGGGTTCATTCGGGACCGGGACCAGCAGTGTTCCGCCCGCGAGGACGGAAGATGTCGGCCGTGAGCCGGCGCCGAATAACTCGCCGCGACTGTCAACCGGCCGGGTTGAGTACTTTTTTATATGACGAGAGTGGCCCCGATAATAACTGAAATGATGATTACAGCCACTAGAATCACCCTTACCACTAATCCCCAGTGCGACTCTTCTGTCTCAGTCTCGTTGTCGTAGTCTTGTTCGTCTGTTACGAGAGACCCGTCGGGCGCTACGTCCGGGCTTGATGGATAATCTGGCTCAGGCGCAGTCCCAACCGTGTGTTCGAGTTCAAGAACGGTGTAGGGATTCTCGTCCGTGCTTGCCTGTTGACGGAATTCATCTAAACAAGGAACAGCGCGAGTTCCCCGCCCCACCGTGGGCGGGGGTGAAGCGCGTTCGCTCGGCTGCGTCCCTGTTTTTAAGTATCGGGACGCCCTACTACGATATGGAACCCACGTTATCGGCCTCGCAAAACCCGCGCACCTACTTCGGGGTAAGACGCGGTGCGCCGGGCCTGTGTCGCGCCCTCGTGAAGGGGCGGACGCCCACGGACACACCCGCCACGGCGGCAACAGACGACCTCTGTTGCGGTGGCACTCACGGTATGTTCGGGTGTCACTGGTTCCACGCGAGTCCCCACAGGGACGAGCGCGGGCGGAATTAAATTCGCCACTGGTCGTTCCGCTGGCTTCGCGCCAGAGACCACGGCGAAGCCACGGGCCACCGCGCCCGTGGTACTTCACGATACTGTAATCAAGAAGTGTGCCATCATGAATCAAAGGAGGTGGCCGCCAGGGTTAGTTGCGCGGCCATCAGCGAGCTGAATCTTGGCAACTTCAAACACGATTATCAGTAGATTTACTGAAAAAGGCCGAATATACGGTCTAAAATTGATTTATTCTCTGCGCTACTTGAATCCGGACAGGTATGTTCATGAACACACCGCGGACAGAGTGATGTCTCACAATCATCGCACTTAGCAAGTCGGTCAGTGGAGGAGCCGCAGTTTGGACAGGTGAGTAAATCAGGATTATCAGTTTCTTCTGGTTGCCGCAGTTCGCTGTATTCAATCTGATCTGTCTTACTTCCACTTTTTGCTTGATTAACTAATTCAGAAACATCTGCGCCAAGTTCGGTTGTCATCTCTCCCTGTTCAGATGTGTCATCTACCTCGCTGGAAAGGATCGGATCAAAGACGGAGTGTCCACAAACAGCGCATTCGTTGGGATTGTGCCCGTAGGTGCGACCGCAATCTTTGCACTTCCACTTCGAGATGCGCTCTGATCGGTCCACAGGATATCGTAATTTTGTCGTATTTATATAATTTCTCGGCCTTGTGGACTACCGCCACCGTTACACCGGTCCGATCTGGGGGTTGGCGGGCTCCCCCGGGCTCGTGGTTACTCGTCGTGGACGACGATGATGGGGCTGTCCTCGGTGTTCACTCACCGATACCTGCCGACTGTGCCGACTCCACAGGCGGGGCGAAAAAGTCACTGGGTGAGGGGGCCGAAGTAGACACAACCATGGAGGCAGATACGATGGACATAGACCCCGCGACTCCGCAGGAGCTCGTGGACGAAGCGGTCGAACGCAAGGGCGCTGAGTACATCCGCGAGAACTTTGAGGCGCACTTCAAGCCGGCCAAGCTCCTTGGCCTCGAGATCAACCGCGAGGACGTTGAGATCCGCGAGCCGGGCGACCGCGAGTAACGAACAGCTGTGTCAGTCCTGGCCGACAGGGCCTGCATAGGAAATCCACATCTTGTGGGGTTCCCGAGGGGAGACCGGGACGCGTTGCCGTCCGCTCTCCTCGGATGACACGACCGTTCGACCCGAAGAGAGCCAGTCAGTCGAGCTGTGCGAAGACGAACTCGGTCGAACTTCCCAGCGGGTCGTCGGTGGTGGTCGTCTCGATGGTCCTGTAGCCGGCCGCCCGCAGGTGATCGAGGGTTCGCTCGCGGCCGGGCGAGGAAAAGAGCATCTGGCCACCCATCCAGCCCCGTCGGACCGTCTCGTAGCGCCCGCCCGGGAGCGTTATCAGCAGCCACCCACCGGGACGGGTCACGCGGGCGAACTCCTCGTAGACGCCCTGCTGCTGGTCGCGGGGCACGTGAAACACCGAGTGGTAGGCCGTGACCGCGTCGGCCGCGTCCGCGGCGATCGGGAGCGCGGCCATATCACCCTGGACGAGCGACGCTCCGGGAACGGTGTCGGCGGCGAGCTCGAGTCCGCGCCGAGAGACATCGAGACCGACACTGT
>CAYRQD010000014.1:0-63487 GCA_964426325.1 uncultured Halobacteriales archaeon | reverse complement strand
TGTAGACGACGGCGTCGGCGGTCACCGGCGAGTTGTCCCGCGTGATCGCCTCCTGTTGGGGCACATCGATCGTCTGGGTTCGCATGTCGAAGGCGTATGTCTTCGAGACGAACGGCGGCACGATCGTGAGCCCGGGCTGGAGCAGCCGACGGTACTTGCCAAAGATCGTGAGCGCGCGGCGCTCGTACGCCTTGACGAGCACCACCGACTGCCAGACTGCGACGATAACGATCCCGAGCACGACCGCTCCGACGACGGCCCAGGCGAACGATCCGGTCTGCGAGACGCCGACAAAGCTCATGCGATTGTTCGGGGACCGACGCGGAAATGCCTGTGGGACCGTAGAAAGCGGCGGGCGAGGAGGCGGGCCGGCCGGGGTACCGGTTGTGGCGTGAAAAGCGCCTCACCGGCAAAACTGAATTGTGTTGCGGTGCGGTTAAATCCCTCGACACGCTCGGCACCGAGAGCGCTCGGCAGCCGGTCAGCTCCGGGTGACCCGCCAGGTCGTCGACCGGGCCCGGCCCCACTTTTCGATCTCGACATCGTCGGAGGCCTCGTCGAGCTTGGGCAGACGCGCCCCGACCTGCTTCGAGGAGAGCCCGAGCTGGCTCGCGATGTTTTTTGCGCGGAAGTAGCTCTCACCGCGGGCGACGCTGTCTCTCAGGTACTCGAGTATCCGCCGGTCTTTCTCGCTGAGGTCGCTCATTATCATCAGTTGGGGATCGATCCGTATAACAGTTATCGAGGCGCTCGCGACCAGCTCACTGTGCGCGTGTGTATCGCGACGAGTGTGAGCCCGCTCGCGAGAAGCGCGACGGCGAGTGCGGCCCCGGAGGCGAGTTGGAGCGTCTCGCCGCCCTCGCCGATCGCGAGCGTCCCCGTCACGACCGTGACGACCGCCGCCGTCACCGCCACGAGCCCCGCGAGCATCGCGAGCCCGAGTCCAGCGTCGGTGCCGGCCTCCCGATCGTGCGCCATATCCGGGCGTTGCCGGCGGGGCAGTTAGCTGTCCGGATTAACTGATGGTAATGTGCTCCGAGTCCCGATCGAGGGCCAAGTTCGTCGCGATCTCCGCGTTGCGGACGGCGTACTGTGCGGTCTCGTCGAGCCCGACGAGCACGCTCCGGACGCGCAACAGCGTCTCATTGTCCATCTCGGGGAGCCCAGCCAGGATGTCCCGCCCGCGGGACTCGATGCCGGGGAACTGCTCGCGAACCGCTGCCGCGGTATCGTGATCGCGCGTGACGGCCGCCGTCACCGCCAGCTCGCTCATCTCGTCGACCTGGTCGGTGTAGGTCCTGATCTGGGCGATCGTCTCCTCGTCGATACCCAGACCCTCAGTTTCGGCGGCGACCCCGGCGATATCCTCGGCGTCGTCCGCGATCAGCTCGAGGTTTTTTGCGATCGAGCGGTAGCCGAGCAGCGGGAACCCATCGTCGAGTCCGACCGACTGGGCCAGCGTCGGGTTCCGGTAGGCGGTGAAGATGAGCCGCAACAACAGCATGAAGATCTTGTTTGCCTGGCGCTCCCGGTTGAGTGCCCGGTCAGCGAGATCGGCGTTCGCCGTCGCGATCGCCTCGACGGCCTCCGCGCGCATTGTCGAGCCGGTCGACTCGAGCCGCTCGAGCAGGTTGTCGAGGGTGAAATCCGCCGGGTCGACCGAACACCTGATCGCGATGCTCGTCGGCGTCTCCTCGATCACCCCGAGTCCCATCAAGCGCGTCTGGGCGTCGTAGACGGCGTTTATCTGCTCGCTCGTGAGCGGCTCGCTCGCCTCGATGTGTATGATCCGCCGTCCGAGAACGTACTGCGCGACGATGGCTCGCTCGAGCGCCGGCACGTCGAACCCGTCCGCGTCGATCGTGGCCTCGCTGTCTTCTGTCCGGACCGACTCGGGAACCACGGTCAGCGTCCCCGGCCCGTGACGCAGCGACACCTCGTCGCCCTTCTCGACCTCGTACTCGTCTGCCCACTCGGCCGGCAGGGTCATCGCGAGCGTCGAGGGCCCGAGCTGCTGGACCTTTCGCGTATCCATATTCGGGGGTAGAACGGCCGTCTACCTTAGTGTTATCCATACGCCCTTTAGGATCCGGGGCGGGCCGCCCGACTGACCCGGGCTCGTCCGGCGGACCGTCCCTCGGCGGCGATGTCTCGGCAGGCTTTACTCACCCGGCGGCGTGGGCTCGGGTATGGTCGGGGGGTTCGCCAGGCGTCTGTTCAGCCCGCGGGCGGCGATCGTGTTGCCGACGGTAGCGGCGGTGCTCTCGCTCGCGACCGGGCTGGCGAACATCTCGGTCGGTGCCCCGACGGGGCCGTTCGCGGACCAAGTGCCGGCGGTCGTTCGGTCGACGGCCGGCTTTACCGGCGCGCTGACGGGATTTCTGTTGTTGCTCGCCGTGTGGGGGCTGCGGCGCCGGACCCGGATCGGGTGGTACACGACGGTCGTGTTGCTCCCGGTGAGCGCCGTTCAGGGCATCGTCCAGGCGAGCTCGTACTCACTGCCGCTGGTGGTGGTGTCGCTCGTGGCGCTGCCGTTCGTCTTGATCCGGTACCGCTCGTTTAATCGCGCCGTCTCGCTGACGACCGCACAGGTGGCGGCGCTGACCGCGCTCTCGGGGACGCTCATGTACGGGACGATCGGAACCTACACCCTTCGGGAGGAGTTCGGCCAGGTCGGGTCGCTCACCGACGCATTCTACTACACCGTCGTCACGGCAAGCACCGTCGGCTACGGTGACATCACGCCGCTGTCGGACCGCGCAACGGTGTTCGCGACGACGCTGGTCGTGTTGGGGACGGCGAGTTTCGCGGTGGCGCTGGGATCGGTGCTCGGCCCGGCGATCCAGGCGCGGTTCTCGCGCGCACTCGGAACGATGACAGACTCACAGTACGACCTGTTCGAGGATCATATCCTCGTGTTGGGTTACGGCGAACTGACGGAACCGCTTCTCGAAGAACTCGCAGAGACGACCCACGTCGTCGTGACGCCGGACCCGGAGACGGCTCAGACGCTCCGCGCTCGCGGGGTTGAGGTCCACGTCGGCGATCCGAGCAACGAGGAACCGCTCCGGGCGGTCGGGATCGAGAACGCCCGGGCGGCGATCGTTGCGACCAACGCGGACGCCGAGGACGCGTTCGCGATCCTCACGGCCAGGGAGCTGAACCCGGGGCTGCGGATCGTCGCGGCGGCGACCGCCCGCGACAACGTCGACAAGCTCCGCCGGGCCGGCGCCGACACGGTGCTCAGCCCAGCCGTCATCGGCGGCCAGCTTCTCGTCCGGTCGGCGCTTGGCGAAGCCGACGTCGAGGAGCTCGCCGACAAGCTGGGCGTGCAGTCCTGAGTCGTCACTCGCCCGCCGCCCGATAGACGATCTCGACGCCGTAGGTCACCGAGACGTCGCCGGTCGCGATCTCCGTCGGCGCGGCGTCGCCCGCCTCGGCGGCGAAGTCCGCCCGCAAGCGCACGGGGCTGAACCGGCTCTGCGTCGCGTCGACCGAGACCGGATCGCCGAGCGTGAGATTGGCGGTCTCGGCTATCGTCTCGGCCTGGGTTCGAGCGTCGCACATCGCGCGCTCGATCGCGGTCTCTCTGAGTTGTTCTCGGGTCGCCTCCGAGAGGGTTAGGTCGATCCCGTCGACCTCCGCGCCGGCCGTCGCGGCCGCGTCGATAACGTCCCCGACCCGGTCGGGCTCGTCGACGGTGACCTCGTAACTGTGGCGACCGACGGCGTCGGGCACGCCCCGATCGCGCGGCGCGCGCGCGGTCTCGATTTCGTAGCGCGTGGTGCGGTACTCGACGCCCAACTCCTTGAGACGCGACTCGAGGTCGGTGCTGTTAGCCGCGAGTTCGTCACGGACCGCGTCCGTCTCCGCTCCCTCGGCGGTCACCGTGACCCGGACGACGGCCTCGTCCGGGGCCACGCTTGCGGATCCGGTCGCGCTGACGGCGATTGTTCGGTCGGGGCTCTCCTCTTCGGCCGGGAGCGGCTGTGTATCCGTTCGGTCGGTCGGCTCGTCCGCGGCGGCGACGTTCAGACCCACGACTCCGGCGGCGAGGACCGCCACCAGGAGCGTCGCGACGGCGATCAGCGGGAGGCGATAGTTTCGTGGCATGCACGCTGATCTGCTCCCGGGAGAGGTGTAGCCGTTGTGTCGGCTCAAACGGCCGTTTGAACGGCTTAGCGGCGGCCGATCGGGTCGCCACGGAGCCGCTGGAGGAATCCGCGCAGCCGGTCGAGCGCCGACTGGAGCGCCGGTCGACCCGCGATCCCGACGTACGCCGACTGGGGCTCGTAACTCCCGGTCTCCAGGGCGTGACACGCGAGCGCGGTCGCCCGGTGGTTGCCGTCGACCACGTGCCACGGCGCTGCGCCCCGAGCCGTCCGGACGATCAGCGGCGGGACCGAATCCCCGCGGGCGATCCGGTCGCGGTACCGGTCGATCGCCCCCCGACCCACTCCGTCGTTGGGCTCGACGCCGGCCCGCAGCTGCTCGGCGACGCCGACGATCGTGCCGTCCGTCGAGAGCTGCCGCCACTGGAGCTGTCCGGGCCCGCGGATCGGACGCAACCGTCGAAACGACGTCCAGTCGATCCGTGTCCGGTACCAGTCAACGGGCCGTTCGCGCCACAGAAACGCTGCGGCCCCCGGCTTTACTTCTAACAGCGCGTCGAACCGCTCCGATTCGCACATCGAGGTTGGATCGTATCCCTCACAGACGAGCCACTGATCGATAACCCTCTGTTCGGGCACCCGGGCAATCACGGTACCCACCCCAACGTGGCGGAAATATATTACTTTTATGTATTTTCGAACTCGAAATAATTCACGAAACTGTGAGCCGCAAGCGTGCCTATTATCTTTCTTGACGGCGTTCCCATTACGATGGCTCGAACGCAAGTCACGCTGATTCAGCTCGATAACTACGGCCCGTGGACGGTTACGCCCCATCCACGCCCCGAGGTAGACCTACAGACGCTTCAGTCCCGGCTGTACGCGGATCTTTCACAGCTCATCGGCCGCGACGGCGGGTACGTGTTCTACACGCGGTTCGACAACATGATCGCCGTTACGAATGCCCTCAATATGGCGGGCCACGAGCGGATCCAGGAGTCGGTCCGGAACCGGTATCCCGTGACCATCAGCCTGACCACCGGCGTCGGGGAGCGACCCGACGCGGCCCTGTCGGACGCGACCGAGCGGCTCCAGGCGGCCGGGAGCGCACAGGACAGCGGCCGGACGGAGATCTTGGGGGGAGACATCGTCGACCCGAGCGCGGCCGGCGTTCAGGTCGCTCACTTCGACGTCAACAGCGCGACCGAGCGGTACACAGACCAGCTCAGTGCGTTTAGCGTTTACCAACAGATCAACCGCGGGTACGTCGCCCTCGCCGAGCACATGCTCGAGGCCCACGGCGCGCTGACGTTTTTCGTCGGCGGAGACAACGTCATCTCTGTTACGCCGGATCTCACCCACGAGGACTTCCAGGACGCCGTCGAGCACGTCCAGGAGACGGCCGACATCGAACTCAGGGTGGGCGTCGACAGCGGCGCGACCGCGACCGAGGCCGGGATGGGCGCGAAAGAAGCGCTCGAGCACTGCCGGGAGAGCGGCGAACAGGTGGCACTGGGCGCCGAACCGGCGGCACACTGATGACCGCCCGTGCGGTGTGTTTCACCGGCCCCGGCGAGGTCGCGATCCGGGAGCGACCGGTCCCGGAGCCAGGCCCCGACGAGGTTCGGGTACGCGCGACGGTCTCGGCGATCAGTCCGGGAACGGAGCTACTCGTCTACCGCGGAGACATTGAACGGGGAGTCGCGGCCGACGAGTCGATCGACGCACTGTCGGGCTCGCTTTCCTATCCCGTCGAGTACGGGTACGCGACCGTCGGGGAGGTGACCGCGGCCGGCTCGGAAGCGAGCCAGCTTCGCGGCCGGCGGGTGCTCGCCTTTCACCCCCACGCGACCGAGTTCGTCGTCTCGGCCGACAGCGTGGTGCCGGTTCCGGAGTTATCACCCGAGCGGGCAGCGCTGTTGCCCAACGCCGAGACCGCGGTCAACCTCGGGCTGGACGGGGAGCCCGCGGTGGGCCAGCGCGCGGTCGTGTTCGGTCAGGGGATCGTCGGGCTGCTGACCGCGAGCCTGCTAGCGGAGTACCCGCTCGAAGAGCTCGTCACCGTCGAACCGCAGGACAACCGTCGTGAACTCTCGACGACGATGGGCGCCGACCGGAGTCTCCGGCCCGGGCAGGCGGCCAGGGGGCCCTGGGACGGAGAAGCCGACGCGGATCTGGCATACGAGCTGTCGGGCAACCCCGACGCGCTCGACGCCGCGATCGACGCGACCGGCTACGCCGGCCGGATCGTCGTCGGCTCGTGGTACGGGACAAAGCCCGTCGAGCTGTCTCTCGACAGTGAGTTTCACCGGAGCCGGATCGAGCTCGTCAGCAGTCAGGTGAGCACGATCGCACCGGCCCGGCGCGGCCGGTGGGACAAACAGCGGCGTCTCGGAGTGGCAAAGACCCACCTCGGACGGATCGATCCGGAGCCGCTGATCACTCACCGGCTCCCGTTCGAGGAGGCACCCCGGGCCTACGAGCTGCTCGACGAGCGCCCCGGAGAGGCCGTCCAAGTGATTTTGACCTACTGAAAGAGTCCCGGCCGCCGGGCGTGGTGCATTTATTTCCCGGCGTCGATCACGTCGTATGTACGCGGTCACGGTCAGACCCGAATCTATTGCCCGGGGGCAGCTTACCCTCACGGGCTCCAAGCCGAGGCCAGAGCGTCGCTCACACCAGCTTCGCCCCAAACTCACCGCCGAGGGGTCGCCGCCCGACGAGTACGGATACCCGGTCGACACCGACCGCACGAACGAGGGCCCCGACGAGCTCCCGGAGTTCGAGGTGCAGATGCGGGAAGAGGAAACGACGGCCGCGGATTGCGCCGTCGAGCGTTGATGCGGGTCGGCCTCGTCGTCTACGACGGGCTCGACGAGACAAGCGGCGGTTACCTGTACAACCGACAGATAGTGGCGGGGCTGCGCAGTCGCGGCCACGCGGTCACCACCGTCGCGATCCCGCGGCGCGGGTACGGCCGGGATCTGCTCGACAACATCTCGTCGGCGGTCTGGGAGGAGCTGTCGGCGCTCGCCGACCGGACGGACCTGTTGCTCGAAGACGAGCTGTGTCACCCGTCGCTCGTACTGCCAAACCGCCGGCTCGGCCGTCGCTTTCCCGAGCTACCGATCGTCTCGATCGTCCACCACCTCCGAGCTTCTGAACCCTGGGGGTCGTTCGAGAGGGCAATCTACCGGCGACTCGAGCGCGCCTACCTCAGGACCGTCGACGGGTTCGTCTACAACAGCCGGGCGACCCGCGGGGCGGTCGAGTCGCTGGTCGGCGAAACCCCCTGCGTGCTCGCCCCGCCCGGCCGGGATCACATCCGTCCAGAGATCGACCGCGCCGCGATTCGCTCGCGGGGACGAGAGCCGGGACCGCTGCGGGTGTTGTTCGTCGGCTCTGTCATCGAGCGCAAGGGCGTGACGACGCTCGTCCGCGGACTCGCGGACGGGGAGTTCGCGTGGTCGCTGACGGTGGTCGGGGACACCTCGATCGACCCGGCGTACGTCGCTCGGGTGCGCTCGCTGGTCGCAGATCGGGGCCTCGATGAGAGGGTGACCCTGACCGGACGCGTCACTGACGACCGTCTCGCGGCGCTGTACCGGCGCCACCACGTGCTCGCCGTTCCCTCACGGTACGAGGGCTACGGTATCGCCTACCTCGAGGGGATGGGGTACGGGCTCCCAGCGGTCGGCTCCCGGGCTGGCGGGGCCGGCGAGGTCATCGCCGACGGCACGACGGGCCGGCTGGTTGACCCCGGAGACGACGAGGCGCTCCGCGCGGCGATCGCGGCCTTTGCTGGCGACCGTGATCGGCTCGTCGAGTACTCGCTTGCCGCCCGGGAGGCATTCGAGACACACCACGGGTGGGACGAGCCCGCCGGGGCGGTCGCCGCGTTTCTGACGGCGGTCGCCGACGGGTAGCGGCCGACCCCAGCGACGGCGTGCGTTCGTCTGCGGTTGGTCCCGAACCGGCCGGGTCGTCGACACCAGGACACCCCCGAGGGTCGTCGCCGAGGACACGGTACGGGTCAGCGGGTTTATTTGGTCTCGGAGCGTGCCACTAGTATGACACAGACGGCTACCGTCGTCGACACCTACGAGCTGACGCCGCGGGTCAAGGGGTTCCGACTCCGGGTCCCGGGAGAAACCTTCGAGTACGAGGCCGGTCAGCACACGACCGTCCACTTCGAGGCCGGGAGCGGCGAGGTAGTGCGGCCGTACACGCCGACGAACCTCCCCGGGACGGACGAACTCACCCTGGCGATCAAACGCTACGAGGACGGACTCGCCTCTTCGTACATGCACACCCGCGACCCGGGCGACCGGATCACGATCGGACCGATCGACGGCGACCTCACGCTGGCCGATCCCGACAGGGATGTCGCCTTCGTCGGCACCGGAACGGGCATCACGCCGCTTCTGGCGATGGCCCGCCAGTACGTCGCCGAGGGAACCGGCGACGCACACTTCCTGTTTGGTGAAAAAACCGAGGAGTCGATCATCCATCGGGGCACGCTCAACGAGCTGGCCGCGGCCGACTCGGAGTTCGAGGTAACGTTCAGCCTCTCAGATCCCGGCTGGCAGTGGATGGGCCGGGTCGGGTACGTCCAGGCCCACCTCGAGGAGCTGTTCGACGACTTCGAGTCCCGAGACTTCTACGTCTGTGGCGTCCCGCAGATGGTCGTTGACACGAAGGCCCGGCTGCGCGAGCTCGGCGTGCCCGAAGAGCGGATCCACAGCGAGGGCTGGGAAGACGGCGTCGTCTCTGACGACTGACCGCGCCGACTTCGGCGGTCCGGCCGACGCCAGGAGATCGGTACTCGAAACGTGTTTTGCGACGGTCGTAACGATTGATTGCCTGTCTCGGTCCCGAGTGTTGGTAGAGATCCGCCGCGTCGAGGCCACCAAGGGGCCGATCGATCGGTACATCGAGGAGCCCTGGCTGCCGTGCATGCGGGAGGTTGAAGAACTGATCGAACGGGAGGGGCTGTCGAGTTCGACGTTGCGGCCGAGATCGAGTGGCAGATCGACCGCTTCGACGCGGCCGAGCCGGCTCTCGGTCGCGCTCACGAGCGCCGACGAGCCGACTGCGCCGCTCGGAGGCATCAGCGCGACGTTCGCGGGTTCCTCGGCGCCGAACTCGACTCCGCGCCGTCCTCCTTCGATCGGCCCGGTAGCGTCGTCGTCGGCGACTTCGACGTCGTGGAGCCGTTCCGTGGAGGCGGGCTGGCCGATCGGCTGACCGCACGCGCCGTAGAGTTCGCCCGCGAGCACGGGTGCGGGCAGCTCGCGTCGGGCGTCGACATCGACGACGAACGGGCGCTGGCGTACTACGAGAAGCTCGGCGTCGCGGTCCGACGACATAGGATGGAAGCCGAAACTGAGGAGCGACGACTCGACGCGTGACCCGCCTCGAAGGAGTTGTCCCGTCAGCGCCCGGAGTCTCAGTCCGAGGCGTCCCTGCGGTCGTCCAGCCGGCCGGCGACGTGCCCGGAGACGTCGACCAGGTGTGCAGCGCCCCACGTTGCGACGACGATGGCGCCGACGACGTTGAAAACGAGATCGACGAGCGTGTCCTCGAGTCCGTACTGCGTGAGGATCGTCCGCTGGCCCGCGGCCGCCGCCGCCTCGGTCAGCGTGAACTCGAGCACCTCCCAGAGGACGCCGAAGGCGATCACGAACAGCAGTATAAACAGGAACATGAACCGGCGAGGAAAGTGGATGTCCGGCGAGTGGACGTCGAGGGCACGGACGGTCGTGTATCCCACGGCCGCGACGACAGAGGACGACAGCGCGTGGGTGAAGTGATCCCACCACCAGATCGTCGAGTAGAAGTTCTGCTCGCTGCCCGGCAGGCCGACGACGCCCAGGGCGTGAAAGAACACGGCGGCCGTAATCCAGAGGGTCAGGGCCGGGTCCAGAGGCACGTCGTAGTCGCGTTCGAGCACGCGAGGGAGCTGTGCGACCCCAAGCGCGATGCCCGCGTTGATCATCAGCGTCGTGCTCCCGCGCTCGATCCCGACGAACACGAACCCGACCAGCAGCACCTCCATCGCCCGGGTGAGCTGTTTCTGCCGTCGCCGGCTGATTCCGATCCGGTCGCGGAGCCGCATCAGGATCCCCCCTGGCTGCCCGACTCGCCGGGAGCGGCGGTGTCGACGACGGCGCGGCGGCGAACGTACAGTTCGAAGACGATTCCCGCGAGGATCCCTGCGACCGTCGAGGCGACGAACTCGATCATCACGGACCGCTCGATGGCCTCGTCGGCGCGGGCCGGATCGAGCAGGAAGGTCGTCCCGAGGGCAGTATCGAGCGCGAACCGCACCACCGCCCAGATTCCGACCGTCGCCATCGTCGCGACCACGACGAACAAGACAGCGAACGTCGGGGTCATTCGCACGGCGGTGAACACGTGCAGTTCAACAGCGACGATCAGGGCCAGCGCCGCCACCGAGAGGTACGTCGCCACCTGACTGTTGAGTTGCACTTCCGTGACGAGCCGTCCAATGATCGGCAGGCCGCCGAGGACGAGGATCTCCCAGGGTAGCATGCGCCGCCAGGAGCGGGCGGCGATCGGCGGCAGGACGGCGAGCGCCGCCACCACGCCCGCGAATCCAGCCCACAACGGATCGCCGGTGAGGACGCTTCCCACGACCACGATTCCGATGACACCGACGACCAGCCACGCCGCGATCGCGTTACGGCGTTCGCTTCCGAGCAGGTAGTCGATGTTTCGGGTCGACACACCGTTTGTGGTACCGGTATCGGCTAAAGCGTGTCGCTGCTCGCTACGCCGGCGAGAGAACCGCGTACGCGCTGGCGTACCCGAACACGGCGAGCGTGATCGTGGTCAACCCGGTCGCAGCGGTCGCGATCAGACGGGGTCGAGTCGCGCGGGGCAGCGTCGTGATCGCGCCGACCCCGAGGACGCTCAGGACAAAGGGCGCGGCGGTCTCGAGGGTCGGGGTCGGAACGACGAGCACCGCGGCGGCGTATCCGACGCCGAGGAGCGCGCGCGGTCGGACCTGGTCGCGGATCCGGGTCTCGCTGCCGAGCCAAACGACGACGAACAGCGCGGTCCACACGATCGTCAGCTCGACGAGGACGGCACCGAGCAGGTGTACCGTCGGATCCGGATGGAGAGACACCCGGGTGAGCGAGAGCGATCCGACGGGGAAGAGAAGCGCCGGCGCAGAGCCGGTCAACAGATCGCCGAACGGGTGGGTCACGAGCCCGACCGTGGCGGTTGCGAGGACGGCTCTCGAGCCGAGGCGCAGGGACGCGGCGGCGGCGACGATCCAGAGCCCGGCGACGACGAAGGCCGCGAGGACGGCGCCGACGGCCGGACCGATGCGGATCCCAAGAACGACGATCGCTCCGAGCAAAACTACTGCCACCGCACTGAGCCAGCGGTCCTCCCGCCTGCGCCAGGCAGCGAATCCAACCGCGGCGAGGCTCCCGACCACGAGCGAGTGAGTCGCCCCGCGGTGCAGCTCGTTTGTGACAGCCCAGAACGACTCGGTCCCCGAGATCTCGGCGTTCGCCACCCCGGTCAGCGCGTACAGCACGTCCACGTCCGGCAGCGTCGCGAACAGCCCCGCGATCGCGCCGATCGCGAGCGCGCGCTCGTCGTCCCAGCCACAGTAGGCTGCGGCGCTTGCGGTGAGCGCAAACGCCAGCACCCCGTGACCGACGAACATAGTATACACTCTGTGTCGATGGAAAAATACTCCTCGGTTCTCCGCCTGGGCCTCAGGCTTTTGTTCGGGAGTCGCCCACCCTCGGGTATGCAGGCAGCACGCAACGACGAGACCGGCACGTGGCACCTGCTGGGGGCACGGGGCTGTGGCGTCGACCCGGAGGGCCAGCACCTCGACGCGCGCTGGTCCGAGATCAGGGACCGCGTCGAGCGCGGCGAGGGCACCCCCTGTCGAAACTGCAACTGGCCCTGAGTGGCCGGGTCGCCGGAGCCGAGTGTCAGGCGAGTCGCCACCGACCGTCGCCGGTTCGGACCGCCGCGCCCCGGCGGTCCATCTCTGCGAGGGCCTCGCCGACCCGAGACAGCTGTGGGGCCGCCGGATCGAGCCCGTGGTCGGCGGCGATCCGGTCGCGAACCGTCGAGTCGCCGATCGGCCCGTCGGCACGCTCCAGGACGCCACGGCTCAGGTCGATGAGATTCTCGACGACGTTCCAGGGGTAGATCACCCAGGTCCACTCGGCGAGGGGTTCGCCGACGAAGGCCGGCTCGAAGGCGCTTCCCTCCGTCAGTTGGAGCGTGGCGGTCCGGACGGCCCCGTCGGTCCGGGCGGCGACGTACTCGCGTGCGCGTTCGATCGTCTCGCCAGTATCCGCGATCTCGTCGACGATCAGAACGTCCTTGCCGGCGACCGTCGCCTCCGGGAGCGGGTACCGGATCCGGGGCTCCTCGCCTTTCTGTGCGGTACCCACGTAGTGTTCGATTTTCAGGCTCACGAGGTCGTCGATCCCGAGGAGATCACAGCAGATCCGTCCGGCGACCCAGCCGCCGCGGGCTAGCGCGACGATCGCGTCGGGCTCGAACTCGGCGTCTCGGACCGCCTCGGATACTGCCCGGGAGAGTTCGTCGACGTGCGCCCAGTCGGTCACCGTACACTCGAAGGTTTCGGGAGGCTCGTCCATGCCGGTCGCCCGGGCGGGCGGGACTAATAGCTGCCGGGGGCGGCGGCTCACCAGATCACGAGGACCTCCCCGCGGTACAAGAACACCGTGACGGCCTCGCCCTCGTTGAGCCCGGGGTACTCGTCGGCCGAGACCACCTGCTGGTCGATCACCGCCCCGCCCTCCTCGATGAGGACGACGACGTGTTCGCCGTCGACGATCCGGTCGACCGTGCCGTCGTAGACGCCGGTCAGTCCGTCGTCGTGACTCGCCGGGTCGGGCTCGTCGGTCGTCGCCCCGGTGGTGCCGGCGAGGCCGGTCGCGGTCGCCGCGGCGGCGGCGAGTGTCGTGAGTGCGGTACGCCGGCCGATCTGTGTGCGTTCGGCCATGGGAGCGGTGGTCGCGCCTTGTGACCTAAACCCACGGACGGGCCGGCGCGTCGATTCGAGGGCCGGAACGCACATACCCGGCGAGCTGAGACGGTGAACTGATGAGACGGATCGTGGCGGTCGCGCTCGTCGTCGGTGCGGCCGGGCTGGCCGGCTGCGTCGACCCGGGGGCCGTAGCGGGCTCGGAAGACGGTGACGCCGTCGGATCGGACGGGGAGGCCGGCCCGGTCGGGGTGGCGGGACAGCTCGAGATTCACCACATCGACGTCGGACAGGCCGACGCGACGCTGATCCGAACCCCCGCAGACGAGACGATCCTGATCGACTCGGGCGACTGGCCCCAAGACGGCAGTGGCGTGATCGAGTACCTCGACGAGCAGGGCGTCGACCGGATCGACCACCTGGTCGCGACGCACCCACACGCCGATCACATCGGCGGCCACGCGGCGATCATCGAGGCCTTCGAGACCGACCGGGACGGGATCGGGACCATCTACGACGCCGGCGTGCCCCACACCAGCCAGACCTACGAGAACTATCTCGACGCCGTCGAGGAGTACGGCCACGAGCTACGGATCGTCAGGAGCGGCGACGAGCTCCCCCTCGCGGGGCAAAACGTCACCGCGACGGTCCTGAACCCGCCTGAGGGCGTCGATGGAGCGGATCTGCACGACGCGAGCGTCGGGATGTTGATCGAGTTCGGTGACGTGCGATACCTGACCACCGGCGACGCCGAACGCGAGACCGAGACACAGCTGCTCGATCGCTGGGCCGGCGAGCTCGACGTCGACATCTACCAGGCAGGACACCACGGCTCCTCGACGTCCTCCTCGGCGGCGTTTCTGGACGCCGTCGACCCGGAGGTCGCAGTTATCTCGAGTGCGCTCGACTCCCAGTACGGCCATCCCCACGACGAGACTCTCGAGGCGTTCGCCGACCGAGGAATCGAGACCTACTGGACCGGAACCCACGGCGACGTGACCGTGACGACCGACGGCTCGACGATCGACGTCGCGACCGCCGAGACCGCTCCGACCGACCCGACGGAGCTGCTCGGGGTGAAATCAGAGGCAACGAGCGAGGCAATCGATCCGCGGGGTGCCATCGGAGTGCTCGGATGAGCCCCCCAGACGGCGAGTACGCTGCGACGGTCGATCGGATCGTCGACGACGAGACGGCGGTCCTGTTGATCGAAAACGACGGCACGGTCGTCGAACAGGTTACCCGTCCGGTCGAGGCGCTGCCGGCCGACTGCGGGCCCGGTAGCGTGCTCGAGGTGACCGTCGCGGACGGCGAGCTCGTCGAGATCGTCCCACGTCCGGACGACACCACCGACCGCCGCGAGCGCATCGCGGAGAAACTCGACCGGCTCTCGAGGCGGCTCGACGAGGAGTGAACGCCTGGCGCCGGTCTCACCGCCGCGGACGCCTCGATTGTGCCCGTGACCGCGTTCGAACCGGCGGCGCCGGTGCGCAGAGCTCTTGAGGCTCGCTCTCCCGGTATGATCCGTGACCCCTGACAAGCAGACGGAACTCCTCCTGTGGACCGTCGCGGCGGCCGCCGGAATCGGGTGGTGGGTAACCACCGAGCGGGTATTTATCGAACAGATCCTCGGCGCGTGGGGGCTGGGCTTCATCGGGGTAGTCCTCACGGGGGTATTGGTCTCGGAGCTTCACCGAAACCGCGTCTGGCAGGCCTGGGGGCTTGTCTTGATCGGTGGACTCGGGCTCAACCTCGTCTTGTTCCGGCGAACGCCGGAGTTCCTCGTTCGGGACCAGCTCGTTGAGCTGGGGTATCTGTATCCGTGGTTTCTCTTGATGGCTGGCGGGTACCTGTTCACTGCGATCTACGACAGAACGAACAACGCCCTGACCGTGACCGACAGAGCGATTGCGGTCGCAGGCGGCATCGCTTCGCTGGGGCTGTTCGCGGCCTTCTGGACGAGCCGACCCGTTGATCCCGAGCGGCTGGTCCGAGTCCTTGGAGTGCTCTCGGTCGCTCCGACGGTCGCTCTCGCCGTCTCGGTACGCTTACGATCCTCCTGACCGGTCGATACCGCCGCTTTGTGCGCTCACGCCCGGTGTGGGCATCGTCGGCGCCCACAGAGCTTTATTTATCCCGGTCACTCTGAGCACCGATAGCTTCGATCGAGAACGCACCCGCCTCGCTGTTTCCCGTTGTGATCGGTGCGCTCATCGCCTGGAACGGGTAGAGAGGATACGCCAACGAACGGGAACTGATCGAACACACACGGCCCGTTCAGGCCGAGATCACCGGTCTCGGAGCCTCGGGACGAACAGAGAGGCGGGACCTGGACGACGGTGGAACGACGACGGTGACGACCTACGTACCCCGAGTAACCTTCGAGTACATGATCGACGGGGAGTCACACGCCTCCAGGAACATCGAGCCCCCGGCAGGAGGAACGGACACGATCGACAACTACTCCAGCCCGGACCGCGCACGTGAGCAGCTCGAGTACGAAGAGGGGCAGACCGTGACGGCCCACGTCGACCCCGAGCGTCCCGGCGAAGCCTTTCTCGAACGGGAAACACACACTGTCAGAAATCTCGGTCTCGTCGGCCTCGGTGGAGTCGTGGCGGCGCTCGGCGTTGCGGGCGCTCTCTACTCGCTCGTTGTTCTCTGAGCCAAAGCGACGTGCCGGCGCGACGGGGATTACCCGCCGGTAACCGGGTTACCGGGTGGTTCGCCAGCTGTTATCCGTGAGCACACCGTAGGTTACTACAGGTAACCGCGACGGTTACCTGTCACCAATGAGTAAAGTACACATCGACCCCGAACGGACCGCCGTACTGATCACCGACCCGCAGATCGACTTCCTCAAGCCGGAGAGTGTCGTCTGGGACAAGGTCGGCGAAACAGTCGAGGAAAACGGCGTCGTCGAGAAGCTGGCCACCCTGCGGGAAGCAGCCCGCGAGGGAGACGTGCCGGTCGTCTACTCGCCGCATTACTACCAAGACGCCGAGTACGACAGCTGGGAGCATCTGAACACGATCGACCAGATCATGTTCGACACTCGGATGTTCGACATCGACGGTGAGGGCAGCGACTGGGTGCCCGAGCTCGCTCCCGACGACAACACGTTCGTGCTGTCGCCGCACAAGCAGCTGTCGGGCTTCTGGAGCAACGACGTTCAGGTGCAGCTCCGCCAGCGCGGCATCGACACGCTCGTGTTGGCAGGCATGAGCGCGAACCTCTGTGTCGAGTCGCACCTGCGAGACGCCGTCGAAAACGGGTTCGAGGTTGCGGTTGTGACCGACGCTACCGCCGCGGCCGGTCGGGACGCCCTGGAGGCCGCCCGCACCAACTACGGGTTCATCGCACACGAGACAGTCACCACCGACGAGGCCGCCGACCGGCTGGCGGCCGCAGACGCCGGTGCCGAGGCCCCCGCGACCGACGGCGGACGACGGTAACGCCGACGCGATCGTGACAGCGCGTGGCGGGCCAGCACGGCCCGCTCTTTGGGATACGATTAGCCAAAGTTACCGGGTTACAGCCAGTAACTACTTGTCCAACCACACGGGGAAACACGCATGAGCAAGCAGCAAAAGGAAGTCTGGTGTGCAGGCGAGGAGTGGTGTTCGATCACGACCACCTCAACGCTCATCGGAAAGAAGTGGCACCCGGTGGTCATACACCGGCTGTTAGAGAGTGGCCCGCTCGGGTTCAACGCATTACAGCGGGAGGTCGACGGCATCTCGAGTAAAGTCCTTTCGGAGACTCTCGAGGATCTCGAAGATAACGGGATCCTCGACCGGGAGATCATCAGCGAAAAGCCGGTCCGTGTCGAATACTCGCTGACGCCCTTCGGCCGGTCGCTTGAGCCGGTCATAACGGCCATGGACGAGTGGGGATCGACGTATCTGCGACCCCCAGCAGACGATCCGGAGTCGGAGTAACCCCTCACAGCCGGCGGGTCGACCCGCGAGACGCTACTGGGTCGTCCGGAGACCGGACGGAAGGTTTAGGCAGGGCCGAACCCTCGAAGTGAAATATGTCAGACGCCGACGAGTCCGATGACGTGCTCCGCGAACTGGCGAAACTCCCGACGCTCGCAAGTCCACGGGTCGCGCCCGACGGGGAGACGGTCGCGTTGTATTACAACGTCACCGGGCGCAACGAGGTTCACCTGCTCGATCCCGAGACGGGCGATCTTGAGCAGCTCAGCGACGGCGAGGTTCCCCGATCGGTCCGGGCCGGCTTCCGGTGGAGCGTGGACGGCGACCGGCTGTTTTATCACCGGGACGACGACGGGGACGAACAGCACGATATCTACGCGATGACGCTGTCGGGCGAGAGCGAGCCGATCGTCGAGATGGACGGACAGGTGCGGCTCCAAGCGGTCGGCGAGGACGGCGAGACGCTGCTGTTCGGCGCGAACCGCGACGGGCAGATGAACGTCTTCCGGCACGATCTCGCGGCCGACGAGACGACGAAACTCACCGACTACGACCGGGCGGCCGGCAACGCCGAACTCGCCCCGGACGGCGAGCGGTTCGCCTTCGCGACAAACGAGACAGAGACCTTCGAAAACTACGACGTCTACGTCGCCGACATCGACGGCTCGAACGTCCGCAACTTGGAGATCGGCGAGGTCGGCGCCGAGGCCGCGCCCGCCGACTGGGGCCCTGACGGTGAGCGTCTGCTCGTCAGCGACAACACGACCGATCTTGGACGGAGCGGGATCTACGATCTGACGACCGACGAGATCACCTGGTTCGGCGACGGCGAGTACGACGAACAGCCCAGCCACTTCCTCCCCGGCGGCGAGCGGTTCGTCGCCGGACGGGCGCGCGACAGCGTCAGCGTTCCCGTTGTCTACGATATCGAGTCCGGAACCGCCGAGGAGCTCGATCTCCCGCCGGGAGTCACGGGCGTCATCGACGACCGACTCGCGGACGGGCGGGACTTGCTCTATCACACGACCGCGACCCGGCGCCCGGAACTCGTGGCCTACGATCTCGAGACCGACGAGACCGAGCCGATCCTCGAGGCCGAGTACGGACCCTTCGACCCCGACGCGTTCGTCGCCCCGGAGTCGATCGAGTTTCGCTCCGACGGCGTGCCAGAGACCCCACAGCGGGCCCTCGAACACGAGCCCTACGAGACCTTCGAGATCCAGGGGCTGCTCTTTGACTCTGGGCGGCGTCCGTCGCCGCTGATCGTCAACCCCCACGGCGGACCGCGGGCTCGCGACGTCCAGCGGTTCAACTACCGGGTGCAGTTTCTCCTCTCGCGTGGGTTTTCGGTCTTGCAGATCAACTACCGGGGTTCGACCGGCCGGGGCCGGGAGTTCATCGAGGAGCTGTACGACGACTGGGGCGGCGCCGAGCAGGGCGACGTCGCAACCGGCGTCGAGCACGTTCTCTCCGAGTACGACTGGCTCGACGAAGACCGGGTAGTCGTCTACGGCGGCTCCTACGGCGGGTACTCGACGAACTGGCAGCTCGTCCAGTTCCCGGACCTGTACGCCGCCGGCGTGACCTCGGTCGGAGTCAGCGACCTGCACGATATGTACGAGAACACGATGCCACACTTCCGGACCGAACTCATGGAAAAGTACCTCGGCACGCCCGAGGAAAACCCCGAGCTGTACGACCAGCGTTCGCCGGTTTCCCATCTCGATGAGATCGCGACGCCGCTGTTGATCGTCCACGGCGTGAACGACCCCCGCGTCCCGGTCTCGCAGGCCCGGATTCTCCGTGACCGACTCGAGACGGCCGGCTACGAGGCCGGGACGGACTTCGAGTACGAGGAACTCGGCGAGGAGGGCCACGGCTCGACGGACATCGACCAGAAGATCCGCTCGCTCGAGCTGCTCGATGAGTTCCTCGAGCGTCGCATCGGCACCGAGCCGGGCCCGCTCATCGTCTCCGACTGAGACAGCACCCACCGTCAGCCGGGGAGCTACCGGCACGGCGGGTGTGCCGTTTGATCACCCTGAGACGGGACGACACGCTTTTTATGCGCCGCGGGCTCGATCGGCCGATGGACAATATCGATCCAGAGCGGTTACTGTTCGGAACTGGCGACTGGATATGTCCGGATATCCAAGAGACGCTCTCTGCACACCCCCTCGACTGCGTGGATACCGAGTACCCACACGCCCCCTCGGCCGTAGAGTCCCAAGATGGTGAGGGTCGGCCCGAGCCGAGCGGCCAACACCCGGCATTCTACGGCTGTTTCGACTGGCACTCTGCGGTCCACAGCCACTGGTGTCTGGTTCGCCAGCTCCGGCTGTTCGACAACCACCCCCGGCGCGAGGAGATGATCGCGGCGATCGGAGCTCACCTCACGCCCGACGCGATCGAGCAGGAAGCCGAGTACCTCGAGACGAATCCGAGCTTCGAGAAGCCGTACGGCTGGGCGTGGCTGCTCCGGCTTGCGGCCGAGCTCGCGCTGTGGGAGGAACCGCCCGGTCCAACGCTCCAGGAGACGCTGAGCCCGCTCACCTCGACGGTCCGCTCGCTGGTCGAGACGGAGTTTCTCACCCAGGAGCGGCCCGTCAGGGTTGGCACCCACGGCAACTCCGCGTTCGCACTCGCGGGGATCGTCGATTACGCCCACACGGTCGGGGACGGCGGGCTGGCTAGTGCCGCTGCCGAGACGGCGCGTCAATTCTACGCCGTGGATCGCTCGTATCCCGTCGAGTACGAGCCGCTCGGATGGGATTTCCTCTCGCCGGCGCTCACCGAGGCGGATCTCATGCGGCGCGTGCTCGACCGCGAGGAGTTTCGTGCTTGGAGCGGCCGGTTCTTTCCCGATCTCACGGCCGATCCGTACCGGGAGATTCTGGAGCCGGTCGCTGTCGACAGCCATCCCGACGACGGTGCCGCGACGCACCTGCTCGGACTGAACGTCTCGAAGGCGTGGTGTCTCGCGGGACTCTCCGAGACGCTGGCCGAGCACCGGTACCAGGAGCTGTTCGCCGAGAGCGCCCGCCGGCACGTCACCGCCGGACTCGCTCCAGCCCTCACCGACGACTATGCGGGGTCGCACTGGCTCTCTTCGTTCGTGCTCTATCTCGCGACGCGGACGGCAGCCGGTATCGTCGATCCCGGTGAGACGGTCGCGTGATCCGACGAGTCTTCGGCGCTCTCGGTGATCGTACCGGGCTGTGAGCCCACCGGCAGGTGCCGAGCACTGCACCACAACCGGCTGCGCCAGGTAGATTAACTGCGACCCCTATCTGCTACCATGGACCTGGACCAGTTCGCCGAGGACGGCCCGGCCGACGACGCGCCGGGAGACGCGTCGGTCTGTGTCGTCGCGACCCAACCCGATACCTTCCGTCGGTGTCGAGAAGGGATCTACCCCGCGCCGCGGTCCTACCGGCGGACCCGGGAGTCGTTTGCATACATGGCGTTCTACCGGACGGCGCCGGTCTCGAGCGTTACCCACTACGCGCGTGTCACCGACCGGGTGGAACAGACCCGCGGCGAGCCCGGACCGATGGACGAGGACGACTGGACCGCGCTCATCGACCCGTTTTCCGATGAGGATCGGGTTGTTGTCTTCCGCTTAGACGATCTCGTTGCGCTCGACCGTCCGGTCGCGAACGACGGGAACGGCGTCCGGGGCGCCTGGTACTGTACGGTCGCCGACCTCCGGGAGGCGTCGACGCTGTCGGCGCTCTCCGAGCGAGCACGGACCTGAGTGCCAGACTCCCGGACCGCTCGACCGAGACAACGCGCCTACCGGGCAACGGTGTAATCGAGGGATTCCACGCGCTGGCACGCGGTTCGACCGACAACGGTCGGTCGCCAGTAGTTCTCACTCCGGGTTACAACTAAACGTCGTCTACTGCCCGCGCTCACCTCCTTCGAATACGCGGCCGGCTCTCGTCACGGACCACCACCCCGGGAGAGAGCCGTGAACGCCCCCAGTCTCAGGATCGTTCCCGGAACCGGAGTGTCAACAGCGGGACGAGACTCAACGCGGCGAGTGCGAGCACCATTGCGGGGTACGCTGCCGGTACGACGGCGAGGGCGGCTGCGAGACCGAGACTCACGACCCCTGCAATCGCGTAGATCTGCCGCTCGCGGCTATTAAGCCCTCTACGGCCTCGCTTGTAGACTGCGGGAAGCAGGTACCCGCCCGCGTAGATCACGAGCCACGGGAGAACGACTCCGAACTCCATCGGCGCGGTTTCTTCGATCGGCTCTCCGCTCGCGACGCCGGCTGTGACCAGCAGCGCCGCAACAATGTTGATCAGTACCCCGACGACACTCGCCACGAGCCAGTACCGCCAGACCACGTTTCGGCTCAGCGACGGCGGGGTCGTCGGCCCGACGTACGCGACCACGCTGGCGGTCAGTGCCAACCAGAACAGGCTGATTCCGAGCACGACGAGATCGAGCGATACGACACTCTGGAGTCCGGCACCCAGTGCGATCGTTCCGATCCAGCCGACCACGGCGCCACCGACACTCACTCTCGTCAGTCCCGTGGTGTCAAATCCACCCGAACGTGTTGCCATGTTATTGTATATTGGACCCACACAAATGCATCTTTCCTTGCGAGATAGCGGGTCGATAGACATCGCAACTCGCGGGTCGCTTGCCGGGCCAACTCACCTACTGGAATGTTCCAACGGTAATTCAACGGCGCGCACCGATCGGCTGTATTAAATGCATGGGAATTACAATACTGTATAGATTAACCAAATTAATGAGTCAAGAGTCAGCAACACAGACGCCAGGCGAGTCTGGGCCGCCCCTGCCCGTAACCGTGGCAGTCGCGTTTACCACGATCACGGTGCTCGCTGGGCTCGGCTACCTCACGATGTTCAGTGTCGTCGACTGGATCGTATTCGACGTGGTGTCGTACTCAGTCGATGGAACCGAGCCGTTCGTCATCATCACCGGCGCGATCCTCACCGTCCCGATCGTCATTCCGACGGTGCTCGTCGCCGCGCGGATGGCCGAGTGAGCCGCTGTTGGTCGCGGAGATCCTACAGTTGGCATCTCTGAGTGCGAGACAAAACCGGCACCCGATGCACACGACTTAGGAGCGCTCTCGCGTAACGCCCGTATGCGCGTGACTGCCGTCGGGACCAGCGGTGGCGTCCCCACCCCACAGTACGGAACCAGCTGTCTCCACCTGAACGCCTTCGGAGACGAGATTCTGCTCGACTGCGGCGAGGGATCCGCACAGCGGCTGATGAGATACGACGCGTCCCCGGACGTTGACGCGGTCGTTCTCACCCACTTCCACGCCGACCACACGCTCGGGATTCCCGGACTTATCCAGGCCCTGGAGATGAACGAGCGCGAGCGCCCGCTCGATATCCACGTCCCGGAGGGCCGAACCGAGCGCGCCCGTCGCCTGATCGAGGGCGCTTACGGCTGGCCAAGCTACACGGTCACCGTTCGCGGGTACGACGACGCCGATCCGGTGAGACAGACAGATTGGTACAGCGTCCGCGCGTTCGAGACGCCGTACACCGAGTACTCACACGGGATCTGCGTCCGGGAGGCTGACAAGCAGACGTTTCTAGTCGAGCGAGCGCGGGATTTGGGCGTCGACCCGGGACCGGAGTACGGGAAGCTACAGGACGGCCAGCCCGTCGAGACGGACGACGGGACGATCGTCGAGCCCGACGACGTGCTCTCGGGTCCCGAGCCCGGCCGGAAGATCGTCTACACGGGAGACACCCGGCCGATCCCCGGCGTGATCGACGCGGCGTCGAACGCCACGCTGTTGATCTACGGCGCGATGTTCGACGACGACCGGTCGGAGCGAGCCCGCGCGACCGGACACTCGACGGCCGGGGAGGCGGGCCGGGTCGCGTCGGAGTCGGAAAGTGAGCGCCTCTGGCTCACCCACATCTCGCCCAGACACGAGGGCGAGGAAAACAGGCTCGAAGCGGAGGCCCGCGAGTCCTTCGAGGGGGCCGTCACCGCGGTCAGGGACGGCGATTCGATCGCGCTGTGACCTCGCCGTGACCGATTTTCGCCGGGACGCGCTGCTGGCCGGCTGTACGCTCGGTGGACTCGTCGCCGTCCTTGCGGCGACCGACGCCGCGGCGCGCCCGTTCGACCCGGTCGCCGTCGGTCTCGGCGTCGCCGGGGCGCTCGCCGTCGAGTTTGCCTTCCTGCGATTCGCGACGGTCGCACGGCTGTGGCGCCGGCCGGCGGTGCAGTTGAGCGGCGCGGTCATCGTGACCGCCGGCGGCGCCCTGGGTTACCTGCTCGTCGGTCCGGCGGCGGTCGTCGCGCTATGTTGGGGGATCGTGACGTACTTTCTCCTGTTGGGTGTCGTCCTCGCGGTCGGAGACACCCCACCCGCGCTCGGACGGTTCCGCCCCTAACCTCCGAGAGACAGACTGGAACTCGGCGTGGGCCCCGGAGACGAGAAGAGTACCAACGTCGAGGCCACCGATCCGAACGACGGTAACACTAACGTGTCCCGATCGACTAGTACCAGCACGGATGTCCTTGGGGGACAAGGGGAGGGAGGCTTCGACAGAGAGCCGAGACCGGGCCGACTCGGCGTTTCGGCTCCGATCGGAGTACCGACGGCGCCTGTCGAGGCTGAGCCACGCACAGTACGAGGCGACGACCCGAGGAAACCGGCGGCGCGCAGAGCGGCTCCGGTCGCGACTCGTCGAGGGGACGCCGCTCGGCGTCGGAGTGGGTCGGATCGTCTACCGGCTCCCGGAGCGCGCCTACGCCGGCGGTCGGGACGGGGGGTACGCGCTCAAGCTGCCGGTGCCGGATCGTCACGACCGGTACGGACACGACCGGGATGGCCGGGCACAGAACCGCGCGGAAGCCGGGCTGTGGGAGCGCCGGCCGAGCCGTCTGCTCGTGCCGATCGTCGCGGCCGATCGGCGCGGACGGTGGCTGATCATGCCGCTGGGCGAGTCGGTCGACCCGACCACCGACCGGCTGCGGGCGGTCGCGGAGCGCGTCGCCGAAACGTACGGACTGGCCGGAACGCGGGGACAAGACATCACAGCCGAAAACGTCGTTCGGCTCGACGGGCGCCTTCGGCTCTGTGACTACGGAACGCTGTTCTGATCGTCGACCGGGAGCGGCCGTCGACGCGGGTCACGCCGGGTCCCCGGTCAGGGAGTGTCCCGCCGGGAGTGGCCCCTCACGTGCTCACTTCCGAATCAGGTCGGCGGTATAGGTCGCGACGCTGTCGGCGTGAACGTTCGACGCTCTGTTGATGTGGTCGAACCTGACGACGTGCATCTCCCTTAGAGCGTCCCGCAGCGCCCGCCGCGCGGGCCCGAGTCGGCGGTCGGGCGAGCGGACCTGCTCGATGACCGCGTTGCAGTCGGCGTACGCCTGGACGTGTGCCCGACCGAAGTAGTGTGTCGTCTCCACGAGCCCGTGAGCCAGCGCGTACCGCTCTGCCGTGACGCTGTCGGTGACGCCGCTGAGCTCGACGCCGGCGGTATGGAGGACTCGTCCGTCGCCGTCCTCGATCACGATCCCTGTCGTTGCGACCTCGTCAGCCTCGTAGTACGAGGCGTCGGCGTACACGACGAGCTCCGGGACCGGACGGTTCGTGATCGTCAGCGTGCCCAGGGTCGTCTCTGCCGTCTCGGCCGATCGTCGGTCGGCCGGGCCCTCCGCGTGGCGCTCGCACAGGACGGAGACATCGGCCCGACCGAACGGAGCGGCGAGCTGATCGGTCACCGACGGGTGAAAGCTGTGGACGTACAGACTCGATCGCGAGACGGCGAGCACACCGTCGACGAGCGGCGACTCGCCGAGCCGGTCTCGGGCGTATCGCTGTCCGACGCCGTCGCTCCGGGTCGCGACCGGTTGGCGTGCAACCGACGCTCCGTGGCTGCGCTCTCGTCGGTGATCGTCGCTGTGGTGGGCCATCTGTTCGGGTCTCGACGCCAGTCGGCGTGACTCGCGTGGCCGGAGAGTCCGACACCGGTCCGGCACCGGTCGTCTGGTGATCGATTACTCGTGTCGATAGGGTATAAGTGTTGACCACCGCGAGAGCGTCCGCTCCGGTCGGAGACCGAGGACTCCACTGGAGAGCATGGTAGCCTCCCGACCGGATCGGTCGGGCCGCGTGCCGTCCGCCGCTCTGAGATCGTGCGGAACATACAGGACACACGCTGCTCACGCACCGGTGTGTACGTCGTTCACACGACGATTCCGATCGATCCGGAGCGCGAAAGCGACCTGCGAGAGCAGATCGATGCCCTCGTCGAGCGGTCCCGAGACGAAGACGGGACGGTCCGGTACCGAGCGATGAAAGACCTGACCGATCCGAACCTGATCCGGTTCTTCGAGCAGTACGAAAGCCCGGCGGCGGCCGATAGACACACGCGATCGGCGGAGTACCGCCGGTTCACCGAGAGACTCCCCGAGGTAACCAGCGGGGAGATCGAGACCGTCCAGTTCGAGACCGACGACGTTCAGACGGTGGCGTTCACCGCGTCGGAGGCTGTCGACGCGCTCGACTGACCGAGTAGGGACCGAGGCCGCGAGTGATCTCGGGTGTTGTCCCGCGGCTGGCCGCCTGTTCCGACGGCGCTGGCGGTCGTCGAAACCACCCGAGGGTACGGGAACGTACGACCGCGGAACGCCGACCCGGTCCATTTTTCCCCCGTCGGTCGGTCTATCGGACATGGCACCTTCATACGGGCACCGGCTCGGGACGCCGAGCGCCGAGAACGCGACGACGCTGCTGTTGCTCGGGAGCGGCGAACTCGGCAAGGAGCTGATCCTGGCGGCACAGCGTCTGGGCGTGGATACCGTCGCAGTCGACCGGTACGACCACGCGCCGGCGATGCAGGCCGCCCACCGGAGCCACGTCCTCGATATGACCGACGCCGAGGCGCTCCGGGCGGTCGTCGAGCGGGAGAGCCCCGCACTCGTCGTCCCGGAGATCGAGGCCATCGCGACCGAGGAACTCGAACGACTCGAACGGGAGGGCTACGACGTAATTCCGACGGCCCGAGCGACCAAGCTGACGATGGATCGTGAGTGGATTCGAGAGTTCGTCGCCGAGGAGGTGGGCGTCCCGACCAGCGAGTACGCCTTCGCCGACAGTCAAGAGGCATACCGCGAGGCGGTCGAAGCGATCGGCCGGCCGGTGGTGGTCAAGCCAACGATGTCGTCTTCCGGGAAAGGACAGTCCGTCGTGCGCGATCCCGGAGATGTCGAGGGAGCCTGGGAGACCGCCCGCGCGGGCTCGCGGTCCGACACCGGTCGGGTCATCGTCGAGGAGCTGGTCGGGTTCGACGCCGAGTTTACTCTCCTGACGGTGCGCCACGAGGGGGGCACGAGCTTCTGCCCGCCCGTGGGCCACACCCAGCGAGACGGCGACTACCGGGCGAGCTGGCAGCCACACCCGCTCACCGACGAGCAGCTAGCGGCCGCACAGCGCATGGCCCGGGACGTGGCCGACGGGCTCGGCGGCCGGGGTATCTTTGGCGTCGAGTTTTTTCTCCGGGACGGCGAGGTACTGTTCAGCGAACTCTCCCCGCGGCCCCACGACACGGGGCTCGTGACGCTCGGCTCACAGCGGCTCAGCCAGTTCGATCTCCACCTCCGGGCGATCCTGGGACTCCCGATCCCCGAGATTGCCCTCGAGCGTCCGGCCGCGAGCGCGGCGCTGGTCGCGGAGACAGCGATCGACCAACCCGCCTTCGCCGGCGCCGAGACGGCCCTCGCGGCCCCCGAGACCGACCTGCGGCTGTTCGGCAAGCCAGACGCCTACGCCGGCCGTCGCATGGGTGTCGCTGTGGCGACCGCCAACGACACCGAGACTGCCCGGGAGCGCGCGACGACGGCCGTCGAGCGGGTCGAGATCCTCGACGACGCCTGACTCGCCGACCACCGGAGCCCGCCGACGATCACGAACGGCCTGTCAGTACGATCCCCGGCAGCGACCGCTCGGGCGTGCTCCGAACCAGCCCTCGGGTCCAGCGCGAAACGCAACGACCAATCCGGTCGGCCACGAGAGACCCGACCAACTCGTATGACCGACGAAGACGACCTCACCCGGACGGTTACCCGTGCGGTCAGAACTGCCCTCCCTGAGGCGGCCGTCGACGTCGTCGAACCGGCCGGTCCGACGTGGAACCAGACGACGCGGGTCGCGCGCGTTACACTCACAGACGGCGAGGCGGTGTACTGCAAGGTGACGCCGGACGATCTCGACGGAGCGGCGCTGCGCGGGGAGGCAGCCGCGGCTCGGTACACCGCGGCGAACACCCTGGTGACGGTGCCGACCGTTCTCGCGGTGACGACCGATCCGGTGCCGGCGCTGGTGACCGAACCGGTCGCCGGCACGCCGGTCGACGAGGAGTGGTTCGACGCCGCGCCCGAGCGACGCAGGACGCTGGCCCGCCGGCTGGGGCGTTCGCTCGCGAGCGTCCACGCACGGCGGTTCGACCGCCCCGGGGAGATTGTCGGGGGCGACAGCGACGGACTCGTCGTCGAGCACGCGCCGTGGCCGGACGTGTTGGAGCAGGCGGTCAGACAGACCCGTCGTCTCGCCGAGACCGACCGGTTCGATCCGGAGTACGACCGCCTGCTCGACGCGATCGAGGCGTCCCGGGAGTCGCTCACCGGCGTGCCGGCGCGGCTGCTTCACTGCGATCCGGCGACGCCGAACTGTTTCGACACCGGCGACGACCGGCTCGCGCTGCTCGACTGGGGGAACAGCGTTATCGGCGATCCCGTCCGTGGCCTCGTTCGCGCCCGCGAGCAGGCCCTCGAGACGCTGCGCGAGCCCACCCCAGCGCGACTCGTCACCGCACTCCACGAGGGCTACCGAGCCGTCGCCGGGGATCTCCCGCCGGGCTTTAGCGAGCGGGCGGCCGTCTACGAGGCGATGATCGGGCTGTCGACGGCCGGCTACGTCGAACGGTTCGCCAAGTGGCGCGACGAATCCGAGGCCGAACTCACCGCGTGGTTCCGCAACGATCTCGATCGGCGCCTGTCGGCGATCGAGTGACCGCGGTCCGTTCCGGAGGTGAGCGACCGCTGACGGCCTCAGCCGGGTCGCGAGTCCACCCTCGCCGGTACTGAGCAGAGCCAGCGCTGATCGACGGGAGAGACCCCCACGGGCGGAGGACCGCAGACTCTCCGACCGTTCCGCTCGACTCATCCCGGATCGCTTCCGGCGGCGGCCGTCCTGAGACGGGCGTTGACCGTTCGACCCCGGCGGTATACCCCGGGACACACGGATCCCGAGGGGACGGCGACCCCGCGATAGACAGAGACTCGCGGCAGATCGCCCGATGAGTTTTCACTCCCGGGCTCGTAGAAACTACATGACCGGCAACACGTATCTCGTTCGAAACGAGCCGGACTCGGAGCAGATGTATCACTGCGACGCGCTCGCGGGGTGTTTCCCCGGGGCGATCGAGATCGACTTTCCGGCCGGAGAGCGGTTCGACCCGGCCGATGCCGACGCCGTCGTTCTCAGCGGGAGCACGGCAGGGGTGTACGAACGTGACGAACGGTCCTGGATTCCGGACCAGGAGGGACTCATCCGCGAGCTAACGGAACGGGACGTGCCGACGATCGGCGTCTGCTTCGGCCACCAGATTGCGAACACGGCCCTCGGTGGGGCCGTCGAGCACGTCGGGACGACGGCGGGGTTGATCGGCGCCGAGCTCGAGAGCGTGCCCCTGTTCGACGGCGTATCGCCGGTCGTGCCGGTGGCACACGGCGACGTCGTGACCGAGGCCGGCGACGAGATGGAGCTCATCGCCGCTGCCGACCACGCCTCGATATTCGCTACCCGCCACCGTTCTGCGCCGCTCTGGACGGTCCAGTTCCATCCGGAACTCACCGCCGAACACCGACCGCGACTCACAGCGCTGCTGGACTGGGACGACGGGGAGTATACCTTCGCGGACACGTCCGGAACGCGGCTGTTTGAGAACTTTCGCTCGCTCGTTGTTCCGGCCTGACGCGACGGTCACGCGATCTGCGCTCAGCCGGATCTGAGGAACGACCGAGGAGTTAGTGTGCGGATCGGTACCAGAGCGGTGTCTCCTCTGGCGGGTGTTGGCTCGCGAACTGTACGACTCGGGTGCGGGGGAGTCACGGGCCCTGACGGGCACTACCGTTCTGCGAGTATCTCGATAAACGGAGCACAGAACTCAGGAGAGATCCGCTCGCGGGTCAGCGTGAAAAACTCAGTGACTCGTGTTGCCGGAGCCGATCGCCGTCCGGGAAGACTGCGGTCCTCGTGGGTCACTCGGCAGGCGGCTCGCCATCTACGATCTCCCATTCGTGTCCCGGGAGGATCGGCTCGCCGCGGTCGAGGATCGTCTGTGCACTGCGCCACCAGTCAAAGTCGTTGACGCTGAGTCCCCGAATACGCGGCTCTGACTCGACTCGATCAACGTTCTCGAACGTCGGAACCGCATCGGCGGCAACGACTGTTGTCTCGCCGCCGGTATCGACCGCGACGGACTGATGTCCGACCGTGTGACCCGGGGTTGGAAACGCCGTAATCCCGGGGAACAGTTCGTTCTCGCCCTCGATCGGTGTCAGGTCGATCTGCAGCCACGGTGGCGTTTGCCCGAGGCTCTTTGCCTCGTATCCGTCGGCGTGCATCGGGTAGGGAGCGATCGCGTACTCGATCTCCGCTCGCTGGGCGAGGATCGTCGCGTCGGGGAACAGCTCGAGATTGTAACAGTGGTCCCAGTGCAGATGTGAGAGCACCACAGTCCCGATGTCTTCCGGCTGGTAGCCGTACGCGTTTAGCCGGGCGGTGAGTGACTCTCCGGCCGAACGAGAACACTGGACGGCCGGGTGTAACCGGTCCATCCGCTCAACATCGCCAAAGCTCGTATCGACGAGGACCGGCTCCGGGGGGCCCTCGATGAGATAACAGATTGACGGGACGGGAACTGTCACGCCGGAATCGACCTGCGTCGTCAGGATACTCTTATCGAGTCGGAGCGTTCCGCAGTGTAACGGTCTGACGGTGTAATCCATACCGGTCTACTCAGCCTGCGTAACCATCAATTATTGGTGAACCGACTCGACTCGACTCGATTCGACTCGATTCGACTCGATTCGACTCGACTTGACGTGTTGGTGGAGACCGCTGTGATCGCCAGCGGACTGGACCGTGTCCCTGAGTTCCGTAACGACCGTGCTCCCGGACCGCGGGACACGGACGACTGACGCGCACCGAGGCAGATTCCGGACGACGGTGTCCCGTCTCGGCGCTGGGATTATATTCGCCCGACGCTCGCATTGTAACTATGCGCGTGAGCACGCTCGGAGCGGGGACCCCGCAGGTTGCGGTCGTCGGCGCTATTCATGGTGACGAGCCGTCCGGTGCTCGTGCGATCGAGCGATTTCTCTCGGAAGCACACGACGTACAGCGCCCGGTCAAGCTGATCACTCTCAACGAGCCCGCCCTCGAGCAAGACAGTCGGTACGTCGATGTCGATGTCAACCGCGTGTTACCCGGCGACCCGACCGCCGAGGCGTACGAACGGCGACTCGCGTACGACTTCGTTCGGGAGATCGCCGGCTGTGTCGGGATGGGGATTCACTCGACGGTCTCCTCAGCCCAGCCGTTCGCGACGATCGCAAATCCGAACGACCGGAAGCGGAGTCTGTGTAGGTCACTCAGCGGTATCGACCACGTCGTCGATTTCACCCGGATCAGCAGCGGTAGTCGAGGGGTCGATCTTCCGTGGTACGTCGACATCGAGGCCGGACGACAGCACTCAAACGCCGCGGTTGACAACGCCTACGACTGTATCGTCGAGTTTCTTACCGTGACCGGTGTTCTCGACGGCACCGTCCCGGAGACCGACACCAGAGAGTACAGCGTCTTCGAGACAGTCCGGAAAGACCCCGACAGCGAGTATCAGTTCCAGTCGGAGAACTTCACACGTGTTGCCGAGGGTGAGGTGTACGCCACTCGCAACGGGAGAAATATCGTCGCCGATCGGCCGTTCTATCCGGTGCTCTTTTCAGATGACGGCCACGAGGAGATCTTCGGCTACAAGACAACGCTACGCGAGTGAGGACGGGCAGGGGTCAGTCGTCCTTCCACGCCGGGTAACCGCGCGGCGGCGTAAAAATGTCGATGTTTCGCACCGGCAGATCGCCCTCGTTTTCGACCTCGTGGTACGTATCTCCCGGAAGGTCATAAGACTCGTTCGCTGCGAGCGTGAACTCGGCTTTCTCTTCGCCGATTCGGAACGTGGGGGCCCCTTGCAGTATGAACCCGGACTGCTCGTGTGGGTGTTTGTGCATCGGTGCGACGGCCCCCGGCTCAATCACCACGTACTGCATGCTCATCTTCTCGGCCGACGCGAGCTGCTGGAGATACACGCCGTCTGCCGCTTCCACGAGCTGGCTCGGATCGAACGCTACCCGATCCATACGGGTACTGTCATGTCGCGTCCTCATAAACCCACGCCTCGGGTGCCGTCCCGCGACCGGTCCGAATCAGAACTGCGGGCCGTACGTGTCGATGTCCCAGTCAGAGACCGCACGCTTTGAGTTGTTCCACTCGGTCCGCTTTTCAGCGACGTAGCCCTCGACCAGCGCCTCCCCGAGTTTGTCCGTGAGAATTTTGTCACTCTCCAGTTCGTCTAGTGCTTCGCCGAGAGTTTCCGGGAGCCGCTCGATGCCACGGCGGTCACGCTCCTGTTGTGTGAGCGCCCCGGGATCTCCGTCGACCGGTTCACCCGGGTCGATCTCCCGTTCGATGCCGTCCTCGCCGGCCGCCAGGATCCCGAACAGCGACAGATACGGATTGGCAGTGTTGTCCGAGGCTTTCAGTTCGATGCGGGCCGTCGACTCGGGGTCCTCCCACTGCGTGGAGGGCACGCGGACGAAGCCCTCGCGGTTGTCGTATCCCCACGCGGTGAACGTCCCCGACCAGGCGTGTGGCTGGAGACGCTTGTACGAGATCACCGACGGGGCGGTCAGCGCGACCAGCGCGCGGGCGTGCTCGAGTAGCCCGCCGATGAAGTGCCGACACGTGTCCGTGATGCCGTACGGTCCGCTGTCCGCCTGGTAAAAGGCGTTCGAGTCACCATCCCACAGTGACACGTTCATGTGACACCCCGACCCGAAGTCATCCTGGAACGGTTTCGGGAGGAAACTCGCCTTCACGCCGTGTTCGGCCGCGATCGCCTTGGCGGTCTGTCTGTACAGGAGGTGGTTGTCGGGCGACCGAACGCCCCGGCTCGGGTCAACGACCAGCTCCTGCTGCCCGAACCCGCCCTCCGCGTAGTACACGTCGAGGCTCATTCCCTGTGCTTTCAGCGCCCGGACGGTGTCGAGAACGATCTCGTGAGCGCTTTGCATGCCGTCGGCGGTGTAACACTGTGTCGTGTCGAACCGCTCGTACCCGTTTTCGGTCTCCTCTACCAGAAAGTACTCGCTCTCGTAGGCCGCCATGGGCGTGTACGCGAACTCATCGAGAAAGTCACCGAGGGCGGTACGAGGGTCTGCGTCCCACCGCTTTCTGTCGACGGTGAACTTGTCACAGAGCATAACGGCGGTGTTCTCGGCGTACGGAAGTCGCTGGAAGGTATCCACGTCCGGGATCAGACGCACCTCTCCCATCGGCCCGTACCGATCGCCCTCTGTCGGCGTATTGAACGGAGTAAATCCCTGGACGACCTTCGCCATGTTCGTTCCGCCCTCTAACACGTCCTCGATGTCCTCGGCGTCTTTTGTCCGCCCACGGGCGATTCCGGCGTATCCGGTGTGGAGCAGTCGAACCAGTTCGATATCCTCTTGATTGCACGCTTCGATCACGTCCGACCGGGTAGTCATGTCTGCGTTAGATCTGTTACGAGTTATTAAATATTCTGGAACGTATGAATGATGCCGTTACACCGAACCATACAAACGCCGATACGATCTGCAACCCGGTGGCAGCTCGCTTACCCTCCGCTCGCCTGCGACGGGAAACGCAGATGGCAGGCGGTACGGGGGCGTCGGTCGTGGACCCCGAGCGGTACGCTCACTCGACGCGTCGGCTACCCGGCTCTCCGACGGCCAGGATCCCCAGACGCTGCGAGCGCTCTGCGCACAACATACATACAGTCCGTTCTCTTACGTAGGCTAATGCTGTCGGCTCTGCTGGGCGCGGCGGTCCTCGATCGGCCCGGGGTGCGGCCGTACCTCGATCTGATACGCGCCCCGTTTCTCCTCTTCACTCTGATCGTCGTTTCGCTGCCGGTATCGGTCGCGATCGAAGCGGGCGTGTTCGATCCGACGAACACGGCCCTCGCCTTTGGTAGCGTCCTCTTCGGGCACATCGCGGTAAACACGCTCAACATCGCCAGTGACTACCGGACAGGAATCGACGCCGAGACCGACCAGACGGCCTACAGCGGCGGCAACGACGTGATCACCGACGACAGGTTGAGCTACTCGCACGCGTTGGTCGTGGGCTCGTCGGCGATCGTGGTCAGCGCCGCCCTCGCCGTCCCGCTCATACTCGAGTTCGGCCGACTCGTCTTGCTCTTTTATCTGGCGGGGATTGTACTCGTCGTCGGGTACACGGACGTGTTTGCCCGGACCGGACTCGGCGAGTTCGCCTGTGGTCTCGGACTGACCTTCCTGCCGACGGTCGCGGTCGGATACATCCAGGCCGGCCGAGTGCTCGATCCGGTGGTTGCGCTGTCCGTGCCGATGTTCCTGTTAGGGTTTAATTTACTCCTGATCAACGAGTTTCCGGACGTACCGGTCGACGCGAGAAACGGTCGCGTGAACATCCCGATCGTCGTCGGGCGGCGGCGAGCGGGATACCTGTATGTCACGATCGTCGGAGTACTGATCCTCAGCCTCGTGATTCCGGTTCTCCGCGGCGAACTCCCGGTGACGGTCCTGATCGCACTCCTGCCGGTGGGATTACTCGTCCCGGTGTTCGAGGCGCTGATCATCGATCGGGATTCGAGCGTCGGTGAGACCGAACTCGAGCGTCACACCCTCTGGGTTCAAACGACGATCGCCGCACTCAGTGGCGGCATGTTGCTCGCGGCGGTCCTGTGAGTTGCCCCTGACGCGGCCGTGATCTCACTATCGTGCCCGTTCTCAGCGACCGCCAGCCCGGGTGAGGAGCCGTCCCACCGCTCCCGTGAGTGCGAGGAACACAACCGCGAGCACTCCGACCGCGGCGAGGTGATATCCGGTGCCGACTCGGGCCTGTTCGGACGCGACGGCGAGTGCCGTGCTGCCGAACGTCGCCGCCCACGCCCCGACGCCGATTCCGACGGCGGTGTACCTGCCGATCGTCTCGGGGGTCGCCACGTCCGGCCACAGGGCAAAGGCGACCGTCGTGTAGCCGCTTACCGCCAGGACATACAGTAGCGGTGCGATCGTCCCGACGACTGGCGGCCCGCCAACGACGATATCGTACACGTACAGCCCCTGCGTGAGGGCAAACAGCGCGAACGTCGCGCCGAGTATGAGTATCCACAGATACCGCCCTTTC
Source organism: uncultured Halobacteriales archaeon (assembly GCA_964426325.1). GTDB lineage: Archaea > Halobacteriota > Halobacteria > Halobacteriales > Haloarculaceae > Halovenus. The sequence continues at coordinate 28,897 of CAYRQD010000014.1, read as the reverse complement.
GCGTAGAGAACGCCGGCCGCGAGACCGCCCGCGACGTGGGTAAGGCCGATCGACACGCGCACGCCGAGATCGCGAGACTGCCACGAGCGCTCGACGAGACTCGGCGTTTCGATGATGCGCACGAAGCCGAGACTGTCGACAAAGAATGCGCCAAACAGCAGTACCACCCCGCCGAGAAGCGTCGTCGTTCCGACTCGCGATCGTACACCCACGGACTCAGCGCCGTCAAGTTCCCCGTGCTCGCCACCGCCGGCGCGAGGCGTGAGTCTCCCGACGGGTAGTCCCACCGAGACGATCCCGAGCACGATCGCGGCCGAGAGCAGGGCAACGACGGCAGCGGGAACGAACTGTCCGACCGTCCACCGGTAGGGGGCTACGGCGGCCAGAAAAAACGCACAGCCGGCGACGGCGCCGGCAGCGTAGCCGCGCTCGCCCGGCGCGATCAGGTCGAGCATGAGGCTAAACGCAAACGGGATCGCGGCCCCGAGCAGGATCGAACAGCCGACGATCCACAGCAGAAACTCCGGTAGCGACGAGACGGTCGTCAGTAGGTACGTCACCCCAACCTGCAAGACGACGATGGCAAAGAGCACGCGACACTTCCACAGCGTAGCCGTTCCCCACGAGTTACGATCGATCAGGTATCCCGTCGCGAGCGTCACGGCCAGCGTTACGGCCGCCAGCAGGCTCAGTCCGGCCGCGACCGTCTCCATCGGTACCTCCAGCCGCTCCGTTCCAACCCGGATCACCCCGAGTTGCACGAGCGTGAGGTTGTAGTAGTACGCCGCCGATAGCACGACGACGTACACGACAAACGCTGTGTGCGTCCCCCGTCGTAGCCCGAGCCGAGACCCGTTCACGTCGAAATCTCCGAGTGTCCGTGGTCTGTGGCGTGCGTACAAAGGGTTGGTTATTGTCGGATCCGTAACGCTTCGACAACACGTCGCCGACCGGGCGCTTCCGAGTCGGCTCGAGGGCGTTGCAGAACGGCCGGCAGCGGTACTCCGAGGAGAGAACGCTCGCGGTGGCAGGGCGAACAACGACTCCACTCCACTCAACTCGTCGTCCCCGGAGTGATGTTGGGGGTCCCAGACGGGATCGGTCTGTCCCGCGGCATCAGGGTCGACTAACGAAGTGCAGTGTTGGGGTGTACGCTCTGTGGACGCGTGGTCTCGGCCGTGAACACGACGGTTACTCGACGGTCAGCCGCTCTTCGAGCTCTCCGCGCTCGGCCAGTTCCACGATAATGTCGCTGCCGCCGATGAACTCGCCGTCGACGTACAGCTGCGGGATAGTCTCCCAGCCACTGTGGGACTCGAGTGCGTCGCGGTACTCCGGGAGCGCCGACAGGACGTTCACGCTTGCGTAGTCGACACCGTACCGTGCGAGCGTTCCGACGGCTCGCTGGGAGAAGCCACACTGGGGTCTCTCTGGGGTCCCCTTGATGAACAGCACTCGCGGTTCCTGTTCGATCAGTCGAGTAACCTGCGCCGCCGTGTCTCTCGTGTCGGGAGTCGCGGACCGGTCGTGAGCCATGCCGTTTGGTCAACGGAGGACGGGTAAATGGGTTTGGGACGCTCGCGTCCTCACCGGCCGTCCCCAGGCCGCTCGGTGACGCCGGGAGCATCGGCCGGGGCCTCTTCGGGCGCGTACGTGGTCAGCTTGAGTGCGTGGATATCCGTCGTCAGGTGCTCTCCCACGGCGTCGTAGACGAGACTGTGCTGATCGACCAACGTCTTGCCCTCGAAGGCGGGACTGACGACGATGGCCGCGAGATGGTCGGTGTCGTTTGGTCGCGGCATCGTTACTTCTGCGCTAGCCTCGGGAAGATTCGACTCAATGAGATCGACGACGGCCTCGGGCCTCATATCTGAACCACACCGGCAAGCGGTGAAAACGCTTTGTCGGAGACTCCCCACACGAAGAGCATCCGGCCTGAACCACGGTATCCTGCTCGTCGTGGCGCCCACTGAACCGCTTCCAACACAGCTGTACTATCAGGGTCCGGTCGACACCTCATAAATATTGACCCACGAGCGCGCGTTATCGGAAACTGTACTAACTCTATAGGGAGCGCAGCCTCCACGGAGCCAGCCGAGAATTTCACCCCTGGGTCCACATCACGTCGAACACGTCGAACTGTTCGTAGAATAACCGGAAGGCGGGCCGGGCGCGATTTGAACACGCGACCGACGGGTTAAGAGCCCGTCGCTCTGCCAGGCTGAGCTACCGGCCCGCACGTGTACCTCGTGAACTCGACTAAAATACGTTTCCTTTCGACCGGAGTCTCCGGTCAGGCGTCGAAGACCTCGAGCGGATCCTCTTCGAGGACGTAGCCCGTGGCAGCCGCGATCGCGGCGAGACCAACGACACCCCCGAGAACGCCCGGGAGCTCAGTCCCGATGTCGACCGAGACCGCGTTGCCGGCGAACCCGCCGCCGTTTCCGCCGCTGGGTTCGAAGACGATCATCAGGAGCAAGAAGACGACGCTGACGGCGAGTGCGCCCGCACCGGTCGCGATCGCGGCGGCCGTCTGTGCCGGCTCGTCGGTGCGGGCGTAGTGAACCGCCGTCGCGGCCGCCGCGACGATCCCGAGCGTGGTCACCGTCTCCTGGAACGCGCCGGTGACGGCGCCGAACAGCTCGTTTTGACCGCCGCTGACTACGATCGCCGCCTCGTCGCCGATGAACGACCCCAACAACAGCGCAAAAAACGTCCCGGCGCCGACGAGTCCGAACACCACGCCGCCGAATTTCGCGTACTCGACGGCCTCGGCCTGGCCGCCGGCCTGTTGGACGGGTTGTCTGGGCTCTTCGGGGGGCCGCCGTCGCTCCTGCCCGCCGGTCTGGTCGTCGGCCGCGTCCTGTCCGCCCGTGCCGGATCCGTCGTCTGACATTACCGACACCATGTAGGGTAACTTATATAAAAGTACGCCCGAAGAGCCCGAAGACGGCATGCGGCGTTCTGAGCGACGCCGACTCGGGGAGTCTCGGCGTCCGAACGCCAAGTTCATTCGGCTCTGCGCGACACCAGGTGTATGGACCAGCCGGAGATCCTGCTGACGAACGACGACGGGATCGAGGCGGCCGGGCACAGGGCGCTGTACGAGCGGCTCGCGGAGATCGGGTCGGTGACGGCGGTCGCGCCGGCGACGAACCAGAGCGCGGTCGGGCGGGCGCTCTCACACTCGGCGGCCGTCCGGGAGCACGAGCTGGGCTATGAGGTCGACGGGACCCCCAGCGACTGCGTGATTGCGGGGCTCTCTGAGCTGGTGCCCGAGGCGGATCTGGTCGTGGCCGGCTGCAACCGCGGGGCCAACCTGGGGGCGGCCAACCTCGGGCGGTCCGGGACGGTAAGCGCGGCCGTCGAGGCGACCTTCTTCGGCGTCTCCGCGATCGCCGTCTCGGCGTACGTGCCCCTCGGGGAGTACGCCGCCGGCGACGACCTGGCCGTCCCCCGCGAGCAGTACGACGAGGCGGTTCGGGCCGGGGGGTATCTGGCGGCGAACGCCGCGGCGGCCGGGGTCTTCGAGACCGTCGAGTACCTGAACGTCAACGCGCCGGTCGCACACAAGGCCCGCGGGGAGATGGTCGTCACCGAACCCTCGCGGGGCTATCACATGAGCGCGCGCCGCGACGACGAGGAGATCGTCTTCGAGAACGGCGTCTGGGAGCTGATGAGCAACGGAGACCTGCCCGACGGCCCCGGGACCGATCGACAGGCCGTGATCGAGGGGCTGACGAGCGTCTCGCCGCTGACGGCACCCCACACCGTCGGGGAGGCCGGCGGGCTCGACGGGCTCGTCGACGGATACGGCCGGGACTGACAGAGTCAGCGGTCGGCCCACTCGACCAGCCGGCAGTACGTGTCCTCGGTCGTCAGGGCCGCTCGGTCGCCGACGAGGACGAGCGCCTTCTTTGCGCGGGTGAGTGCCACGTTCACCCGGCGGTGATCATCGAAGATCGGGCCCTCGAGGCGGTCGGTCGCGACGAAAGAAACGACGATCGCCTCCTTGCTCGAGCCCTGAAACCGGTCGACGGTGTCGACGGCGACGCCCTCGGGCACGCGACCCTCGATCGCTCCGACCTGGGCGCGGTAGGGTGCGATAACCCCGATCTGCCCCGGGGCGAGCCCGGCCTTGCGGTAGGCCGCGACGATCTCGGCGACGGCTCGGGCCTCCGCTGGGTTCGTGTGTCCGTCCGCGCTTCCGCCCGGGTCGACGTAGGCGACGGGATCGCGCAGGCGTGCCGGCAGCGCGGACGGGTCGACATCCGGCAGATCGCCGAGCGACTGGCCGGCGACCGCCGGCGTCGCGGGGCGGAGCTGGTCGTCGTAGAACTCTCGGGCCGGAAACGCCTGGATCCGCTGGGCCATCCGGTACTGTTCGGTCAGCGTGACCGCCGCCTCGGGGTGGGCCTCGATGAGTCGCTCGAACAGCGACCGCTCGAGGTCGGTCTCGGCGCGGACGACCGGCGGGAGCTGCTCGTGGTCGCCGACCAAGACGAGCCGATCGGCAAGCACGGCGGCCGCGAGCGTCCCCGGTTCGGTCAGCTGCCCGGCCTCGTCGACGACCGCGACATCGAACGACTGGGTGCGCGCGATCCGAGAGCCACAGCTCGCCGTCGTCGCCGCCACCACCGAGGCGCTCTCGAGGGCGTCGGCCCGCTGCTCGGGATCGCCGGCGCGGTCGAGTCGGTACTCCTCGAACTCCTCGCGAACGCCGCTTTCGGTCCCCAGCCGGACGATATCCGTGCAATCCCGAGATTCGATCGCCGCGAGTGCGTTGTCGACGGCCCTGTTCGTGAACGCAGAGACGAGCACGCGCTCGCCGCGCTCGACCAGCGCTTGAACCAGACGGGCGAGGGTGTAGGTCTTGCCGGTTCCGGGTGGGCCGTGGATTAGCGCGTAGTCCTCAGCGGTGACCGCCCGGCGGATGGCCTCGTCTTGACGGTCGTTGTTCGCGACGAACGTCTCCTCGGTTGAGCCGAAGGTCGGCGCGGCGTCGCCCAGAAGCGGCCCCTTCCACTCGGGATCGCGTGTGAGCACCGCGTCGTGAAGCGCCGTGAGCAGCCGGTCCTCGCCGATCGTCGAGGGGTAGATGTCGAGCCGGCGGAGATCGACCGGCTCGTCGGCGGTGACGACGATCTCGCCGCCGGCGGCTCCGAGCGCCTCGACGCGGGCCAGCTCGGCCTCGCCGCCTGTCGGGTCGCCGTCGCTCGCGAGCACCCGATCGCCGGTCGTGATCTTCGAGGCCGCGCCGGTACCGCTGGCCCGCAGCTCCCAGCGGCCGTCCGCGAGCCGGCGCGTTCCGGTCGGCTCGAGGTCGATCAGCGCTCGGTCCTCGGCGGCCCGTTCGTCGGCGGAGTGCTCCCAGAGCTTGGCGTACTCCCGGTCGACCGCGCGGCGCTCTTTCTCGACCGCCGCGTACAGCCGGTCGAAGTACGCCTGCTGAGGTTCGGGAACGGCGGTTCCGACCTGGCCGGCCTTCGATTCCTGGTCGAGCCGGCCGGCCACGGCCATGCAGGTGTCCTGTTCGAAGCAGTACTCACAGATCGCGTCGGCCTCGTAGCCGGTCGGCACGCCCGTTCGCGCCTCCATGGCCGCCAGCTCGTTTCGCAGCCGGAGGACGTACGCGAGCAGCCCGTCCCCGATCGAGAACTCCTTCGCGGGCGAGAGATCGCCCTCGGCGTCGATCGCGGCGTTTTTCGAGTACAGTAGGGTCGCGGTCTCGGGGGGCGCCCCGTTGAGCTCTCCGAGCAAGAGCGCGTAGCAGGTCGCCTGGACCTTGTCTGGAAACCGGGGCTCGCGGTTGGTGTTCTTGCCGGTCTTGAGCTCGACCGGGGTCCCCCCCCGAACGGCGTCGGCCCGTCCCTTCAGCCCGTACCGGTCGCTTATGAGCAGCTGCTCCGAGCGCCACTCGTCGTCGGCCAGTCGGCCCTGCTGGAGCCAGCCCCGGATCGCGCCGGCGTGCTCGCGCACCCGGTCCCGGATCGCGTCGGCGTCGGCCCCGAGCACGCCGAGTTCGAGGCCGGCCTCCCGGACCCGCCTGTCGACGGCCGGCCCGAGCGACTGGCCCCGGAGGAGGTCGCCGAACACCTCGTGGACGATCGTCCCGAGCACCACAGGTTCCGCGAGCGGCGTTCCCTGGAGCTTTCCAAGGTAGTACTGACGCGGGCACTGTACCCACTCGCGGACGTCGGTCACGTCGACGATGATCGACGGCTCGACGACCACCCGCGTCCCCGCGGCGGTCTCGTACTGTTCGCGGCCGCGGTACTCGCTGGTCTCGACGCCGTATGCGGCCACCTCTATCCCCGGCTCGAGCACGGCCGCGGTCTCGGCCCAGCCTCCCCACAGGGTGAGCGTCTGCTCGTCGGCACCGAGCCGCAGGTCGAGTTCGGCCAACTCCGACTCGCCGTACCGGGTGTCGACGGTCCGACGCTCCCCGACCGCCGTCACGGGGCCCCGAATCTGCACGCCAACAAGAAGGAGAGCGCCGGAAAAAACGCTGTTGATCCGGACGGCGAGTCGGACGAACCGGTGGGTATTTTCTGTTCGATCCCTTGGATACGGTAATGCGGATTCGCGACTGGGACGACCTGCTGTCGGACGTGATCGAGAGCGACGTCGACCCGAGCGGGTGGCGGGCCGTCGGCGGCGACCGCGCCGGCGGGGTCGGCGAGGACCTGTTCATCGGCCACCCGGAGGCCGGCGCCTACCAGCTGAAGACGTACGCGAAAAACCCCTACCAGGTCGAGGGTGTCGGCTCCAAGGTCGCCCGCCGGGTCGACGAAGACATCGAACCGCTCTTTCCAACCGATGCCGGCGGGGTGTTCGGCGTCCAACAGCCGATCCCCGAAGAAGAGGCCCCCGAGCGCGCCGAGGAGCTCGAGACGGTCCTCGAGACCCACGCCGACGCCCCGACGACCCCGGAGGCGCTGTTCGAGGACGTGATGGAGACGCTCGATAGCCCGGCCTACGGCCCCATGGAGTTCGATCCCCACGACCGGCCCGAGGGACTCGACGAGCTGACCGCGACCTTCGAGGACGCTCAACAGGCGCTCGAGGCCGAGTTCGACGAGCTCGTCGACGAGACGGTGACCCGCGGCTTCGAGTGATCGGGACCGGTCGGACGCAGACCCCGGTCGCCTGGGCGATCGGCGGCCGACTCGGGCCGAGCGGTTCGGTCGGACCGCCGCTTCGGTGTCACCGGGCGCGGTCCCGTCCGCTCGTCGCGGACCGTCCTGACCGACGCCGGGACACTCACTCGAGACGTTTCATCATGTACGGGCCCGTCGGGGACCGCGCGTACCCGAGCTTCCGGTAGTACTCGCGGGCGCCGATCCCGCTGAGCACCGCGAGGTCCTCGTAGCCCGCGTCGGCCGCGAGTCGCTCGGCGTGTCGGAGCAGCCGGCGGCCGTACCCTTTGTGCTGGTGCTGGTCGCTCGCGACGCCCTCGATCGCGTCCTCGCCGACCCCGACCTGGTCGCCGTAGACGTGTAACTCCCGGACCAGCGCCGCCCGATCGAGCTCGGGCCGGTCGGGCTCGTTCGGGAACCGGAGCCGACAGAACCCGACCAGCACGTCCCGGTCGAAGTCCTCGTAGCTGATGAACCGTTCGCGCCCGCCGGCGGCCTCGTACTCGAGAACGTCCCGCTCGATCGATTCGGGCCGTCGGTCCGCGTGGCCGGCCTCGCGACACCGGATACACTCACACTCGCCGTCCATCCGCCGCTCGGCGAGCTGTCTGAGGTTCGACTTCTGGACGCCGGCCTCGATCAGCCCGGCCGGGATGTCCCGCTGGACACGCTGCAGCCGGGTGTACCGCGGGATCAGCTCTTCGATCTCGGCGACCAGCTCGGCGGCCTCCTCGCTCGAGAGCGGGTCGAACTCCCCGCGGTGGTGCCAGTCGTACACCGCCGTGTCCGCGACGACCAAGGTCGGGTAGATCTTCAGGTAATCCGGGCGAAACTCCGGGCGATCGAAGATCCGCCGGAAGTCCTCCAGACACATTGCCTTGGACATGCCGGGCTGGCCGGGCATCATGTGGTAGCCGACTTTGAACCCCGCGTCCCGGAGCCGCCGGGTGGCGTCGATCGAAGCCTGGACCCCGTGCCCGCGGTGCATCTCACGGTTGATCCGCTCGTAGGTCGACTGTACCCCGACCTCGACTTTCGTCGCCCCCAGGCGGAGCATCCGGTCGATCTGCTCGGGATCACACCAGTCGGGTTTGGTCTCGAAGGTGGTGGCGACGTTGCGGATCTCGGCGGTCTCGTTGCGCTCGATGACGTCCTCGACGTACTCGAACTCGTACTCCGAGGGGTCCTGTGCGAAGCTCACTCCTTCGGCCGGCTCGGGACGCCCCGAGGGGTCGTACTCGTTCATCGCCTGCAGGGCCCGCTTGACGAACCACTCCTGGTAGTCGTGGCTCCGGGCGGTCATCGTCCCGCCCATCAGGATGAGCTCGACCTTATCGACCGGGTGACCGATCTTCCGGAGCTGCTCGAGCCGGAGCAACACCTGGCCGTACGGGTCATAATCGTTCTGTTGGCCGCGGGCGGCCGCCGGCTCCTGGCCGGTGTAGCTCTGGGCGCTAGAAAACTCGGAATCCGGCCCGCCCGGACAGTACAGACACTTCCCGTGAGGGCACCGGTGTGGCGAGGTCATGATCGCGACCGGCGAGACCCCCGAGGCGGTGCGGACGGGCTTTCGCCGCAGGACCGGCTCGACACGCTCGCGGTCCTCACCGGCGAAATCGAGCAGTTCGGAGTTTTTTGGCACCGACGGCGAGCTGTACTTCCCACAGACCTCCCGCTTCGCAGCCTCGAGGTTCTCGCGGGTGACCTCGCCGGCCAGGATCCGGTCGAGCAGCTCCTGGCAGGCGCGCTCGAAGGCGTCGGCCGAGTCCGTTCGCTGAGCCACGGTTTCACGCGTGTTCGCCGAGGAGCCCGAATAAGCGTTTCGAGGCCGAGAGCGAAGGGAACTTGCGCCCGGCGGTGCGAGCGGGCGGCGATGGCGACGATTGGCGGCGATCCGGGCCGCGGTGATCGTCGGTGACCGAGGCCGACTCGGAGCCGGCCCTCGTGATCGTCGGCGGCGTTCCGGGTGCGGGGAAGTCGACGGTCGCGGAGCTGATCGCGGACCGGCTCGGCGCGGAGCGACTCCGGAGCGACGAGATCCGCAAGGAGCTGTTCGACCGGCCGACCTACGCCGACCGCGAGACCGAGCGCGTCTACGAGACGCTACGCGATCGGGCCGCCGACCGGCTGGCCGAGGGCCGGCCGGTCGTGCTCGACGCGACCTTCGCCGATCGGGCACACCGACGGGCGGTCGCCGAGCTCGCCGCGGGCGCGGGAGCGACCGTCCGCACGGTTCGGGTCGTCTGCGAGCAGTCGGTGCTCGAAGAACGGATCGCCCGGAGAGAGGGGATTAGCGACGCTGACGCGTCGGTCTCGCGGGCGATCAGAGAGTCCTTCGACCCGATCGAACGGCCCCACGAGGAGATCGACAACTCCGGGCCGCTGGCCGAGACCCGTCGCCGGGTCCGGGAGCTGTTCTGAGTCAGGGCACCGCGTTGCGTCTGAGCCCGAGCACGTTCCGGGCGGCCTCGCCGACCGCCGCGGTGTGCTCGGACGGGCAGTACACCCCCAGGCGCCACCGGGTCCGTTCGCCCGCCCTGATGCCCGAAACGAGCGGCGAGACGTCCTCGAGGCGCTGGACAACGCCGTCGACGACGACGCTGGTGCCGGCCTCTTTGATCGCCGGGCGGTCGGGGACATCGACGAGCACCCCGTCGCGGTCCACCCCGGCGCGGTCGGCGATCTCGCGGGCGGCGGCGCGCTCATCGTCCCGGTCGACATCGACGGTGCCCTTGGGGACGTCGTCGAGCGGCGCCCACACGGCCCGCTTGTACAGCTCGCGGCGCTCGATCCGACGGCCGAGCGCCGGCACCTCCCGGCCGAGCTCGACTAACAGATCGTGATCGACCAGCCGGCGGAACTCCTCGATCGAGCGGTCGGTCCGGTCTAAGTACAGCTCGCAGGCCCGCTCGAGCATCGCGCCGGCGATCCGGGAGACGTGGTGCCGGTAGACGACGGCGTTCATCAGGGATCGTGCCAGCAACAACGATTCGGCGGTGGTGAGGTTCCCCTCAGCGACGACGAGCTCGCCGTCCTCGAGTCGGAGCTCCCTGACCAGCCGTTCGTGGTCGATGGTGCCGTAGGGAACGCCAGTGTGGTGGGCGTCCCGGACCAGGTAATCCATCCGGTCGACGTCGAGCTCGCCCGAAACCAGTGCGCCGAGCGGGCCCTCTCCAGCGATCAGGTCCGCCACCCGGTCGGGGTCGAGGTCGTGGCGATCGAGCACCCGGACGACCGGCCGGTCGGGATCGTCGAACAGCCACCCGAGCTGGTCGTGATCGCGGCCGGTCCGGCGCCTGATGAGATCCTCCGTCTGGTGACCGTAGGGGCCGTGACCGGCGTCGTGGAGCAACGCGGCGGCGCGGACGTGGTCGGCGGTGTCCGGGTCGACCGGCAGCGAGGCAAGCGCCCGATCGGCGAGGTGGTACACCCCGAGACTGTGCTCGAAGCGGGTGTGGTTCGCGGCCGGGAAGACGAGCCGAACCGTCGAGAGCTGCTTGATGTGTCGCAGGCGCTGGACCGCCGGCGTGTCGAGCAGCGCCGCTCCCAGCTCGTCGAGCCTGATGTAATCGTGGACGCTGTCTTTGATCGGCTGCACTACCGCCGGTTGCGCCGGCCGGGATTTCAGCGTTCGGATCACATCAGCCCTCGGGGGACCCCTCCGATTCCGTCTCCGCCGGGTCGCCGCCGTCGACGGACCCGGATCCGGCTTCGAGCGGGGCGGGGCCGTCGGTCGGGTTGTACTCCCGGCTGAAGACGTTGACACTCGCTTTGAACACCGCGAGCAGGATCGGACCGAGGAAGAGCCCGAGTACGCCCAGCAGCGAGATGCCGCCGATGACTCCAACGAGCACGACCGCCGGGTGGAGTCCGGAGCCGCGGTTCACGAGGTAGGCTCGCAGGTACTCGTCGATGAAGGCGAGTACGGAGAGTCCGTACACCAGCAGTGCCACCGCCCGGGGTGCACCGCTCGTGACAAACAGGTAGACCACCGCCGGCCCCCAGACGAGCCAGACGCCGATCACCGGCAGGATCGAGAGGACAATCATCACCGTCGTCCAGAACAGGGCGTTCGGCACGCCGAGCAGCCACAGCCCGATCCCGGCCGCGATCCCCTCGACGATGGCCACGAGTACGTGGCTTTTCAGCACCGACCACGTGATCCGGCGGGTCTCGTCGAAAAACTCCGTGATCATCGCCTGCTCGAGCGGCGTGACCGTCCGGATCCACCGGAACAGGCGGTCGCTGTCCTTGAGAAAGTAGTACAGGAGAAAGACCAGCACCAACAGCCCGATCCCGATCCGGAAGCTGGTCGTGATCGCGCCCGTTACCTCCTCGAGTAGCCGATCGGCGAGCGGCGAGACCACGCGCTCCGCGGCGTCGGTCGCCAGCTGCTCGAAGCTGATCCCGAGTAGCGCCTCCAGGTCGACGTACGCCGAGGCGAACTCGTCCGTGCGCTCGATCGCCGCGTTGGGGTCGAACCCGTTCGCGAACCGAACCGCTGTCCGGAAGATGACGAGCGAAAACACCACCAGCGGCACCACCGTCCCGACCGCCGCCACGAGGGTCAACGCGAGCGCCGAGACCATCGAGCCGACTCGGGGGACGAGCCGCTCGTGGACCGGCTGGAGCAAAAACGCGAGCAACCCCGCGGCGACGATGTACTGAAACAGGGGAAAGAGCATGAGCGCCGCGATCGTCCCGAGCGCCGCCACGAGCAGCCCAAAAAAGGTCGTGCGAACGTCCATACGGGCTCGTCTCGCGAACGAGACATAAGCGTTGAGATCGACCCGACCGGGAGGAGCGCCGACGACTCGACGCCCCGTGGTTCGTCGATCGGGAACTCTGCTTTCGGTTTCGAAAACCGAGACGGTAGTACTCGAAAGGATTATGTGGCAGACGACCTACTTTCGGCACACCTAAGGACAATTATGGCAACACTCACTATCGAAGACCTCCGCGCGGAGGTCGCCGAAGAAGACGGCGAGAAGATCCTCCAGGGCGTGGACCTGACCGTCGAGAGCGACGAGATCCACGCGCTGATGGGGCCGAACGGGAGCGGCAAGTCGACGCTCGCGAAGGTGATCGCCGGACACCCGGCCTACGAGGTCACGGGGGGGTCGGTCACGCTCGAACTGGACGGCGACGAGTTCGAGGCGGCCGAGGCCGACGAGTGGGAGCTGCTCGAGCTCGAGCCCAACGAGCGGGCGGCGCTCGGGGTCTTCCTGGGCTTTCAGTACCCCGTCGAGATCGAGGGCGTGACGATGGTTAACTTCCTCCGAACGGCCCTGAACGCGAAACTCGACGAGCGCGAGGAGCTGTTCGCGGAGGGAGAGGACGAGGACGACCCCGCGGACGCCACGAACGAGGACGCGGCGGGGTACGACACCGGGCCGATGGAGGGCGGCGAGGAGGGCGAGATCGGCGTCGCCCAGTTCCAGCAGATCCTCCAGGAGAAAATGGAGCTGCTCGACATGGACGAGTCGTTCGCCAGCCGGTATCTCAACGTCGGGTTCTCCGGCGGCGAGAAGAAACAAAACGAGGTGCTGCAGGCGGCGATCCTGGAGCCGGAGATCGCGGTGCTCGACGAGATCGACTCGGGACTGGATATCGACCGACTCCAGGACGTCGCCGACGGGATCAACGCGCTCAGAGACGAGCAGGGCGCCGGCATACTCCAGATCACCCACTACCAGCGGATCCTCGATTACGTCGAGCCCGACCACGTGCACGTGATGCTCGACGGCGAGATCGCAAAGAGCGGCGGTCCGGAGCTCGCAGAACAGCTCGAAGACGAAGGCTACGAGTTCGTGCGCGAAGAGGCACACGCGGCATAAACCCATGAGTTCAGAAGACATCCAAGAGACCAACACGGAAGCACGGTTCGAGTTCAAAAAGGAAGAGCACTCGGCGTTCGAAGCCGAGAAGGGCCTCGGCGAAGAGACCATCCGGGTCATCTCCGAGGACAAAGACGAGCCCGAGTGGATGCTCGAGCGGCGGCTGCGGGCACTCAAGCTCTGGCAGGAGCTGCCGATGCCCGACTGGGGGCCGGATCTCTCCGAGGTCGAGGTCGACGAGATCGTCCCCTACATCCGCCCGGACATCGACGTCCGGGGCGGCGTCGAGGAGTGGGAGGATCTCCCCGAGGAGATCCAGGATACCTTCGACAAGCTGGGCATCCCCGAGGCCGAGAAGGAGGCGCTCTCGGGCGTGGGCGCACAATACGAGTCCGAGATCGTCTACCAGAACATGCAGGAGCGCTGGGAGGACAAGGGCGTCATCTTCTGTGACATGGACAAGGCCGTCCAGGAACACGAGGAGCTCGTCCGCGAGCACTTCATGACCTCCGCGGTCCCCCCGAGCGACAACAAGTTCGCCGCCCTGCACGGCGCGATCTGGTCGGGCGGGTCGTTCGTCTACATCCCGGAGAACACGACCGTCGAGATGCCCGTTCAGGCGTACTTCCGGATGAACTCCGAGGGGATGGGCCAGTTCGAGCACACGCTGATCATCGCCGAGGAGGGTTCGGAAGTCCACTACATCGAGGGCTGCTCGGCACCAAAATATTCGGAGTTCAACCTCCACTCCGGCGGCGTCGAGGTGTTCGTCGGCGAGAACGCACACGTCCAGTACTCCACGGTGCAAAACTGGTCGCGCAGCACCTACAACCTCAACACCAAGCGGGCCCTAGTCGAGCGCGAGGGAACGATGGAGTGGGTCTCGGGCTCGATGGGCTCGAAGGTCACGATGTTGTACCCCTCCTCCGTGCTCAAGGGGCCGGGCGCGACCGACAACCACATTACGATCGCCATGGCCGGCGAGGGCCAGGACATCGACACCGGCGCGAAGGTGTACCACAACGCCCCGCGGACCAGCTCCTCGATCGAGTCGAAGTCGATCAGCAAGGACGGCGGCCGCACCAACTACCGCGGACTAGTCCATATTGCTGACGGCGCCGAGAACTCCTCGACGGCCGTCGAGTGTGACGCCCTGATGTTCGACAACGAGTCCACGTCGGACACGATGCCGTACATGGAGATCCAGGAGTCGCTCGTCGACGTCGCCCACGAGGCGACGGTCGGAAAGATCGGCGACGAGGACGTGTTCTACCTGCAGTCCCGCGGGCTCGACGACGACGACGCGAAGCAGATGATCGTCGCCGGGTTTATCGAACCGATCACCGAGGAACTGCCCATCGAGTACGCGGTTGAACTCAACCGCCTGATCGAACTCGAGATGGAAGGCTCGCTCGGATAATGTCACAGGCGAACGTCGACGTCCACGAGACGCTCTCCCCGGAGCAAGTCCGGACGATCAGCGACGAGCTCGGCGAGCCCGAGTGGCTCTTAGAGACCCGCCTCGACGCGCTCGAAGCGCTCGGTGAGCTGGAGATGCCCGAGGTCATCCGGACCCCGGGGCGGGACTGGACGAACCTCCACGCGCTCGCCTTCGAGGAGTTCGTCGACCCGCTCGAGGGCGCCCAACAGAAAGACCGTGTCGCCGCGGCGGGCGCGGAGGTGCTCGACTGGGAGACGGCCCTGACCGAGCACGGCGACCTGATCGAGGCCGAGTTCGGCCGGACCGTCGACCCCGAGCGCAACTACCTCACCGCACTGTCGACGGCGCTGTTCTCGACCGGAACGGTTGTGTACGTCCCAGAGGGCGTCCGGGCCGAGGACGTCACCATCCGGACGACGACGAACAGCCGGTCGCTGTTCAACTACACGCTGGTGGTCGCCGAGGAGTCGGCCTCGGTGACGATCCTCGAGCGCCAGGAGACCGGTGACAGTCCCGGCGACAGGCAGTACTACAGCGGGATCGTCGAGGCGGTCGCTGGCGAGAACGCCCGGATCCAGTACGGCACGCTCCAGCAGCTCGACGAGGACGCCTACAACTTCCAGACGAAGGTCGGACGCGCCGGGCAGTACGGCCGGGTCAACTGGATCGAAGGAACAATCGGCTCGCGGCTGAGCAAAAGCACCGTCGAGACCCACCTCGAGGGACAGGGCGCCGAGTCGACGATCGTCGGGGCCTTTTTTGGCCATGGCGACCAGCACTTCGACATCGCGAGCCGGGTCTGGCACGAGGCCGAACACACCACGGCCGATCTTGTGACCCGCGGCGTGCTCGACGACCAGGCCCGGTCGGTCTACGAGGGCGTCCAACACGTCGGCTCCGGAGCCTGGGACACGAACTCATACCAGCGCGAGAACACCCTCATGCTCTCAGACGAGAGCGAGGCCGACGCCTCCCCGAAGCTGATCATCAACAACCACGACACCGAGGCCAGCCACTCGGCAACCGTCGGTCAGGTCGACGCCGAGGAGCTGCTGTACATGACCTCCCGGGCGATCGATCCGGACACGGCGATAGACATGCTCGTCGAGGGCTTTTTTGTCCCCGTGATGGAGGAAATCGAGATCGAAGAGTTCAGAGAGGATCTCGAGGCGGCGATCACAGCGCGGCTCGGCTGACTCCCGGCGGACGGTTACGACTCGGTTGGCGCGTTGTGTTTGCTGGTGACGTATCCCGCGATGCGGTTGCGGACGCTTTTCGATTCGATGTTCGTCAGCTCCGCGACGAGTTCTTTGTTGTGCTGGAACTCGGGCCCCCAGGCGTTCGGGTACTGTTCGAGCAGCTGTCGACCGGTCTTTTTCACGTAGGCGGGTTTGATAGCCATCGTTACCCGCAGTTGTCGGAGTGCCCGGAAAAGTGGTTCGACTCGACGATCACGCCTCGATCAGCGCCCGGACGCGGTCGATCGCGCGGCGCTCGGCCGGGCCGCCGGCCCGCTCAGCGACACCGGTGAAATACTCGAGGCGGTCCCTGAGCCGCTCGGTGTCGTAGCTGGGCACGTCGAGCCGCGAGGCTGCGACGGTCGCCTCGATCACGGCGGCGTACCCCCGGTTGAACGTCGGGACGTACTCGCGTTCGACCTCGGCCTCGAGGGCTTCGAGCCGCCAGTCGGTCCAGTCGGTCTCGCCGGCGGTTCCCTCGGCGACCTGCGTTGCCCCAACCCGCACCCAGGCGTCCGCGTCTGCGAGAACCGGCTCGTCGCGCTCGGCGATCGACAGGGCCGCCTCGACGAACACTTCCGGGTCGCGGGTGAACTGGACGTACCCCTCGCCGCGCTCGCGGAAGTTCCGCCAGGTTCGGGTCCGACCCCACGTCCTGGCCGCGGGACGACTCGCGGAGGCGGCCGTCTCCGAGAGCCCCGACGCCGCCGGGGCGTGAACGCCGAGCGGGGCCACGTTCCACAGGTCGTTGGGACCGAGCGTCATCACGAGGGTCTCGGTCACCCCGCGGAGCTCGACGGGCCAGGCGGCCGGGTCGTCGGTCACGGGGTCGTCCCCCGTTGGAGGGCGACGAACAGCGCCGCGGCGACGAGGTCGGCGGTCGTCCCGGGGTTGATTCCGCGGTCGACGAGCTCTGCGGCGAGCGCGTCGACGTCCTCGGTTCCGTCGAGGACGGCCCGTGCCCGCCGGCGCACCTCGCGGGCGGTCTCGCGGCCGTGTTTGGTGATCACGAGCGTGTCGAGCCGGTCGGCGAGCAACTCGAGAAAGACCGCCGCGGCGCGGTCGGTAACCGGGCCCTCGCGGCCGGCGATCTCCTCGGCGGCGCGAAAGCTGCGGGGAAATCCTCGGGTCCACTCGCGGGCGATGTCGTCGGCATCGGCGCTCTCGGCGAGCAGCTCCGCCAGCGCGAGCCCGCGCTCGCGCACCGCCGGCACGGCCTCGCTGCCTCGCCGGACGTCGAGGGCGGCCATCCCCTCGGGGGGATCTCCGACTGCGACATCGACGTGGTCGAACGCCCGGTAGAAGGCGACGGTGTCCTCGACGGTCGTCTCCGCGATGACCGTCTCTGCGCCCTCGGGCGAGAGTGCCGTGTCCGACCGGCCGGCGGCGGCGACCAGCGGCGCGATCGCGAGGACTGCCCCGAACTGCGTGTTGCCCCCGCCCTGCTCGCTCATGCCGGCGACGGCCCGCTCGATCGCCCGGCCGACCGGCTCCCCGGCCGCCGCAGACGCAAACCCCGGGCGCGTCCCGACGGCACCGGCGAGAAACTGCTCGAACCGCAGGTCGGGGTACTCCCGACGGCGGTCGACGTTGCCCGGCTTGGGGGTGCTCGCCACCTCGAGCAGCAAGGCGAGTTCGGCGTCTGCCGCGATCGACCGGCTCATCGGCGACTTGGGACCGCAGGGGCCGAGCCCGCACGCGCTTCGACGGCCGCGGCGATGCGCTCGAGCGCGTCCGGATCGGTGCTCGGTCGGGCGACGCTGACGGCGTCGGCGCCGCGGCACAAGTACGCCGCCGCGGTCTCGCCGTCCCGGACGCCGTTGTTGGCGACGACCGTCGCCTCGACCGGGGCGAGCGCCCGGACGGCCTCGGGGGAGTCCATCGCGTCGAGGTGCAGCAGGTCGGCGCCGGCCGCGACGGCCCGCTGGCCGACCGCTCGGACCGAGACGCCCTCCAGTTCCGCCCGGAGTTTCACGCTCACCGTGGCGCCCGTCTGGGCGGCGGCGCCGACCTGCGCGGCGAGCCGAGACGGCTCCCGGAGCAGCGACTCTCCGGACCCGGCGGCACACATCTCCGGCTGGCGGCAGTGGGCGTTTATCTCGACGACGGCGTTCCGGCGCCGGCAGGCGCGGGCGGCCCGGGCGATCGGGTCCGGTCCGCTCGCCCGGACGTTGAACCCCGCCGCGACCGGGAGGTCGGCGAGTTCCGCGAGCTGGGCGTCCAAGAAGGCGACCGGGTCGGCGGGCAGAAACTCCTGGCGGCCCCGATCGACCAGGGCGCGAGCCGCCTCGCGGGTCGGCTCGTCGAGCGCGATCCCACCGAGGACGGCCGCGCCGACGTGCTCGGCGCCGCGGCGGGCCCACGCGGCGTCGGCCCGGCCGCTCAGGCTCGCCATGACGATCGGCGGAGCGAGCGCTGTCACGCGATCACCGCCAGCGCCTCGTCGACCGCCCGGGCGACCCGGCGCGCGTCGGCTTCGTCGTTCATTTCGGTGTCGGTCCGGACGACGGGACGGTCGAGGTCGGTCCCGTCTGCCTCGTCGAGGACGAACGCGTCGGCGAAGGGGTAGGCCGCGGCGACGCCGGCCGTTGCGGGGTCGCGGCCGGTTGCGGCCAGCAGCTCCCCCGCGGGACCCGAAAAGACCCTGTCCTCGACGAACGGCGAGACGGCGACGACCGGCGTCTCGGCCAGCGCCGTCTTGACGCCCTCGAGTGCCAGCATCGGGCCGATGCTCGTGACCGGGTTCGAGGGCCCGATCACGACCGGCTGTGCGAGCGCGCGCTCGACTCGGTCGGTCGGGCGTGCCCGGTCGGCGCCGCGGAACTCGACGCCCTCGATCGTCGGCTTGCCGCCTCGGGCCACCCAGAACTCCTGGAAGTGCTGTGGGCCGTCCGGCGTGTGGACGATCGTCGCGACCGGATCGTCGCTCATCGGCAGTAGCTCCCAAGGGACGCCGAACGCGGCCGCCAGCTCGGCGATCGCGGTCGTCAGCGAAGCCCCCTCGTCGATGCGCCCGGTGCGGGTGAGATGGACTGCGCGGTCCCGATCGCCGACGTGCATGAACTCAGCCACCGCCGAGAACCGCCGCCACCGGGCAATCCGCCGACCGTCGGTCTGGCGGTCGGCCGGCAGGTACCGCGGGCCCGACTCGTATCCGGCGGCCTCGGCCAGCCTCGCGAGCTCCTCGTGGGTTCCGGCGGTGTCCTCGTCGATTCCCCACCACAGCTCCCGGTCGAGCTTCCCGCCCCCGAGATACAGCAGCGTGTCGAGATCGGGACAGACCAAGGCGCCGCCGAGCTCGATGTCGTCGCCGGTGTTGGCGACGACCGTCGTCTCCTCGGGGGGAAAGACCGAGCCGGCCCCCGACAGGAGCTTCGGCGTTCCGGT
This sequence comes from uncultured Halobacteriales archaeon, assembly GCA_964426325.1. Taxonomy (GTDB): domain Archaea; phylum Halobacteriota; class Halobacteria; order Halobacteriales; family Haloarculaceae; genus Halovenus. The sequence continues at coordinate 9,855 of CAYRQD010000014.1, read as the reverse complement.
CCCCCCGGAGAGCACTGTCACCATGCTCCGTGTAGGGGGAGCGACGCTCAAAACGGTTCGGACGTCCGGCGGCCGCCGAGGCTTTTGCCCTCCGGGTCCTACCGGGAGTATGGTGACGATCAAAGACAGCGTCCACGACCACATCGAGGTGACGGGCGTGGCGCGGGCGCTGCTCGACACGCCGGCGGTCCAGCGGCTCCGCCGAATTACGCAGCTGGGGACGGCCGTGCTCGTCTACCCGTCCGCGAACCACACCCGCTTCGAGCACAGCGTCGGCGTCTACCACCTCGCCGACCGGGCGCTCGCGCACCTCGGCGTCGAGGGCCGGCGGGCAAAGCGGGTGCGAGCCGCGGCAGTGCTCCACGACGTCGGGCACCCGCCCTACAGTCACAACATCGAGGAGCTGCTGCACAGAGAGACCGGCAAGTACCACGACGAGGTCCACGGACTGCTCGAGTCGGGCCCCGTCGCGGCGGCGCTCTCGGACCACGACCTCGACCCCGACCGGGTGGCGGACCTGATCGCTGGAGAGGGCCCGCTCGGCGCACTGGTTTCGGGCGAGCTCGACGTCGACCGGATGGATTACCTGGTCCGGGACGCCCACCACACTGGCGTTCCCTACGGCACCATCGACCACGAACGGCTGATCAGAGCGCTGCGGCTGATCGACGGCGAGCTGGTACTCGGCGAGGGCAACGTCCAGACCGCCGAGTCGCTGCTGGTCTCGCGGGCGCTGATGAACCCGACGGTGTACGCACACCACGTCGCCCGGATCGCGAAGGCGATGCTCCGGCGGGCCAGCGAACGGCTGCTGGCCGCCGACGCCGTCGACGCCCACACGCTCCGACGGATGGACGATTACGGACTCCGGACCGCACTCCGAGAGTGTGACGCGACCCGCGAGTACGCCCGCCGGCTCGACACCCGGCGGCTGTACAAGCGGGCCGTGTGGGCGGAGTTCGACGCGGCCCCCGACCGGCTGCGGGGCGCCGACCACGACCGGATCCGGACGCTCGAACGCGAGGTGGCCGAGGCCGCGGACGTCGAGGAGACCGATGTGATCGTCGACAGCCCGCCGGAGCCGTCGATGACCGAGACGACCAGCCGCGTGTTGGTAAACGGCGAGGTTCGGCAGCTCGGCGAGCAGTCGACGCTCGTGGGGGCGCTCCGCCGGGCGCAGAGAGACCACTGGCGGTTCGGCGTCTACGCGCCCCCGGCGACGCGCGACCGGGTCGGCGACGCCGTCGTCCGGGAGCTCGGGATCGACCAGCAGGGCGCGATCGTTCGAGAGGACAGCCCGGGGATCAATGCCACGCTCGGAGCCTTCGCCGACCGGGCGTGACGAACTGACGGACCCGCAGGCTTTTGCCTCCGATCGGCCTATCGTAGGTATGCTGAGCGCGAAGATGGAGGATTACCTGAAGGCGGTCTACGAGCTCCAGCGCCGCGGCGGGGGCCCGGTCGCGACCTCGGCGGTCGCCGACGCGCTTGACGTGACGGCGCCGACGGCGACCAGCATGCTCGAGAGCCTCGCCGAGAAGGGCCTGCTCGACCGGGAGAAGTACCGGGGCGTCGAGCTCACGCCGGAGGGCGAGACCGTCGCCCTCGAGATCCTCCGTCACCACCGGCTGATCGAGACCTACCTCGCCGAGCGGCTCGGCTACGACTGGAGCGAAGTGCACGACGAGGCCGACCGGCTCGAACACCACATCAGCGAGGAGTTCGAGCGCCGGGTCGCCGACCGACTCGACGATCCCGAGGTCGATCCCCACGGCGATCCGATCCCGGCCGACAGCCTCGATCCGATCGCAGGGGGCGACGGGACGACCCTCGCGGACCGAGACGAGGGCGAGACGGTCGTCGTCGAGCGGGTCCGCGACGACGATCCCGACGAGCTCGCGTACCTGGAGGACTCGGGGATCACGCCCGGGACGACGCTCGCGATCGAAGAGATCGCGCCGATCGGCGTCACGACCGTCGTCCCCGAGGGGAGCGAGCCCGTCGCCGTTCCCGACGCGATCGCCGGGACGATCTTCGTAACCGGCGCGGAGGAACCGCGCGAGCCCAACGGCCTGGCCTGACCCGACTCCGACTCCTTTTCGAGCCGAGGCCGGTTAGTCCTCGAGGACGAACTCGATGCGCTCGGTGTCCTCGCCTTTCGAAGTGCGGTTCACGATGTCGATCCTCCCGATCTCGCCCAGCGAGTCGACGTGCGTGCCCCCGCACGGACACATGTCGAACTCCTCGATCTCGACCACCCGGAGCGGATCGACCGAGTCCGGGATCAGATCCAGCAGCGCCCGCCCCTCCTCGACCTCGCGCTCGACCCGATCGCGGGGGCGGTGTTCCTTGGTGACCGACGGGTCGCGCTCGATGGCGGCGTTGCTCCGGTCCTCGATCAGTGCCACGTCGTCCTCGTCGAAGGAAACCGGCTCGAAGTCGATCCGGGAGCGGTCGGCGTGGACCTGGTTGCCGGCGGTGGTCGCGCCGTACTCGTCGAGGACGACCCGAGAGACGACGTGCTGGGCGGTGTGCATCCGGCTGAGCTTCTGCCGCCGCTCGGCGTCAATCTCCGCCTCGACGGTCGTTCCGGGATTGGGCATCTCGCCGGTCAGCTCCGCGATCTCGTGGCGCACGTCGCCGTGGGACTTGTACACGTCGCCGATCTCCGCGCGACCGCCCTCCCAGGAGAGCATCCCGCGGTCGGCGGGCTGGCCGCCCCCCGCAGGATAGAAGTAGGTCCCCTCCAGGACGATGTACTCGGGGGTGGCTTCGGTCGCGGTGCCGGTAAAGGAGGTGGTGCCGTCGTCGTCGGGCAGGTATCGAAGCTCCGTCATGGCTGCTGTTGGGACCGCCGGTGGTATCGGCTTTTCGGCGCCATCCGCGAGCTCCCGAGCGCGGCGGTCACTCCGAGAGCGAGACCCAGTCGGTGGGCGTGGGTCGGACGCCGCCGAGCCGAACCTCGCGGGCGCCGTCGCGTTCCCGGAGCTCGACGACGCCGTCGAAGGCCTGCTTGAGCACCTGCAGCGTCTGGTCGTCGTGTGCAGCCGCGTCGATCGCCAACAGGCCGACGTACCCGACCGACTCCAGTCGCGAGGAGAGGGCGTGACAGAACTTGAACACGGCCTCCCGATCCGAATACGTGAGCATCGTCGACAGCGATGTGAGCCCGAGCCGGCCCCGCTTCACGCCGGTCTCGGCGAGCCGATCGAAGCCGTTCGTGATCCCGACCCCGATCCCGGTCATATCGGAGGGCGCGTCGGCGCGGTACACCGTCGCGCCGGCGTCGACCCGGGATCCGCCGCCCATACCCCCGCCGCCCGACCGGGCGTCGACGGCGACGATCCGACGCGGGTCGGCCTCGGGGGCCCTGTCGGTGACGGCCGCGACGGCCGCCGGGGCGCTGTCGCCGGTCGTGACCACGACCGTTCCCTCGCCACGCCTGGCGCCGTCTGCGAGCAGGTCGACGACGAGGTCCTCGGTCCCCGCCATCGGCGGCCCGCTAATCAGCAGGCTCGTGCCGGGCTCGATCGACTGAGCCGTCTCGACCGGGAGACCCTCGGAGAGGTCGTAGGTCGCCGCGTCACCCTCGATCATGACTCTCGATTTGTTGAATCGCGGCGATGAACTCCTCGTCGCTGTCGATACGGCCGAACTCGGCCTGGAGACGGTCGATACGCTCGGTGAGCCGGTCGTACTCCTCGCTGTCTGCGAGCTCGGCGCGTCGCTTGGTCGTCTCCAGGGTCGCCTGTTTCTCGACCAGGGCGTAGTACTCCTGCAGCCGGTCGTCGTAGGCCGCCCGTTCGAGGAGTCGCTCGACTGTGGTTCGGAGCTGCTCCTGGCCGACGGGCTTTGGCAGGTACGCGTCGAATCCCATCTCCAGGATGTCGAAGTCCGGCTCGACGGCGGTGACCATCGCGACCCGGCAGTCGAACCCCTCGGCGTCGATGTGCTCGAGGACCTCGTCGCCGGACAGTCCCGGCATCCGGCGGTCGAGGATCACGACGTCGACCTCGGCGTCGAGTTTCTCGAGTCCGGTCTGGCCGTCGAGCGCCGTCCGGATCTCGTACTCCTCGGCGAGCCAGAGCTCGTACATCTCGACCAGGTCCGTCTCGTCCTCGACGACGAGCACGGTCGGTGTGTCCGTCCTGGACATTGAGTGCTCGGATCTTGTACGTCGGCGTACATATCGTTGTGGGTCCGGGCTCGGTCGAGCCGTCTGTCGGCGTCACCAGCCGGCGGCCGCGAGCAGCCGTCGGTACACGCGGTCGTAGGCGGCGGCGATTCGGTCCGGGTCTTCGCGGGTTCGCCGATCAAGCGGCGCCGTCTGCAACGTCTCGATCGGATCGATCAGCTCGGTCACCCGCGACACGGACTCCTCGAGTTGGCCCGTGAGCGGGCTGGCGCCGCCGCTGGCGATCGTGCAGGCGTCGGCGTAGCGGTCGCCGTCGTAGAGTCGGATCCGGCCGGGCTCGACGACTGCCACCGCCGCGGGAGCGAGGTCACGGATCGGTCGGGCGACGTCGCCGTAGGACTCGACGACCGCGCGGTCGGTCGCCTCGATCGTCCGGGTCAGCCCCTCGAGCGCCGGCAGGTGGTGGCGCTCGATCGCGGCGTTGAGCTCCTCGACCGAGTCGACGACGGTGGCGTCCGCGATCGGGAGCGCCTCGCGAACCCGGTCGGGAACGCTCGCGCGGGCGTTACGAACGTACGCGTCGCCGATCCGATCGAGGACGAACTCCCTGTCGTCCTGACCGAGCAGGCCGGGGCCGCTGCCGGGCGCCGGCCGCCAGAGCCGGTGGATCGGGTTGATCGCCTCGGGGCGGAGCTCGCCGGGCGCGGCCGCAACGAGCGTCCGGGCGTCGCCGCCGTACAGCGACGACGCATCGAGCGCGCGCAGGCAGTCGTCGTGGTGGAACCACCAGTCGTTGCCGGCCCGGGGTTTGAATCCGACGGCGCCGGCGTGGGCGATCAGGCCGGCCGAGACGGTAGTCTTGCCGGCGTCGACGCGGTCGGCGCCCGCGACCAGCAGCGTCATCTCCGGTCGGCCGCGAGCCCGTAGTAGCCGGGCTCGTCGTCGGTCGCCGGTTCCGCGAAGGCAAGGGCCTCCGCGTTCGTCACCATCCACGGGATCGCCCAATCCAACAGGATGTCTTCCGTGGCCGGATCCAGCTCGGTGTCGGGGTCGAGCCCCTGGAGCAGCCGGGCGATCTCGTAGACCGTGTACAGCTTGTCGCCGTCGAGGACGTCGGCCGGCTCGCGGAAGGCGAGCGGCCGGATCCGGTCTGCGGCGGCACGATCTATCGGCATGGCGGGCATAACGGACCCCGGCGCCTAAGCGCTCTGGTCGAGCTCGCCCCCGTCGAGTACGGTGGCGTCCGACGGTCTGCGAGCGACGGCGGTACGGCGTTCGCCGAGCGCTCCGATTCGAGGAACGGGGTCGATCCACGGCGTTGAAATGGCCGACGCCCGATCCGGTGGTATGGGAGCAGACGCAGACACGGACGGGGACGCAGCCGAGGACCGAACGGAAGCGGGTGTCGGGGACTGGACAGAGCCGGCGGTCAGGGAACTTCACGAGGAGCTGGTCGGCCTGCACGGGTCCGTCGAGCGAACCGACGGCGACGGCGCACACGGCGGCGAGCCCGGCGAGGGCGTCCGCCAGCTGCTCACGACGATCCTCTCACAGAACGTCGCAGACGAGAACACCCGCCGGGCTGCCGAGGCGCTGTTCGATCGGTACCCCGAGTTCGCCGCGATCGAGCGGGCCGATCACGACGAGTTGGCCGAGACGATCCGGGTCGCCGGACTGCCGGACCAGAAGGCACGCCGGATCCAGCGCGCCCTGGCCGCAATCCGCGAGGAGACCGGCGGCGCCTACTCGCTTGCCTTCCTCGACGCGATGGAGACGACCGCCGCAAAGGCCTGGCTCACCGACATCAAGGGCGTCGGCCCCAAGACCGCGAGCGTCGTCCTGAACTTTCATTTCGGCAAACCGACGATGGCCGTCGACACCCACGTCGAGCGGGTCTCGAAGCGGTTCGGGCTCGTCCCCGAGTCGGCGACAAACGAGCGCGCCCACGAGGTCCTCGACGGGCTCGTCCCGGACGATCTGGTCTACCCATTGCACGTTCTCCTGATCCAACACGGCCGGGAGTACTGCAGCGCGCGCTCGCCGGACTGTGCGAATCCGGTCTGCGAGCGGTACTGTGACTGCGCGGCCTGCAGCTGAGTCACGGACCGAAGGATACAGGCCCGACCGGGCGTACGCTACGTATGAGCAGTTCTCCGACGGCCGAGACGGCCGATCCGACGACCCTGTTCTGGCACCAGCGAGGCCTGCGGCTCGGCGACAACGCCGGACTCGCCGCGGCGGCCCGCGAGGGGACCGTCCTCCCGGTGTACGTCTACGATCCCGGCGCGTTCAAGATGGTCGGGGACCGCCAGCGGGCGTTCCTGCTCGCGGGCGTTCGCGAGCTGAAAGACGCCTACCGCGAGCGCGGGAGCGACCTGCTCGTGCGGGCCGGCCGGCCGAGCGAGCGCATCCCGGAGCTCGTCGAGGAGCACGACATCGAGACGGTCTATTACAACGACCACTACCGCCCGGCCCGACGAAACAGCCAACACCGACTCGAGCGCGAGGTCTCCGCGGACGTCGAGTCTCGAACCGACACCGTGCTGGTCGATCCCGGCCGGCTGGAATCGTCGTACCCGAACCACAGCCAGTTTCACAGCGACTGGGAGCAGGTGCCAAAGCGCCCGCCCTTCGACGCACCGGCGTCTGACTCGCTGGCCGAGTTCAGCGATCCAAAGACCGTCCCGGAGGCCGAGGCGGAGATCGACCTGCCCCGGGCTGGGTACGAGGGAGCCCGCGACCGGCTCGACGCGTTCTGTGCGGAGGGCATTTTCAGCTACAACGACACCAGAGACGACCTCCGGCGGGCCGTCGAGGCGCCCACGCAGGCGGTCTCGCGGCTCTCGCCATACCTGGCCGCCGAGATGATCGGGATCCGCGAGGTCTGGGCGGCCGCCACCGACGCGTACAGCCGAGCCACCGGGCGGGAACGAAAGAACGTCGATAAGTACCGCTACGAGCTGTCCTGGCGCGAGCAAAACTACCACCTGCTGTACTACAACCCGCAGCTCGCCAGCGAGAACTACAAGCAGTTTCCCAACGAGATCGCCTGGCGGGACGACGAGGAGGCATTCGCCGCCTGGACAGCCGGCGAAACGGGCTACCCGCTCGTCGACGCCGGCATGCGCCAGCTCAATCAGGAGGGGTACGTTCACAACCGGCCTCGGCAGGTCGTCGCCTCCTTCCTGACGAAACACCTGCTCGTCGACTGGCGGACGGGCGCCCGGTATTTCACCAAGCAGCTGATCGATCACGACCACGCTTCGAATCACGGCAACTGGCAGTGGATCGCCTCGACCGGCACCGACTCGGTCGACGTGCGGATCTTCGATCCCGTTAGTCAGATGTCGAAATACGACGACGACGCGACCTTCGTCAGAGAGTACGTGCCCGAGCTCCGGGACGTTCCCGCCGACAAGATCGTCGACTGGCCGACCCTCTCCAAGACCGAGCGCGAGCGGCTCGCCCCGGAGTATCCCCATCCGATCGTCGACCGCAACGAAGGCTACGAGCGGGCCCAGCGGGTCTTCGAGCGGGCGCTCGGAAAGCGCTAACAGCTAAAAAACCGCAGAACGAGCCGGGGGCGCTACTCGATCCGGGAGACGACCGTGTCGTACTGATCCGCGACGTGGCTCCAGTCGACGACCTCAAAGAAGCCGTCAACGAAGCTACCCCGGTCAGGACCGTAGTCGTAGTAATACGAGTGCTCCCAAACGTCAAGCGACAGGATCGGGTGCGAGCCCCAGATCGCGCCTTCGTCGTGGTTATCAACGACGGCGTTACGCAGCTGCTTTGCGACGGGGTCGTAGGTGAGAAGTGCCCAGCCGCTGGCGTCGGCGGCCGCGGCCTCGAACTCGCCTTTCCATCCCTCGTAGGAGCCGAAGTCGGCCTCGATCCGGTCACGGAGCTCGCCGGTCGGCTCGCCACCGCCGTCAGGATGCATGTTCTCCCAGAACAGCGTGTGCAGGTAGTGGCCGCCGGTGTTGTGGGTCACGCTCCGGATTGCGGCCGCGCTGTCGCCGAACTCGCCGGCCTCCCGGTTCTCGGCGAGGGTCTCTTCGGCGGCCGCGAGGTTGTTCACGTAGCTCTGGTGGTGAGTGTCATGATGCCAGGTCACCACCTGCTCCGAGATGTGTGGCTCCAAGGCGTCGTAGTCGTATGGCAGTTCCGGCAGTTCGGGGTGTGATCGTTCGGGCATGAATGCGCCTCGTATTTGGTAAAGGCGTCAGCGCACAAAAGTCTTGAGCGCGTTCCCGGCACGAGCTCACTCGTCGCCGCGGGCGCGCTCGAACATCGCCAGCGCCTGCTCGCGGCGCTCGCTGTGATCGACGATCGGGTCCGGGTACTCGGGGGCGCCGCGGCGACGCTGGGTCAGGGATGCCTCGTGCCACTCGTGGATGAGCTCGGGGGCTGCCTCGCGCAGCTCCGGCACGTACGTCTTGATGTACTCGGCCTCGGGGTCGTAGCGCTCGCCCTGGCTCATCGGATTGAAGATCCGGAAGTACGGCTGGGCGTCGGTACCGGTCGAGGCGGCCCACTGCCAGCCCCCGTTGTTGTTCGCGATGTTGTGATCGACGAGCTTCTCGCGGAACCAGTGATACCCCTCCCGCCAGTCGATCAGGAGATCCTTGGTCAGGAATGAGGCGACGATCATCCGGACGCGGTTGTGCATGTACGCCTCTTGACGCAGCTGGCGCATCCCGGCGTCGACGATCGGGTAGCCCGTCTCGCCGTCCTTCCAGGCCTGCAGCGCCTCGGGGTCATCGCGCCACTCGATAGGGTTCTCGTAGCTCTTGTAGTTCTCGGTCACCACGTCCGGGCGGTCCCAGAGCACCTGCGTGTAAAACTCCCGCCAGGCCAGCTGGTCCTGGAACTCCGCGACCGACTCGCGGGCGGTCTCGCCGTCGGCGTCGGCCTTTGCTCGCTCGGTGCGCTCGTAGACCTCGCGGATTCCGATGGTGCCCCGCGCGAGGTGTGCCGACAGCCGGGACGTCGAGTCCTCCGCCGGGTAGTCCCGCCGGTCGTCGTACCGGTAGATGTCTTCCTCGCAGAACTCTTCGAGCAGCTCCCGGGCGGGCTCAGGGCCGGCCGCCGGGAGTCGCTCGGCCTCAGGCTCCTCGAAGCCCAGCGCTTCGAGGGTCGGGACCGTCTCGATCGCCGCCGGAACGTCGACCGTCGGGGCGACGAAGTCGGCGGTCGGCTCGGCGGGCGATCGCTTCTCGCGGTCGTGCCACTTCCGGGAGAAGTACGTGAACACCTTGTAGGGGTCGCCGTCGTTCGTGGTGATCTCGCCGGGCTCGTGGTGGACCGTGTCCTGCACCGCCTCGCGGTCGACGTCGACCTCGGCAAGGGCCGTTCGGACGGCGGCGTCGCGCTCCCGGGCACTCCCCGAGTAGTCCCGACACCACGTCACCAGGTCGGCGCCGCAGGCGGTCGCGACCGACGGGACCACCTCGACCGGATCGCCGCGGGCGAGGATCAACTCGCCGTCTCGGTCGCGATACTGTTCGCGCAGCCGCGACAACGCCTCGAGCAGGAAGGCGACCCGCGGCGGGCCGGCCGTCGCGAGCGCCTCGTCGTCGAAGACGAACAGCCCGACGGTCGGCTCGTCGGTGGCGGCGATCCCGCGGTTGTCCGCCAGCCGGAGATCCCGGCGGTGCCAGTGAACGCGCATACAGCAGGTTGGTCGCCCGGCACTTGAACCTGACCTGTCTGACCCG
>CAYRQD010000013.1:0-64451 GCA_964426325.1 uncultured Halobacteriales archaeon | reverse complement strand
ATCAGTTTGTATGTTATTTTCGTTTGAATATACACCCGATATTGGTGCCGTTGAGTCAACCGCATACCTATGACACGGTACATATTCACGTTACTGATATGTGGCCTTGATTATCCGTAGCGTGTCCTACAAAGATTGAAGACCTACTTTTGTGTAGCCTCCGAGTTCAATAATATATCGCACTGAAAATGTCAAATAGTAATCTAACCCACGACTAACGCCGTGGGCTCCCGCTGTAGCCGACTCATCGGCAGGAGGGTCAGACGCTTCGTTCGCGTTCATCGTCCCGCTGTGCAAGCGCACGCCTACGGGTGTGCCTCTGCCATCCCCAGCTTGGGTCCGGCGGAGATACCCCAGTCCGATGTTTTCCCCCGTTGTAGTCGGCGTGGTTCTCGTAGCCACAGTTTAGCCACGCGAACGCCTCGCTGTCGCGGCTGTCAGGGTATGAACCCACACGTCGAGCACCGCCGCGACATGTTCTCCGGGTCCGCTTGCTCCACGTTGATGCCGTGGATCCCGGTCTCGCATTCGAGTGCTCGGACAACCGCTCGAAGACCCAGTTGTACCCCACGACGTGCGGAGGACAGCGCACTACAGCTGCGGGGAGTGGAAGCTTCATAGCCCCACCCACCCGACAAGAACGCATGAGCACGGTCACCGCGGCTTCGTTTTTGTTCACCGCGGTCGTTACCGCGGCGGTCGGTGTCCTGATCAGGCAGTTCCAGCTGATGGGCCTGATTGCCGGCTACGATCCCGACCGGGTTACCGATGACGAGGGGCTAGCACGATTCGTCGGCACGTACACGCTCGTTATCGCTGGGCTGAGCGCCGTTGTCGGCGTAGTTGAACTCGCCCGACCGGATGACGGACAGCCGGTCGTCTACGGACTCTACACCGTCGCACTCGTCGCGATAGTCGGCTACTTGCTGTACGGCTCACGTCGGTACTGAGTCGCTCGTGTGGGTACGGCCCTATCGGTCTCAGCGGTGGGCGGGTACTCAAGCGTGCCCGAACTCGTTCCAAGCGGCGCTCAGTGTTACGTTACCTCGTCGATTCGGTGGACCGGCTCCGGGTAATCCGGCCGGAACGCCTGTTCTTGTTCCACCGTGACGTTCAGGTCAGCCGCCGCTGCCGTCTCGGTGATTGCCTCTGTCGCGATCGTGTGCACCTCCTCGGGGTCGCCAACCGCCCGGATATTGACGACGAGCTGTCCGCCAGTGACCGTTCCGAGATCAGATCCGTCGTACCCCGGAGCGGCGTCTGTCGCGGTCAGATTTGCGTGACACAGGCTCCCGTCGGCCGAGATCGAGAATTTCAGGTGTGCAATCTCGATGTTCGTGGCACGAAACGCCCGCTGGAGTCGTTGCATCAGCGCCGTCCGGAACGACGACACGTCGAGCCGCCCTTCGAGTCCGGCGGTCAGATTCACCCATCCGAGCTTTGCCTCTCCCGCGGCGTAGGTGTCATAGTCGATGTCGGTGAGCGCGCCCCCCTTGGCCGCGACGGTTTCACCGTGGTCCGTCCCGAACCGGTCCTCGGAGTTCAGTTGGTCGAACAGCGTCGTCAGCCACGCCTCGACGCCGATTCCCCGCTTGGCGGAGATCGGGAGGACCGGGCGCTGGCCGACACGCTCGTCCAACTCGGCGACAAGCCGTGCGGTTTCGTCATCGCCGAGCGTATCGATCTTGTTCAACACGATCAGGTCCGCTTCCTCAACTTGCCTCCGGTAGATGTACTGGACCTCCTCGGGGAGGTGCTCCTCGTCGTCGGCGAGGTACGCCCGCACGCGGTCGGGATCCAACAGCACTGTCAACGGCGCCACGTCGAACTCGTTGGCATGGAGCGAACGGAGCGGGTTGATCACCGTCGCAACAAGATCGGTGCAACTTCCGACCGGCTCTGCAAGCACGATATCGACATCCGCTTGGTCGATCGAGTGCGCGGCGGTCAGAAGATCCCGGAAGTTACAACAGAAACACCCACCGGGGATTTCGACGACTCGGCCGGTGTCGGTGGCATCGAGAACCGAGGTATCGACGAGTCCGTCAGCCTGGTCGTTGGTGATCATCCCGACCGTGTAGTCGCGCCTGCTCAGTCTCTTGCCGATCGTCCGGAGTGCCGTCGTTTTTCCGGCTCCCAAGAATCCGCTCACGAGCACCATCTGAATCGGCTCGTCGGGGGCGAGAGCGGCTGTGTCTGACTCGCGGTCGTCCATCGGTTTCTGTACTGGACAGGGAGATCTTCACGCTTTTGACGGTGTCCGCACCTCCTACACGAGCGTCGTGGTGCCGTTCTCTGGTCTCACCACGAGCATCCCCCCTGCACGGAGCAAGACACGTAGTGAGACGAGGCCGGCGACCCTCCCGCCGAGTGGCATCCGAGGTCGTCTGCAGCCCTGTCGCCGGCTCGGTGGCGGCTGATTCGACTTCTGATAAGTTCCACCGACAGCTGTTCCTCCCCAGCTGTCCGCTCTGTCAATGCCGAGAGACGTTCTCGAACCGACCGGGAACGAGGGGAGCGTTCTGCGCGGAATGGCGGCGACCGCGGGGACACTCGCCGGCGCTGTCGGCTCGCTCGCGGGACTCTCCAGCACCGCGCTGGCAGACCACGCCCGCCCTGGGTCGTCAGTGGTCTTCGAGAACTGACGGACCGACGGGCGAACGGTCGTCGTCCGCCGGGTCTCGCCCCCGGTCATCCGGCGACGGCGGCCGTGGCTACTGCGTGTCGCTGGCAGAGATGACGGTCGCCCCGGCATCTGACTCCCCGCGGAGTACGGCGAGTGCGCTCTCGTGGGCGGCCCGCGACTGGCCGTACAGGAGATAGACCGCCGCGCCGCCGACGGTGATCCCGACCGCGCCGAGAATTGCCAGCGTCCCCAGCTGCGTGATCAGCCCAAAGCCGGCGACTGTCCCGAGAATCTGCGTGATCGGGTATCCCGGCGCCCGAAACGCCGGATCGTACGCGTCGAGATCTGCCTCCCGAAACGCGATCACCGAGAGGTTGATAATCGAGAGGACGAAGATAATGAACGCGCTGGCCATCTCTGCGAGGGTGATCACCGGGACGAACGCGATCAGCGCCAGCAGGACACCGCCGGTCAGCAGGATCGAGTTCCGCGGCGTGTGAAAGCGCGGGTCGATCGTCTGTAACGTGTCGGGCAGGAGCTCGTCCCGGCTCATCGCGAGCGGGAACCGCGAGGACGACAGGACGCCGGCGTTTGCCATGCTCAGCAACGCGATCACGGCCAGCACCGAGACCACGCCGACCCCGTACCCGCCGAACAGTGCCCCGGCCCCGTCGGCCATCGGGGTCAACGATGCCTCCTGGCCGGCCGTCGACTCCGACAGCGCCTCGGGCGCGTTGAGCAGGACGATTGAGCCGATCACGCCCACGTAGACGACCGACATGATCGCCAGCGAGCCGAGGATCCCCCGCGGGAGGTTCTTGTCGGGGTTTTTGACCTCCTCTGCGACGCTCGCGATCTTCGTCACGCCGGCGTAGGAGACGAACACGAGCGCGGCAGCCGTCAGGGCGGTGCCGGCATCGGTGTCCGCCATCCCGTCGAGCCGCGACAGGTCGGCGGTCTCGCTGCCGGTGCCGGCAAGCCACACGGCGTTTGCGACGTATGCGACGAGCCCGAGCAACACGACCGTGACGACGATCGCCTGAGCCCGACCGGTGAGTTCCGTCCCGGAGATGTTGAGCGCGACAATCACTACCGCCAGGCCCAACCCGATCACCGTTACCTGCGTCGTGCCGAGCGGCGTCAGCAACGACAGGTACGCCCCGAGCCCGACGATCGCAAACGCACTCTTGAACACGAGCGAGAACCACGCGCCGATCCCCGCGACGGTCCCGGCCAACGGCCCCAGCGCCCGCTCGATGTAGAGGTAGTCTCCGCCAGACTCGGGCATCGCCGTCCCGAGTTCCGCCTTCGACAGCGCCGCCGGCAGTGCGACCAGTGCCGCCAACAGATACGCTACCACGACGCTTGACCCCGCTACCTCAAATCCGAACGCCGGCAGGACGAAGATCCCGCTCCCGATCATCGCGCCCATGCTGATCATCAACGTCGGGTACAACCCCAGGCTCCGACTGAGACTGTCGTCTGCCATCTCCTGTAGTACCGTTTTCCTCAGCTAAGTACTTGATGTATCTTAGTTTTATTTAGAGACAAAATTTATATATATCAGAATATGGGCGGCGCAACTAAATTTATTTCACCGCGGGCGCAGGCGAGCGCTGAACACACGACGACACCCTCCGGCTCTCAGACACCGCCATCGATGCCGTACCCGAAGCGTCGGTGAGTTCAGAGAACCGACGGCCGAACGGTCGTCGCCCGGCGGGTCCCGACCGGCGTTGAGGCCAGTCGGCGCTCCAGCCGGCGAGACCGCCGCCGAGTCCAGGCCGACGGACGGCTCCGGGACGGACGCGACCACCGACGGCTTCGACGCGAGCGGCCCGGGGGGGTCGGGATCGCCGCCGCCCTCGCGGGCCGCGGCGTCGCTGGCTCGGTCCAAGACGAGCGAGAGCCGGACGACCGAGCCGCAGACGGCCACGACGCAGCCGAGCGTCTGAACTGCAGTTCACAAAATCATTATGCCGGATTCTCTCCTACCGCGTGTCATGTCACTTCGCGAGCGAGTACGCGACGGTCAGGTACAGTACGTCGCGCTGTGGGCACTGGCCATCCTCAGCTTCGGGCTCGCGGCCGTAGACGCGTCGGTGCTCGGATTCGACCGGTCGCAGCTGCTTCTCATGGCAGCGGTATTCGCGGCGGTGACCGCCGAGTACAGCCGCGGCCGCTGCTGGTCCGAGACACTCGGGTGAGAGGGTCGCGCGATCCCCGTCCGGGCTTCGAGCCCCGGATCGCCTCGACCGAACGGCCCAGACGCCGGTCCGCCCCTCCGGCTCCCCGGCCGGGTTCTCCGAACGACACTTGTAGTGTCGCGCCGAGCGTGGTCTATGGGCGACAGCCGGACCGACCGCCCGCCGATAGACGAGCTGTTCGGCGTCCTCGGACACCCGATCAGGGTCGAGATCCTGGCGGCACTGCTCGAGGACTGGCAGGCCGCGTACACCGAGCCGGTGTCGTACGCGACACTGATGGACGGCGTCGACATGACAGACAGCGGCAAGTTCAACTACCACCTCCAGCAGCTGCTCGGGGTGTACATCCACAGCGTGGAATCGGGATACGTTCCGACCGCCGCGGGGACGGCCCTCCGCCGTGCTGTCATCGCGTACCGGCCGGACCGCGACGACACGCCCCGACAGATCGCGGTCGACTCGACCTGTCCCGCGTGTGACGCCGAGCTTATCGGCGTCCACGAGCGTGGATTTCTCTCAATCGAGTGTCGCTCCTGTGAGGCCTGGGCGGGGCTCAGCTACACGTTTCCACAGAACGGGCTGGCCGCGCGAAGCGACGAGCGCGTCCTCGAGGCGTTTCGGGACCGCTACAGGCGCCACCTCGAGCTGGCCCGTTCGGGCCAGTGCCCGTTCTGTGCCGCCACCACGACCGTCACCGCGGACGCCGACGCAGTCAGGTCCGGCGAGCACACCGCCGAAATCGCGTGTGACACGTGTTCGTTCCGGGTCGGCTCCGGCATCGCCCCGTTGTTGCTCGGCGCCCCGCGTGTGATCGGAGCGCTCCGGGATTGTGGCATCGACCCCGGGCAGTACCAGTGGGACCTCCCCGAGTTCCCGGCCCGTCCGTGCGCTCGGGATCCGCTCCGCGTGCGGATCGAGATCGAAGGTCCCGACGCGACGGCGGCGATCGTCGTCGACGAGACGCTGGAGATCCGTACGATCGAGACGTAAGCGTCGGCGGCCGTGTGCACCGCCCGATCTGGCTGGTGTCGACGCTCGGTCTCCAACGGTCTCTCGGATGCTCCGGCCCGGGGTCGTCGAGGCTGCCCGCCGGGTCAGTCGTCGTTCGGGGTGGGTTCGTCCCGGTCGGAGACGGCGTCAGTCCCGGAGCCAGCCGAACTCCCGGCGTCGATCGGCATCACTCCCCGCCGCGTGAGAAGGATCACGACCGCCGGCATGAACACAAAGGCGCTGATCAGGGCGAGTCCCATCGCCAGCGCGATCGCGAGTCCGAAGTTCGCGAGCACCGGGAACTCGGAGATGATCAACACGCCGAATCCGAACATCGTCGTCGCCCCCGACCCGAGCACCGGCCGGGCCTTGGCGGCGATCGCCTCCCGGATGGCGCTTTCGGGCGTGGCCCCCGAGACTGCGAGCTCCTCGCGGAACCGCTCGTAGACGTGGATCCCGTAGGTGATCCCGACGCCGAAGACGATCGAGGCCGTCGTCACGGTGAGGGGGTTCCACGGGACGCCGATCGCGTACATGCCGCCGGCGACCAGCGCCATCGTGCTCGCCGCCACCGAGCCGACCAGCACTACCGACTCCCGTGCCGACCGCAGCGCCAGCCCCAGGAAAACAAGCCCTGCGCCGAAGCTCAGCAGCGTCGTGCGGGTCAGCCCGGCGGTGACGTTGTCGATCACGTTCCGGTTGATGACGATGTTGCCGGTGATGCGGGCGTCCATCCCGTCGAGGGTCTCCGCGGCGGTCCGTTCGGTCCCCTCGATCACGGCCGCCTCCTGGTCGCCGGTGATCTCCTCGACGTACACCTGGACGAGTAGCCGATCGGGCGTCTCCTCGAACGGCCGGAATCCGACCGGCGGAACGTCGGCTGCTTGGAGCCTGTCGAACTGCTGTTGGCGGATCTCGGGATCCGAGGCGACGGTCGGCTCGCCGCCCTGCTGTGCGGCCTGGGTCTCGATTGCACTCACCGGCGAGAGTGAGGTGACGACGTGCTCGCGATCGCTGATCGCCTCTTCGAACTCGCTGACTGCCGCGAGCTGTGACTCACTGTTGTAGATGTCCTCGCCCTCGACGACGACATAGAGGACGTTCGGGCTCGCGACGCTCGATTCGAGCTCCTCCAACTCGTCTTTCTCGTCGATGTCGGGCCAGTACTCGAACATGTTGTCCTGGGTCTGGACCATCGGGTAGGCTGCGAATCCGCCCGCGATCACGAGCCCGAAGACCAGCACGACCGCGAGCGGACGGGCGGTGATCACGCCGCCGAGCCCACCGACGACACGCTCGACCACCCCAGCGGAGTCGCTCTCGTCTGTCGCGTCGCCCGACGCCGCGGCGGTCGCCTCGTCGTCGAAGATCGTCAGCAGTGCGATCAGCAGCGTCAGCGAGAGTCCCATCGACACCAGGACGCTGAACGCGGCGGTCACGCCGAACTGCCTGACCGGCGGCACCTCCGCGGCCAGCAGCGACCCCAGGCCGACGAGGGTCGTCCCGAGCGCGAGTGTGAGCGACCGGCCGGCGGTCCGGGCGGCGATCCCGGCCGCGTCGACCGGTGCTCGCCCGTTGGTGCGCTCCTCGACGTACCGCGTCTGGATCTGCAGGCCGTAGTCGATCCCTAGTCCGAGCGCGACGGGCATCACGCCCAGCATGATCGCGTTGAAGTCGAACCCGACGAATCCCATCATTCCGACCATCGCAAACAGCGCGATCATCGTCGTGGCGAGCGGAATCGCGACTCGTCGGGTCTTGCGCAGTCGCCCGCGCATTACCACGGTCATGATGGTGAGAATGACCGCAAACGCGAGCGCGAACAGCGTGACCATCTCCGGTAACATCAGGCCGAAGGCCGCCTCCTCGAAGATCGGGCCGCCGGTGATCGTGACCGTCGTCCCCGCCGGCATCGTCACCGTGTCCGTGGCGGCGGTGATCTGGTCTTGGACGACCTCGCTTTCGCTCGGGGGCATGAACCCGTACAGGTCGTCTGCTCCCGCCGGCACCTCGGCGCTCCCGTACTGGAGCTGGACGATCGCCGTCGCGTTCTCCTCGCCGTAATCCGGCACGAGGTTTCCGAGGATCTGCTCGTTGGTCTCGCTCGCGCCCTCGGCGGCGGCGAGCCCGGCGATCGCCTCGCCCCGGGTCTCCGGCAGTTCCCCGTCCTGCGAGAGCAGCTGCGTGTAGCTCGTCACCCCCGCCGTGGCGTCGACGTCCGCCGAGTACCGTTCGGTGAGCTCGTCAACGGCACCGATCACCTCCGGGTCGAAGATGTCCTGGTCGCCCTCAGTCTCGACGACCGCGAAGACGACGTTGCCGGTGTTGAAATCGTCCTGCAGCTCCTCCCAGTTTTGAATCGTGTCTGAGTCGTCCTCGAGGTACAGCTCCATCCCCATGCTCATCTGCACGCCCAGCGCGCCGACGGCCGCGACGCCCATAATTACGACTACGACGGCAAGGACCACCCGCGTGTGTTTCGCCGCTCCCCGCCCGACCCGCTCGAGTACCGTCCCGAGTCGGTCCAGGTCTCCCTCGCTCATCCTCGCCTCCGAGTGAGCCCGCGACGATCTGTGATTCCGATCATACTATTTCGAAGCGGCGGAGACAGTTAATAGTTCTCTTTTTGCACAATACAAACAATACTATCTATGGCCGATCGCTCACCGGCTGTGAGTGTCCGCCCTGACGCGTCGGTTCGGGTCCCCGGGGCTCCCGCTTGTCGATAAACACTCGATCCCAGGTCTCGGAGTCCGCGGCGACTCGGGCCCGCCCTCGAACCGGGCTGGGGCGGCCGACCGCTGCCACCCGTTGCCCTCCCCGGTTCCGTCGGTCGCGGTGTCTACGCTGGAGGGTGACCGAACGGAGCGTGTTATCGCCGCACGCTCGGGCCGTGACGGCCGTGTTTGGACGGTCGTCTCGCCGGGGTCAGACGACGACCCCTCGTCTGTTAGTTGACACCGTTTCGCTGCTGACCGTTCGTGGGCTCTCCCACGTCGTCACGCCGGCTCAGTTTGCGCCGCCGCCTCGCCCGTCTCACATCCGGGCAGCAACTTCTCGGCCGGACAGACGTCGGTGAAGCTGCTCTGAATGAGGTTCGCCCCGACGAACGCGACGACGAGCAGGAACCACTGCGAGACGAGCACCCCGAGCCCGAGCCCCGCGAGTGCCATCGTCCCGGCGAGTCGTCGGACTTGGAGTTGACAGTTCTTCATGACTTGTCGTGTCTACATTGTGCAATACAATAAATGTTGTCGATTCTGCCGGGCGTTCGCTGCCGACGTTCTCTCTCGGTCGCTCACACGGCTCCAGAATACACGAGAGAGTGACGGTTCTACGGGTCTGCGATCGGTACACACGGAGCAAAACGGCGTACTGGCCGTGTCACCGAGGGTTACTCCTCGACGGTCAGGCTCCCCCGTAGCAGATCATCGTCGGTGAGTGCTCTGACGACGTACTCCCCGGGCGAAGATATTTGGCCGGCGCCGACCGTGACACTCACCCGATCGCTCTGGCCGGGGGCGAGCGAGGCACTCGTGGTCTGTCGTTCGACAACCGTCTCGGAGGCAGCCTGGTACAGGAGCGCGGCAGCACCGGCGACGTGTGGCGCGGCGGCCGAGGTGCCGTTGAACCCGAAGAATTCTTCGACCGGACCGCGAGCGACTGTCGAGACGTGTGACGGCCCGGCGAGATCGATCCCTCGCCGGCCGTCCTGTGTCGGCCCCTGCGAGGAGTAGCTCGCGAGATCGCCCTCGTTCTCGTCGAACGCGAGTCCGGTTTCGCCCTCGCCGTCACCCACGTCGACTGCCTGGACCGCGGCGACCGACAGCAGGGTGTCGTCTCGGCTCGTCGCGGGAATCCCGATCGACCGTTCGTCGGTCGCCCACGGTGTCGGGATGTTGACGTCGCTGAACTGTCCCCACACGTCGAAGTGGTGGGGCTCGTCGGTATCTACGTCTTCGACTTCGACGTAGATGGGAAGGGCCTGCGTCGCTGCTGCCCTCCCTGTCAACGTCTCGCCGCCCGTCGAGACGTACGTTGCAAGCATCGCCGAGAGACCGCCGGTGACGGTGAACGCGATCTCCGCGCCGTCTTGCTCCCAGTCGATGAGGCTGAACTCCGGCCCCTCGAACGCCCCCTCCGTCTCCGGGTCCTGGCTCAGCAGCGCTTCCCCGGTGGCGTCACGGAACTCGAGTGGATGCTCGTCCCACGCCTCGTTCACGATCGTGAGACGCTGGCCCTCCGGGAATCCGAGCGTAGGATTGTCTCCCGGCGAGCGCACGACGTCTCCGTCGGCATCCCCGGTAACGTCAGTGACGGTCCACGCTCGGTCTTGGACATCGATGGTGACGGTCGTCTCACCCTCGTACCACTCTGCTAGGACGACAATCGTCTCCCAGGGGTCGGTGGTCCTGGAGGTTTCGAGCGGATCGTCAGCCTCTGGGGTAGGGTAGATCCGTGCCTCATACACCTGATCGTCGACGTCCGGGTCGGCATCCCAGTGGACGATGGTAAACCCGATGTCGTTCGTGCCCTCGCCGGCTGCAGCTACTGTCGGATCGACCAGCGTTTCGACGGGCAGTCGCGTGGACTCCTCGAGACTCGCCTCGAAGTTAGCGTCGAATTCCAGAAGATCGTCGTCGGTGAACACCCCATCTCCCTTCGAGTCGTACGCGTCGCCGAACCCCTGTGGAATCGGGACCGGGCCGATATCTGGGACGAACTGGACTGCGTTCTCGACTGCGGCGGAGTTACCGGCGGAGTTGACGAACACGGCGTCGGTGTTATCGGTGAACTCCGCGATACGAAGACTGATCGGATCGAGGCCGTCGAGGCGAAAAGCCGGCAAAAAGCCGACCGAGTAGCTCACCACGTCCACCTCGGGAAAGTCCGTTTCGAGGATATCTAGGGCCTGGAATAGCCCACCGGGCAGAATCCTGTGATCTACCAGAATAAGATCTGCGTCGGGTGCGATCACCGAGAGGATATCCGTACACGCGTCTCCGTGGCCGCCCGGCTGGCGGTAAGAAAACTCGAAGGTGGGGGTTCCCTCCTCTGCTCCGATGGTCGCGATCACCTGATCGGCGTACTGTGGGTTGTCGACGTCGAACGGAGCGACGTCAAACACTGCGACTGTCGTCCCGTCGCCGGTTATGCCTCGGTTCTGCAGTTCGTCTGCGCCGATAATTTCTCGGCCCTCGGTTGCCGGCAGATCAGGTCCGTTGTCCTTGGGTCCGTTCTGTTCCGGATCGGGTATGTCGATCTGGTCCGGGAGATCGGCCTCGGTCGTTCCGTGCCGGTCGTGTAGAATCGCCAGCCAGTCGGCTACAAACTCGTTTGGGGCCTCCATGTCCTCCGGAAGATCGGCGTGCCGGAGATACGGTCTCGGGGTGCCACTCGGTTCGGGCGGCACGTGCTTATCGACCAACCGAACCGCGTCCTGGTCGGCGATCTCCCTGACGTCGCCGGGCGAGACCTCTGCCAGCACCAGCGTGTCGTAACTGTGTACCACCTCTCCGCCGGCGCGCTCGACGGCTTCGACAGCCGTCTCGATGCTCCCGGGTTCCGCGTGGATCTGTACCCGGAGCTGCTGCTCGGACCGGACGGTGAACGTCCCCTCATCGGGAATCTCTCGTTCGAGCGAGACACCGATCGAAGAGCGGTCGTGTTCGTCGCTCATCGGTGCCCGAACACATATCGTACAGTCGGTTAACTAACTGCTAATTGTACTGCTGTATGCTATCTATTCGCCGGCCGCTCCCAGCGGGTATACGTTGTATTCGGCCCGTGTGGCTCTCAGATTGGCCGCCGGCCGCCGACCGCTGGCTGCCGGCTCTCGGCTTCCGGTCGGCGACACCACTGAATCGCGAGCACGCGACCCGATTGGCTCTGTGGCCACCCGATCGCGACTCGATCGGCCACCACGGCGGATATCAGGCGTGGAGTGCGTCTAGACGCTCTGGCCTGAGAAACCGGACCATATCGATCGATTGTCCAAGCGTAGACCCAAGTTGTCTGTTCGTAATTGGCGATTACAGAAGAACGGACCATGCCTGAAACAGAACAGACGGATGACAACGGCAGACGGCGACACCACGACAGCAACTCATGAACCGGCGTAACTTTCTGATCGGTGCTGGCGGAACAGCTATCGGTGGCGCTGCGCTCGTCGGCTCGAGTGCGTTCAGCAGTGTCGAGTCTCACAGGGCGGTGAGCGTGGCCGTCGCGAACGACGCGAACGCGTATCTCGGTCTCCTGCCCGGTGACTCGCCAAACGGAGCCAACTACGTCGAGGAGGACGACAGCGGCCACATCGAGATTGAGATCGGAGAGATACCCGACGAAGAGAATCCTCTCGGCGGCTCGGGCGTCAACTCAAACTCTTTGACCTTCTTTGATAACCTGATAACCGTCTGCAACCAGGGAAAAGAGGATGCCGGCTTTTTCATCGACGCCGAGGACCTCACCACAGGGGATGCAGCGGTCGTTTTCTACGTGGGGACTGCTGCAGGTGCGGGCGAACGGGCCATCAGTCCCATCACGAGCGGCGTGGAGGGGTTCGAGCCGGCAGCACTCGAGCTAGGCGAGTGTCTCGATGTCGGATTGCTCGTCGACACGGGCGCCGGCAGTGCATTCACCGACGCTGACACAGTCGACGCAACCCAGGACGGGCCGCTTGTCGCCGGTGAGGTGCGGTTCGTGGCCGACGTCGACGCCGAGACCGGTGACCCAATCGCGCTCCTCTCGGATCTGGACATCGGTGGGCAGGGGGCCGCTGCCAGCGTCGAGCCTGCCGAGACGCTCGGTATCGCGGCGCGTGTCACAAACGCCGGGCGACGCCCGGGCGCGTTCGACATCGTGATTGACGTCTCCAGAGAGTTAGACCGGGCAGACATCTTGGAGAGTCTTTTCGAGACGGGGACGGAGATCGATGACGACGATGTCGACGCGCCGCCGAACACGAAAATCGGATTCGGACAGGTCGAGGTCAACGACGCCTACGACGCGTTGACCGCGGACTGACCCGGATGGCGCGTCTCTTTACGCTGAAATGATAGTTGTAGCGTGGGAAGCCCGTATGTTCGTGTCGAACGAACCCACGAGTATGACCCGGCGCAGACGTGAGGTTCTCTCGGGGGGGTGTGGGTGTGCGGTTGCACTGGTCGCGGGGTGTGTAACAGATGGCACGAACGACTCGGCCGGAACGGACGCCCCGGAGACGAACGCTTCAGACGAGGAGACGAGTATCCCGGCGGCCGAAGCCGGCAGTGTATCCGGTGCCGAACGCAACTCCGGCGACTCGGGCGGGTCAGGCGGGGATACCGCCGATGACTCCGACGCGCCGACCAACGACCAGGAAGACACGGCCCGGAGTCCGCTCTCGAATGTCATCGCTCGAGTGGCCGACGCCGCCGACCCCGAAGCGGTCGCCGCGGAGTACGACATCGAGTACCGAGACAGTACGGTGCGGGTTCTCGTACAGCTCGAGCCCGGCGGAGAGCTCCCCGAAGCACACATCAGTAAAGTGGCTACCGAGCTCGACGGAGCGGTCATCGCCTGGGTCCACGTCGACGCGCTCGTACCGTTGGGCGACGACGAACACGTCAGATCGGTCCGGCGGGTCCCTCCAGCCGAGCCACACGCGTAACACAGCTCTCCGACACCGCCGATCCCGCTCTGTTCATCTCGCCCGCTCGGGCGCCGTGTCGGCTCCCTCGCGGCGATACCACATCCCGAGACCCAAGTGGTGTCCTCGGGCAGTGCAGGCTCTGGGCCCGCCCGAACCGGCTCTCTTCACAGAGAGTCCCGGACTAGTCCCCGACCGATCGCACCGACGCGGGCCCGATCAAAACGACAGCTCGTCGCCGGGGTGACGCAGGTCGATCTCGCTCGTGTGGACGGTCTCGGGGTGCTCGACGAGCCGCCGGTACGTGGCGGCGATCTCGTCGGGGTCCATCCAGCGCTCGTGGTCGGGGAACTGCTCGCGGAGATCGGGGCGAGCGATCCAGCCGTCGATCACGGCGTGGACCGTCTGGATCCCGTGCTCGCCGAGATCGGTGGCCATCGACCGGGCCATCCCCCGGACCGCGTGGCGGGCGGTGGTGTAGGTGACGTTGTCACTCGGCGCGATCGCGGACTGTGAGGTGCTGAAGACGATCGTCCCGCCCGACCCGGCGGCCATGTCCTCGGCGGCGGCTTTCGCACACCGGAACTGTCCCGCGACGCGCACGTCCCAGGCGTCTGCGAGGTCCGCCTCGGTCACCTCGAGGATGCTCCCCCCGCGAGCGTCGGTTCCGACGTTATTGACGAGCGCGTCGACGGGGCCGAGGGCCTCGCGGATCCGCTCGAAGGCCCCGCTCACCTGTGCCGGCTCCGCGATGTCCGTCGGCACCGCGAGCGCGGTGCCCGGACCCGACTCTGTGAGCTCTGCTTCCAGCGATGTCAGGTACTCCTCGGAGCGAGCCAGAAGCGCCACCTCGTCACCCTGTGCGACGAACTCGCCCGCGACCGACGAACCCAGCCCGGGCCCGACCCCGGCGACGACGACGGTGCGTGCCATGGCTCCCGTTCGGACCCCGACGGAACGACCCTTGTGCGGTCGTGCCCCGCCACCGCCACCACCTGCCGCGGATTCTTCATCGCCGACGGAACGACCCTTGTGCGGTCGTGCCCGGACGACGAACATGCGCCCGAGCTGACCTCGGGTGAGAGGCGACCCCGCACCGCCACCGCTTGTCTTCAGTCATTCGGTCGGTCTCAGACACGAGGAAAGGTTAATAAGGCTCCGAATCATGTTACGTAGTACCATGTGCCACCATCATGGAACACGCGACTGGTCACGTGACGCCGACGAAGAGAACGCCGAGACGCCGTCATTTTTGAACGAAGAGTCGTCGACCGAGACTGAAGTGCTGACCGACGGCGGCGACGAGGAGTAGGACACCGACGGCCGTCACGCCCGTCACTCGTTTTTTTGACGCCACTAAACAGAGCAATCCGTGTCCTGCGTGTCAGCGACATCCACTGTGTAGCGCCGTCACGGGTCGTCGTGACGCCAGCCGATCGATCGACGGATTCGATCCGAACGCTACCGCGGACCGGAGCGATGGACCGCGGGCTATCACTCGCCGACGTCCCCGCTCTCGGCGGGCCGTCCCAGGTGCCGTTCGACGCTCTCGACCTTTTGTCGGGCCGGTTCGTCAGAGTCCCGCTTGTCGTCGATTTTGAGGACGGTGCTGACCCGATCGCCGTCGACGGCGGCGTGGGCGGCCGCGACGGCGTCGAGCAGCTGGTCAACGCTGTCGGCCTCGATCACGGTGCCCATCGGGTTGGTCTCGTAGGATACCTCGAAGGAATCGAGCGCGGCCACGGCGTCCGCGACCTCGGCGGACATGCTCTCCTCTCCGACCGGAGCGACGCTCAGGAGTGCGATAACGGTCACGACCCACCTCCGAGCTGGTCTCTATTGGGACTGTCGACGGTCGTCTCGCGCCGTAAACGCCGCAGTCGCCCGGCAGTCGACTCGGCGCTCGGATCTCACCACTCTACGTCGAACGACAGGGTCTCGGTGTTCTCCGTCGCGGCCTCGTACTCCTCGCGCACGATCGAAAACCGGTGTTGATCGGTTACCTCGCCGCCCGGACGCGACGAGTGGCCCCGCAACAGCCCCTCGTGGCGGCCGCCGTACTTTTCGACGTACTTCTCGATCATGCGTCGCGAGGGCTCGTTCTCGCGGGCGCAGGTTGCGTAGTAGGTGTCGAGGTCGTACTGTTCGAAGGTGAGCTCGACGAACGCCGAGGCCCGCTCGAGCCCGTACTCGCGGCCCCAGTCCCGTGCGAGTACGATCCCCGACCCGGCCCGACGCTGCTCCCACTCGGGGTCGTACCCGGTCGTCCCGACGATGTCCCCGTCCTCCTCGCGCTCGCGGCGGTGTTCGGGTAGTCCGTGGGCTCGGTTGGACGCTCGTCGGTCCTCGAGTGGCTGACGGCGGACTTTTGACCCGCGAGGTCCCACCTCAGCCGTGAACTACGCCGAGCTCGTCGCGGTGTACGACCGCCTCGCGGCGACCGACTCGACGATCGAAAAGCGGTCGCTGTTGGCCGCGGCGTTTGCCGACGCCGGCGAGCAGCTCGATCGACTCGTGGTGCTCGTTCGTGGGCGGCTGTGGCCGGCCTACGATCGGGCGGAACTCGGGGTATCTTCGAGTCTCACCCTCGCCGCGATCGCGACGGCCACCGGCGTCGCGGAGTCGCGGCTCCGCGAGCGGTGGTCCGAGACCGGCGACCTCGGCGACGTCGCCGCCTGGGCGACCGGCGACGGCGGCCAGCAGACGCTGCTCGCCGAGTCCCTGACCGTCGAGCGGGTCCACGAGACGCTGCGCGATCTGGCCGCCTTCTCGGGTCCGGGGAGCCAGGACCGCCGGGTCGACGCCGTTGCCGGACTGCTCGCCGACGCCACCCCCGAGGAGGCCCGGTACGTGGTCCGAACCGCCCTCGGTCATCTCCGGGTCGGGGTCGGCGAGGGGACGATCCGGGACGCCATCGCCGAGGCTTTCCTCGATGGGAGCGACGAGGCCGTGGCCGCCGTCGAGCGGGCCTACCAGGTGACCACCGATTTTCAACTCGTCGCGCGGACCGCCCGGGCCGAGGGCCGGGACGGGCTCGCGGCGCTGTCGATCGAGCTCGGCCGGCCGATACAGGTGATGCTCGCGGAAACCGCCGAGACGGTCTCCGAGGGGCTCGCCGCCGTTGCCGACGACGGGCTCGCGCACTGTGAGTACAAGTACGACGGCTTCCGGGTCCAGGCACACGTCGGCGAGGAGGTCGCGCTGTTCACCCGGCGACTCGAGGAGGTCACCGAACAGTTTCCCGACGTCGTCCGGGCGATCGAGCGCGGGGTCGCGGCCGATCGGCTCGTTCTCGACGGCGAGCTGGTCGGGTACACCCCCGAGACGATCACGGCGGCGCCCGACGAACGCGAACCGCTTGCCTTTCAGGAGCTCTCCCGACGGATCAAGCGCGAATCCCAAATTGTGGCGACCGCGCGCGAGCTGCCGGTGGTGTTTCACGCCTTCGACTGCCTGTACGACGGCCGAGACGGGTCGCTGCTGTCGACGCCGCTGGCCGGGCGCTACGACCGGCTCGAGGCCGTCACCGAGCCGGTCTCGCCGGACCCGGGCGAGGGGCTCGCGGGCTTCGAGCTCGCCCGCTCGCTGCGGGTTCCCGAGGCCGAGCCCGAGGGGGCGCGGGCACTGTACGACGAGGCGCTGGCGGCCGGCCACGAGGGGCTCATGCTGAAAAATCCCGGCGCGGTCTACGAGCCGGGGCGGCGCGTCGGACGACTGCTGAAGCTCAAGCCGACGATGGAGCCGCTCGATCTCGTCGTGACCCGAGCGAAATACAGCGAGGGCCGGCGCAGCCAACTGCTCGGCCGGCTCTACCTGGCCTGTTACGACCGCGGGGCCGACGCCCTGCGCGAGGTCGGCCGGCTCTCGACGGGCTACACCGACGACGAGCTGGCGGCCCTGACCGACCGCCTCGAGGCGCTGATCGTCGAGCAGGACGGCCGCGCGGTCGAACTCGAGCCCGCCGTCGTCCTGGAAGTCGAGTACGAGGAGCTCCAGGAAAGCCCGGAGTACGACTCCGGGTACGCCCTGCGGTTTCCGCGGTACCGCCGCACCCGCGAGACGCTCGCCCCCGAGGACGCAGACATCCTCGACCGGATCGAGCGGCTGTACGAGTCCCAGTAACTCCGCCCCGGTCCCTCCTGGTCGTCCCCCGAACGTTGATTCGACTGCCGCCCGTACTCGTGGTCGTGACCGTTCGGTACCGCGACGGGATCGAGATCGAACTTTCCGACGGCACCCGCGTCGTCTGTGACGCCGACGAGCCCGACGGCGACCTCGCGGTCGTGAGCCACGCCCACGGCGATCACCTGCCGACGACCGACGCCGAAGCGGTGTGCTCGCCGCTCACGGCCGCGATCGGCACGGTCCGGATGGACGGGCGACTCCGGGCGCGAACGCACCCTCGAGTCGACCTCCGGCCGGCCGGCCACGTCGCCGGCTCGCGGGCGGCGATCATCACCGACCCCGACGGCACGCGGTACTGTTACACCGGCGACGTCTCCACGCGGTCGCGACACTACCTCGGGGGGTTCGAGCCGCCCGACGCCGACGTGCTCGTCCTCGAGGCGACCTACGGCGAGCCCGGCTACGAGTTTCCACCTCACGAGCAGGTCCGTGCGGCGATCGACGCGTGGCTCCGCGAGACCGAGCGTCCAGTTATACTGTTGGGCTATGCCTTCGGCCGGGCACAGAAGCTCCAGCTGCTGGCCAATCGCGCCGGGCGGGACCGCGTGCTCACCACCGAGGGCGTGCTCCGGATCAACGAGCCCATCGAGGCGGCGCTGGGCGTCGAGTTTCCCGCGGAGCCGTTCGCCGACGCCGAGCTCAGTCCGGGCGACGCGCTCGTCTTGCCGATGACCAGCGGCCGGATCGACTGGGTCGATCGGCTGGCCAGCGAGGCCGACGCCCTGACCGCGGGCTTTTCGGGCTGGGCGGTCGAGGAGTCGTTCAAGTTCCGCGGGGATTTTGACGTCACCTTTCCGCTGTCGGACCACTGCGATTTCACCGAACTGCTCGCGGTGGTCGCGGCGGTCGACCCCGACCGGGTGTACATCCACCACGGCGCTGCGGCGCCGCTCGCGCGCGAGCTGACCGCTCGCGGGTACGACGCGACCGCGCTCAGACAGGGCCAGGCGTCGCTCGATCAGTTCTGAGTCGCTCGGTTCCGACCAGCATGGTCCGGTCTGTCCTCGTTTCCCCGCCGGCTTCCCCGCGCGTGTGGTTGGATTGCACGCACCCGGTGTCGATACGTATCCGTGTCGGCGAGTCACGACCGTTCCGATGATCGACCCTGCGGGTCCGCCCGACGCTCCGTCCGAGGCCGACGCGGGTCACGCCCCGAGTGGTGTCTGCGGTCGTCCCGCCGGTCGATGACGGTCACGAGACGAGCCGTCCTGGAGGAACTTGCGGCCGCCAGCGGTGCCGAGCCCCCCGAGACGACGTCGGTCGACGCGCTCGCGGCGGCGCTCGAGGCCGAGCCGTCGGCGATCGAGGCCCGTCTCGACGAACTGGTCGCCTGCGAGCTCGCTCTGCGGACGCCCGACGGGGCCCCCCGAGTGACGCTCACGGGCGAACAGCTCCTCGAGCTCGACCTCACCGCCGGTGTGATCGTCGATGTCCCCGAGCGGTGATCCCGGGGACAGTTTTTATTCCGTCCGCGAGCGACTACGCGACGGAGTCACTCAGCCGATGTCAGACACCGACGCCGACGACTCTCCCGAGGCGGTGCAGTACGACCCCACCACCGACCGGTACGACGTCTACGAGTGTCCCGACTGTGACAACGTCGTCCTCGCGATCGGTCGGGACGAGCCACCGATGTCCTGTCACGGCCGGCCGATGGAACCGGTCACCGAGCCCAACATGCGCGTCAAGCGCCCGGAGATCAGGCAGGTGTTGTTGCAAGCCTTCGGGCTGCCGAAGGCCGGTCTCGACATCTGTCTGTGTGTCGTCGGGGAAGGGCCAGTCTCCGCGAACGAAGTCGCGGATCTGCTCGGGTACGATCGAAGCACCGTCACCCGGTATCTCAACAAGCTCGTCGACCTGGGCTTGCTCCAGCGCTCCGAGCTGAACCGCGAACAGGGGGGTGTCGTCAACGTCTACCACTCGATCGACATCGAACAGATGCGACGGGACACGCTGGTCGGCTTTTATGTTTGGGCCGGCGAGGCGGCCGCGCTCATCGAAGACGCCAATCTCGAAAAAGAAGAGTACCTCGAGGAGAACCCCGACCGGGAGCTGCCCGACGTCTTCTGGGAGTCGTTCTCGGAGTAACAGACGACGGGTCGTCGGCGCCCGTGTGGCGGTGTCGAACCACCGCAGGAGGTTCTTATGGCCGCCCCGGTCACGACAGGTATGGCAGACTTTGACGTGCTCGTCATCGGCGGTGGCACGGGCAACAACGTCGCTGCGGCGGCCGCAGACGCCGGGCTGAAGACGGCGTTGGTCGAACCGGGGCCGTTGGGCGGGACCTGTCTCAACCGCGGGTGTAACCCCTCGAAGATGCTCATCCAGGCGGCAAACGCGGTCACCCGCGTTCGCGAGGCCGAGCGGTTTCACGTCGAGGCGTCCCTCGAGCGGACCGACCACGCGGCCGTCGTCGACGAGATGGGCGAGCTCCTCGGCGGCATCGCCGAGGACATGGAACGGCGGTACCGCGAGAAAGACACCCTCACCCTGTTCGACGAGCGCACCGAGTTTCTCGACGAGCGCACCGTCGCGCTCGGCGGCGACGCCGTCACGGCCGAGAAGGTCGTCGTCGCCGCCGGCAGCCGCCCGGTCGCCCCGCCGATCGAGGGGCTCGATGCGATCGAGTATCTTACGAGCCACGAAGCGCTGTACCGCCGGGAGCCTCCGGAGAGTCTCGTCGTTCTGGGTGGCGGGTACGTCGCCGTCGAGCTCGGGTACGTCTTCGAGGCGATGGGCACGGACGTGACCATCCTCGAACTGCGGGAGTCGCTCGTGCCGCGGGAAGACGACGATGTCGCTGCGGCGTTCACCGAGATCGCGGCCCAGCGCCACGAGGTCTACACGGATCATCGCGTGACGGCCGTCGAGTCGGCCGACGGCGGCGCGCTCGTCCACGCCGAGACCGCCGAGGGAACCGAGCGGACCGTCGCGGGCGAGGAGGTGCTCGTCGCGCTCGGGCGGCGTCCGAACACCGACCGACTCGGGCTCGATCGGACGAGCATCGCGGTCGACGAGGACGGGTTCATCGAGACAAACGAGTGCTTAGAGACCACCGCCGACGGCGTGTGGGCACAGGGGGATATCGCCGGCAACGCACTGTTCAAACACGCCGGCGACTACGAGACTCGCCACACGGTCGCGAACGCCGTCGAGGGCGAACGGCGGTCGGTCGATCTCTCCGCGATGCCACACACGATCTTCACCGAGCCACAGATCGCCGGCGTCGGCGCGACCGAGGCAGAACTCGACGAGCGAGGCGTCGAGTACGCGGTCGGACGGGCGCAGTACGCCGACTCGGCGATGGGACGAGCGAAGAAACTCGAGCACGGGTTCGTGAAGGTCCTCGCCGCGCCCGACGGAGAGATTCTCGGGGCCCACGCCATCGGTTACGAGGCCTCGACGCTGCTGCACGAGGCCGTTCTGGCGATGCGGACCGGCGTTCCCGCCGGAGCGGTCGCGGACACGATCCACGCGCACCCGACACTCAGTAAGGTGATTCAGGCCGCCTTCGAAGACGTCCCGGCCTGAGCCGGCGCCGCCTACGCCACGAGTCCGGCGCCGAGACACGCACCCGAGACGAGTCCATCGGTGAGACGGATCGCTCCGAAGGCCACCAACATCTCGCGGTCGGGCTCGAGGCCGACGACTGGCCGCATCCAGAACGGCGTGCCGCTGATCATGAGTGCGATTCCGCAGGCGAGGCCGAGCCCGACCGCGATCGCCCCGTCGAGCGCGAGCCCGATCGCCGGCGCTCCGACCGCGACGACGACTCCCGTGACGGTTCCGTAACACAGGTGTAGTGCCATCCCGGCGGCGGCGTGGTCGGCCGGACTCCCGCCGGCGACGTGTGCGAGGAGCCGCGCCGTCGCCGGCTGCCCGCCGCCACCGAGTGCCGCCATCGCGGCAGTCATGGCGATCGTCGCGACGAGCCCGGCCGCCACCCCGCCGACAACTGACGCCATTAGGATTGGTTGCGCCCGACGCGGACTAAGCGGCGGCGCGGCCGTGAAAGATCCGTTGCACGCCGACCGGTGACCACCTGATTCAGCGCGGGAGTCGCCGTTCACGGCGGGTGTATCTGATTGCTCCAGGGCGGGCACCGCCGGTCATCGCCAGGGGGCTTCGAGTTCGATCCAGTCGGCGTTGCCAAACGGCCGGTCGTACTCGATCCCGAGCCGCCGGTAGACGACCTGCGGTACGGAGATGTCAGCCACGTAGAGGCGCCCGGTCGCCGTGTCCAGCCCCGTCTTCGGGAGCGCGAGCGTCACCGTCCGGTCGGGCGCGACAGCCGCTCCGAGCGTCTCGCCGGTGGTGGCGTCGATCCCCGATGGGACATCAAGCGAGACGACCGACTCTCCGCGGTGATTCAGCCCCTCGAGGAGGGTCCGTGCCGGCTCGCGGAGGGTGCCCTCTAGCCCGTAGCCGATGAGTGCGTCGACCAACAGCCCCTCGTCGGTTTCGGCGAGCCCGTCCGTTCCGCTCGTGGCCTCGACGTCCATCGCCTCAAGGATGCCGTACTGGTGGGCGGCGACTCCGGACAACTCCTCGGGAGGACGGTCCAGCAGCACCCGGACCGGAATCTCACGGTTCGCGAGGTGTCTGGCACACGCCAACCCGCCGCCGCCGTTCCCGCCGTTGCCTGCGAGCACGACGACGGGCTCGGCCCCGGTTCGACACTCGCGGACGTGCCAGGCGAGGATCCGCCCCGCGTTTTCCATCATCTGGAGTATCTCGAGCCCGAGTTCGACGGCGACGCGGTCGACTGCCGCCATCTGTTCGGCGGTAACAGCCGGCACCGCGCGACCGTCCGGCGTTCGAAACCGCGGCTGGCTCATATCTGGGCTCGCAGAGCCATGCGTATAGCTCCCGCGTCCGGCGAGTACCCGCCGAACACCTTCTTGTCCGTATCGCGGCCAGCACCCGACCGGTGCAGACCCGGACGACAAACGCAGCCGGGGGCGGCTCTCGCGAACTCCTGGGGGCGTCGCCGGTATATAACTGCTTTGGGAGGGTTGGAGGCAACCGCACGCCGCCGGCGAAACTATACCGACGCGTGGTGACTCCCCGTAGCATGGCTGGTGACTCGTCCGACCGATCGCGCAGGATCTCGTGGCACAAAGCCCTCGATCCCGACGAACTCCCCGAGGGGAGAGTCACGGCGGCGAGCTGTGGCGGCACGACCGTCGCGGTGACACACTACGACGGCGAGTACACGGCGCTCGATAACAACTGCCCACACCAGGGCGGACCGCTCGGCGAGGGCTCGATCGAGACCGGTCTGTTGCGGTGTCCCTGGCACGGCTGGGACTTCGACCCCCTGACCGGGGAGACGCCTGGCCCCCACGACGACTGCGTGCAGACCTTCCCAGTCGAGGACCGCGAGGATGGCATCTACGTCGGGTTCCCGGAGAAGGAGCCCCACGAACGGACCGTTTCGGACGTGATCGCGGAGACGCTCGTCAACTGGGGGCTCAAACACGTCTGGGGGATCGTCGGACACTCGAACCTGGGGCTCGCCGACGCCCTCCGCCGGGAGGCCGAGCGGGGCCATCTCAGCTATTACGGGGTTCGCCACGAGGGGGCCGGTGCCTTCGCCGCCTCGGCGTACGGAAAACTCACCGGTCGCCCTGCGGCCTGCTTTTCGATCGCCGGCCCCGGCGCGACGAACATGCTCACCGGGCTCTGGGACGCGAACGTCGACCGGTCCCCAACGATCGCGCTCACCGGCCAGGTCAAATCCCAGGTGCTCGGGACGGGCAACTTCCAGGAGGTCGACCTCGAGGCCGCCTACGGCGACGTCGCGGCCTTCGAGGCGACGGTGCTCCCAGACAGCCAGCACGCCGAGCTGGCCACCCGAGCCGCGAAGACGGCGATTCTCGAGCGGGGCGTCTCGCATCTGATCTTCCCCGACGAGATCCAGACCCAGTCCGCCGAGGGCGTCGACCCCGGCGACCCTGAAGGGCGGATCACCCCGCGCGAGATCAGCCCGCCGGCCGACGCCCTGGCCGACGCGCTCGATCTGCTTGAGGCCGCCGAGCGGCCGGTCATCGTCGTCGGGCACGGGGCGCGCTTCGAGATGGACGGGATCGTCGAGCTCGCCGAGCGACTCGACTGTCCGGTGGTGACGACGTTCAAGCCGAAAGGACAGCTCCCGGACTCGCACCCGCTGGCCGGCGGGGTCCTCGGCCGGAGCGGCACGCCGATCGCGAGTCAGTTCATGAACGAGTCGGACCTGCTCGCGGTCTTCGGCGCGAGTTTTTCGAATCACACCGGAATCGCCGAGTACAAGCCGACGATCCAGGTCGATTACGACGCCATGACCCTGGGGAAGTTCCACAGCATCGACGTCCCGGTGTGGGGGGAGATCGGGGTAACCGTCGACGCGATCCTCGACCGGCTCCCCGAGGCCGGGGAGCTCGCGGCAGAGAGCCAGCGCGAGGAGCTGGCAGACCGCTGGGAGATCTGGCGCGACGAGAAGGCGACTCGGCGGGCCCAGACCCCAGAACGGGGAATCAACTACGCGACGGCCTTCGAGGCGATGACGCGGCTGATCCCCGACGACGCGATCGTCCCCGTCGACGTCGGCAACAACACCTACGCGTTCGGGCGGTAATTCGAGCCGTCTAACCAGGCGGTGTTGATGTCCGGCTACCTCGGGTCGATCGGCTCCTCATTCCCGGCGGCGATGGGCGCGTGGGCGGCCACCCAGGAGCCGACCTCGCGGTTCGCCGGCCGGCCGGTCGTGTCGATCTCCAGCGACGGTGGGTTCGGCCAGTACATGACAGAGTTCACGACCGCAATAAAATACGACATGGACATCACGCACGTCCTGCTCAACGACGACGAACTCGGCAAGATCAGCAAAGAACAGCGCACCGGCGGCTGGGACGTCTGGCAGACCGGACTCGTCAACCCGAACTTCGCGGAGTTCGCGCGGAACTGCGGCGGCCACGGCGCCCACGTCGAGGACGCGGCCGAGCTCGACGGCGCGCTCGAGACGGCCATCGCCTACGACGGCCCGGCCCTCATCGAGATCATCACCGACGCCGATCCGGTCTGAACGATCTGATACGCGACACGCGATCGACCGTCCTTCGCGGCGATTCGCCGACGGACCCGAGAGGCAGACACGAACGCGGTCTCGCAGCTCGAGCGACGAAGGAATCGGGATTCGATCACTCGACGCCGAGCAGCGGTTCGAGCCGAACGCCACCCCCGAGCTCGGCGAGACTCGCGACCAGCGCGACGACGGCACAGGCCACCCCAGCGATCCCTGTCCCGAGCACGACCCCGGCCGTCTCCGGGGCCAGCAGGGCGCCGAGGGTCAGGCCGAGTCCGCCGACCCCGAGGTACCCGCCCAGGATGAGTATCGGGACCGTCCGGTAGGGACCGCCGCGGTACGCGTAGACGCCAGCACCGACCCCGGCGATCGGGAGCACGAGAAAGTACAGCACGGACTGGCCGCTCGCAGTTGCGGCCTCGAGTCCGGCCCCGGGGGACCGGTAGAGCACGGCGAGCACGAGTGCGTAGCCGACCGCGAGCGCGGCGCCGCCGACTTTCGCGTGATCGACTCTGGTCACGTCTGCCACCGCCCGACCTGCCGGCTGAGGGGCCGGTCTGGTCGAGACGTCCGCGTTACTTTTGGGTGCGCTCCATCTCGTAGCTGAGCCGGTGGGGCACGAGGCTCAGGGTCCGCACGATCGCGGCCAGCGCGATGAAGATTCCAAACAGGATGTGTGCGACGCCGCCGAGCTTGAGCCACAACAGCGTCGACGGCCACTTGTTGATCTCGCCGAGCTGTTCGTTGGCCGCCGCACTACGCTCGGGTCCACCGCCGGCGAGGCTCGTGTCGGGGAACGACCGGAGGAACTCATCGAGCAGCGGATGGAACTCGGTCAGCTCGAAAAACAGCGCCGAACCCATCAACAGGAATCCGACCACGGCAAACGCCGCCCCGATCTTGAGCATCCGTTTTGTCATTCCGATCCGGGACTCGATCTCTTCGACGGACAAGCGGTCCGGGTACTCAGACGCCATACCACAGGTTGGCACGTGCCCGCGTATAACCGCCCTCCGAGTGTTGAACGGGGCCACACGACCGCGTGAGAGTACTCTTTGCCCCGACAGACGGGGGACACGTGATCGACTCGATGCCCAGCCGGCGTCCACCGAGCAGCCCCCGGGTCGGGCTGTACGGATGACCGCTCCAGTAGTTCAGGCGGTCGTCCGGCACCCAACACGAGCCGTCTCGCCCGGCGACCCAGTGTTGAAAGGTTGCCCGACCCGCTACTACGGATGAGCGGGATGGACACGACACCGCTGCCGACGCCCGTCGCTGAGTATCTCGCGGACAACCGCACGGAGCTGTTCGAGTACGCCGAGACCGCCGTCGGCTACGAGACACAGAACCCCCCGGCCGGACCGTGGGTATCGTCACGTGGCTCGAGGAGCTGCTCGACGGCTCGCCGCTCGCGGTCGACCGGCTGGCAGTCGACCCCGAAAAGCCGAACCTGATCGTCACGCTCCCCGGACGAACCGACCGCACGGTCTGTTTCAACGGCCACCTAGACACGGTGCCGTTCGCGGGCGAAGACTGGTCAGCGGATCCGCTTGGCGAGTGGGACGGCGACCGGCTGTACGGCCGCGGGACGACCGACATGAAAGGCGCCGTCGCCGCGATGGCACAGGTCGCGCTGGCGTACGCCCGCATGGGGACGGAGCCGCCGGTCACGCTCCAGTTCGCGTTCGTGAGCGACGAGGAAACCGGCGGCGACGCCGGGCTCGCGACGGTGTTAGACTCCGGCGTCCTCGATCCCGACGCGTGTGTCGTCGGGGAGACGACCTCGCGGAACGGACGCTACTCGGTGTCGGTCGCCGACCGCGGCAACATCTGGCTCACGATCGAGGCCTCGGGCACCGCCGCCCACGGCTCGCGGCCGATGATCGGCGAGAACGCGATCGACCGGCTGACGACGGCAATCGAGCGGCTCCGGTCCGAGTTCGGGGGCAGCGAGCTCTCGATCGACCCGGCCATGGACGAGGTCATCGAGGAGTCGGTCCGGTTTTACCAGCCAGAGGCCGGGGCCGAACCGACCCGCGAGCTGTACCGGTACCCGACGATCAACCTCGGCACCATCGAGGGGGGAACGGCGATCAACACGGTGCCGGCCTCTGCGCGTGCACGCGTCGACGTCCGGCTGACCGCTGGCGTCGACACCCGAGACGTTTTGACCGGCATTCGGGGCTGTTTCGACGGGATGGAGCACATCCAGCTGACAGATCTCTCCTGGACGCGAGGGTCCTACGAGCCGCTCGACAGCCCGATCGTCGCGGCCAGCGCCGACGCCGCGGCCGCCGTGGTCGACGACCAGGTCTACCGCCGCAGCGCGACCGGCGGGGCGACGCCAAGGTGTTTCGCCACGAGGGCGTTCCGACCGTCGAGTTCGGCTTCGGTACCCAGACGGCCCACGGCACCGACGAGTACACCACGAAACGGGCGCTGCTGCGAAACGTCACCAGCTACGCGACGGTTCCGGTGCTGTACGACGAGTACGCCGCCGACTGAGACACACCCTCGGGTACTGCCCGGGTGGCTACTCCTCGGCCGCGGGGCCGTCCACCCGGGGCAGCTCCGCGCGAAACTGCCGCCGTGAGTCGGCACCGTCGACCTGGATGACGTCGCCGCCGAAGCTCGCGATCGTGAGATACCCCCGCGCGACGGCGAGTTCGTGGCCGTGTCGCAGGGCGGACTCTTCCTCGTGTGCGATGAGTTCCGCGTCGCCCCGCGAGAGCAGTGCCTGCTCGCCTGCGAGTGCGATCTCGACGTACCGGTCCTCGACCCGCGCCTCGACTCGGATCGTGTCGGCGTCGGTGTAGCTCCGCATCCGATCGAGCAGCCGCGAGAGCGCCGACGCGGCCTGCTCCGAGACGGTCGCCGGTCGTGTCGCGGTCTCGACCGACAGAGCCGTCTCGCCGGCCTCGGTCCCGCCAGCCTCGGTCTCGGCGGCCGTCCGGAGCAGCTCGGCGACGGTCACCGTTCCGGCGGCCGATCGCTGGATCTCCCGCCGGACGACCGAGGCGTGGTCGCTGAGTTCGGCGAGCTTGTCGCTGGCATCGACGATTCGTCCGGTCACCTCATCGTGCGGGACGGCCTCGTCTTCTCGGAGGAGCGAGGCGTACCCGCGGATCACGCTCAGCTTGTTCCGGAGGTTGTGCCGCAACACTCTGTGTGCGACCTCGGGTGCTGTCGGCGCCGGTTCTCGCTCGTGACGTCGACGGCCGCCCCGACGAGTCCGGTGATCGCCCCGTCCTCGACGAGCGGCCGCGCAGACAGCGCTACCTCGACCCGCGAGCCGTCCTGAGCGCGCAGCACCGTCTCGTACCCGTCGAGCCGCTCGCCCTCGAGCACCCGGGCCGCGGCCGCCTCGAACTGCCGTTGATCGACAAACAGCGTGTACGTCTCCCCGAGCACGTCCGACTCAGCGTATCCGAGTGTCTCCTCGGCGGCCTGGTTCCACAGGGTGACCCGGAGCTGATCGTCGAGCGCGGCGACCGGAACGGGTGTGGCGTCGATGAGCGCGTTCAGCCGGGTCTCCGTCTGCTCGAGCCGGCGCTCTCGCTCTCGTCGGTCGGTAATGTCCCGAAACACGCCGAGCAGAAACGCCCGACCGTCGGCCTCGATCCGCTGTGCGTTGATTTCGACCGGCGTTCGGTTCCCCTCGAGCGTGTCGACGTACACCTGCCGACCGTCGGCGAGCCGGGTCACCCGTTCGTCGTCCAGACCGCGGGCGAACGCCTCCCGGTACAGCTCGGCGTCGGCACTCGGGTGTAACTCCTGCTGGTCACGGCCGACGAGTCGGTTCGGATCCCCCTCGAACAGCGATCCCGCCGCCTCGTTCGCGGCGACGATCTCGCCGGAGCCGGCCCGGGCGACGATGACCGCGTCGGGGATGCCGCTGACGACCGTCTCGAGTGACAGTCCGGACACGTCGCTCAGATCGATCGACGCGTCGATTGCCCGCGACATCTACCTCCACTAGCCGAGCGAGACGGTTCACCTGCGCTACTAACTCGTTAGGCCCGTGGCCGCTGCGGCGGGTTCGGTCGCCGGTGTGTGCGGGCGCGGTCCCGAAACCCCCGTCAGTCCCCGACGACCACCACCCGCAGGTCGTTGACGTTCGTTC
Source organism: uncultured Halobacteriales archaeon (assembly GCA_964426325.1). Classification (GTDB taxonomy): domain Archaea; phylum Halobacteriota; class Halobacteria; order Halobacteriales; family Haloarculaceae; genus Halovenus. The sequence goes on along the minus strand of CAYRQD010000013.1, from coordinate 35,630 downwards.
CGGTGGTTCCGGTCCGGACGAGGCCCGTTCGCTCCCGCAAGAACGGGGTTGTGTCGTTCGCAGCTAGCGCGGCCCGCAGAGACTCGTCGGCCCCGACGCTCGGGCCGACGAGTCCACCGGCGGCGTCGGTCGGGCCGTCGCGGCCGTCGGTGTCGACCGCACAGACGGCGATCGGCGCGTCGACGCCGGCCAGGGCCGTCCTGGCCCCGAGGACGAACTCCTGGTTCGGCCCGCCGGTGCCGTCGCCCGCGACGGTCACTGTCGTCTCGCCGCCCGAGAGCAGCGCCACCGGCGGTTCGACGGGTCGTCCCCGCCGTGCGACCGACCGGGCGATCGCACCGTGGACGCGCCCGACCTCGCTCGCTTCGCCCTCGATTCGCGCCGAGAGGGTCCGCGCCGGATACCCGGCGCGTTCGCAGGCCGTCGCCGCGGCCGCGAGCGCGGTGTCGTTGTCGGCGACGATCCGGTGGGTCACGCCCTCGAACGGCTCGGTCGGCGTCTCCGCTCGGTCTCCGGCTGCGCCGGCCTCGAGGCGTTCGGTGGCGGCGGGCGCGGTGACGCCGTGGCGCTCGAGGGCGGCGAGTGCGTCCTCGTAGGTCGTCGGGTCCGGCGTCGCCGGACCGCTCGCGATCACGTCGAGCCGGTTGCCCACGACGTCGCTGATCACGACGACGAGGGCCGTCGCCGGTGCGATTCGTTCCGCGAGTCGACCACCCTTGATCGCAGACAGGTGTTTGCGCACGGCGTTGAGTTCGCCGATCGGCGCGCCTGCCCGCACGAGTTCGTCGGTCACCGAGCGAAGCATCGCCACCGACACCCCCTGCGTGGGCGCGGTCAGGAGTGTGCTCCCGCCGCCGGTGAGGACGACGACGACCAGATCGTCCGCCCCGGCGCGGTCGGCCGCTGCGAGCACGCGCTCGGTCCCGGCGCGGTTCCGTTCGGAGGGCAGTGGGTGGGTGCCACGGACCGTCTCCACCCGTCGAGTCTCTGCCGGAGCCGCCGTGAGGACGGTCCCGCCGGTGACGTGTGCGCCCAGCCGGTCTTCGAGTCCGGCGGCCAGCCGGCCGGCTGCCTTTCCCCCACCGACGATCGACACCTCCTCGTACTGGTCGAGTTCGTACGCGGCGCCGTCGACCGAGAACGACCCGTCTGCGCGGGAACACGCCCGCTCGAGAGCCGCCGCCGGCCGGGCCGCGTCGAGCCCGGCCTCGACGGCCGCCAGCGCGGCCGCACGCTCGTCCGTTCCTGCGAGCGCGGCCCTGTTTTCGATCACGATCCGGTCGGCGGGCGCTCGCGGAGGCGTCTCAGTCTTGGCTGTTTCGCCTGACGGGCGGCTGTCGTGGACATCGCCCTGACTCAGAACAGGCCGTCGATCTGGTGGTCGTACTCGGGGGGCTCCGGCGGGTCGGTGAGCGCGGTGTCGGGAGCCGGCGGCTCTTCGCGGTCTTCGATGGTCTGTCGTGCCTTTGCGGCCTGGAGGTACAGCTCCTGCAGGCGCTCCGAGTCGTGGACTCCCGAGAGGAGCACAGCCGTCTGCATCTGGGGCTGGTCGCGCGGGTAATCGCCCCCGCGGACCGCCGGCGCTTCGATCTGTGTCTGGAGCCAGTCTCGACTCCGCTCGATGCCGCGCCGGTTGAGCGCCTCTGCCGGCCCGGCGACCAGCACTAACCCCGCCTCGACGCTTTCGAGCGTCGTCTCGAAGCCCAGCGAGGACTGGGTCGCCTCGCGGACCAGGTTCATGACCCGGAGTTCGGCCTCCTGCTGGTCGAAGTCGTACCCCTCCGTGGCCGACCCCCGCGCGCGGAGCCGCCCGAGCAGCGTTTCGGTCGTGTCCATCTCCAAGTGCGCCGTCGCGTAGCCGATCGTCGACAGCGTGCCGTTCGCGAGCGTCTGCCTGATGTCTGCCGTGTCGACGACCGTCTCCGGGATCTGTTCTCGCTCGACCGGCTCTCCGGCCGCGAACAGGTCGACGATCCCCTGCGCGATCGCCCGGTTGATGTGCTCCCAGGCCTGCTCTAAGCTCTCGTTGGGGCTGTTGTACGCGTCGTTGTCGACGAGGATGACGTTCTCGACGAGCGCGTTCGTCCGTTGCTGACCGCCGATGCGCTTGTCGGGACCGATGACCATCCCGTCGCCGTCTCCGTCGTCTGCCTCGCCGGCCCCACCCTCTCCGTCGGTCGCGGCGCCGAGCGTGAGTTCGCCACCCCGCAGCAGCGTCTGCAGCGAGCGGGCGGCGTTGTACGCGTACAGCTGTCCTTCGCGCTTGCTCGGCAACACCCCGACGGCGTACACTGGCATCGAGCCGTAGACGCTGCGGATGTGTTTCGCGATCACGGGCATACCGCCGCTGCCGGTTCCGCCGCCGAGCGCGGCCACGATCAGAAAGGCGTCCAGTTCGTGGTTCGGGATTCCCTCGAGGGCGGTGTGGATCGTCTCGATGTTCTCGACTGTGACCTGTGCGCCGGTTTCGTTGTCCGCGCCGACGCCGCCGCCGTTCTGTGTCCCTTCGCCGATGAGCAGCTGCTGGTCCTCGGGGACGTGTCCGAGTCCGAGGAGATCGGTCTCGGCGGTGTTGACCGCCAGCGCCGAGTGGATCGGCGAGGCCTCGATCTCGCCCTCGTAGGCGAGGATCGTATCGAGGATCTTTCCTCCTGCCTGGCCGATCCCGATTGCTCCCACCTGCACATTCCTATTAGACACGTCGACGCTTATAAATATTGAGTGTTCCCGACGGTACCTTTCAGCCGGCTTTTTCGCCGTCCCCCGTTCGGGGCCACGACGTCCTGCCGATCGGTCGGTGGCGCCCACATCGAGGCGTGACGGGAGTCTCAGGGCGGTGCCGTCAGCACGGGTACTTTTTTACCCCGACCGACATATCTCCGTACGGCTTCGATGACGTTTCTCGCCCCGGTTCGGCTGGGCGTGAGCCTGCTGGCGGTCGCGACCTCGGCCGCGCTGCTTGGCCTGGTCTGGCGGCGCCGCGAGCACGCAGCCGCGCGGCTACTGCTCGCCGTCGCCGCGACGATGTGTCTCGGGGGTCTGCTCCATCTCGGGTTTGCCGAACTGTTCCCCGGACTGCTCGCCGGTGTCGGCGCCGCCGGGGACTGGCCGCTGGTGGTGTTTCCGGTGACCGCCCTCGCCGGCGGCCTGTGGCTGCTGTTCGCGCTCCAGTACACCGGCCGCGGCACGATCGTCTTCCGGGTCACCGCGGTCGCCGTCCTCGGGCTCGCCGGGACCGGACTCTCGGCGGCGACGCTGTATTTCGCCGGCCGCCTCTCCCGGGGGCTCGTCACGGACGTCCTCTCGCTCGTAGTCTTTGTCGTGTCGCTGCTCGCGGCGGTCGGGGTCTTCCTTCTGATCGGGGTTTCGATCGGGCAGAACGCCTTCCCGTCCCGGGAGCCGCTGTTTTTCGCCGGCGGGGCGGTCGCGCTGATGGCCGGCGTGAGCGTCGCCGGCGTCTTCGACTCGACGCTCGTGTACGCGGGCCTGCTCACCGTCTCCGGGGTGCTGTTCGGCCGCGCCGCGGCGCCGACGGCCGCCTTCGAGACGCTGCCGGCCGCTCGCGTCCTCGGCCGGGATCAGGTCATCGAGGAGATGACCGACGCCGCGGTCGTCGTCGACCGGGACGGTCGGGTCAGAGACCTGAACGCCGCCGCCGAGCGGCTCTTCGAGACAACCCGCGACGCGGCCGCCGGCGAGTTCGTCGAGGGGCTGCTGGCCGAGACGGCGGTCGGTGTCGACGCCCTCACCGCCGAGGGCCCGAGCCGGGTCGAGACCGCCGACGGCCGCATCCTCACTGTCAGAGCCGACCGAATCGACGGTCGACGGACGAACACGCTGGGATACCTGCTCGTCTGGACGGACATCACCGACCAGCGGCTCCGGGAGCGCCGGCTGACGATACTCAACCGGTTTCTCGTCACGACCCTCCGGGAGCAGACCGAGCACATCCGCGCCGACGCGGACCTGCTCGCTGGCGACGACCCGCCGGACGCCGACGCCACGCGGGTCGCCGACCGGATCTGGACGAGCGCGTCCTCGCTGATCAGGCTCGTCGCCGATGCCCGGACGCTCGAGCGGGCACTCGAGGACGACCGGGTCCGGACCGACCGGTGTCCCGACGTCGACGCGGAGCTCCGTGCGGTCGTTGAGGCGGTGACCGACGACCGCGACCCGTCGGTCGCCGTGCGGATCGAGTCCCCGGCGGAACCGGTCTCGGTCCACGTGTCGCCGCCGATCGTCCGGGCGCTCGTCCGGAACGTCCTCGGTGACGCGACCGCGCACGCGACGAGTCGAGTCACGGTGACGGTCTCGCGGCCGGCCGCGATCGCAGTCGCCGACGATCGGTCGCCGGACGGCGCCGACGCGGACCACTCGATCGCGATCGCGCGCTTGGCCGCGGAGTACGTCGGCGCGACGATCGACGTCGACCGAACGGATCAGGGTCGCCGCGTCGTCGTGACCTTCCCGGTGGAGACACCCCGACAGTCGGACGCCTCGGTAGATCGCATCACGGTTCCCAACACGGACAGATGAAGCTGATCGACGCCCGGTCCCGACACCTCGGAGCGCGCCAATGACGACGGCCTGGGGCGTCGCCGGCGTCGTCGCGGTCGGGCTCTTCGTCGCAACCGGGGCCGGTGCCGCGCGGTCGCGGTCTCGTCCGGGGGCGCCAGCGTTCGCGGCGCTGGCACTCGTGCTCGCGGCGGTGACCGCCTCCGTCTCGGCGTGGCAGCTCGATCTCGTCCCGACCGAGCTCGCACAGGTGCCGGTCACCGCGGGGCTGGTGGTGCCGCCCCTGCTGTGGGCGGGGTTCGTCTTCGAGTACACCGGGCGGGGGCCGCCGATCACGCGCGGGTGGGGCGCGGCGCTCGTCGGCCTCGGGGCAACGACCGTCGGGAGCACGCTCCTCACCGCGGAGCTCGACCCGGCCGATCCGACCGTCGCCGGTCGGCTCGTCTTGACCGTGACTGTCCTCTCGCAGGTGGCGGTCTTTTCGCTCGGCCTGCTCGGGGTCTTCCTGGTTGCCCGGGCAGCCCTGACCTACGACGACATCCCCGGCCTGCGGGCCGTCGCGCTGACCGTCGGCGGCCTCGGGGTCACGCTGTTGCCGTTCTGGTGGCTGTTCGCCGGCTCGGTCCCGACGGCGACGATCCTCTCACTGACCGTCGGTCAGCTGGTCGCGACCGGCGGCGCGCTCGCACTCGCCCAGTACGATGGCCTGTTGGCCGATCGCCCGCTGACCGGCCATCTCGCCCGCGAGACGATCCTCAATCGCATGGGCGCGTCGGTCGTGATCGCGGACCAGCAGGGCCACATCTTGGACGCAAACGAGCGGGCCAGCGAGACTTTTGCAATCGGGCGTGCAGAGCTTCCCGAGCGACGGATCGGGGATGCGGTCGGGCTCGATCCCGAGGGGCCCGACGATCGGACGGTCCTCGAGACCGACCGCGGCCCCCGGGAGTTTCGGGTCTCCCGGACGCGGCTCACCGACGCCCGCGGCTCGCCGGTCGGAACCGCCTATCGGCTCCGAGACGTGACCGACGAGCACACACAAGAGCAGAAACTCACGGTGTTCAACCGGATCCTCCGGCACAACCTCCGCAACGATCTCGACGCGGTCCGCGGGTTCGCCGAGGCGATTCGGGCCGACGGCGCCGCCGATCACGCAGACCGGATCGTCGACATCAGCGGCGACCTCGTCGAGTTGACGACACAGCTCGAGACGGCAAACGAGATCCTGACCGACCACGACCCGACCGCCGAGGCGTGCGATCTCGTCGCCGTCGCCGAGGCCGCCGCCGAGACCGCCCGCTCCCGCGTCGACGCCGGCACGGTGACCGTCGCCGCCGACGGTCCGGTCCGCGTCGAGACCGACCGGGAACTTCTTCGTTTTGCCCTCGCGGAGCTGATCGCGAACGGGCTCGAACACTCGAGTGAACCCGCTCCCGAAGTCACGGTCGGGCTCGAACTCCGAGGGGAGGGCGCCGACATCGAGGTCCGCGACGACGGTCCCGGTCTCCCGGCCAACGAGCGGGCCGTCCTCGTCGGCGGGGAGGAGACGCCGCTCAGACACGGCCGCGGTATCGGCCTCTGGACGGTCCGGTGGGCGGTAAAGCGGTTGGGCGGGAAACTCGCCGTCGCCGAGCTCGACCCGCACGGCACCGCTGTCTCTGTCACGCTGCCGGACGACCGCGTCCGGTGACCCCCGCGCCGGGGGACCCGCCCCAGGTTACCCGCTGTCGACCGGCTCGACGACGAACCGGTACTCCGGCGTCGACTCGTCGAGATTCGCCGGCGACTCCTCGCGGGCGTGGACTTGACAGAGGTACGCCTCGGCCTCGACGATGCCGGCGCCGGTCTCCTCGGCGTAGCGCTCCCGGGCGACAAACGCCGCCGCCCGGTCGCAGCCCCGGCGGTGACACTCCGTGTCCGTCATACTCCACCCGAGCGGGCCGGGCGGTATAACGCCACCGCCTCTCTGGCGACGGTCGCTCGGTGTCCGCGGCTCAGGCCAGCCACTCCTCGGGTTTGGTGTCGTAATCGACGTTGGTCGCCGCGAGGTGCTCGACGGCCTCCCAGTCGAGCTCGCGCTCGGCGAACTCGACGCCGTCGTACCTGAGCTCCCGGCCCCGCTCGGTCGGCTCGGGCTCGCCGTCCCGGCGCCGAGCGACCTCGATGTCGTGCTCGTCGTACTCCTTGACGATCGTCCGCAGGGCGACGGGCCGTCCCCACAGCTCGAACACCCGCTCGAGGGTGTCTCTGGCCTGCTCGAGATCGAGCGCGACGCCGTTGTACTCGTGTTCGAGCAACAGCTCGTTGCGGTTCCGGTAGTTGCCGTCGGCGACGACGATCGTCGGCTTCCCGAAGTTGGTGAACTCGAGCATCAGCTTGCGCTTGACGTCCTCGTAGTCCGTCGATGTAACCCGGTAATCCTCCGAGGCGTGGGTGTACTCGTAGGTGAAATAATCGTGCTCGTCGACGAACTCCTGGGTGAGAAACTCGTCGATGAAGGTCACGTCGTTGTGGCTCTCCCGGACCTCGTACATCCGGTCCCAGCCGGCGGTGTACTCGACGTCTTCGATCGCCGCGCGAACCGAGCCGTACCGGGCGTCGTCGAACATGTACCGTGCGATCCGCTCGAGATCCTCCAAGGCGATTCGTCCCAGGTACCCCCGGTTTTCCGGCCGCACGAGCGAGTAGTGTCGCTCGGCCAGCCCCTCGTAGGTGAACAGCTTCCAGGGGTGTCGCTCGAGGTCGAGCTCTCCCGCCTGGGCAGCCGCGAGCGCCTCCGCGTCGATCCGCGGATCCGCCGCCGGCACCGCACCCAGCTCGCCGGGATCGACCGATGCGACCAGCTCGTCGGGCTTGAGCAGCGCCAACACCCGGTCGAAATCGATCTCGTCGTGGAAGTTCCGCCAGGTGATCCCCTCGACCCGGAGGAGCAGCTCCACGACGTGGCGTCGGTTCGTCCGGTTCTCGATGTACTGCCACAGCTGCAGGCCCAGACTGTACGGGTTCAGCCCCTCCGAACCCAGCACCTGGGCCATGTGATCGGCGTATGTGAGAAACTCGTCGTTGTCGGCGAAGTTCTCGCCGGCCATCATCAGCGACTCGTGGTAACTTGCCCACCCCTCGTTCATTATTTTTGTCATTTTTTGCGGTGCAAAATAATACGATTCGCGCCGCAGGATCTCGATGACCTCGCGTTGCCACTCGGCCATCTCGACGGCCTTGCCGGCGTCGGCGTCGTACTGCATGCCGTGCTCGCGCAGGAAGGCAAGCAGGTCGGCCTCGGGCTCTGCGGGAACGCCGGCCGGGGAGTCCTCTGCCAGGCTCTCAACGTCGTCGAAGACCTGCTGGCGGACGTCCTCGGAGACGTCGAGCTCCTCAAGCTGCTGCTCGACGGTGTCGGACTCGATCTCCTCGGCGTCCTCGGTCGGCTCGACGGGCTCGTACGGGTGGTGTTGCTCGATGTTGTCCTCGAGACAGAGCACGTGATCGATCCACCGCTCGACGTCGGCCCGGTCGATCTCGGGGTCGTCGATGTACCCCTCGATCGTCTTGGCGTGGCGTTCGAGCAGGGCGGCGGCGTCGGGATCCCGGTCGAACAGCCCGAACCACTCGTTGTTGTTGAAAAAGTCGGCGTGGGCCTCGACGTGGGTAATCACGGCCTTCTGGTCGGCCCGATCGTTCGAGACCTGCAGGAAGGCGTGGGCGGGGTTGTCGTTGTTGACGATCTCGAAGGCCTTGCCGCCGAGAAACTGGCCCTGTTTTTGCTGGCGGTCGTATTTCATCCCCCACCGCCAGTGGGGATACCGGCGCTGGAATCCGTCGTAGGCGATCAGCTGGTTCATCTCGTCGTAGTCGACGATCCAGTAGTTCACCGGGTACGGCTCCAGGCCGAGCTTCCGGGCCAGCTGTGTGGCCCGGTCGGCGGCGGTCTCGAGCTGTTCTGCCTCGCGGCGCTTCTCGAACTCACTCATCGTTTTCCTCTGTGCTTAGGATCTCGTAGATCGCGGTCGTGACGTCCTCGGGACTGGAGACGTACGCGACCGCGACGTCGTCGGTGTCCCGGAACTGCCGTTCGACCTCCTCGGCGTGGGTGGCGTTGATCGCGTTGCCGGAGGGTTGGGTCTCGACGTAGGCGTGTAGGTTGGCGTCGATCGACTCCATCAGCGGCACGACGTTTTCCTCGGTGTCGTTCGAGGAGTTCTCCGAGTCGCCCGCCGCGAACACGTACCGGTTCCACTCCTGCCAGGGGTACTCCGCGTCGAGTCGCTCGGCGGCCAGCTCGTAGGCACTCGAGATCCGCGTGCCACCGCCCGAGCGGATGCCGAAAAACTCCTCGCGGTCGACCTCCCAGGCGTCGGCGTCGTGGGCGATGTAGACGAACTCGGCGTTGTCGTACTTGCCCTGCAGGTACCAGTCAAGCGGCGTGAACGTCCGCTCGACCAGCTCGCGTTTCTTCTGGCGCATGCTGCCCGAGACGTCCCGGATGTTGACCACGACCACGTTCTTCTCCTGCTGTTCGACGGTCTCCGGGTAGCGGTACCGCTCGTCCTGCCGGCGGAACGGCACCTGATCGATCCCCTCCCGGCGGATCCGCGCGGGGGTGTCGGTCCGCTCGACCTCGGCTTCCATCGTCGCCAGGTCCGGGTAGGTCTCGCGGTCGGTCTCGGATAGCTGCCGGTCTGCCTCCTCGATCCAGGCCCGCGAGACCGGTAGATTCTCGTCGGCCCGGGCCCACTCGAAGACCTCCGCGGGGCCCCAGCCCTCGATCTGCAGGGCCGCACGGACGTACTCCTCGTCGAAGTCCATCGCCAGCTTGCGCTTGAGTCCCTGCTTGAACAGCTGCTCGAAATCGAGCGTGCTGGTCGGCCCGGACCGGCTGATGTCGGTGAAATCGCCCTCGGTCTCCTCGACGACGGCTTTGCCCTTTGGCTCCAAGTTGAGCCCGAGCTCGTCGTCCAGCTCCTCGGCGAACTCCTCGGGGTCCATCTCGTAGTACTCGTGCTCGCCGCCCTCCTCGCCGGGCTCGCCGTCCTCGCCGTCGTCGCCGGGCTCGGGTTCGCCGACCGGGTCCCCCGGCTGTGGGGTGCCGTCGGCCCCCTGGCCGACCCCGCCCATGTCCCGCTGGTCGTAGGCGAACTCCGGCAGGTCGACGATCTTGATCGGCACCCGCACCGCGTCGCGGCTACTACCGTTCAGGTCGCCGTACTGGATGAACTCCGCCAGGTCTTCCCGGCGCTGCTCGCCGACCTGCCGGAACCGCTCCAAGTCGTCTCTCAGTCCCATCGGTAGCTCACCTGACTCATGACGTGGCGGCTGGTCAGCTCGGCGGAGGCCTCGCTGTAGCCGTACAGCTCGCGCATGTTCTCGATCGTGGCGGCTTTCAGCTCCGCCGTCTGGGTGCCCTCGGGCGGGGAGTCCCACTGGCGTGGGTCAAAGTCCTCGAAGGTGCGGGCGACATCGTCCCAGTCGTGGCTGCCGAGCACCGTCTTGATCACCGGGATCTCTTTGGGGTTGACGTCCCCGACCCGGAACTGCTCGTCGCGGTGGCGCCAGGCGTGGCGGTTCAACGCGGTGATGATCTTCTCGGTCCGGAACTTCCGGACCTCCTCGTGGGGCTTGTCGCCGGTGTAGTTGTCCTCGTCGAACCGGCCGAGGTGTTCGATCTCGAAGATCTTCATCGCGAGCAGGTCCGGCGGCACCAGCTCGCCGCGCTCGTTCTCGATTCGCTCGCCCTCGGCCCAGGCGTAGACGTTCTCGACGTACTCCTCGACGGTCGCCTCGCTGACGCGCTTGTCCCGCATCAGGGCGTCCAGGACGTCTGCCTCCTGCCGGTCGAACACGTGGTTTTTCACCGGCACCACGCGTTCTTCGAACTCCCTGGCCTCCGTGCTCGAAAACACCGGCGCCTCCGAGAGTCGCTCGGCCATCGCGTTCAACACGTCCCGGGGCATCACGACGTCCCCGACCGGCAGCTCCTCGTGGACGCGGTCGGTGGCCTCGTGGAGCAGGTCGGCGATCACGTCCCGGGTGAACGTCACGGGAATCCCGTGGTCGCCGTCGGTGGCGGCGTCATCAAACTCGAAGGCCTCGATGTCGATCTCCTCGTCGCCCTCCCGCAGGTATCCCCGATCGAACAGCAGCGCCTTCTCGACCAGATCGATGTCCTCCGGCAGATCGGTCGCGTCGAGCCGGGTCACGACAGCGTACAGCGCCGCGGCCTCGACCGCGTGAGGGGCGAGCTCGCGTTCCCGGACCGCGTCCCTGCGGGTCCGGACCCGGACGGGCTCGCGGATCCGGCCTTCGAGTTCGTCCCAGCTCGCGGCGTCCCAGACCCGGGTCTGGTCGGTGAGCTCCCGGCGCAGTAGTTCCGCCTCCAGCGAGAGGTTCGTCAGGTAGCCGAATGTCCGCCGGTCGAGCCGGCGTTTGAGCGCTTTCAGCGGGTCCTGTCCCTCGCGGTCCGCGTGCTGGTTGAGCTGGTTCTCGAGGTCCGGGTTCGAGATGATCACGAGCTGGGTGTCGATGTCCATGCCGATGCTCTTATCGAGCTTAACATGACCCTCGTCGGGGACGTTCAACAGCTTCTGGAGCAGGTCGGCGTGCTGGGCGGCGTCCTCGACGACGGTGAGCAGGCCGTTGCCCTGCGAGAGCACGCCGTCGTAGGAAAACGCCTGTGGGTTCTTTCGCCCCCGGGAGTCGAGTTCTCTGAGCATCCCGCTCATCCACGCGCCCACGAGCCGCTCCTTTGGCGTGCCCTCGTCCTCCGAGTGCAGCACCCCGATCCCGCGGCCGATGTCGACGACGTAGTTTTTCACTCGGAGGTGCTCGGGGTCGGTCACCGCCGAGAACAGCTCCTCGACGCCGTCTCGACGGTACTGCTCTTCGAGGTACTCGTAGGCCTCCCGGCTGAACGGATCGAGGTCTGTTTCGGCCCGGACGGGAATGTGATCGTCCGCCCGGTCGTTGATCGTCTCTAACAGGTCGGCCCGCACGGACTCGGGAAACACCGCAAGCGGCCGAGTCTGGACCGGACTCTCGTACCAGTCGTCCTCGTCGGTGGGCTCTGTGTCCCCGTAGGTGACCCCGCGGGCGTCGCCCGCGGCGCCGGCGACGTTCCACTCGATCGTGTACCGCCGGCCGGCCTCGGTCTTCGAGTACTCGTTGAGCCCGTTGACCAGACACCGCTTGAGCTCCGACTTGCCGGTCGCGGTCGGCCCGGCCAGCCAGATGATCTTCTCGTCTTTGCCTCGCCCGGCCGCGATCGACCGCAGGTCGTCGACAAAGCGGTTGAGCACCTCGGTGTTTCCCAGGATCGCGTGCTCGCCGTCGTTCCACGGATCGTCGAAAAACCGGTAGCGCTCTTTCTCCTCACCTTCCTCGATGACCGTCCGGGTCCCCGCGTGCTCGATCGCGTCGAGCAGGTACTTCGGGGCGTGGGCGGCCAGGCGCGGCTCCGAGAGCACGCGCTCGACGTACTCCTCAACCTCCAGCGGCGCCTGGTAGGTCTCGTCGAGCGCGCGGTCGGCGGCCGCGACGTACTCGCCGCCGGCGTCGCGGTCGCTCATCTTACTCGCTCATCTCGCTTTTGGCGACCTCCGCGCCGGCGAACTCGAGGACCTCGCGGGCGCCGGCCTCGGAGTACCCCTGCTCGATCAGCGCGTCGATCCACTCGGCGCGGTCGTCGTCGTCCATCTCGCCGCTCGAGACAAGCGCCGAGAAGTTGATGTTGTGTTTCTTGTCCTCCCAGAGCTTTCGCTCGAGGGCCCGCCGGAGCCGGTCGTTGTCCTGGGGATCGAAGGTTTCCCCCTCCCGGGCCCGCCGGGAGACCCAGTTCGCGACCTCCTGTCGGAAGTCGTTTTTCCGGTCCTCGGGGATCTCGAGTTTCTTTTCGACGCCCCGGAGGAACTGCTCGTCGGGCTCCTGCTCGCGGCCGGTGATCTCGTCCTCGACGGTGTCGTCGTCGATGTAGGCCATCACGTGATCCATGTACTTCTCGCCTTGGCGCTGGATCTCGTCGATGTCGTAGGCCAAGGCGTGCCGGACGTCCTCGATGGCCCGGTCGCGGTACTCCTCGCGGACCAGCTCGAGGTACCGGTAGTAGGTCTCGAACATCTCCGCGGAGATCGAACCGTGGTTTTCCAGGTTCTCCTCGAGGTGGGTGAAGGTCGTCAGCGGCGAGAGAAACTCCCGGTCGCGATGCATCGAGTCCATGATCGCCTCGGCGATCTCGTCGCCGATGAACCGCGGGGAGACTCCCTCCATCCCCTCACCGAGTTCGGTCTTCTCCTCGGCCTCCTCGCGGAGCTTCTTCACGTCGATGTCCTCGCTCTCGTCGATCTCGCCGTTGTAGGCTTTGGCCTTCTGGGTCAGATCAACCCGCGAGGAGTCGGGCTCCTCGATCCGGGTGAGCACGCCAAACAGCCCGGCCATCTCCAGGGTGTGGGGCTCGACGTGGATGTCCGGCAGGTCGGCGTTCGTGAGCATCTTCCGGTAGATTTCGCTCTCGGCCTCGTAGGACAGCACGTACGGGAAGTCGATCCGCTTGGTGCGGTCGTTGAACGCCTCCATCTTCTCGTCGCCTTTCTTATCGCGGTACTCGGGCATGTTCGTCCGCCCGACGATCACCTGATCGATGTCGATCCGCGGATTGTTCTTCGGCTTGATCGTCTGCTCCTGGGTTGCGTGTAAGAAGTCATACAGGAACTCCCGCTGGAGTTTCAGCAGCTCCTCGCCGGAGAACAGTCCCCGGTTCGCGTTACAGAACGCCCCCGAGTAGTCGAACGATCGCGGGTCCGACTCCCCGTAGATCGCGATCTTCGAGTAGTTGACGTCGCCGGTGAGCTCGGTCTCGTCTTGGTTTTTCTTGTCCTTGGGCTCGAAGGTCTCGACGGCTTGGCGCTTGTTCTCGTCTGCAAGCAGCCGGATCACCTCGACGTGGTTCTCAAGCACCGCCTCGAGGTCGTCGTCGTAGTGGGCCAGCAGCCGGTCCATGTAGAAGGCACTCGCCGGATCGAGTGCCTGCTCGTTGCGGATCGTGTACGGCGCCTCGAGCGCGTTGTTGATCTCTGTCAGCACCGACTCGCGCTGTTCGGTGGGTAGCAACACGATCGGGTCCTGGTTCATCGGGGACCGGACGGTGTCGTCGGCCGGGTCCTGATCAGGGATCACCTCACACAGGTTCGTCCACCGGAACGTGTACATCCGCCCGGCCTCCCGGGTGGTGTAATCCTCGAAGTACGTCCGCACCTGGGCGTCGAAGTTCGACTTGCCCGACCCGACCGGGCCCAAAAGCAGCATGATCCGGCGCTCGGGCCCGAGCCCGCGGGCGCCAGACTTGATCTTGTTGACGAACTGGTGGATCGCCTCGTGGATCACCTCGCCGTAGAAGGTGTTCTCGCCGTCGTGGAGCGGATCCTCCGAGGCCATCTTGTACTCGACGATCCCGGCGTCCTCGTCGTACTCGGTCCCGTAGTAATCGAACATGTCCGCGACGCGCTGGTTGGCGCTGCGGGCGGTCTTCGGATCCTCGTGGACGAGCTCGAGGTACCAGTCGAACGACCGCGCCTCGCGGAGGTCCTCTGGGATCGTCTCGCGGTAGGCCTGACTCAGCGTCTCGACGGTGGCACGCTGGTTGCTCATTGTCGGTCGGGCGTTGGTGAACGCCCGGCGACGGCCGGCGTCCTGTCATGCTGTTGCGTGGCACACGGGGCGGCGGCCACGATGCGCTGAGGGGTACTTCGCATAGTATATAATTTCTGGGCGCTCCAGCTACATAAATCCTCCTGCGAGCGCCCCGATCAAGCCGCTCGGCCCGGGCCGCGGGCATGCGCGATCTCTCGCGGCCGCTTTGCTCCGGCGGGTGGACGCTCCCGGGAGACCCGCCGACGGTGGTGGCTGACCACGCCACGATGGCGGCTGACGGGTACCGCGTCGCGGCGCTCAGGTGCGGCACCTACGCCGGCACCCACGTCGACGCCCCGGCACACGTGCTGTCCGACGGCGACACGATCGACGCGTACCCGCCCGGGCGGTTCGTCTTCGCCGCCCGGGTCCTCGACTGTACCGGGCTCGCCCCCCGGGCGGCGATCGGTCCGGACGCCCTGCCGGCCGGCGACGCCGGCGAGATGGTCCTGCTCTGGACGGGCTGGGACCGCCACTGGGGGCCGATCGGTACCGCGGGCACCCGTCCCTCTCGCCGGCGGCGGCCAGGCGGTGCACCGAGGCGGGGTGGACGGTGGGCGTCGACGCCCCCGGCCTCGACCCGACGCCGACCGACCGGGCCGGTCCCGACGAACCGGAGGCTGCCCGCACACCGCGCGCTGCTCGGGGCAGACCGGCTGATCGTCGAGAACCTCACGAACCTCGCTGGCCTCGACCGGCCGACCGTCCGTGCGTTTCCGCTGGCGATCGCCGGCGGCGACGCCGCGCCGGTCTGAGCGGTCGCCCGCGAGTGACGGCATGGAAACGCCTTTGCACTCGCCGGGCGGTGTACTCGGTATGCGAATCGCCGGCATGGCGAGCAACCGGGGGCGCAACCTGTTGAACATCGCCGACCGTGCGCCGGGTGGGGCCGAGGTGGCGGTCGTTCTCGCGAACGACGCCGACGCGCCGGTCCTCGAGGCGGCCGCCGACCGGTCGATCCCGACCGAGGCCGTCCCGATAGATCCCGAGGAGTCCCGCCGCGAGCACGAACGGCGCGCCCTCGCGGCACTCGCGCCCTACGAGTTCGATCTCGTCTGTCTCGACGGCTACATGCGGGTGCTGTCCGACACGTTCCTCGGAGACGTGCCGACGACGCTGAACGTCCACCCGTCGCTGCTGCCGGCGTTTCCTGGCACCAGTGCCGCGAGCGACGCCGTGGCGGCCGGTGTCGCTGTCTCGGGGTGTACGGTTCACGTCGTCACCGACGCGACCGACGCCGACGGCGCGGTCGTCCGCGAGCGCGTCGACGCGGGTCCGATCGTCACCCAGGAGCCGGTGACGGTCTACGCCGACGACACGCCCGAGCGGCTCCGAGATCGGATTCGCGAGCGCGCCGAGTTCCGGGCATACCCCCGCGCTGTGGAGTGGTTCGCCGAGGGACTGGTCGAGATCGACCGCGAGGATGGAACCGTCGCGCTCGCGGGCGAGACCGACACCGGCGGTCGGTTTCCGGACCGCCACCTCTCGGGGGCCGACCGGGCGTCCCAACTCCGGTACGGCGAGAACCCCCACCAGGCTGGGGCCCTGTACGCGGACACTGGCGCCGGCGTCGTCGGCGCCGAGCGGCTGAATCCGGGCGCGAAGGCACTCTCGTACAACAACTACAACGACGCCGACGCGGCGCTTGCCGTGGTCGCCGAGTTCGACGAGCCGGCCGCGGCGGTGATCAAACACACCAATCCCGCCGGATGTGCCGTCGCCGACTCGGTCGCCGAGGCCTACGAGCGGGCGCTGGCGACCGATCCGATGAGCGCCTTCGGCGGGATCGTCGCGCTCAATCGCGAGTGTGACGGTTCGACCGCGGAGCAAATCATCGACTCGTTCAAAGAGGTCGTCGTCGCGCCCGGCTACACCGACGACGCGCTCGAGACGCTGCGCTCGAAAGACAACCTCCGCGTGCTCGCGGTCGAGGCCTTTCCGACCGACTCGGTCGTCGAGGTCGACCTCGCCGGGGGCCGGCTGTTACAGGAGCGAGACGACCAGCACCTCGACGCCGCCGACCTCGAGGTGGTCACTGACCGCGAGCCGACCGCCGCGCAGGTCGAGACGATGCTGTTCGCCTGGCAGACGATCAAGCACGTCAAATCGAACGCCATCCTGTTCGCGACCGGCACCGAGACCGTCGGGGTCGGGATGGGACAGGTCTCCCGGGTCGACGCGGTCCGGCTGGCGGCGATGAAAGCCGAGGAACACGCCGAGGCCAAAGACGCCGCCGGCGCCGTGATGGCATCCGACGCCTTCTTTCCGTTCCCCGACGGCATCGAGCGGGCCGCCGAGGCCGGGATCGAGGCCGTGATCCAGCCCGGCGGGTCGAAAAACGACGACGCGGTGATCGCTGCGGCCGACGACCAGGAGATGGCGATGGTCCTTACGGGTCAGCGGGCCTTCCGCCACGACTGATCCGAGTCCGCCCGCGACCGGACTCGAACCCGGAAGGACTTTTGTGGCCGCTGTCTAATCCGATACCATGCACGGACGCCGGTTGGCGACGACCGAGGAGGTCGTCTGTCTCACCTCCGATCCGGACGACGATGCCTTGGAGACGCTCGAATCCTGGACGACGACTCACGGAGTCGATCTCACCGTCCACGAGGTCGGCGCGGATCTCGAGCGAGACTACGCGGACACGGAGGCCCTCGGCGTCTCCGTCGGCGGCGACGGCACCTTTCTCGAGGGGATCCGCGTGTTCGCCCCCCGGCAGATCCCGCTGCTCGGCATCAACGCCGGGACGCTCGCTTTCCTCGCCCGAGTCGGTCCCGACAACGTCGAGGACGCGATGGCCGAGGTCGTCCGCGGGCACGCGACCGTCTACGACCGCCAGCAGGTCCAGGTCGCCGGCGCCGGCCTCGACGCCGTGGGAATCAACGAGGTCATGATCGAGGCGGTGCCCCCGGAGGACCCGGTCGACCGGAAGATCGCCCGGCTCCAGGTGTTCGTCGACGGCGAGTACGTCGGTCAGTACGACGGCACCGGCCTGGCGGTCAGCACGCCGACCGGCAGCACCGGCGTCGCGCTGTCGGCGGGCGGTCCGGTCCACTACCCCAAGGACAACCTCACGCTCCAGATCACGCCCCTGCAGACCCACTCGATGGGTGCCCGCCCGATCGTCGTCGGCGAGGACTCGGAGGTCACGGTCGTCCCCGAGAGCCCCGTCAACGTGTTCGTCGACGGCGGCCGCCACTACGAGACCGCCGACGACGGCGACGTGCTCCAGATCACGGGCGCCGACGACCGCGCTCACATCGTCAGGACCTCCTACGACGACGCGTTCATGAGCGCGCTGGCGGGCAAGCTCGGCTGGGGCCTGCGCGACGCCGAGGCCGGCCGGTCGGTTCCGGGCGACGACGGGGAGGCCGAGCCGTTCCTCGAGCGGGCCCGCCGGGTCGCACGCGGGGCCGCGGAGTCCGCCGGCGAGATGCTCACCGAGCTGCGGGGCAGGGCCGGCGTCCAGGTCAAAACCGACAAATCCGACATCGTCACCGAGGCCGACTTCCGGGCCGACGACATCATCAGGACCGCCATCGAGAGCGAGTTCCCCGGTCACAGCGTCCGCTCCGAGGAGTCCGATCCCCGCGAGGAGGACGGCGAGTACACCTGGCTGATCGATCCGGTCGACGGGACCAGCAACTTCGCCCACGGCAACCCCAACTACTCGATCTCGATCGCGCTGCTCGACGGCGACGACCGGCCCGTCGTCGGCGTCGTCCACAGCCCCGAGACCGGGGCGACCTACCACGCAGTCCGGGACGGCGGCGCCTACCAGAACGAGACGCCGATCAGCGTGACCGACCACGACCGGCTCGACGAGAGCATGCTGTTGAGCGGCTACGATCCCGACGGCCGGTTCCTCCAGCAGTTCTACCAGCAGACCCGCGGCGTGCGCCGGGTCGGCAGCGTCGCGCTCAACCTCTCTTTCGTCGCGGCCGGCAACGCGGATGCGGCCTGGGAGTACGACACCTACCCCTGGGATGTCGCGGCCGGGCTCGTCATCTTCGAGGAGGCCGGCGGCGTCGCGACCGACGCCGACGACCAGCCCTACGAGTTCGAGCTCGACGCCGACGAGGAACACAAACCCCTGCTGGCCTCGAACGGCGCGCTGCACAGCCAGCTGCTCGAACGACTCGACCAGTAGCCCGAGCCGTCGCGACCGGGGAGACACACAGAAGTCCCCCGGGACCGAAAGACGCGTGTGCCCGACGAGTTGAACGTGCTCGGCACCGAGCTCGCCCCCTGTGGAACCGACCCCGAGACGGGCTACCTGCGCGACGGGTACTGTCACCACCTCCCGTCCGACTCCGGACGCCACGAGCTGTGTGCCGTCGTCACCGAGGCGTTTCTCACCTACAGCAAGCGCCAGGGCAACGACCTGGTAACCCCCCGTCCCGAGTTCGACTTTCCGGGGCTCGAGCCCGGCGACCGGTGGTGTCTGTGTGTCGGACGCTGGGTCGAGGCCCGCGAGGCCGGGGTCGCCCCGCCGGTGGTACTCGAGGCGACCCATGAGGCGGCGCTCGAGGATATCCCAAAGCCGACACTCGAGGAGTATGCCCACGACCGACGGGACTAATCGAGAGTATCTACATTCATTACGGAGGCTCCGCTACCGAGGGGTAATGAAGCTGATCGAGCGCGGCGCCGGCTCGCCCCGCGTCGCCGTCGTCGGCGGCATCCACGGCGACGAGCCGGCCGGACAGCGGATCGTCGAACGGCTGATCGACGGCCTCGAACTCGACCACGGTACCGTCCAGCTCGTTCTCGCGAACGAACCCGCCCTGGCGGCCGGCACGCGCTACACCGACGTCGACCTCAACCGGTCGTTCCCGGGGGATCCCCGCAGCGAGGAGTACGAGCCGGCGCTTGCCGCCCGGCTGCTGTCCGTGCTCGAGGGCGCCGACGCGACGCTCGCCTTGCACACCTCACAGAGCGCCCCGCCGCCGTTTGCGATCTACAGTCACGCCACCGAGTCGGTCCGCCGGACCGTCACCGGGCTGCCCGTCGAGTACGTCCTCGACGCCGGCCAACTCCGGACGACGACGCTCGACTCGGTGCTACCTCACACGGTCAGCTTAGAGACCGGGCGCCAGCAAAGCGAGGAGGCCGTCGAGTTCGGCTACGAGGCGACCGTCGATTTCCTCCGGGCTCACGGCGTACTCGCAGACCGGAAGCCGACGTTCACCGAGACCAAGATCGTCACCGCCCGCGAGGAAGTCCCCAAGGGCGGCGGCGAGCCACACCTCAACTACGCCAACTTCGAGGAGATCACCCCCGGATCGGTGTTCGCCTACGACGACGTCCACACCCACCGCGTCGACGAGGAGGGGATCGTCCCGGTGCTCGCGAGCGAACACGGCTACGAAGACATCTTCGGCATCTACGGCTTCTTCAACGGGGTCATGTCCCCCCCGTCGACCGAGGCCTGACCGGCGACGCTACTCGATCGCCGCGTCCGCCGGGCTCTCCGCGCTCCCCTCGATCCCGCTCGCCTCGTAGCCCGCCTCCCGGACGGCCCCGAGCAGCGCCCGCAGGTCGGGACCGGTCTCGAAGTAGAAGACGAGATCGAAGCTGCCGTCCCGGAGCAGCTGCTGGCACTCCCACACGAACGACTCGTCGTCGAGACGCCGTCCCTGGTGTTGGTTCGAGGCGAACTCCGGATCGTCGGTCCCCGAGTAGACGAACGTTTCGTCGGGATCGTGACCGGCACGTGTCGCGATCAGGTCGCCGACCTCGACGGTCGCCCGGTGCATCGTCGGCTCCTGGCTCCCGTCGAGGGCGGTGTACACGACCAGCCCGTCGAGGTCGATCTCGCCGGGTTGGAGGAGCCGCCAGGCCCGCCGCCTGAGATCCGCCCGGGCGGGGGCGTCGGGGCCCCCGTTCGCATCGGTCTCGGTATCGGTGTCTGCGTCCATATCGGAGCTTGGTCGGTGGCCGCTTACCGTTCACGGTCTGTCGACCGGAAGCACAACGCATTTGCCGGGCCGCCGACCACCGACAGGCGATGGCGTTCACGCGGCGGCTGGCAACGTGGGGCTACCGCGCCTACGAGCGGCTGCTCGCGGCCGAGATCACCGACACCCCCTCGCATGTCGCCGTCATCCAGGACGGTAACCGCCGGTACGCCGACGAGCGCGGCGAGGGTCCGACCGCCGGATACCGGGCGGGCGCCGAGACGACCGAGCGGCTGCTCGAGTGGTGTGACCAGCTCGGCATCGAGGAGGTGACGCTGTATGCCTTCTCGACGGAGAACTTCGACCGGCCGGCCGAGGAGCGCGAGGCACTCTTCGATCTGCTCGCCGAGAAGCTCCGGGAGTTCGCCGACGCCGAGCGCGTCCACGAGGGCGAGGTGCGGATCGGGGCCCTCGGCGAGCGCGATCGGCTCCCCGAGCGGGTCCGGGCGGCGATCGGGTACGCCGAGGATCGCACCGCCGAGTACGACCGGCTCCGCCTGAACGTCGCCGTCGCCTACGGCGGCCGGGCGGAGCTGCTCGGCGCGGCCAGGGAGATCGCGACCCGCGTGGCCGACGGCGAGCTCGCCCCCGAGGCTGTCGACGTCGAGACCGTCGAGCGAGCCCTCCCCGACGGCCCGACCCGTGACGTCGATCTCATCGTCCGGACCGGCGGCGACGAGCGCACCTCGAATTTCCTCCCCTGGCAGGCAAACGGCAACGAGGCCGCGGTGTACTTCTGTGCCCCCTACTGGCCGGAGTTTCGCAAGATCGACTTCATGCGCGGGCTCCGGACATACGCCGCCCGCGAGCAGTCCTGGCGACAGTCCCGCGCCCGCCGTGCCCGGGCGCTCGTGTCCGCCCTGCCCGGCGAGTACCCCGACGCCAGGCAGACTCTCGCTCGGTTCCGGTCGGCCCTGCCCGGCGACGAGCCCGAAGGCCCTCCCCGGGAGCCGGAGTCCGCAGACGTCGCCGACTGAGCCGGCGATCCGGCCGCCGGGTTCGATCGACCCGCTCCGACACCGGCCGCTCCCGAGTCGAAGTCGTCCAAAACACGTCCACGATAGCGACGGGACCGCCGTCGAGTCGCCTGCCCCTTCCGACGAACGCGAGCGGTCGACTTTAGCTAATTATAGGCGCTACGCCCCCGTCCTCACGGAGCGACCGAAGTGAGCGAGTATGGCGAGGATACAGCGTCCCCAGAAATCTCTGATTTCTGGTGTACGAACGAATCGCGCTGCAATTCGTCCACGCCGTCATCGTTTCCGTTTCACTGCACGGCATGGCCGCACTACCCCTGCGGTCGATGTCGGTAGTACGACGCTCACTACGCTTCCGGCGGTGTTCAACCGCGACACGAAGCGCGCACCCTCGGTTGTGGCTGAGTGTCCATGCGGTCGGAGTGGGACACTCCGAACCACTGGTAAAGGGAAGCCGCCTGCGGAGTCTAGAGCCGCTGTGTCCACGTCGGATACACGCCCCGACGCAGAACCAGGAAGCCCTGTCCGCAACAAGCGAGGGGCGGGTAGCCCCGAGCGCGGTCGGTCAGGGTAGTTCACAACGCGCTCACCGTACCCTCTCGCGGAAGAAACACGGCTTGAACAGGTGGGAGGACCAGCGCAAGACGGTCGCTCGACGCCACGCTGACCTGACGCGCAAGCGTCGAGAGTTCTTGTACAAACTCTCGGCGTACTACGCCCGCGAGTACGCCCGTGTAGCCGTCGAGGAGTTGGACGCGAAGAGACTGGTCGAACCTCCGGGCAACTCTTGGAACTGCGCCGGGGCCCCGTGGGAGACGTTCCTGCGGATGCTCGAATACAACTGCGAGCGGGAACGCACTTCGTCGCCGTGGCCCCCCGAGGCACGACCGAAGAGTGTGTGTCATGCGGAACAGAGACGGGGACGCCGCTGTGGGTTCGGGAACACCCGTGTCCGTCCCGTGGGGTCAAGGCCGACAGAGACGCGAACGCTGCGTGGACTATCCTTTCTCGCGGTCTCGAACAGGTAGGGACGGGCTGTCCCGAACTACCGCCTGTGGCGACTGTGCTCCCTACGGACACCGATTCGGTGCCTGCAAAGCGCGTTCACCAGACAGCGTCCGATGGGCTGTTAGACGCAGTCTGACAACGTCGTGAAAGCAGGAGGCCCCACCCTCAGCGAGCGCGTCAGCGGTGAGCGAGTGGGGTGGGGAGGAAGTCACTTGCCGAACCGGCGCTGGCGGTCCTGGTAGTCTCTGAGCGCCCGGAGGTAGTCTCGCCGTCGGAGTCCCTCCCAGTTGACGTCGGTGAAGTACAGCTCCGAGTACGCCGACTGCCAGATCATGAAATCCGAGAGTCGCTCGGCGCCGGTCTTTATTACGAGATCGGGCGGCTCGGGAAAGACCAGCCGGTCTTCGATCTCGGCCTCGGTGATCTCCGCGACCGCTAAGCTTCCGTCTGCGACGTCGTCGGCGAGATCGCCGACCGCGGTCGCGAACTCGTGTTTGCCCCCGAGTCCGATGCTGACCTGGACCGGCGCCTCGGCGCGGGTCTCGTCGCCGGGAGTGCGAACCGCCACCCGACGGGGCGTCTGCAGGTCCTCGAACCGCGAGCGCAGCGCCGGGACGGCGGCCTCGTCTAAGACGCTCACGTAGACGATCACCAGCTCTGCGTCGTACTCGAAGGCCCACCCGAGACAGTCCGCGAGCGTCGCGAACCCGCCCTCCGCCAGCAGGTCCCGCTCGGTGATCACCACCGCGACGGTCTCGGGGAGTACACCCCTGGCAACCCGGATTCGCCCGGCGAGGTACCGGTCGTAGACGCTCATGTCGGAGCTACCGGCCTGAGGGGTTAAATCTCACCGATCGCTTAATTTGCCAACCTCTATTACGCCGGCAGCGATACAACGGCGCAGTGAAATCCGGCGTCCGGCGTGCGGCCGCGTTCGCACTCCTCGGACCGGTCGCGTTCGTCGTGCCGTGGCTCGAGGGCATCGACGAGCCGGCGGTGGCGACGGCCGCCTCCGTGGGCCCGTTCTTGTTGCTCGCCGTCGCGGCGTTGACCGTCGGTCCGGGGTCGACGGTCTTCGAGCTGCTCGCCCGCCCCGGCGACCGCCGCGACGGGCGGCTGTACGGCGTCGCGAGCTTCCTGCTCGCCGCCGCCGGGCTCGCCGTCCTGACCGTCGGGTTCGGCCTGCCGGCCCACGCGTTCGTCGGGACGATCGTGTTGCTTTCCGCCGGGGCGCTCGGGAGCCAGCTCGTCCGGACGGTCACCGCGGAACACGCGCTCGCCGCGGCCGGGTTCGTCGCGGCCGGCTTCTCGGCCGGCGCCGGCGCACAGTGGCTCGCGACCGCGCTCTCCGGAAACGCGGTCGCCTGGCAGCTGCTCGTCTTTCTGGCCGCCAGCGGGAGCCTGGCGGCCGCGCTCATGCGGGAGGCGCTGTTTCGGCGCGACGACGCCCTGGCGCTCGTGGCCGTCGCCCTCGTCCTCTGGCTGCTCGCCTGGCTGCCCATCGAGATCACGACGACCCGCATCACCGTCGGGCTCGGCGCGACCGTCGTGCTCGGATACCTCTCGATCGCGCTCAAGACCGCCTCGCTGGCCGGCATGCTCACCGGCGTCTGGCTCGGCCTGCTCGCGATCGTCGTCGGCGATTACGGCTGGTTCGCACTGCTCGTGTCCTTTTTCGGCATCGGCGGGCTGTCCTCGAAGTATCGCTACGAGGAGAAGCTCCGCCGCGGTATCGCGCAGGAAAACGAGGGCGCCCGCGGCTCGGGGAACGTCCTCGCGAACTCGGTGGTCGCCCTCGTGGCCGTGCTCGCCGCGGCCGCGAGCCCGGAGATCCCCGGGAGCGAGCGACTCTACCTGTTTGCCTTCGCCGGCGCGGTCAGTGCGGCGCTGGCCGACACGCTCTCTAGCGAGGTCGGGGCGGTCTACGACGACCCGCGGCTGATCACGACGCTTGAACCTGTCGAGCCCGGTACCGACGGCGCGGTCACCTGGCAGGGAGAGCTGGCCGGCGTCGCCGGCGCGGCGATCATCGCGGGGATCGCTGCCGTCGCCTTCGCCCCGGTCGGCACCGTCGGGGCCGCCGTCGTCGTCGCCGCGGGCGTCGTCGGCATCACCGTCGACAGCCTCCTCGGAGCCACCCTCGAGGGTGGCGTGCTGGGAAACGAGGGGGTGAACTTCGCCGCGACCCTCGTCGCCGCGGTCACCGGCGCCGGCCTCAGCGCCGCCGTCCTGAGTCCGACGTAAGGAGCTGCCGATCGCGCGCTGTCGGCCCGTCTACCCCGAGTCCTGGGCAATATCGCCCCCGGCGAGCTGCTCCGCGGTGCGAACGCGGACGCTGGTGGGCTGTTTGACGTACTCGCCGGTCTCCGCGGCGACGATCTCTCCGACCCCGCGCTGTGCGGCGACGTCGAGCAGCCGCTGGTCGGCGACGCCGTCGATCACGATCGTCGCCGGAACCGCCTCGGCGTCAGCGTCGGCGACGGCCGCGACCGCGTCCGCCGCGTCGGCCTCCGCGAGCGTGGCGAACGACTCGTCGACCAGCCGGACCCGGCCGGTCCCCTCGCCGATCACCGCCCGAACCTGGTCCCGCAGCGTCGCCGGCTCGCGGTCCTCGGCCGCCTTCGCGTCGGCCGCCCGTCCGGCCTCCGCTCCCGACGCCTCAGAATCTCGGCTCGTCGGCTCGGCCGGCTCTCCCGACTCGATCTCCGCGGCCGCCGCCTCCGTGCCGGTCCCGTTGGCCGACGGCCCTTGCTCGGAACGGTCGCCGGCGAACACCGCCCGCGCGGCCCCGCTGTCGGGCACCTGCGAGAACGGGACCTTCTTTCTGAGCGCCTCGACGGCCGTCTCGCGGTCGAGGTCCTCGACGGACCGCCCCTCCGGAGCGAACGCGACGTAATCGACGTCGCCGACCTGCGCGAGCTCCCGGAGGATGAGATCGCCCCCCCGATCGCCGTCGAGAAAGGCGGTGACGGTCCGCTCGGCGGTCAGCGCCGCGACCGCGTCGGGCACGTCTGTCCCCTCGACGGCGACGGCGTTTTTGATCCCGAACCGGAGCAGCTGTCGGACGTCCGCCCGTCCCTCGACGACGACGATCGCATCGCTGTCGGCGACCCGCGGACCGGCCGGCAGCCCCTCGTAGGTCGTGATGTCGTCGACCCGGGCCCGCTTGCGGACCGCGGCGATCAGCTGGTCGTCGGTCAGGCTCGTCTCTTCGACCTCGGCGAGTAGCTCCGTTGCGCGGTCGACGACCGCCCGGCGCTGTGCGGCCCGGGCGTCCTCGATCTCGACGACCGTGACCTCCGCCCGCGAGGGTCCGACCCGGTCGACCGTCTCGAGGGCAGCGGCGAGCACCGCCGTCTCGACCCTGTCGAGGGCGGTCGCGATCGTGATCTCCCCGTAGGACCGGCCGTCCTCGGCGGTGACTTCGACGTCGATCCGACCGACCTTCGAGGCCTCCTGGAGGCTCCTGAGATCGAGCTCCTCGCCCAGCAGCCCCTCGGTCTGGCCGAAGACGGCGCCGACGACGTCGCTGCGCTCGACGATTCCGCTCGTTCTGATATCGGCGTGAATGAGATACTTCGCGGTGTGCATTGGTGATCCGCCCCGTTCGGGGCCCGTGACCCGGTGCGCGCGTTCACGACGATCGGCGGTACGACGGCTCGTGGCAAATACCTGACGCGCCCGGTCGCCGGGGTCCAAATTGGATCCAAACGATTAATATCGCCGACCCATCGATACACGAATACGACAGATGAGCCGACGCGTCGCCGTCTCGCGCCTGCCTGGTTTTCCCGTAGGGGCGGGTACGCCCCGATAGACACCTCATAACACGGCGACCGCCCGCTGACCGCCTCGACTCCAACGACCGTCTTCCGGGACACCGGATACCACACACCATCCAATGAGCGAACACAGCTACCCAGACCGCGCATCGGACGCCGACCAGCCGCGCCTCGCCGGCGAGTACGACCCCGAGACCGTAGAGTCCCGCTGGCAGCGGACCTGGGTCGAGGAGGGCACCTACGAGTACGAGCCGGTCGCGGACCCGGACACGGCCTACGCGATCGACACGCCCCCGCCGACCGTCTCGGGGAACTTACACATGGGACACCTCTACGGGCACACGCTCCAGGACTTCGCGGCCCGGTTTCAGCGGATGGACCGCGGTGAGACGTTCTTCCCGTTCGGGTACGACGACAACGGCATCGCCTCCGAGCGGCTGACCGAACGCGAGCTGGGGATCAACCACGGTGAGTTCTCCCGCCGGGAGTTCCAACAGCGGTGTCGCGAGGTCTGTCGCGAGTTCGAGGCGGCCTTCACCGACCAGATGCAGTCGCTGGGGTGTTCGATCGACTGGTCGCGCACCTACAAGACCATCGATCCCCGGGTCCAGCGGCTCTCGCAGCTGTCCTTCCTGGACCTCCACGAGCAGGGCCGGGAGTACCGCCAGCGCGCCCCGACGATCTGGTGTCCCGACTGCGAGACGGCCATCTCCCAGGTCGAGATGGAAGACGCCGATCGGGACTCCCACGAACAGGACATCGCCTTCGAGCTCGTCGAGCCCGGCGGCGAGCCACCCGCGGCCCCCGACGCCGACCGGGAGCTCGCGGCCGAGCGCGCGTACCCGACGCCGACCGAGCCCGGCGACGAGGTCGTCATCACTACCACGCGCCCGGAGCTGATCCCGGCCTGCGTGGCGATGTTCGTCCACCCCGAGGACGACCGCAACGCCCACCTCGTCGGCGGGACCGCTCGGGTCCCGCTGTTCGGCCACGAGGTGCCGATCTACGCCGACGAGCGGGTCGACGCCGAGGCCGGCACCGGCATCGTGATGTCCTGTACGTTCGGCGACCGGACCGACATCGAGTGGTACCAGGCCCACGACCTCGAGCTCCGGACGGCCATCGACGCCTCCGGAACGATGACCGACCGCGCCGGCGAGTACGCCGGCCTGAGCACCCGCGAAGCCCGCGAGGCGATCGTCGAGGACCTCGAGACGGCCGGCCGCCTGCGGTACCGCGAGCCGATCGAGCACGCCGTCCGGGTCCACGAACGCTGCGGGGTCGACGTCGAGTACCGCGTCACCGAACAGTGGTACGTGGAGCTGCTCGACAAGAAAGACGAGTACCTCGCGGCCGGTCAGGAGATGGACTGGTATCCCGAGAAGATGTTCTCGCGGTACGACCACTGGATCGACGGACTCGAGTGGGACTGGTGTATCTCCCGGCAGCGCGACTCGGGGATCCCGTTCCCGGTGTGGTACTGCACGGAGTGTGGCGAGGCGATCTTCGCCGACCGCGAGCAGCTCCCGGTCGAACCCATCGCCGACGACCCGCCGGTCGATCGCTGCCCCGAGTGTGACGCCGGCGAGTTCGAGCCCGAGGAGGATGTCTTCGACACCTGGGCCACCTCGTCGCTGACGCCGCTTATCAACGCCGGCTGGGACTGGTACCCCGACGCGGAGGCGGTCCCCGCGGGTCACGAGATCGTCCGCGAGGCCGACGACGGGGTCTTCGCCTTCGAGCGCTCGGAGCTGTACCCGTTCGACCTCCGCCCGCAGGGCCACGACATCATCTCGTTTTGGCTCTTTCACACGGTCGTGAAGTGTCTCGAACACACCGGCGAGGTGCCCTTCGAGTCGGTGCTGATCAACGGGTTCGTCCTCGACGAGAACCGCGAGAAGATGTCCAAGTCCCGCGGGAACGTCGTCGAGCCCGCGACCGTCATGGCGGAGTATCCGGTCGACGCGATCCGGTACTGGGCGGCCTCGGCGTCCCTGGGTGATGATTTCCCGTTCAAGACCAACGAGCTCGTCCAGGGCGAGAAGCTGCTGCAGAAACTCTGGAACGCCTCGAAGCTGGTCGATCAGCTCGCGCCGGTCGACCCGGCCCCGCCAGCGGAGCTCGCCCCCATCGACCGGTGGGTGCTGGCCGAGCTCGACGACGTGATCGCCGACCTGACCGAGCAGCTGCGCGCCCACGAGTACCTGAAAGCCCGCAACCGGCTCCGGGAGTTTTTCTGGCACACCTTCTGCGACGATTACCTCGAGATCGCAAAACAGCGGGCCGGCGAGGACGGCCACGCCTCCGCGGAGTACGCGCTCGCGACCGCTCACCGGACGATCCTCGGACTGTTCGCGCCGCTGTTGCCCCACGTCACCGAGGAGATCTGGGACGCCCGCTACGCCGAGGCCGAGCCGGCGGCGAGCGTCCACCGGACCGACTGGCCGACCCCCCAGGGCTACGAGGCCGACACCGAGGCCGGCCGGACCGCCATGGCGGTCGTCTCCGCGCTGCGCCGGTACAAGACCGACGCCGGGCTGGCGCTGAACGAACCGCTCGGGACCGTCGAGGTCTACGGTCGGATCGACGGGTTCGCCGAGGCCGTCGCCGACGTGATGCACGTCGAGGAACTCCGCGTCCGCGAGGACGATCCGGCGATCGAGACCGAGATCTCTGGGATCGATCTTGAGTACGCGACGGTCGGCCCCGAGTACGGCGAGCAGGTCGGCGACATCGAGGCAGCGATCGCGGCCGGCGAGTTCGAGCTCGTCGACGGGCGGCTCGCCGTCGCCGGCCTCGAGCTCGCCCCCGAGCTGTTCGATGTCGAGACAACCCGAGAGTACTCCGGCGAGGGGACGCTGCTCGAGACCGAGGCCGCCGCGATCGTCGTCCGGTAGTCAGCTCCCTGGCGCCTGGTCGCCCGCGCTCGGCTCGACGGTCTCACCTTCGACGAGGAAGTCGGCCAGGTTCCCGACGAGGGCGTCGTTGTCCGCCCGCTTGACGTTCGTCGGCGAGAAAAAGTCCACGTCGCCGATCATCGCGAGGTTGTCCTCCCGGACCGCGATCGGAGCCGTCGTCTCGGCTCGCGTGACCGACCGCTGGCTGCCGGCGATCGGTCCGATCGTCTCCGTCGCGGTCTCGGCTCCGAGGGTGGTCGCGGTGTCGAAGACGACTCGATCGACACCCTCGGTCAGCATCACCTCGCCGTCGGGCGTGCCGTAGACGCGCTGGTAGTTCAGATCGTTCTCTTCGAGGTTGTACACGTACCCGGGCTGGGGGGCCACGGCGAGCGTGCTGAACAGCTCGGACTGCTCGGCGCTGTCGAACGCGGCCGCGGGCTCGGCGGTGAAGACCGCGTGCCCGCCCTCGTCGAGGAACTCGGTCAGGGCCTCGCGAGCGCTCTCGTCGTACTGGGTCACGCCGACACTGATGAATCCGGTCGCGCCGTCGAGTGTCTCCTCGAGGGACTCGCGTCCGCTGACCACGCGCACCTCGTGGCCGTTCTCCGCCAGGGTCTGTGTGAGCGGCTGTATCTGGTAGCTGGTGGCGAACGTGGCCGTGTCGATCACGACCGTCCCCTCGCCGAGGCTGTCCATCTCGACGCTCGCCGTGCCGGGGGTCGGGTCGCTGACCACCCGGTCGGCGTCGTACTGGCTGTTGTTGGTTTCGGCCGCGGGGACGAACGCCCCGCTGGCCTCCTCGCCCCCGTCGCCGTTGTCGAACAGCGCGACCGTGGTCCCGCTCGTCGCAACGACCCCGCCGACGGCGACGACGGCGATCACCGCCACGGCGACGACGCTCGCCGCCGCCACTCGCCCGTCGGTCATCCGTCGCCCTCCTCGGCGTCCGCGTCGGCTCCGTTCTCGCCGACCACCGCCGCGACGGTCTCGACCCGCGGGAGCCGCGGCTCGTAGACCACCGACATCTCGACCGGACTGACGTCCTCAAGCGACGGCTGCCCGTCCGCGACCTCGAGAACCTGTCCGTCGGCGCCCAGCAGGAGGAACGACCCCGACGGCGTCACGTCCCGGGTAAGCACCCGGAACTCCTCGATTCCCGCCCGATCGGCGGCGTCTTGGATCGCCACGTCGAGCGTGCCGATCTCGTCGGCGATCCCGTTCTCGACGGCCTCGACTCCGCGCCAGACCGTCGCCGTCTCGACGGCCTCGCGGGACAGCTGGATCCGGTCGCCGCGCTCCTCGAAGACGCTCTCGACGAACAGCCGCTGGACCGTCTCGATGTCGGACCAGACCTTCGTCACCGTCGAGCCGGCCTTATCGGGACCGGTCGGGCCCTCTACCGGCGGGGACGCCTCCGGAGCGTCCGCGTTGACCCCGACGCTCCCGACGATCGAGCTCCCGAGTACGTACACCCGGTCGGCAGGCAGCATCGTCCAGTACCCACCCGAGGCGCTCAGTCCCTGCACGCTCGCGACGACCGGCATCTCCTCGCTCGCCTTATCGACAGCCGCGTACATCCGCTCGGAGGGCTGGACCAGTCCGCCCGGGGTATCCATCTCGAGGACGATCGCCTCGACGTCGTCGTTCGAGCGCAACTCTCGGAGCTCGGTTTCCAGGTTCGTCGCCATATCTCCGGTGATCGGTCCCTCGATCGTGACGACCGCGACGGCGCTGTCGGGTCCGTCCTCGCCCCCGGCGAGGGCCAGCCCGACGATCCCGAGGACCGCCACGACCACGACCAGCCCGATTGCCGCCGCGACCAACACGCGGCGAGACCGGGACTGTTCGGGGCCGCCCAACCGGTCGGTATCCCCGTCCGCTCGTCTCGAGGACTCGTCTTCCTCAGCCATGGGACTCGTTGTGTACCCACACGCATAAATCGGCCGCCCGGCGTACGGTTCATGCCTCCGGAGCCGAACGTAGGGCTGATGGTAACCGTCGAGACCGGCGCGCGGATCCACGTCGGCTTCCAGAACCTCTCGCTCGCTCACGACCGGCTCTACGGCGGCGTCGGCGTCGGCCTGTCTCGCCCGCGGATCGTCGTCGAGGCCGCTCCGGCCGGGGCCGTGCAGTGTGACGACCCGGCCGTCGAGTCGTACGTCGAGCGCGTCGTCGAGGCGCTTGGAGTCCCCGGCGCCGAGGTAAGCGTCCGCGAGCGGTTCCAGCGCCACGTCGGGCTCGGCAGCGGCACTCAACTCGCGCTCGCGAGCCTACTCGCGGTCGCTCGCGCGCACGATCGCGCCGTCGATCCCCGCACGGTCGCCCCGGCGATCGGTCGCGGCGGCCGCAGCGGCGTCGGCGTCGCGGCCTTCGAGGCCGGCGGGTTCATCCTCGACGCCGGTCACCCGACCGAGCTGTTCACCGGTACGCCGCCCGCCGCCGGGACGTGGCGCGTGCCCGCCCCCGTCGTCCAGCGATCGCTGCCCGACGCCTGGCGGTTCGTCCTCGTCGTTCCCGAGGCCAGTCCCGGCGCGAGCGGCGACGCCGAGACCGAGCGCATGCGCGCCGCGGTCACGAACGCAGACCCCGCGGTCGCCGACGAGATCGCCGGCGTGGTCGCCCGCCGGCTCCTCCCGGCGCTCGCCGAGGCCGATCTCGAAGCCTTCGGATCGGCGATCACCCGGATCGGCCGGCTCAACGGCACCTGGTACGCCGACGAGCAGGACGGCCTCTACCGGCCGCCGGCCGGCCCGATCATCGCCTCGCTCGCCGAGGCTCCCGCAATCGCCGGCGCCGGACAGTCTTCCTGGGGGCCGACCGTCTACGGACTGACCCGCGCCGAGACCGGCGACGCGGCCGTCGCCGCCGCCCGGGACGCGCTCGCGGCCGCCGGCGTCGAGGGGTCGGTTCGGCTGGTCGCTCCGAGCACCGAGGCCGCGACCGTCTCCCCACCCTTCGATTAGTCGCCGGCTCCGAGACGGCCGACCGCGACTCGGCGCCGGGGACCGGTGCGTGAGCTTTTAGCCCGGGGATCGGCGAGTGCCGGCGTGTTCCCCGAACTGATCGAAACCGACCGGCTCCGTCTCGAGCGGCTCGACGCGGCCGTCACACCGCGGCTGTTCTATCGTCGGGCGAGCGACCGTCACTCGGAGACGATCACGGAGGAAGCCCAGTACGTCACCTGGGGTCCCCACGACCACCTCGAAGAAAGCGCGTCGGTCTTGGCGACGTTTCGGGACCAGTGGGAGTCCCGCGAGTCGGCCACCTACGCCGTCGTCCCGACCGCCGACCAGCCCGACGGCAACGCGTTCGCGGGGACCGCCGGGCTCTCCTTCGCGTGGGATCGCCGGACGGCGACGCTCGGGATCTGGCTCCGCAAGCCCTTTTGGGGCCGACGCTACTCCGGGGAGCGAGCCGTCGCGCTCGCGACGGTCGCGTTTGAGCATCTTGATCTCGAGGTCGTCGCGACCGCCGTCGTGCCGGCCAACGAGCGGTCGATCCGTGCGGTCGAGCGGTACATGGAGCGTCTCGGCGGCCGCCGCGAGGGCCGCCTCCGCAACCACGTCGCGACCGACGACGGGTCCGTTTACGACGCGATCCGGTTTTCGGTCACCCACGAGGCGTTCACACCACAGGAGCTTGAGGTCCGCGTCGACACCGCCGAGACGCTCGACGCTTCGGCACTCGAGTATCCCGAGGAACTGCCCGCCAAGTCAGAGTAACCCCGCCGGGGCCGGCGCGGACTCACTGCAGAGGACCGCCGCGGGAGCCTGGGATCCCCCGGTAGCTTATGCCTGGGCGAGACGATGTACCCGCATGGAGCGGATCCCGTTCGGTATCGACCGGCTCGACGATACGATCCGGGGCGGTGCGCCCGAGGGAAGTGTCGTACTCCTCTCCGGCGAGGCCGGCGCCGGCGCGCGGGAGTTCATGTACACCGCGGCCGTGCTGAACGGGCTGGCAAAGACCGACGACGAGCTGTTCGATCTGTACTACGGAGACCTGGCGCCGGACGCGCGCCTCCCCGAGGAGATCTACTACCTGTCGGTGACCAACGAACAGGATCAGCTCCGGTCGAACATCGCCATGTCGATGGACGACGAGCTCGTCGCGGCCGGGCTCGAGGCGGTGTCGTTCGGGTCGCTTGCGAACAACTACTTCCACCTGAGTCCAGTCCCCCGGCAGTGGTACGCCGGCGAACCCGAGAACATCACCAGCCTGCGCGAGCGCTCGAGCGAGCGCGAGGACTTACTGACCGCCCTTGCCGACCGGGTAACCGAGCGAGCACAGGACGGCCTGGTAATCATCGACTCCGTGTCGGATCTCGTGACCGCCGCCGACGACGACATCGACTGGTCGGACATCAACTCGCTCGTGCGCGGGCTCCAGAAGGCCGCCCACCGCTGGGACGGGTTGGTGTTGCTCCACGCCAATCCGGCGACGCTGACCGACATCCAACACGGCCAGCTCGTCGACGCCTGCAACGGCACGATCGAGTTCCGGTGGGCGACCGGTGGCAGCACGCGCGCCCGGACGCTGGTGATCCAGGATTTCGCCGGCGTCCTCTCCCAGCTCGAGGCCGAAAACATCGTCCAGTTCGAGACCGACCTCGGCGAGACCGGCTTCGACATCAGCGACGTCAGAAAGATCCGGTGACAACGCGGCTGGGGTCTCTCGCCCGGCAGCCCGGGCGCCGTCCGGCGTCGGCCCAGAGCCCCGTGCCGGACAACGCTTAACTGTGCTCTGACAGTAATACTGGTGATGGCGAGTGAATCGGGCGGGGAGGTGACGCTGTCTGTTCCGCCCGAGCTCGATCGCTGGCTCGAGGAGCGTGCGAGCGCGCTCGGCGTCGACCGGGGGCAGTTGCTCGTCGAGCTGCTGGGCTCGTACCGGGAGCTGACAGAGCGGGAGGACAGCGTCGAGATCGTCGACGCCGAGACGATCGACGCAACCGTCGAGGAGACCGTCGCCGCACAGCTCGAGACCGAACTCGAGGAGCTCCGCGAGCAACTCGACGTGGCCGAGTCGGAGTTTCAGGCCAAACTCGATGACGTCCGCGACCGGGTGATCCAGGTCAAACACGACGCCGACCGCGCGGCCCCGGCCGACCACGACCACGAGGCCTTCGAGCGCGTCGAGGCCGCCGCCGAGACCGCGGACGCCGCCGCGGCCGCGACGGAGGCCCTCGAGGACCGCCTCGACGAGCTGGCCGCCGACCTCGAGGCGCTCGAAGACACCAGCGAGCGGACCCGCGAGCAGTTCGACGGCCGGCTCGCCGATCTTGAGGACCGGCTCACGAAGGTCGCCTGGGCCGTCAGCGACCTCCGGGAAGACAGAGCGAAAACCGAAGCCGTCGAGCAGCTCAAACGCGACGCCGCGGAAGCGGACATCAGCCGGGCCACCTGCGAGAACTGCGGCAACGGCGTCGAGATCGGACTGTTGTCCGAGCCAAAGTGCCCGCACTGTGACGCGGCGGCCGCGACCGTCGAGCCGGCGACGGGCTGGTTCGGCAGTCCGCGGCTCGTGAACGCCCGCAAGCTCGAGGCCGGAGACACGGATACGAATGACTGACCCGACAGACGAGGACCGCGACGACCGCGAGGAGCCGTTCGACCCGCTGGACGATCTCGACGAGTCAGACGACAGCGACGACGACCCGTTCGGCCGGATCGACGCCGGCGAGACCGAACGGCCGGACGCGGAGCAGGACCCCGGCCGGGACGACCGGTCCGACGGCACGGCCGACTCCGATCGCAGCGAGTACCCCGACTGGCTCGCCGAGACCGACGCGGAGGACTCCGCGGTCCGGGCGGAGGCCGATCCGTTCGCCGGGCTGGACGATCGGGAGGGCGACCCGTTCGAGGAGGGTCTCTTCGAGCCCGTCGAGACCGAGGCGGTCGATCCCGACCGCGCCTGGGAGCGACTCGAGGGTGACGCCGACGCGGCCGGGACCGGTGCCTCGGCGGTCGGCGAGCCAGACGGCACCGTCACCGAGGTGTCGAAACGCCGGTACTGCGAGCGCTGTGAGTACTTCTCGCCGCCCCCCGACGTGGGCTGTACCCACGAGGGGACCGAGATTCTCGGCTTCCCCGACAGGGAGACCGTCCGGATGGTCGACTGTCCGATCGTCGCCCAGCGCCGCGAACTCGAGGAGAACGCCGCGAGCGACGACCTCTGAGCGGTCGCCGAGCGGTCGACTTTAGCCGTTGGCGCCCGTAGACGGAGGACGGATGCAGTTCTGTGACGACTGCGGCTCGATGATGCGGACGGCCGGCGACGAGATGGAGTGTACGAGCTGCGGGTACACCGAACCGAAAGACGAGCAGCTCGCCGAGCGGTTCGTGAGCACGGCCGAGCAGACCACCGACGACGTCATCGAGAGCACGGAAGACGCGAACTTCGAGGGCAAACCGACCGCCAACGACGTGACCTGCGAGGAGTGTGGCCACGGCGAGGCCTGGTACACGATCAAACAGACCGGCTCCGCGGACGAACCGCCCACGCGATTTTTCAAGTGCAGGTCCTGCGGGTACCGCTGGCGCGAGTACAACTGACTCCGCCTACGGTCCCCGCGAAGCCCACTCAGCCCGACAACCGGCTGTTCAGCTCAGGATTGCGGCGACAGCTCCTTTGACAGCCTGGATTGGACTCCGATTTCCGCGTGGCTCGTCGGCCGATCGCTCCTTGTCTGTTGAGGCTTCGTCTGTGCTCGCCGATTCGTGTCGCGTGTGACACATGACAGCCAGTACGGTACTTGTTACCAATAAACGTTGTGCTGGACGACCCCTCACGCGCTCGGCGCCGGCG
>CAYRQD010000012.1:0-64902 GCA_964426325.1 uncultured Halobacteriales archaeon | reverse complement strand
GTGACGGCCGCGGACGTACCGAGATCGGCGGCGACCAGCGCGGGTTCTTGCTCGGTGATATGCTGCCGCCGGCCGGGCTCGAGGATCGGACGCCCGCCGAGGTCGTCGACGCGACGGTCACGCAGTTTCTGAACCGGTTCGACACGATGCGATCTGGGGTCTGTACCGACTGTGGGGGACCCGTACAGTCGACTCTCCGGGTGTGTTCGGACCACGACGCCGACGGCACGCCGTGTTCGGCCTGCAATCAGGTGGCTGCGGGGTGGATCAACTGTCTGTGTGACGTTTGTGCTCGCGGCTCTGGTGCGCCGGCCTGGCTGGCCGTGCAGACTCAGCCACCGGTGGCCGGGCTCCTGTACGAGAGCGGCGACTGGAGCGACGACCCGTGGGAGCAAAAGGAGTTGGGGATCGGTCTCGGGTACACGGAGACCGTCGTCTCGACGGCGCCGCCCGAACTCCGGATCGCGGTCGAGATCGACGACAGCCACGTTACGGCAACCATCGACGACGGGGGGACAATCACCACGCTCGCGGTCGACTGACCGTCGCGACCGTCGGCGTCACCACGGGTACTCGGCTCCCCCGTCGAACGCGAAGACGACTCGCGGCAGTCAGATGAACTCGGCGTTTCTCGGGCCGTTTGTGATGTGGACCTCGAACGGCTGGGTGCTGCGGTCGTCTTGCTCGACGAGATGCCAGTAGGTCCGGGCCATCGCGTCGGGATCGAGAAAGCTGTCTTCCGAGCGGTCCGGAAACTGCTCGCGGACCCCCGGCGTGTCGATCTGGCCGTCGATGACGACGTGGGCGACGTGGATCCCCTCGGGACCGAACTCCTGGGCCATGTCCATCGCCATCCCGCGGGCGGCGAACTTCGCGGCCGTGAACCCGATCGCACCGCCCAGGCTCCGCACCGCCAAGGTGGCTCCGGTGAAGATGACCGTCCCGCCGCCGGTCTCGAGCATGTCGTCGACGGCCTCCTGCGAGCAGACGAACGCACCGCGGCCGCCGACGGCCCAGGCGCGCTCGAACTCCTCGACGGTCGTGTCGGTGAGTCCCGTCCACGAGGCAGCACTGGCGTGATTGACGAGCACGTCGACCGGCCCGAACGCCTCCCGCACGGCGGCAAACCCCTCCCGGACCTGCTCGGTGTCGGTGAGGTCGGTCGGGACCGCGAGTCCCTCGCCCGCGTCCGGGAGATCGTCCGCGAGCGACTCGATGTACTCCCGCGAGCGAGCGAACAGTCCGACCCGACAGCCTTCGGCGGCGAACCGGCGGGCGAGGGACGCCCCCAGCCCTGGACCGACGCCTGCGATCACTGCTGTGTGAGTCACGTCTCGGTCTCCGTCCCGGGCGTTCAAATCGGTACCGCCCACACTCGAGTGCCCGGGCGAGGCCGGCCCGAGTGAGACGGCCGGCGGCCATCCCGGAACCTGACTCTCGCCGAGGCTGGGGCCGGGCGCCGAGCTTTTTACTTCTCGGCAGAAAGGGTGCCGGTGTGTATCCGCAGATGGTCCCCGAGGGACGGATCCGATCCCGAGCTCGCACCGAGCAGCCGCGCAAGCGACGGCGATCCTCGGAGACGGTCCGGGCCGAGCGGCCGATCCAGGCCCGTGTGACGGAGGTGAGTCGATGACCGACGCACTCCCGGCCGTTGGCCGGCTGACGGCCGCGCTCGCCTTGGTCGGGCTCAACGGCTTTTTCGTGGCCTCGGAGTTCGCGTTCGTCCGGGTGCGGTCGACGGCCGTCGACCAGCTCGTCGCCGAGGGGCGGGCCGGCGCGGATACCCTGCGGGGCGTCCTCGATCAGCTCGACGACTATCTCGCGGCCACCCAGCTCGGAATCACGATCGCCTCGCTCGCCCTGGGATGGGTCGGCGAGCCCGCCGTCGCGGCGCTGCTCGAGCCGGTGTTGGGACAGTTCCTGCCGGAGGGAAGCGTCCACGCGATCGCGGTCGCGGTCGGGTTCGGCGTGATCACGTTCCTCCACGTGGTCTACGGCGAGTTGGCCCCCAAGACCATCTCGATCGCCTCGCCCGAGCGGATCGCGATCCTCGTCGCGCCGCCGATGAAGCTGTTTTACTTCCTGTTCATGCCGGCCCTGGTGTTCTTCAACGGCACCGCGAACAAGTCGACCAGCCTGTTCGGGATCCCGCCGGCCTCCGAAACCGACGAGACCCTCTCGGAGGAGGAGCTGCGCCGGTCGCTGTCTTCCGCCCGCGAACACGGGAAAGTCGGCGCCGACGAGGCGACGATGGTCGAGCAGGTGTTCGAGCTCGACGACCGGACCGCCCGCGAGATCATGATCCCCCGGCCGGACGTGGCGCTGGTCACTGCCGACACGCCGCTCGCGGAGCTGCGCGAGTACGTCGTCGAGACCGGCTTCACGCGATACCCCGTCGTGGACGCCGCGACCGGCGAGCAACCGGTCGGATACATCGACATCAAGGACGTCCTCCGAGCAAGCGAAGAGAGCGACACGGCGATTACTGCCGACGACCTGGCTCGCGAGGCGCCGGTGGTCCCGGAGTCGATGACCGCCGACGCGCTGTTCGAGGAGCTGCGCGGCGCGGAACGACAGATGGCGATCGTCATCGACGAGTGGGGCACGCTCGAGGGGATCGCGACCGTCGAAGATGTCGTCGAGGTCGTTGTCGGGAACATCCGCGACGAGTACGACGACGCCACCGCGGAGCCGAGCATCGAATCCGACGAGGACGGCTACGTCGCGGACGGTGCGGTCCCGATCCCGACGGTCAACGACGTGTTGGGGCTCGATCTCGCCGCCGGCGCGTACGGCACGCTCGGCGGGCTCGTTCTCGATCGGATCGGCCGGACGCCCGAACCCAACGACGAGATTACCGTCGACGGCTACCGCTTTACCGTGACCGCCGTCGACGACAACCGGATCGAGCGGATCGCGATCGACGACGCGTCCCGGGCCGCCGACGGCGCCGGCGACGGGGCCGACCGGGCGGACTGACCGGCGGTCTCGGCCCGACGAGAGCTCCGGGCGCGGAAGACAGCGTTTTGAGTCCGCCCGGGGTATCTTGCCCATGGACAGACGCACGTTCCTGGCCGCGGGCGCCGGAGCGGCCGGGCTCACGGCCGGCTGTCTCGACCTCGTCGTTCCGGACGAGATCAGCGAGCAGGCGCAGCCGGCGGGACTCGAGGCGTCCGCGTTGGACGAGACGGGCTTTACCCACGAGCGAACGGAGATGATCCGTCTCGAAGAGACGGTGTCCGTGCGCGGGGCAGATGTCGCGTTCAGGGTCGACAACTGGCTCGCAACCTTCCTCCGCCGGCCCGGGCCGACGACGGCGCCGGCACAGTTTGCCGTCCTCTCGACGCCGGACGTGTCGGTGCTCGGGCAGCAGGCAAACCCGATCGGCCGGGTGGACGAACGGGTCCTCCTCGAAGAGGTCGCCGACGAGATCGGCCTCGTCGGGAACGGGTTGACCGCCGCCGGGGAGACGACCGCGACGGTCGGTCCGGGGGAGACGGAGGCGACCCTCTCGATCTACGAGACCGCGGCCGAACTGGAAGGGCAGTCCTACGACGCGCGGGTCACGATCGGCAAGGCGACACACGACGGCGACTGGCTCGTGATCGGCACGAGCTATCCGGCCGCGACCGACGACGAGCGCCTCGCCCGGTCGCTCGCAGCCGGCGTCGCCCACCCGGTCGACCCGCCCTGACGGACTCGCCCGACCCTCGCCGCGCGGGATCGAGGAGCTCCGAGTCGGGTTCTCCGACGCCGTCCGTTGACCAGAGACCTCGGCGATCGAGCCGCTCGCGACCGTGGCATAGTAGTGCTCGTGGGTCCTACTCGGCCGGGATGAGCTACCGACCGAGGCCCAGATGCCAGGGGCCGAGACGGGGTCGCCGTCCCGACGACGGGAGGCGACGGTGACCGGAGCAGACGTCCGTGTGGCCGGGGTCGGCATGACGCCGTTTGGCGAGCAGCCCGAGCGGACGACCCGAGAGCTGTTCGGCGCGGCCGCACGGGAGGCGATCGGAGACGCCGAAGTTGCCTCGACGGCCATCGAGGAGCTGTTTTACGGCAACTTCATGGGCACGATCGCCGAAAACCAGGGCCACCAGGGGCCGATGGCGGCCGACGCGGCCGGGATCGACGCGCCGGCGACGCGGGTCGAGAGCGCCTGCGCCTCGAGCGGGGCAGCGATCCGACAGGGAGTGCGGGCGATCCGGGCCGGTGCAGACCTCGTGTTGGCCGGGGGCGCAGAGCGGATGACGAACCTCTCGACGCCCGAGGGCACGCGGGCGCTCGCGGGCGCGGCCGACGCGCTTTGGGAGAGCCGCGCCGGCGTCACGTTCCCGGGGGCCTACGCCCTGATGGCCCGACGGTACTTCGCCGAGTACGGCGGCGACCGGCGTGACCTGGCCCACGTCGCGGTGAAAAACCACGGCAACGCCGTCGACAACGAGCTCGCGCAGTTCCAGCGGTCGATCACCGTCGAGGACGTCCTCGATGCGACGCCGGTCTGCTCGCCCTTCGGGCTGTTCGACTGCTCGCCGATGAGCGACGGGGCCAGCGCGGTGGTGCTCGCGAGCGCCGACGCCGTCGCCGAGCGCGGTCTCGACGCTCGGGTGGCCGTCGCCGGCACGGGACAGGGGAGTGACAGGTTCGCGCTACAGGAGCGGGCCGAGCTCGCCCGCACGCCCGCCACGGCTCGCGCGGCGGACCGGGCCTTCGAGGCGGCCGGGCTCGCCCGCGGAGACGTCGACGTCGCGGAGGTCCACGACTGTTTCACGATCGCCGAGGTCCTCGCGCTCGAGGCTCTTGGCTTCTACGAGCCCGGCGAGGCGATCGGGGCCGCCCGGCGGAGGGAGACGACCGCCGACGGCGAGTTGCCGGTCAACCTCTCGGGTGGGCTCAAGGCCAAAGGCCACCCGGTCGGAGCCACCGGCGCCGGGCAGATCGCCGAGCTGACGAAGCTACTCCGAGGCGGGCACGTGAACAGCGACGCGGTCCCCGAGGCGACGGTCGGGCTCGCACACAACGCCGGCGGCACGGTCGCTTCGTGTGTCGTGACGCTGCTGGAGGTGATCGAGTGACCCGCGATCGAGGGTACGACGACTTCCTCGACGCCGTCGAAGCGGGCGAGCCGTACTACCTCGAGGGTCCGGACGGCGCCTGGCTCCCGCCCCGGACCGTCGATCCGGCGACCGGCGTCGACGAGTTCGCCCGCGAGCCCCTGCCCGAGCCCGGCGAGTTGCTCACGAGCACCGTCACCCACGTCGGCCCGCCAGCCTTCGCCGAGGACGTCCCCTACACCGTCGGGATCGCGGCGTTCGGGCCGGTCCGGGTCACCGCGCAGGTACGGGACGGACTGGAGATCGGCGACGCCGTTTCCCTCGGCGTGACCGAAACCGAAACGAGCGGCCAGCGGGTACCAATCTTTCGGGCCCCGTAACCCACGCGAAGAGGACCCGTGCCGGACGATCTCGAAAAGGCCGTACTCGTGGAGTGTCCCGAGACGATCGCGGCCGCCGTCGCGGCCGGGAGCGACGCCGCCGGAGTGGTCGACTCGCCCTGCCGAGACCCGGGGCGGCTCAGGGCGGCAATCGAACGGGCGCTGGAAGACCGATCCCTGCCGGAACCGCTCGTCGAGGCGCTGTCGGTCGCCGCCGGGGCGCTCGGAACGCCGATCCGGGGGGAGCCGGTGCCGGCGCCGCCGTACCTCGCGGTCACCAGCCGGGGTCCGGTCTGTCGCGCGACGCTCGCCGACGGACGCCGCCTGCTCGTCCGCGTGGAGCTGTTCGCCGTCGAGCGTCGTCCCCGAGAGTATCGCTTCCGGGATCCGTCTCCCGAGACCGCCCTGACCGTGGCGCTGACCGCCCCCGATTCGTAACCTATATGCTGGCCAGCCGGCAACTTTCGTCCGTGTCCGGGCTGGGGTAGTGGCATCCTTTGGGCCTGTGGCGCCCAAGAGGCGGGTTCAATTCCCGCGCCCGGACCTCTCGATTTTCGGAACTCGGTCGGTTCGCCTCGCGGAACCGAACGTCGACGCGGGACCGCGTTTCTCGATCCGGACCGGTGAGCGTCCCCGGGCGCCCGCCGTTGACGGCGGGATGCGATGATCGTCGCAGGCTCGGGTCGACCGTCCCGGGCTACTGCCAGGTCACGTACAGCAGCGTCGCGACGGCGAACGCCTCCAGCACCTGCAGCACCATCATCACTGTGACCGCAGAATCCGGGAGCGCCGGCGTCGCGTTGAGGTAGTACCAGAGCGCGATCAGGTTCTCGGCCAGCAAGAGCACGGCGAAGACGATCGAGCCGAGCGTCAGGGTCGACCGGATCTCCCGGTACAGTCGCCCCCAGATGACGATGAGCGCGGTCAACAGCGCGACGTTTGCGGCCGCCCCGATCCGGGCGATGTCGAGTGTGAGCGTCATCGGTCGTGTGTTCCCGCGTTCCCGTGGCGGTGCTCGCGGGAGGCCACTCGCGTACTCATGTGTCGAGCTGGTCGAGGATCGTCTCGACGGTCTCCCAGTGCACTCGGGCTCGGTCGCTCGGAAGGTACACCGTTCCGTACTCGGCGTCGGTGCTTGTCACGACGTCGTTGTCCGCGAGCACGTCGAGGTGATGGCGCACGGTGTTGTACGCGAGATCGAGGTCCTCGGCGAGCTGGTTCGCGTTTCGGGGCCGATCGTCCAGCGCCTCGAGGATCCGTGCTCTGTTCGGACCCCCGCGTGTGCCCGAGAGAGTCTGCCAGAGCACCGCCTCCATTCCGCTGCCAGTTTGCCACCCGTACAAAAGAACCGCCCGGTCCAGCGTCGACACACAGGCGTCTCAGGACCCGCCGAGTGGCGGTCGTCGCCGACGTGCACCAGGAGACAGACACGTGCATTCGTTGCCGAATGGTGGGCATATGGGTTTTGGTAATTTCGACTCAATTTCGCCGCGCTCGCCGGTCGGGGCGGAGAAGTTGAGTTAGAATCTAGTCTAAATTCCGACAACGAATATTACCGACTGTCCTAAACTCTCGCTCGCAATGCAACAACCACAGACGACGCGACGACGCACACTGACAGGCGTCGCGGCCGGCGCCAGTATCGCCCTGGCCGGTTGTCTCGGCGGCGACGACTCGAACGGCGACAGTGACACCGGAGACGAGGAGGCCGCCCTGCGGGTCGCACACCTCTCGCCGGACGCGCCGAACGTCGATGTCTACGTCGACAGCGAGGATCCGACCCTGGCCGACGTGCCGTTCGGCGAGGTGAGCGATTACCTCGACGTTCCGGCCGGCGACCGCGAGGTCGAGATCACCGCGGCCGGCGATCCGGACACGAGCGTCTTCTCGGGACCGGTTACCGTCGAGGCTGACGCCGACTACACGGTCGCTGCGATCGGCGAGCTGAGCGACGACGGCGGCCAGCCGTTCGAGCCGCTGGTGCTCGAGGACGACAACAGCACCGTCGACGGCGACTCGGCGCGGCTCCGGGTCGTCCACGCCTCGCCGGACGCGCCGGCCGTCGACGTGACCGCAGCCGGCGGCGAGGTCGTCCTGTTCGACGGCGTCGCCTACGGCGAGTCGGGCTACACAGAACTCGAGGCGAACGACTACACCGTCGAGATTCGCGGCGATACCGAAAGCAACGACGGCGAGGTCGCGGCGGATTTCGACGTGAGTCTCAACGGCGGCACCGTCTATACGGCCTTCGCGGCGGGGTATCTCTCTCCCGACGACGAGCCGGCCGACACCCCGTTCGACCTGCTGGTCGAACCGGACAGCAGCGCCTGATCGACGCTCCGACCCTCTGACTCCAGACCGCGTCTCGAGAACCGACGAGCCGGGCACCGGGAGTCGCGGATTGTGTAGGTCGACCGAAGCGGGCTCAGGAAAGCGTCGACCGCAGCGTCTCGACCGCCAGCTTCGGGATCCGGCGGCGGGCGCCGTCGAGT
This sequence comes from uncultured Halobacteriales archaeon, assembly GCA_964426325.1. Classification (GTDB taxonomy): domain Archaea; phylum Halobacteriota; class Halobacteria; order Halobacteriales; family Haloarculaceae; genus Halovenus. The sequence continues at coordinate 56,976 of CAYRQD010000012.1, read as the reverse complement.
GCCTCTCGGATGTGCGTGGCTGCGTCCTCGTCGACGCCCGGGCCGTGGCCGACGAGCAGCCGCTCCGGGCGGAACCGCCCAACCGTCCGGGGCGGCCGGACGCGCAACATCGGATGGACGCCGACCGGCCGGTCGCCGGTCCTGAAGTAGGAGGCAGTTCCGAGCGCCTCGGGGACGATCAAGAGTTCGCGGTCCTCGTGATACAACACGGCCTCCGTCCAGAATCTGCGGTCGATCAGCTCGCGGGCGACGTAACCGGTGTGGGCGAGCTCGCGACGGAACCGCTCGACCGGCGCCTCGATCTCGTCCGCGAGCTCGTCGGCGAACGCCGGGACCCACACCGAGGCGTCGTGTCGGCGGGCCAGCGTCGCGGCGTCCCTGCGGTGGCGGTCGAGCAGGACGACCGCGCCGGCCACGTCGCCGTACTCGGCGAGCAGATCGTCGAGTCCGGGACAGTCGACGGGATCGACGAGCCAGAGACCCGTCGGCGTCGACAGCGCGTGACTCGCCCGCTGCATCGTCTCGTCGGGGTGTGCGATCCACCCGATCCCGCCGTCGAACCGGTCGATCACCCGAGCCTCGCCGGGGAGCGTCTCCATACCGTCCGTTCGGGCGAGTCGGATAAAAGGACCGCGTCGAGACCGCAGTCGGTCAGTCGGCGGGACACTCCGGCGCCGGGGGTTCCTCGCGGGGGTCTTCGGAGCCGTCCCGACGGTCGCGGATCGCCCGCCCGATCGCGCGGCTGCCGATGATCGCAAAGCCCGCGACGATGACGGCAAACCCGAGGACCGTCGCCCTGGAGATCGACTCGCCCAACAACAGCCAGCCCCCCAGCGCGGAGACGATCGGGATGACGTAGAAGACCAGGTTCGCCTGCGTGGCTCCGCCGGCGTCGATCAGCGCGAAGTACGCGAGGTAGGCGATCGCGCCCGAGAACACGCCGACGTACGCGAGCGCGAGCACCGCCGTGGGGGTGACCGACACGCTCGATACCGACTCGCCGGCCCCGTAGCTGAACAGGTGCGTGAGCAGGGCCGCAAGCGGGACGCCCCAGACCGTCCGAGCCGTACTCGACAGGTTCGCGTCGGCGCGCCGGATCAACACGGCTCCGAGCGCGCTCGCGACTGCCCCGGAGAGCAGGATCGGGACGCCCGGACCGCCGGCGAGCAGGCCGTCGGCACCGGGACCCGCGACGAGGACGACCCCGACCAGCCCGAGCGCCGTTCCGGCCCCGCCGCGAACCGAGAGCCGCTCGTCTGCGAGCAGCAGGGCGGCGAAGACTGGCGTGAGGATCGGGTTGAGACTGAACACGATCGCCGCGACGCCGCTGGTGGTGTACTGCTGGCCGACGAACAGCAGGGCGTTCGTGAGTCCGATCACGAGCAGCCCCGTCGCCGCGATCCCGACGGCGTCCCCGGCCGTCCGGGGTCGAAGCTCCTCTCGGGACAGCGCGAACGCGGCGTAGCCGGCCAGCACGATTGCGCCGATGTCGAACCGGATCGCGACGAACAAAAGCGGCGGCAGGTGCGCGAGCCCGGCCTTCGCCGCGACGAAGGTCCCGCCGAACAGCACCGCCGCACCCACGAACAGTCCGATCGTCCGCCGGCGACCAGTCACCGTCGCTCTACCCTGGCCCAATCTGGACCACTCGTACTCGACTGTTCGAACATACCCGTAGTAGGGACCAGAGCGGCATAAGGAAGATTATGAAAAGTTGCACGACACGGGACGGCCGCCCGCCGGGACGGGCTTGCAGTCCGTGCAATATTTTCACGTTCCCAAAAGGTAAGCCGCGGCGGGCCCTCGTCGATGTATGGAGGCCGCGCTGGCGGAGGTCGAGTTTCTCGCCCGCTCGGAGAATCGGGTCCAGGCGTTACAGCTGCTGGCCGAGGGAGCTCACACTCGCGGCGAGCTCGGCGCGGCGATCGGAGCCTCGCAGGCGACGCTCGGGCGGATCCTCGAGGACTTTAGCGAGCGCTCCTGGATCCGGCGGGGCGAGGAGGGGTACGTCGCGACCGCGACCGGTCGGTTGGTCGCGGACGCGGTAACCGAGCTGCTCGAGACGGTCGCGACCGAACGGAAACTCCGGGAGGTCGTCGCGTACCTGCCGACCGCGACGATGACCTTCGAGCTCGACCGGCTCGCGGACGCGACGATCACGACCCCGAGCCCGACCAAACCCAGCGCGCCCCTGGAACGCGTGCTCGATCAGATGGGGACGGCATCCGAGCTCCGGGCGGTCTCGCACGCGTTCAACGAGCGGAGCCTGGCCGCCGTCGCCGAGGCCGTCGAGGCCGGCACGCAGACCTTTCAGGGGGTGTTCGGAGCGGGGACGATCGAGGCGCTGGCCGCCGACGAGCGGTCGTGGGCGCTGCTGACCGACCTGGCCGCGAGCGAGGCCGCAGAGCTCCGGGTGTACGGCGGCGACGTGCCGCTGGCGGCGACGGTCGGCGACGGCCGGACTGCGCTCTTGCTTCGAGACGAGGACGGTATCGTGCGGGCGGCCGTCGAGTCGACCGATGCGACGGTCGGGGAGTGGGCGGTCGGGGTCTTCGAAGAGTACCGATCGCGGGCCGTCCCGTTCGACCCGGCGGAGTACCGGACCTGACGGGTATCCGTCTACGGAAATCAGACCGGCAGTCCACCCGCGAGCAGGGCCGCGTCGGCGAGCAGCAGCGCCGCACACGCGCCACTAGCGAGCACGTACGGTCGGGCCCGGGCGACGAGGTCGCTCAGCTCCCTGCCCGGGCCTACCGCGTCGGCCGGAAACCCCTCCTGCATGTACTCGCCGATCCCGATCGACTCCTCGGAGACAGAGCGGGCGCGCAACACGCCGACCTCGATCAGCGTGTTCATCGCGCCCCACAACCCGACCATCGCGAGCACGGCCCACCCGCGCTGGGTGTCAAAGAGCAGCCACAGCGGCGTGTACAGCTCCCAGATCATGTACGCGCCCGTCGCCGGGAGCGCGAGCCCGGTCCAGCCGGTTGATCAGCAACAGTCGGTGGAGCTGCTCGACGAAGGCCTCGCGCCCGAACCGCTCGGCCCGCGCGGCCGGGAGGATCGCATAGGCGACGTACAGCGTCGCGCCGGTCCACAGCCCGGCGGAGACGACGTGGACCACGAACGCCGCCGTCAGCAGTACCATACCCGTCGAATGGAACCGAACCGTTCTAAACGCTGGCGGCGGGCATCGGCCTCCGGGATTCACCAAATCGCATCGGCCAGGAGCCGTGTCGGTCGACTGGCGACGGAGTCGGTCTGGGACGGCAACACGATCGCGGCGGTCGGATCCGCTACAGGCGACTCGCGTCGAGTTCGACGCCCGGCGGCGCGACTAGCAGAAAATCTCGGAAGTGCATCAGCTCGCCGCCCTGTGCGTGTACCTCCCGGCCGAACCCCGCGGCCAGCTCGTTGAGATCGCCCTCGACGTTCAACACGAGCACAGCGCCGGACTCGACGAGCCCGACCCACTCGTCGTCGGAAGTCGTCCCGTCGAGCACGCCGAGCACGAGTCGGGCCGCGGGGTCCTCGCCCTCGCCGGAGGTGCCGTCCTGTTCGTCGAGCTGGCTCTCGACGGATTGGAGATCGAGCCCCTCGAAGTCGGCCATACGCCACCTGTGCGACCCACGGAAAAAAGAATGCCGGCGATCACCGGCCCAGCAGCCGAGACGGCGAGGAACGCGAGACGTACGCCAGCCGATCGAACGACGCCGGGAGCCACGTTTCGAGCGTCGCCCACGACGGGTCGGCCTCGGGATCGTAGACGCTCCCGACGTGGCGAATCCGTCCGGGATCGGCGACCGCCGCCGGCAGCTCCCGCGGATCGACCGTGACCGGCGAGGGTTCGCGGTCGTCGAGGTGCGCGGTCGTGCTCCCGGCGAGAGGCTCGTCAAGGCAAAAGGTCCTCGGGGCGGTCGCCTCGCTGCGGGCGTCGACCGCACGCACCCGCCCTCGCCCGACGTCCGTCGCGACCGGACGGTACTTTGCTCCGAACCGGCGAGCCAGCCGCTCGCCCATCGTCGTCGCGCCGGCCCACTGGCGGTCGGCCTCGAAGGTCCCGCGCTTGACGTGGGCGTTGTGCGCCCAGACGACGACCGGCGGTCGCCGTTCGACACACCGGGCGACGTTCGCGGCCAGCCCGCGGTCGCGTGCGGCCATACCCTCGACGTGGGGGCCGGGCCGGTCGTACCGGACCCGGTGCCAGGCACACGTCTCGACGAGGGCGCCACAGCAGTACCGCGCCCGCTCCCAGCGCGTCGCCGGCCCGGCAGCGACGTACGCGGACCGGCGATCATCGAGACGCGCCGCGAGCGACTCGGCGGCCGCCGCCATCGCGTCGAGCGCCGCCACGCGAGACTCCGAGTCGTCCGGGATCGGCCGCTCGAGGGTCTCGAAGGCCTCCGTCTCGGCCGGAAACGGCGGATCGACAGCGGCGAAATACGAGCGCAGGGGCGAGACGAGGGCCGCCGGCGCCGGGAGGTCGATCCCCCGGAGGCGGACGCGCTCCGCCGGCCGACGGTCTGCGTTGTACGACTGTAGCCACCGGAGCACCGAGAGGACGGTCTCGGTGCGGTACCGCCACCCGTCGACCGCCGCGAGCTCCGAGCGCAGGTCGCCCCGTCCCCGGAAGACCGACTCGCCGATCGGGAGCCAGTCGGCGGCGTCAGCCTCGACGGCCACCGTCCGGTAGCCGGCGTCTGCGACCAGCCGGCGGAGGAGTCGGGCTTTGAGTCCGAACAGCTCGCGGCTCCCGTGGGTCGCCTCTCCGAGCCCGACCGCCCGGGCGTCTCCGGGGGCGAGCCGGTCGATCCCGACGGCGGCGCCGTCGTCCATGCGGTTCGGTCGGGGACCGAGCTGATAATCTTAGTGATCGCTGTCGCCGGCACGTCGACGACCGGACGGTCTCACCCCGACGGTGGGCCTCCAGTGGCGCTCGCCTCGGCGGCGAGCGCCTCGAGGACGGCGAGTTCGCGCTCGAACTCCGCACCCAGCGCTCGGGCCTCGGATGCCATGTGTTCGCGGAAGCGCTCGAACCGCTCGCGGTAGGCGGCGGACACGCGCAGGTCGGCGGACCGACGCTCCCACCGACCGAGCCCCGCCTCCGGAACCCGCAGACTGTCCGTGGCGGGCTCGCCGTCCCGTTCGCGCTCGTCGATCGTCCAGGATTTTAGCAGGTCGGCGTACCGGGACAACACCACGGCCTTCCGAACCGCCGTGCTCCCGAACCGCTCGGGACCCCCGGCGGGGAACTCGATCGTGGTCTCGGCGCGCCCGGACTCGCCGGCCCGGTCTTCCCACTCGGCGGTCAGGCCGATCTCGCCGGTCCCGGTCCGGTGGACCTTCGCGAGCACGACGCTCCCGCGAGTTCCCGCCTCGGTCGTCGGCGAGGGAAACAGCGTCCGGACGCGCAGCACCTGTCCGGTCGCCTCGTCGGCGGCCGTCGTCCCGTACACCCGCTCTACCTCGAGCGGGCCGTCGATCTCGACCGAGAGGTCGAACACCATCGGCGTCATCATGTATTCGAACTGCTCGCCGAGCCGGCGTTCGAACTGCTCGGGAGAGCGCACCGAGTAGTAGTTCCCGCCCCGCACCGCGGTGATTGCGTCGACGATCTCGGTGTTGAAATCCACTCCGACGCCGACGAACGTGACGTGTCGACGCTGCTCGGCCTGTGCCGCGAGCCGATCGCGCAGTCCCGACTCGCTGCGCTCGCCGACGTTCGGCATCGCGTCCGTGAGAACGATCGTGCGGGTCTCGCGCTCCGTGTCGGTCCCGTACTCGGAGAGGAGATCGACCGCATCGTCCAGGCCGGCGTCGAGGTTCGTCCCGCCGCCTGCGGTCAGCTCCGCGAAGTGGCCTCGGATCGCCTCCATGTCGGTTTCATCAACCCGACGTAGCGGTTTCGCAACCTGCGAACCCGAGTCGTAAGTGACGATCCCGAACCGATCGGCCGGACGGAGCTGTCGGGTGAGCGCCGCCAACGCCGATCGCGCGACCGACAGCTTCGATCGGTCGGGGTCTTCGACTTCTCCGCGGGTGCCCGCCCGGTCGTAGTAGTACTCGCCGAAGCCACTCGTCATCGAGCCAGAGGTGTCGAGCACGACGACCAGGTTCAGCGGCGGGCGCTCGAAGGAGTCGAGATCGAGATTCGAGTCCAGGCCAACGGTCACGTACCGCTCTGTCTCCCCCGAGAGCGGATCGGCCGTCGTGGCCGTCGCGTAGGTGGGACAGAACAGCGACGAACAGGCGCCGCCGGTGTCGAACCGATAGTCATAGAACAACCCCTCGTAAGAGAGATCGGTCGGGAGCGGCAGGTAGCCCTCCTCGACGTTTTGCCGGAAGTTGTTCACGTCCTTCGCGCCGCCGACGGCGAATCCGGCCTCGGCGGTGTCTGCGGTCGCCGTGTTCTGCGATCGGCCGACGCCGCCGGCGTCTGCTGCGTTCGGGTCGTACTGCCAGTCGTCTACCAGCTCCTCGGGGTCGTCCGCACCGTTCCCCTCGGTACACCCGGTCAGTGCCGCGATCGTCGCTAGCCCGGCGCCCGCGAGCACCCGCCGTCTGTTCGGTTCGATCTCGCCCATGATCCACCGTTCGGCCTCGCCGATAAAGCACCGACGTAGGCTCAAACGGTCGGTTTAGCCGCTCTCGTCGGGGATCACCGGACCTCAGCACTCGTTGCGTCCGGCGGCGGCGCGGGGCGTCAGTCGGACCGCAGCCGATCCTCGCGGTCGACGCCGTCGATCTCGGCTACCACCCGCTCGTGGAACTCCTGCAAAACGGCCGACTCGTCCTCGGCCAGGACGACGTCCGAGGCCAGGAGCGTCGCGAGCCCGAACGCCGTCGGCGAGGGCGAGTCGACCCGGACCGTCTCGACGGCGATCTCGCCGGCGGCGATCGCGCCGACGACCTCCTCGATGCCGGCCACGTTGAGTTTGTCCTCGAGGATCTCTCGGTAGGTCTCCTCGACGACGGCAAACTCCTCGAGCCCGTTCGCGAATCCCAGCAACATGTCGCTGTCGACCTGCTGTTTGCTCGCCGATTTCTCGTGGCCCTTGTAGCGTTTGAGTATCATCAGCGACCGCGTCGCGTCGATCCGAAAGTACCGCTGGAGCAGGTCGGTGCCCTCGAGGCTGGCCCGCAGCTGGTCGCGGACGCGGTCGGGATCGAGCGCGCGGACGATCCCCTCGAGGTCCACCTTCCGGTTGAGCGGCATCGAGAGGGTAAAGCCGTTGTCCGCGACCGCCACCTGGACGTTCGCCGTCGCCTCCTGGGCGACCCGGCGGGCCAACAGCCGCGAGAAGCCGTCGTTGAACCGCCGGCCGTACTGTGAGTGGACGTAGTAGTGTCGCTCGTAGGCCTCTCTGTCGAGCTCCTCCTCGATCACCAACCGGTCGGGCGTACTCACGCTCTCGGGGCCGGCGTACCTGATCTGCTCGTCGAACGCCCGGGCGATCGCCCGGACGCTGTGCTCGTCGATTGGAAACTCCCGGAGCCACACTCGGACCGCCGCTCGCCCACCCTCCGAGATCCGAGCGAGCAGCTCCCGGTGAAATGACAGGATCTCCCGGCCCAAGTCATAGGAGAGGGGCAGCCGCTCCGAGAACCACGAGGGAACCGTCGGCCGGGCGCCAGTGGGATCGACGTACACCTTCGAGCCCCGGCGGTACCGGAACTCGTAGCGGTCGCCCCCGAGCACGAACACGTCGCCGGTCTCCAAGGTGTCGAGATACTCCTCGTCGAGCTGGCCGACCCACTCGTCGTCGCCCCTGGTAACCACGTCACAGGTAAACGAATCGGGAATCGTACCGATGTTTGTCATGTAGATGACCCGCGCCAGCCGGCCGCGCTTGCCGATCAGGCGCTCCCCGACAGGATACGCCTCGTAGTGGTGCTCGCCGCTTGGCGGGTCGTTGGTGTCCCGCCAGATCTTCGCGTAGACGTTGCGGTCCTCAAGTCCCTCGTAGTCGGCGGTGAGATACCGAACGAGCTGCTCCCACTCCTCGCTCGTGTACTCGCGGTAGGGATAGGCCCGCCGGAGCATCCCGGTCACCGCCGATTCTGGGAGGGGTCCGTTGATCGCCATGCCGTAGACCTGCTGGGCGGCGACATCTTGGGCGCGCTCGGGGACGAACACGCGGTCGACGAACCCGGAGGCGGCCCGATCAAGCATCACCGCACACTCGACGAGCTCGTCGCGGTCCAGCGCGAACACCCGACCGGTGACCGTCTCGCCGAGCCGGTGGCCGGCCCGCCCCACCCGCTGGAGCAAAGCGGCGACGGATTTCGGCGAGCCCACCTGGACGACCAGATCCAGCGAGGGCATGTCGATGCCCAGCTCGAGGGAGGTCGAGGTCGTCACCACGTCCACCGAGCCGTTTTTGAGCGCCCGCTCGGTGGCCTGGCGTTTCTGCTTCGAGAGGCTCCCGTGGTGGGCCGCCGAGTTCTCCGGATCGTAGTCGTATCGCTCCCGGAGGTTCTGCAGAACCCGCTCGGCGCCAGAACGGGTGTTCGTGAACACGAGCGTCGTCTCGTGGGCCCGGATCAGCTCGTCGAGCTGGTCGTAAAACCGGTCGTTGACCGCGCCGGCGGGGGTGTTAATCAGGTCGTCGGTCGGGCAGGCCAGTTCGATGTCGAACTCCCGGAGAAAGCGCGTGTCGACGAGTTCGTACGGCCGGGGGTCGCCGCCGGGGTCCGCCCGGCCGACGAGAAACTCGGCGATCGTATCCAGGGGCTCGACCGTCGCCGAGCAGCCGATCCGGGTCGGCGAGGACTCAGCCAGCCGCTCAAGCCGCTCCAACGAGACCGCGAGGTGGGTGCCGCGTTTGTTGTCGGCGAGGCTGTGGATCTCGTCGACGATCACGTATTCGACGGTCCGGAGCTTCTCTTTGAACTTCGGGGAGTTGAGCAGGATTGCGAGCGTCTCCGGGGTAGTGTTGAGGATGTGTGGCGTTTCCTCGAGCATCGCCTGGCGCTCGCTGTCGCTGGTGTCGCCGTGACGGATCGCGTGGCGCAGCTCGACGGACTCGCCGCGGTCTGCGAGCCGCTCGGTGATGCCCTCGAGGGGCTCGGTCAGGTTCCGGTGGATGTCGTTCGCGAGTGATTTCAGCGGCGAGACGTACAGACAGTAGACGCCGTTCTCGAGTCCCTCGGTGCGATCCCGCTCGAACAGCTCGTTGATGATGCTACAAAACGACGAGAGGGTCTTGCCCGAACCGGTCGGGGCGGCGATCAGGGCGTTCGTCTCGTCGTGGATCAGCGGGATCGCCTGCTTCTGTGGCGGCGTAAAGAAGCCCTCGTTCTGTGGAACGAACTCCCCGAACTGGTCGATCCACCACTCCTGCACGGCGGGAGCGAGCAGCTCGAAAGCCCCGGCGTCGTCGATGGCCACCGAGTCCGGATCGTAGTCGAGGTCGCGCCGTGCGAGCCGCTCTCGCGGGTCCATGATCTTTCCTTACGGCTGGCCGGTCTTGTGGGTTTGGAGTCTCACCCGACGGGTCGCGGCCGGCGTGACCGGGGCGGCCGTCAGTCGTCCGCGATCGCCGGGGTCCCGAGCTCGCCGGCGTCGAGTTCCCGCTCGACTTCGCGGGCGGCGGTCACCATGTTCGCCATCTTCTGGTAGGCCACCTCGCGATCGAGCAGCTTCAGCCCGCAGTCGGGACTGATCGTCAGCTGCTCGGGGGGGACGATCTCGAGCCCCTGCTTGATGTTTCGCTTGATCTCGGCGACCGACTCCACGTCCGAGACGTGGACGTCGACCACGCCGAAACCGATGTCTTTCTCGAAGGCCGGCTCGCGGAACGCATCGAGTTGCTCGTAGTCGCCGTTGCACAGCTCGATGTCGAGCTCGTCGACCGGAAACTCAAGCACCTCCGGGTAGATCCGAGAGTAGTCCCCGTAACAGACGTGCAACCCGACGCGGACGTCCTCGGGGAGTCCGTCGGTGATCTCCTCGAGAGCCTCCCCGACGATGGCGTGATCGTCCGGCGTGGTCGCGAGCGCCGGCTCGTCGATCTGGACGTAGTTGACCCCGGCCTTGACCAGGGCCTCAACCTCCTGGGCGACCAGGCCCGCGAGTTCCTGGGTGAGCGCCGCCTCGCTCTCATACACTTCGTTGAACGACCAGCTGGCAATCGTGTACGGCCCCGTGATCGGCACCTTCACCGGGCTCGCCGCGATCTCGCTGGTGAACTCGTACTCCGAGACCAGCCACTCCTCGTCGTAGTCCACCGCCTCGACGACGCTTGGCTTGTCGAAGTAGTTGTGCCCCCATACCTTGACCGGTCCGTTGAACTCGAACCCGTCGATGCGCTCGGCGAAGTACTCAACCATCTCCGGGCGGCGCATCTCCCCGTCCGTGACGACATCGAGCCCGGCGCGCTCGTGCTCGCCCGTGATCAGCCGCGCCGCGTCGTCCTCGGCCTCGGCTAAGTCCGCGGCGTCGAAGCTCGCCTCGTCGTCTTCCAGCAGATCCCGAGCCCGGTGGAGCCACCGCGGCTTCGGGTACGAGCCGACGACCGTCGTCAGCAGGAAATGCTCGTTCGGGTGGTCGGCCGGCCGGAACTGCGTGCGAGTATCGGTCATGCCGGCACCTCCGTCGTGGCCGCGCCGAGCGCGCGCAGCGTCTCCCCGAACCGGTTGGTCGGGAGGTAAAACAGCCCGGTGTTGGGCGTGGCGTAGATCCGGTCGTAGTCGGAGACGGGCGTCCGGTCGGTGAACCAGTCGATCCGCTCGGAAATCGTCGAGGGGGACTCGACCAGGGTGTTCTGCCCGTCGACCACGCCCAGGGCCACGTCGTCGGTCGTGCCGTACTCCTGGACCAGGTAGGTCGCCTCGTCGGGCGCAGAGACGAGATCGTACCCGAGCCCGTCGATCGCGGCGTCCAGAACGTGGGCGTGGGTCTGTTCGTCGAGGGCGCCCCAGTAGGGAACGACGATCACGTCGGCGTCGATCGCACCCGCGACCGTATCGAGCGCCGCACTAACGCGCTCGCCGTCGGCCGGCGGTGCCGTCACCAGTGACGGCTCGAGCAGGAAGACCGCCTCGAGCTCCGGGAAGGCCGCGGCCTCTGCCGCCAAGAACTCGGTGATCGCCCCGAGGAAAGCCGCCTCGTCACCGTAGTGTTCGTCGGTCGCGAGCTCCGCGAGCGTGTACGGTCCCGGGAGCACGCCCTGCAGCCCCGTGTCGGTCCGGTCCCGGGCGGCGGCGAGCTCGCTGGCGACGTCCTCGGTGGGCGACAGCGATCCGGTGACGACCGGCTCGCGGTAGAAGTTGTTGTTGTCGTAGTACCTGACCAGCCCGCGGGTCTCGACGGCGTCGGCGACCGCCAGCGGGTGGGCGAGCATGTCGTCCCACCGGGGCTGTCCCTCCACGACCAGATCGAGGCCGGCCGTCGTCTGCCGGTCGAGCAGTCCCGACCTGACCTCCTCGTAGACGTCACCGATCTCCGCGGACTCGTCCCCGCTGACGAGATCCTCCATCTGGTTGCCCTTCAGTGCCCGAAGCTCGTCTTTCGCCGGGTCCGGCAGCGGGTGCAGCCCCAGCGTCGTCGAAAGTCGGTCTCTCATTACGCATTGGTTTGAGATGTGGCCGCTTAATATTTCCTATCAAAAAATATAATCTGTAGTTATTCTCCGGGCGGGGCGGGACGAACCTCGAACACGAGCAGGCGCTCGAAGGGGTGTGACTCGGCGGCGACCCGGGTAACCGCGAGGCCGGCCGCTCGGGCGGTTTCCCGCACCGCCTCGGGGCCGGTGACCGTCGAGAGGAGGAGTAAGAGCCGGCCGCTGGGGGCGAGCACGCGCTCGACGGTCCGGAGCAGCCGGTCGATGACCGCGCGACCGTCGGGTCCGGCGGCGATTGCGCGGGCCATCGGGTCCTCCCACCCGTCCTCGCGGGCGGGGAGGTACGGCGGATTACAGACGACGGCGTCGAAAGCGTTCGCGGCGAAGGGCCCGCAGAGATCGCCCCTGGCGACGGGGAGCCCGGCCTCGCGGGCCCGGCGGCAGGCGGCCCGATCGACATCGACGCCGACGACCGCGGCGTCGGTCTCGGTCGCGATCCGCGCGCCGACGTATCCGGTGCCGGTGCCGACATCCAGGACGCGATCGGTCGCGTCGAGCCTCTCGACGGCGGTCTCTGCCAGCAGGCGCGAGTCCTCGGCGGGCTCGTACACCCGATCGAGGTCGCGGAGCTCGGCGAGTCGGGGGCTGTCGGGCATTACTCCGGCTCGCCGCGCTCCCATGCGACTCCAGCGAGGGCGGCGAACGTCGCCGGCGAGAGCTCGCCGGCCCGCCGGGAGAGCACGTCCTCGTCGGCGGCCTCGACGACCGCCTCGGGGGTGGCCAGCCCGGAGATGTGGGCCGAGTTCCGGATCGCGTTTCGGACGGTCTTCCGGCGCTGGGTGAACACCGCGCGCACGAATCGGGCGAAAAACGCCTCGTCGGGGACTGCGTAGGCGGGCTCGCGAGGACGGGTCCGAACGATCGCGCTCTCGACGGCCGGCTGCGGGTCGAAGGCCTCGGGCGGGACGGTCTCGACGATCTCGGCGGTGGCGTAGTGACCGGCCGTCACCGAGAGCCGGCCGTACTCCGCGGTTCCGGGATCGGCGATCAGTCGCTCGGCAAACTCGAATTGAACGGTACAGACCAGCGGGCGCTCGTGGGGGAGCAGACGAAAGAGGAGTTCGCTCGCGACCCCGTAGGGAAGATTCGAGACGCTCGCGGTGAACTCGGGGAACGCCACGTCGAGAGCGTCGCCCTCGACGACGGTGAGCCGGCCCTCGTTCCGGGCGGCGTCGAACTCTTCGCGGAGGAAGCTTGCCAGGCGCGTATCGCGCTCGATCGCCGTCACGCGGTCGGCGGCCGCCAGCAGCCGGTCGGTGAGCGCCCCCGTTCCCGCCCCGATCTCGAGGACGTGAGTGAGATCAGCCCCGGCCTCGCTCGCGTATGTCGGCAGCCGGTCGAGCACGCGGTCGTCGATCAAGAAGTGTTGGTCCTGTCGGGGATCGCCGCCGACGCCGGCCCGGGCGCGCAGGGCGTCTGGATCGCGGCCGGTCATTCCTCCCGTCGGGCGAAGATCCGGTATTTCAGGTCCTCCTCTTTGAGCTCCTCGAGGATGCGATCGACGAGCACCTCTCGGGGGTTGTGCAGGCCGTCGATGCGTTCTTCGAGTTCCGCGAAACTCTCGAAGGGCTGGCGCTTTCGCTCGTCGAGGATGTCGTTGCGGAGCTTCTTCCCGATCCCGGGCAACAGGTTCAGCTGGTGGAGCCGGAGCGTGATCGGCTGCGCGTCATTGTAGAAGGACACGAACCGCTCTTGATCGGCTTCGACGACGTCCTCGATGACGTACTCGAGCTCGGAGGCCGCCCCGCTCGGGAGCTCGTCGTACCCGACCTCGTGGAACCGTCCGACTCCCGGCGCGTCGAAGGCGAGTTCGTCGCCGATCGAAACGTCCCCGTCCTCGACGACCAGCTCGTACAGTCGAAACTCCTCGGTGTCGAGCGCGTACGCCAGCGGCTCTTTCTCGTATCCTGGCCGGTCGTCGTCGGTCCGGCCGTGGGGCAAAACGTCCAACACGGTGCCCGATCGGCTGTCAGTAGCGCTCATACTGTACCGGTACGGCGACCGATTACTTAAACCCGGCTTCCGGAGCTCCACCGGTCCTTCGAGTGGAGCGGTCCCGAGTGTTCAGACGTGTCGGTCGACGACCGCGAGGATCTCGTCGAGTTCCTCCCCGGAGAGGGTGAACCGTTCCTGTGCGTAGACCGCGCGGAGCTCGTCTCTGTCGCGGGGCTTGAGATCGACGATCTTGTGTGCGGTCTTGTCGTCGACCTTCTCGAGTTCGAGCAGCTCCGTGACGAACGCTCGGGCCTGCTCGGGGTCGAGCTCGGCGAACCGGTTGACGTGTTCGACCGCCCGGGAGAGCTCGTAGCGCATCTCTCTGTCCTCGGCGGCGCGTTCGGTCTCGAGCCGTTCGAGAATTTCCTTTGCCTCCGCGACCGTTAAGTACTGTTCGCTGACCGTCTCCTTGAAGATCGTCATCGCTACTCCTGAGTCGAGAGGTGAGCCGGGGCCGCGATGATCGTCTTCTCGGTTCCGCCATCGGTGATCGAGACCGTATACGCCTCTCCCTGCTGGCCGGTGACGGTTCCGGTCTGCCCGGCGAATCGCGGGTGGAACCGCCCGTCCTGGACGCTGGGATCGATCGAGAGGTGAACGGTCTCGCCCTCGTCGAAGTCCGCGATGGCGCGCTGGGGCGGGGAGGATCCACGGTCCCGAGGGTCGTTCTGGAGCTTGTGTCGGGTCCCCTGCTGTGGGCCGTTCGAGTTGGGCATTGGTGTCCCCGCTACACGAGGCCGGGTATTAAAAGGAGCGTTCCGGCCGCGTCACAGCCGGCCGACGTCCTCGACGGAGACGCTTTCGACGCCGGAGACGCCGGCGAAGGCTTCCTCGACGGCCTCGGTGCCGCCGGCCTCGTCGGGGACGATCACGGTCGGCAACAGCGCGACCAACCCGAAGGCGATGTCGTCGCGCTTGAATCCGTTTATTTTCGCCCCCTCGGGCAGTACCCGTTCGAGTTCCTCCTGCAGGACGTCGAGATCGACGTCCGGGCTCTCCGGCATCACCTTGAGTTGGGCGGCGACTTTTCCCATCGTTACGGACCCGTGAACCCGCAGTCGGGGCACTCGTACAGCGTGCTCTGCTTGCGACACTTCGCACACCGGTGGATCCGGGTCCCACACTCGGGGCAGTCAAACGAGGCGGCGCTGGTCCCGACGACGTTGATGCCACAGGAGACGCAGGTCCGCGCGTTCGTCTGTTGACTCATAAAGGCTGTACTGCGGCGCGGGTGTTAACCCTTTTCTTCACGGCTCGGAGCTCCCGACCGCTCGAGGAGACAGACGACAGTGGTCACCCGAACGGTCTTGATCGCCGAGAGGAATTGGCCCGCATGGAGATCCGGAAGGCGACCGCCGAAAACACCGAGGCGATCCGGGCGGTCCACCGCGCGTCGATCGAAGGGCTCGGTCCGCAGGCGTACGACCGGCGCCAGGTCGAGGCGTGGGCGAGGGGCTGCCGATCGGCCGACTACGCCGCGACGATCGAGGCCCCCGAGACGGCCTGTCTCGTCGCCGACCGCGACGGCGAGGTCGTCGGGTTCGGCACGCTGCGGGTCGCCGCACCGGACGGGTACGTCTCCGATCCGGACGCGGAGGTGACCGCCGTCTACGTGTCCCCGGGGGTCGCCCGCGAGGGTGTCGGGACGGAGCTCTACGCCGCACTCGAACGCCGCGCCCGATCTCGGGGCATCGAGACGATCGGGCTCTCGGCATCGCTGAACGCCGTTCCCTTTTACCAGGCCCAGGGGTACGACCGGATCCGGGAGTACGACCACGAGTTCTCAAGCCACGAGGACACCGGCGTGACCGGGACGATCGTCGAGATGACCAAAGAGCTCTAACCGCCGAGCCGTGACGACCAGGGGCTCTCGCGACGCCGGACGGAGAGCCGAGCTTATATCACTCGGGACGGACCGAAGCGTATGGACGACGGTCGCCGACCCCGAGTCAGCGCGGGCAGGTGTGTCTGATGGCCCGGGTCGTCTGTGCCGGACACGTCAACTGGGATCTGACGCTCAGAGTGCCGCGGCTTCCCGACCCCGACGGCGAGGTGACCGTCACCGAGCACCGAGGCGCCGGCGGGGGCAGCGCCGCCAACGTCGCCGCCGGGCTCGCCGGACTCGAACACGACGTGGCGTTGCTCGGATCCGTCGGCGACGACGGGCGCGGCCGGCGGGCGGTTGCCGACCTCGCCGCCGCCGGCGTCGACTGCTCGCTGCTTCGTACCGTCGCGGGGGAGACGGCAGTCAAGCGGCTGCTCGTCGACGACCGAGGGCGGGTGACGGTGCTCGCTGCCGACGGCGCGAACGAGGCCTTCGCGGCGTCGGATCTCCCGGAGCGGCGACTCGCCGCGGCCGATCACCTCCACCTGACCGGCCAGGATCCCGACACCGCTCGTCGGTTGGCCGAGCGGGCCGTCGCAGCTGGCGTGCCGGTCAGCGTCGATCCCGGACGCCGGGTCGACCGGCCGGCGACGGAGACGGTACTCGCACGCGCCGACGTCGTCTTTCTCAACGACGCCGAGGCGGCGACCGCCCGTCGCGAGGGGCTGCTCGACCGGGCAGCGGGTGCGACGGTGATCACGCAGGGGGCCGACGGCGCCGAACTCGAGAGCGGCGAGACCGTCCGCTCGCACGCCGGGTTTCGGAGCAGCCCTGTCGATACGACCGGCGCGGGCGACGCGTTCGCAGCCGGCTACCTCTCGGCTCGGCTCGACGGCACAGACCGTACGGAGGCCCTCGCCGTCGCGAACGCCTGCGGGGCACTCGCCGTCGAGTCACTCGGCGCGCGGACACAGCTCACCCCCGAGGCGGTAACCGCGCGCCGGTCGACGGGCGGGGGCTCGAGAACGTAGTCGAGTCTCCGGGGCTGTCGACCGGCGCGCGAAGCGACGAACCCTACTCGTAGAGCCAGGTTTCGTCGATGCGCTCGTAGTCGGTCAGCTCGTCGTCGTCGAAAAACAGACCGATCTCGCGCTCGTTGGCCCCGGAATCTTCGTGATCCGAGCCGTGGATTACGTTCCGACCGAGATCCAACCCCAGGTCGCCGCGGATCGTCCCCGGGGCGGCCTCGGCGGGGTCGGTCGCGCCGATCATCGAGCGGACCTGGCGGACGGCGTCCTGTCCCTCCCAGACCATCGCGAACACCGGAGCGGCGGTGATGAACCCGACCAGGTCCTCGAAGAACGGCTCGTCCTCGTGTTCGGCGTAGTGGCGCTCGGCCAGCTCGCGATCGAGGTGGGCGAACTTCGCGCCGACGAGCTTCAGCCCCCGATCCTCGAACCGGGAAACGATCTCGCCGATCAGGCCCCGCTGGACCCCGTCGGGTTTGACCATCACGAACGTGCGCTCGGAGTCGCTCATGTGTCGGTCTCGTCCTCGTGGATCCACTCGAGGTCGCGGGCCTCGCGGCCCATGAAGTAGTTTTTCTCGGCCTTCGAGTCTTTGAACCACAGCACCGTGCCGTCGGTCTTGACGAACATTTTGCCGGTGCCGGGTTCGATCTCCTCGCCGGTGTAATCGCAGGTGCGTTTCGAGACCATCTCACTGCCCTCCGATGGCGTCGGCCTCGCGGGCGGTCTCGCGCAGCTGGAGAACGTCGCCCTCACGGACCGGCCCGAGGACGTTTCGGGTGATGATCCGACCCTTGTTCGAGCCCTCGCGGATCCGGCACTTGACCTGCATGGCCTCGCCGTGCATGCCGGTCCGGCTGACGATCTCGATGACCTCCGCGGGCGTCGAGCCGCTCTCCTCGTCCTCGGCGCTCATCGCTATCGCAGCTCCGCGACCGTCTCGGCGACGCTCTCGATCTCGTCCTCGGCGTCACCGGCGTCGACGACCGCCGCGGCGGCACTGCCGACCTCGAGGCCGGCGGCCCGACCCAGATCATCCTGGGCGCCGACGAACACGAACGGCACGCTCTTCTCGTCGGCCAACTCCGGGAGATGCATCACGATCTCCTCGGGCTGGACGTCCTCGGCGATGTACGCGAGCTCGGCGGTGCCGCGCTCGACGGCTTTGGTCGTCTCGTTGGTTCCTTTCTTTACTGTTCCCGTGTCTCGAGCCACCTCAAGGGCGTCAAGCGCGTCCTCTTCGAGGTCGGCTGGAACGTCGAAGTCAACGTATACTGGCATTGTGATCCTCCTGTGTGCAGGCTCGCTCCCCCGCCCGTACGGCCGACGCCGCACTCGGTAGTCCTGTGAGAGCTGGGAGCGTCATCGACCCCACACAGCGTGCGACCGTATGTGGCCCACCTGCGCGTAAAGTGTTTTCGAAGCGCCCGACGTGTGGTACTGTCGCTCAAACCCGGGCGGTGACCGCGCGGGTGACCGCTCGGCGCCGGTCCCGGAGCCGATCGATCTGTCGGACCGTCGCATCCAGAACGGGATAGGTCGGCTCAAGGTCGGCATAGAGGTACTCCTGCAGCAGCGAGCCGGTGCGCCGGCGCTCCTCGTGAATTCGGCGCTGGCGGTCGGTCAGCAGGTCGGTACAGTCCCGCTCGGCCGCGCGGAGCCGCCCCTCCCGGTCGATTAACTCCGAGAACGATCGGTCCTCGAGCGCGGTCGGGGAGAGAACGTCGCCGGCCCGGTCGAGCCGGTCGACAGCGGTCGCGAGCGAGTCGCGCTCGCGGTCGAGCGCCCCGAGCAGGTCCGTTCGTTCGGCGGCTGACTCGCGCGCGCCGGCAACGAGTACCCGCTTGAGCGGCGGGGTGAGCCGCCCGTCGGCGAGCACTGTTCCAGCGACGGGCCGGCCGAACTCGGCGGTTATGTGTTCCGACAGATCCTCGTCGTAGGCCCGCTCGTAGCCCGGAGCCGCGAGGACGGTCTCGCGGTAGCGCTCCCGGACCGCCGCGAGGGACTGCCCCGACCCGTCCGTCCGGCGGACCGACGGCGACGGCGAGGCGGTCGTCGTCGGCATCGACGCGACCGCCTCGGCGAACGTCTCGAAGGCCGCCCGCTCGGCCGCGACGCTGTCTCGTTCGTCGTCGGCGAGCCGCTGGGCCCGTTCGACGGATCCGAGACACGCGCCGAGCGCCGTCACCGGCTTGATCGCCGACGCCGCGGTGCGCACGCAGGCCTGCCAGGCGCCACAGAGTGACTGTGCGAGCGCGCTCGTCGTCGTCCAGACGTTGGTCCCGCCGGCGAGCCGCGGTAGGCCGAGGCCGGCGACCGTCGGCGAGAGTGCCGGATACGGGAGCCGCGGAACGACAACGAGAAGAAACAAACTCGCGAGCACGACGAGGACTTTCGGCGTTCGTTCGATCCGACCGGCTGCGCTGTGCCCGGCTCCCATACCGACCGAACGGTGTGCTACCAATTAACAGTATTGGCGGCCTCGTAGGGGGTGACCGACGGGTCCTCCCGGCGGGAACGAGGCCGACGGAACGGCGCCCGGACGGCACAGTCGGCGTCTCGGTCAAAAAGGCGGGGACCGCAGGCTACATGCGATCGGGGCGGTGACTCGAAGTGTGGACTACGCGGGTCGGCTTCGTGGGGAGGCACGCGCCGCCGGAGAGCGCCGCCTACTGGTGGTGACCGGCGATCCCGACCGGACACGAACTCGGGCTCGCGAGACGCTCGCCACCGCGGGTGCAGAGCGCGCGGCCTACGTAGGCACGGCCGCGCTCCCGGTGGCGACGGTGATCTCTCCCGACCGGACCGAGAAGCTCCTCGGGACCACCTACGACGCGGTCGTGCTCGACTGTCACGACGCTTGCCGGCCGAACGCGATCGGACGGGCCGTCGGCGCCGTCGACGGGGGTGGACTGTTCGTCCTGCTGACGCCGCCGCTCGATTCGTGGCCGACCCGAAGGGACGAGTTCGACGCCTCGCTCGCGGTTCCTCCACACGAGGTAGACGCCGTCGCGGGGAACTTCCGGCGCCGTCTGGTCGCGACGCTCAGGGAGCACCGCGGGGTCGCGATCGTCGCCCCGGACGGGACGGTGCTCGACGACGGGCTCACCGGTCCGGCGCCGCGTCGCCCCCCGCCCGAGCCGTCGCCACCCGCAGAGGCCGCGTTCCCCGAGTGGGCCTACGCCGCCTGTCGCACGGCCGACCAGGCCGAGGCCGTCGCGGCCCTCGAGGAACTCGAAGACGCCGGAAACGCGGTGGTCGTCGAGGCCGACCGCGGCCGAGGCAAATCGAGCGCAGCCGGGTTGGCCGCGGCCGCACTGGCGACGGAGGGACGGGACGTGCTGGTGACCGCGCCGGCCGCCCGGAACGTCGAGACGCTGTTCGCCCGCGCTCGGGACCACCTCGGGGGCGAGTCGAGCGGCAGCGCCCGCGAACTCGCCGGCCCAGGGGGCGGGCGGATCCGGTTCGAGCTCCCGGCGGCAGCCGCATTACTTCCGGGCGAGCCCGACTGCGTGATCGTCGACGAGGCCGCCGGCGTGCCCGTCGACATCCTCGAGGCGTTGCTCGGGGCCGACGCCGTCGCCTTCGCCACGACCGTCCACGGCTACGAGGGGGCCGGGCGGGGCTTCGCGGTCCGGTTTCGCGACCGACTGGCCGAGAGCCCCCTGACGGTCACGGAGCTATCGATGGACGAGCCGATCCGGTACGCGCCGGGGGATCCGATCGAGGTGTGGTCGTTTCGGGCGCTCGTGCTCGACGCTCGGCCGCCGGTCGAGCCGCTGATCGCCGGGGCGACCCCCGAGACCGTCGAGTACAGGGCACCGACGGGGGCGGACCTGCTCGCCGACGAACACCTGCTCCGGGAGGTCTTCGGGCTGCTCGTCGCCGCCCACTACCGGACCGAACCCGACGACTTGGCGCGGCTGCTCGACGCACCCAACGTCACCGTACACGCGCTTTTGCACGACGGTCACGTCGTCGCGGTGGCGCTTCTGGCCCGCGAGGGTGGACTACCGGCGGAGACCCGGGCATCGCTGTACGCCGGCGGGCAGGTCCGCGGGCATCTCCTGCCAGACGTGCTCAGCCACCAGCTCCGGGACGAGGCGGCCGCAGAGCCGGTGGGCCACCGCGTGTTGCGGATCGCCACCCACGGAGCCGTGCGCTCCCGGGGGCTGGGATCGCGGTTGCTCGCGGAGATCCGCGAGCGCGTCGACGGCGACTGGCTCGGGGCGGCCTTCGGCGCGACGCCGGGGCTGTGTCGGTTCTGGCGGGCCAACGGATTTCGGACGGTCCATCTCGGGACTGCACGCAACGAGCGCAGCGGCGAGCGGTCGGCGCTCGTGCTCGATCCGCTCACGCCGGCCGGCGAGGAGCTGTGTGCCCGTCACACCGAGTGGTTTCACCGCCGCACACCGGCGACGGTCTCGGACGCGCTGGCCGACGCCGATCCTGCGGTGATCGGAGCTGCCTGTCGCGGCGCGGCCGGGACGCCGCCGCTGTGCCTGTCCGATCGGGAGTGGAAGTTTCTCGCCGGCGTGCCCGAAGGCGCCGCGGTCTACGAGACCGCTCCCCGTCCCGTTCGACGGCTGGTCTACCGGCACCTCGTCGACCCGGCGGTCGCACTCGACGACCGGATCGAGCGGCTGCTGATCTACAAGACGCTGCAGGCAAGCAGTTGGGCGGCGGCGGCCGATCGGTTCGACTTCGACTCGACGCGGACCTGCAAGAAGGCGCTCGGGGCGGCGGTCGGCGAGTTGCTCGACGCCTACGCCGGGCCGGAGATCGACGAGGAGCGCGCCAGGCTCAGGAAGAGCCGCGAGTGACTCAGATCGCGACCGGAGTCACACCCGACCCGGACGACCGCCGTCGACGTCGATCGCGTCGACCGGACAGATGTCGACACACAGCATGCAGTCGATACACTGTTTTTCGTGGGTCGGGTGGGCCTTCAGCTCGCTCTCGGGGTGATCGGGGGTCTCGACCCACTCGAAGACGTCGACCGGACAGTCCTCGAGGCAGGCGCCGTCGCCGATGCACAGGTCGAAATCGACCGCGACGTGTGTCCCGCGGATCCCCTGGCGCTCTGTCGTCGGCTCCTCGCCGTCCTCGGTCCAGATCGTCGCGCCGTCGCGCTCCCCGACCTGCTCGTAGGATCGCTCGAACTCTGGGTCGATTGCCATATCGTGGGTACGCGGCCGCGGCACTTAACCGCCGCGACCGGCTCGAACGGTTAAGTCGGCGGGACGCAAACGGGAGGTATGACACTCGATGCGATGACGCCGAACCCCGTCTGGGTGGCGGACACGTACGCCGATACCGTCGCCGTTCTCGGGGCCTACAGCGAGGAGGTCACCTACAGGATCTGGGGCGGAGACTGGTGTCGGGACACGACCGCACAGCTCCCGGATTTCGCCGCGGCGCTCGAGGCCGCCGGAGTCCCCGACGACCGGATCGCGGTCCACGCCGTCGACGAGGACAAACGCGGCCCCGGGGTCGAGGCCAACCGGATCGATCGAGTGCCGACGGTGCTGGTCGAGCGCGACGGCGAGGAACTCGCGCGCTTCGTCGAACGCGAGGGCGAGCCGATCGCCGTCTGGATAGCCGACCGGCTCGTCGAGCGGCTGGGGGCCCCAGCCGGGGCCGAGGGTTACGTGGACTGACTGTCCGCCCAGGCCAGCGCCCCGGCGAGCGACGACTGTGGCGGTGAGCAGACGAACTCCCGGCAGGCGTACACCGTCGGCGCGCCGGTGGCGTCTCGGTCGGCCCAGATCGGTGGCGGACGCTCCCGCCCGAGCTCGTCGAGGACGCCCCCGAGCCGGTCGGAGGCGGGCCGGCGAGTGACGACCCGGGGGTGGACGTACCGGTCGGCCAGCGCGGCCGGCCAGTCCGGTGGGGCCCCGCCGGCGAGGGTCAGCTCGAGCCGCCGGGCGACGGCGTCGTCGGCGAGCACGAGCGTCGCGTGTTCCACGGGAGCCGAGCGGATCGTCTGGCGGTGTGTCTCGAGAATCGTGGCCGCGAGTTCGTCGAACCCGTCGTCGACGAACCGCGAGACTGCGTCGAACAGCTCGACGGCGACGCCGGTACTCGAGGGGGTCGATCCGTCCCTGACCTCCGTCGGGCGAGCGACCAACCCGTCGGTCTCGGGGGCGAAATACAGGGTCTCAGTCTCGGAGTCCCAGAACTCCGCCTCGATCGCTCGGGCCAACTCGACGGCGAGGGTCAGCCACTCGGAATCGCCGGTGGCCTCGTACAGCCGGATGAGGCCGCGCCCGAGGTAGGCATAATCCTCTAGGTAGCCGTCTATTTTCGCGGTCCCGCCGGCGTACCGGCGGTTGAGGCGGCCGGTCTCGGGAGACCAGAGCCGCTCGCGGACCGTCTCGGCGGTCCTGCGGGCGACCTCTGTGTACCGATCCTCGAGGACGAGCCCGGCCTCGGCGAAGGCGCCGATCGCGAGCCCGTTCCACCCCGCGAGGAGCTTCTCGTCGCGGGGCGGCGAGGGTCGCTCGCGGCGGGCCGCCCGGACCCCTTCGAGGGCGCGGTCGAGCCCCGCCTCGACGGCCTCGGGGGGCGTCTCGCGGGCCTCGGCCAGCTCCGGGACCGACCGCTCGATCCGCGGGACCGACCGCCCGCTGATGTCGCCGGGCCTGGCGATCCCGTACCGCTCGCAAAACAGCGCCGCGTCGTCCGGATCGTCGACCGCCGCCTCGATTTCCTCCGGCGTCCAGGTGTAATAGGCTCCCTCCTCGCGGTCCGGGCCGCTGCGGGCGTCGAGGCTGCTGTCGAAGCCGCCGTCCGGTCGCTGGAGCCCGGCTTCGAGGAAGGCGAGCGTCCCGCGGGCGACGGACTCGTACCGCTCCTCGCCGGTCAGGGCCGCGCTCGAGAGGTACGTTCGAGCGAGCTCGGCGTTGTCGTACAGCATCTTCTCGAAGTGCGGGACCGTCCACTCCCGGTCGGTCGCGTACCGGTGAAATCCCCCGCCGACGTGATCGAACAGTCCGCCGGTCGCCATCGCGTCGAGGCTCTCGACCGCCACCGTCCGGAACCGCTCCCGGCCGGTCCGGTCGTGGGCTCGAAAGAGCACCTCGAGTCGGGCGGGATGGGGGAACTTCGGTCCGGTGCCCCACCCGCCGTGCTCGCGGTCGGCGCCCCGAACCGTGGCCTCAGCGGCCGACTCGAGCAACTCCCCGTCGGCCCCGTCGGCGTCGTCGGCGTCGTCGCCCTCGATCGTCCCGCGGTCGGCGGCCTCGCGGTCGGCGTCGGGATCGGCGAGCTCGGCCCAGCGGTCGGCGCGGGTTTCTAGTTCCTCCCGGCGCTCGGGATCGCTCCAGGCCTCGCGGATTCCCTCGAGCACGTCCGAGAACGCCGGGGTCCCGCGGCGCTGTTCCGGCGGGTAGTACGTGCCGACGTGAAAGGGCCGGCCGTCGGGGGTGAGCCAGACCGACAGCGGCCAGCCGCCCCGGCCGGTCACGCGCTGGCAGACGGTCATGTAGATGCTGTCGAGATCCGGGCGCTCCTCGCGGTCGACCTTGATCGGAACGAACCTGTCGTTCACCAGCTCCGCGACGGCGGGATCGGAGAAACTCTCCTCGGCCATCACGTGACACCAGTGACAGGCCGCGTAGCCGATCGAGAGGAAGATCGGCCGGTCGCGCTCCCGGGCGGCCGCCAGCGCCCGCTCGTCCCAGGGCTGCCAGTTGACGGGGTTGTCGGCGTGGGCGGCCAGGTACGCGCTGGCCTCCTCATCGAGCCGGTTGCGGTCGATCGGGGACGTGGACGTCATACCGCTCGTACGCCGGGGACGCACATAACCCGACCGCCGACGGGGCCATCGGCAACGGCCGCCCGCAAGCTTTAGGCGGGGGCCGCTCGCCCTGCCGGACATGGAGGAGACGGTCCTGCTCGTCGGCGGCGGGGGACGCGAGCACGCGATCGCTCGGGCGGTGGCCGACGACGCGGCGCTGTACGCCTGCGCGGGCACCCGGAACCCGGAGATCGCGGAGCTCTCGGCGGGGGTCGAGCGCCTGGAGACGACCAATCCGACGGCCGTGCGGGCCTACGCCGAGGAGATCGGCGCGACGCTCGCCGTGATCGGGCCGGAGGCGCCGCTGGCAACGGGGGTGGCCGACGCCCTCGACGAGGCCGGGATCTACGCCTTCGGCCCCCACGAGCGCGAGGCCCGCATCGAGACCGACAAGGCCTACCAGCGGCGGTTCATGGCGGCCAACGACATCCCCGGACTGCCGGCCTTCGAGACCTTCGAGGACGCCGAGTCGGCCTGCGAGTACATCGACGCTCACGAGGGCGACCTGGCGGTCAAACCCGCCGGGCTGACCGGCGGGAAGGGGGTGCGCGTGATCGGCGAGCAGGTCACCCCCGCAGAGGCGAAGGCCTACATCCGCGAGTCGGGGTACGACCGGCTGGTGCTCGAGGAGCGCCTGCGGGGCGAGGAGTTTACCGTCCAAGCGCTGGTCGCGGGGGACTCGGTCCGTGTCACGCCGGCGGTCCAGGACCACAAGCGGGCCTTCGAGGGCGACGAGGGGCCAAACACCGGCGGGATGGGCGCCTACAGCGACGCCGGGCTCGCGCTGCCGTTCATGAACGAGGCCGAGTACCGCGAGGCCGTCGACATCATCCGCCAGACCGCCGACGCGCTCGAGGGGTACAAGGGCGTGCTGTACGGCCAGTTCATGCTCACAGCCGAGGGCGTGAAGCTGATCGAGTTCAACGCCCGCTTCGGCGACCCCGAGGCGATGAACACGCTACCGATCCTCGAGACCGACCTCCTCGACGTGCTCGTCGCCGCTCGCGAGGGGGATCGACTGCCCCAGCTCCGCGTCGCCCGGCAGGCGACGGTCTGTAAGTACGCCGTGCCGGCGGGCTACCCGACCGACCCCGAGGCCGGAAAGCGAATCGAGATCGAGGAGACCGGCGACGGGCTCGCCTTCTACGCGAGCGTCGACGAGCGCGAGGACGGCCTGTACACCACCACATCGCGGGCAGTCGCCGCCGTCGGGATCGCCGACACGATCGCCGCCGCCGAGCGGATCGCCGAGCGAACGCTCCCGACAACGAACGAGCTCAGGGTCCGCCACGACATCGGTACCGCCGACTCGATCGACCGCCGAATCGCACACCTCGACCGGCTACGCGGCCGGTGACTGCCGGAACGCACAAGCCGCCGGGAGCCAACTCTCTGCCATGACCGCGTCGCCGGCGGGAGTGTACAGCCGCGAACTGCCCACGCTGGACCGACACGTCCAGATCGGACTCGCACAGGGCCGGGTGCTCTCGGTCGAGTTTCCCGTCGAGCCGGACCCGGAGGCCGTCGCCGATCCGAGCCACGACCTGCTCGATCGGGTGCTCGCGTACTTCGAGGGAACTCGCGAGGAGTTCGAGGAGGTCGCCGTGGCGCTGACGATGCGGACCGATCACCGCGCGGCCCTCGAAGCGGTTCGAAAGCTCCCGTACGGCGAGTCCGCGACCGTCGCGCAGGTCGCGCGGATGGCACCCGAACTCGACTCCGAGGACGAGGGGGCTGTCAGGGCGGCGCTCGCGGGGAATCCGGCGCCGCTTTTCGTCCCGGATCACCGCGTCGCGGACGGCCCGAGCGGCGCACCGGCGACAGTCGTGCGGGCCTGTCGGGCGCTCGAGGGACTCTCCGCGTAGAGCGTCCTCGCACACGCCGGCTCCACCGAGGGGACGGCGGATCGACGGACCGCTCCCGCGAGGGTGGTCACCTCCGGGTGAGAGCGTCTGACAAACGATTAAGTGCGAGCAGCGACGATCACAGACCAACGATGGGCAACAAGAACAAGACGATCTCCTTTCGCGTGAGCCAGGAGAAGTTCGAGACGCTCCGGGACATCGCGGAGGAGCGTGACATCTCGCTGTCCGCGGTGTTTCGGGACTACGTCGACATGCTGGTTGCCCACGACGGACAGATCGAGGTCGTCCCCGAACACGAGGTCAGCGACTCAGAGGAGTCCGAGACGGCATCGTTCCCCCCGAAAGTCGAGGTGCCGAAGAGTTTCGTCCGCGAACACGAGCGCCTGGAACTCGAGGCCGATCACCTCCGCGAGCAGCTCGAGGAGCACAAACGCTACGTGACGAAGCTCCGCCAGGAACTCGACGAACACGATCAAGAAGACGTCGTGCAGCTCGAGGACCTCGACGACGGCGAGGACGAACCGTACCGGATCGGCAGCAGCTTCGACGAGACCCCGTGAGGCCGAAACGGGTGAGATCCGAGTTCCGCCGGGGCGTCACCGGGTGAGCGCCCGGCGGAGGCGCCCGGCGCGGTCGGCGGCCGCGGGTTCGCCGTCGACGTCGGCCAGCGTCTCGGCGGCCTCAAGTGTTCTGACGGCGCCGTCGAGAAAGGAGAGCACGTCGCCCGGGTATGCGTACAGCATGTACTCGTCGCCCATCACGTCGACGATCGCGTCCGGGCCCAGCCCGTCCTCGCGGAGCTCGAGGAGGTAAGCGACGAACTTCTGCTGGGGGTGTCCGCAGTGGGGGTTTGCCTCGCAGTCACAGTCCAGGAAGTCCTCGGCGAACTCGAGGACCCGGTCACGGGTCGCGTCGTCGAGCTTGCTGAGTCCCTCGCCGGTGTAGAGCACGTCCATGGTCGCGCCGTGGAAGGCCCCCTTCGGAAAGGACGTCTCGAGCTGGGCGGCGATCTGGCGGTGGTTCTTGACGTACACTTTGTCCGTGATGGCCACGAACGGCCTTGCCCGCGAGCGAGTAAAACCTCACCGGTCGCGAGACTCTGCGGCCCTGGCGCCGAGCACGACGACGGATCCGAACAGCCCGGCGAGTCCGGCGACGACGAGCCCCGCGAGCCCGACGACCACCGGAGAGGACGCGACCGCACCGACCGGAGCGGCAGCGAGTTGGCCCACGAACCCCACCGGGTCGGCCCGAAAGAGCCCGTACAGCGCCCCGACCGTGACCACGGCGCTGAGCGTGACCGCGCCGAGATACGCCCCAGCCGAGTCGATCCGAGACACACCCCACGTTCCCGAGGGCAATATAAAAGCCCCCGACATTCGAGCGCCCGCGGCCGGGTGTCGGCAATATAAATACGGCGCGGCCGAACAGTGAGCGTGTATTATATTACGCGGGGGCTCGTCAAGACGCTGCTCGGCATGGGTCGGGAGAGCGACCCGGACCCGACGACGGTGCCGCTGGCCGTCACGCCGGCCGGCGAGCTCCGCGGAACGGATCTGTCCCCGGAGACGCCGGTGTTCACCCACTTTTATCTGCCGAACAAAGGCGACGCACTCAACGCAGTGTTCGGGGTCGACCTGACGACGCCGGCCGGACAGACCCCCGGCGTGTTCGTCTCGCACCCGCGGGGTGACCTACGGGTGTCGAAGCGGGACGACCTCCGCGAAGTCGTGTTCGTCGGCGTTCCGCCCTGGGAGGAGTCGGCCCTGGCGGCGTTCGACCGCCACGGAACAAAGCTGAACTTTCGGACCCTCGAGGCGACCCCACCCGAGGAGACCGTCGAGTGACCGCAGCTCAGACGACCAGCCGCTTCTCGTAGTCGGTGAGGTTCTCGAAGCCGTCCTCGGTGACGACCACGAGATCCTCGATGCGGACGCCTCCGACCGCGGGATCGTACAGGCCGGGCTCGATCGTGATCACGTGACCCGGCGCCAGCTCGGGGCCGTCGCGGCCGACGCTGGGTCGTTCGTGAACCTCCAGGCCGACGCCGTGGCCGGTCGAGTGAATGAACCCTGTCTCTGCGGTCTCGTCGGTCCGCAGGGTCGGCAGTCCGGCCTCCTCGTAGACCTCACAGGCCGCGTCGTGGACGGCCCCGCCGGTCGCCCCCGGCTCGACGGCCGACAGCGCCGCCTCCAGGGCGGCGTCGGTCAGCTCGTACCACTCCCGGAGCTCGTCGCCGGGCGCGCCCCGGCAGAACGTCCGGGTCATGTCGGCGTGGTACTTACTCGCCTTGCTCTGGGGGAAGATGTCCACGACGATCGACTCGCCGGCCGCCAAGGGACCGCTCCCGCGGTCGTGTGGGTCCGCGGCGTCGCTCCCGCAGGCGACGATCGTCTCCTCGAGCGCGTAGCCCTGTTCGAGCAGGCTCGTCTCGATGGCGCGGGTGACCCACTCGCTCGTGAGGACGTCGCCGTCCCGAACCAGGAGTCCGTCCTCGACCGTCGCGTCGGCGATCAGGCTCTCGGCGCGGGCCATCGCGGTCTCGGTCGCGCGCTGGGCGTCTCTGATGTGGTCGACCTCCGCGTCGGTCTTGCGGGCCCTGAGCTCACCGATCGCATCCTCTTCGTCGACGGCGACCGCAACGTCTCGCTCCCGGAGCCCGTCGGCGATCCCCAGGGGGAACCGCTCGGGGGCGGCCACCGACTCGACGCCGCGATCGGCGAGGAAGGCGGCAAAAACGCGGTCGCGGGCTTCCGTCGGTCCGTGTTCGGCCGCGAGCTCCCGGTAATCGTAGTCGGCGTACCGGGAGACGGTCTCTGCCCGGGACTCCGATGTCGCCCGGCTGTACTCGAGTCCCCGCGGGAGGAGGTGTACCGACCCGTCGTACAGCGTGAGAAAGGGATCGGGGGCGTCGAACCCCGAGAGGTAGCACTGGTTTGCGTCCGTCGAGGCGGCGTGGATGAGATACCCGTCGACGCCGGCGTCCTCGAGGTACGCGTCGAGCCCGGAGAGATCTGGATCCATACCGACCGGTCGATCGCGACTCACTTAGGCGTGCGGTTGCCGGCCGCGACCGCCGGTCGGTACGCTCATTGTGTCGGCCCACCTCGCCTCGGTATGGAGGCGACCGTCTCGCCCTCGACCGTCGACGGACGCGTGCCCGCGCCGCCCTCAAAGAGTTACACCCACCGGGCGATCCTCGCGGCCGGCTACGCGGACCGGGAGGGCATCCGAATCCGGAATCCGCTCGACAGCGCCGACACGCGGGCGACGATACGGGTCGTCGAGGCCCTCGGGGGATCGGTCGAGCGGGTGGACGGGGAGTTTCAGATCGAGGGGTTCGGCCCGCGGCCGGCGGTCCCAGAGACGGTGCTCGACTGTGCAAACAGCGGGACGACGATGCGGCTCGGGGCGGCCGCCGCGGGGCTCGTCGACGGAACGACCGTGGTGACCGGCGACGAGTCGCTGCGGTCCCGCCCCCAGGGACCGCTGTTGCGGGCCCTGGAGACGCTGGGCGCCCGCGCAGAGAGCACCCGCGGGAACGGCCGGGCACCGCTGGTCGTGGGCGGGCGGATGACCGGCGGCTCGGCCGCGATCCCCGGCGACGTCTCCTCGCAGTTCGTCACGGCACTGTTGATGGCCGGGGCGGTCACCGACGCCGGGGTCGATCTCACGCTCCAGACCGAGCTCAAGTCCGCGCCCTACGTCGCGATCACGCGGGAGCTGCTCGAGGAGTTTGGCGTGCGGACCCGCCAGACGGGGCGGGGATACCTCGTCGACGGCCGCCAGGAGTACGTCCCGCCCGAGGGCGGCTACGCGGTACCGGGGGATTTCTCCTCGGTCTCGTACCTGCTCGCTGCGGGAGCGATCGCCGGCGGGACCGTCACGGTGACCGGTGCGCGCCCGACCGCACAGGGCGACGACGCGATCGTCGATGTCCTCGCCGAGATGGGCGCACCCGTCGAGTGGGACCGAGAGGCCGGCGAGATCACCGTCGATGGAGCCCCGCTTTCGGGCACCGCCGTCGACGTCGAGGACACGCCGGACCTGTTTCCGACGATCGCGGTCCTCGGGGCCGTCGCGGACGGGACGACGGCGCTTGTCAACTGCGAGCACGTCCGGTACAAAGAGACCGACCGGGTCAGCGCGATGGCGGAGAGCCTCGACCGGCTGGGGGTGGTCGTCGAGGAGACCGAGTCGACGTTGACGATCCACGGCGGCGAGTCGACGCTGACGGGAACGGCCGTCGACGGCCGCGGCGATCACCGGCTCGTGATGGCGCTCGCCCTGGCCGGGTTGGTCGCAGAGGGCGAGACGACGGTCACCGGCGCCGAACACGTCGAGGTCTCGTTTCCGGGCTACTTCGGCGTCCTCGCGGAGCTGGGCGCCGACGTCAGCGGAGTTTGAGCCTGCCTCGGGCCGGGTGACCAACCTCTTTACGTGCGGATCCCCGATTAGAAGTCGATGAACGGGAACAGCTTCGGGCGGCTCTTCCAGCTGACGACGTACGGTGAGTCCCACGGCGAGGCGATGGGGTGTACGGTCTCAGGCGTGCCGGCCGGCGTCGAGCTGAGTGAGGCCGACATCCAGGCCGAACTCGACCGGCGCAAGCCCGGCCAGTCGATGATCACCACCTCGCGGGGGGAACCGGACGAAGTCACGATCAACTCCGGGCTGCAGGACGGCTACACGACCGGCACGCCGATCGGGATGGTGATCCAGAACAAGGACGCCCGGTCGGGCAAGTACGAGCCGTTCGTCACCGCCCCCCGGCCCTCACACGGCGATTACACCTACTCGGCGAAGTTCGGCACGCGCAACTGGGGCGGGGGTGGGCGCTCCTCGGCCCGGGAGACGGTCAACTGGGTGGCCGCCGGCGCGATCGCACGGCAGGTGCTCGCACAAAGCGAGTACGACGTGCAGATCAAGGGCCACGTCAACCAGATCGGCGACATCGAGGCGCCGCCGGTGGACTTCGAGGAGATGCTCGAACACGCCGAGGACAACGAGGTTCGGTGTGCCCACCCCGAGACGGCCGCGGATATGCGCGACGCGATCGACCAGTACCAGCGCGAGGGTGACTCGATCGGCGGGTCGGTGTACTTCGAGTGTCGCGGCGTGCCCCGGGGGCTGGGCGCCCCGCGCTTCGACAGCATGCCGGCGCGGCTGGGCCGGGCGTTTTTCGCCATTCCGGCGGTGACGGCCGTCGAGTTCGGACTCGGGACGGCCGCGCGATCGACGCGGGGCAGCGACCGCAACGAGGACTGGGAGTTCGACGACGGCTCTCGTGAAGCCGTCGTCAGCGAGCCCGGCGACCCCGTCCCGGAGGGCAACGACCACGGCGGGCTCCAGGGCGGGATCACGACCGGCGAGCCGATTTACGGCGAGATCAGCTGGCACGCCCCTACCTCGATTCCTAAGACCCAGGAGACCGTCGACTGGGAGACCGACCAGCGCAAGGAGATCACCGTCGTCGGTCGACACGACCCGTCCCTGCCGCCGCGGGCGGTGCCGGTCGTCGAGGCGATGCTGTACTGTACCGTACTCGATTTCATGCTGCTTGACGGGCGGCTCAACCCCGACCGGCTGGACGGTCGTCCCGGCGAGTACGACACCGACTACCACCCCTCGAGTCCGGTCAACGATCCCGACGACGCCGACACGCGGGCCGACACGATCGAGTGAGATCGCCAACGGCCGCCGCCGAGCCGTCTCGGTGGCACGGGAGTGTCGAACTTATATTTGATCGCCACCAGGGCCCGGCATGGACGAGCAGTCCCGCACCGAAGAGGACAGCCTCGGCGAGATCGAGGTGCCCGCCGACGCCTACTGGGGGGCCCAGACACAGCGCGCTCTGGAGAACTTCCCGGCGCCAGAACACACCTTCGACCGGCGGTTCATCGAGGCACTCGGCATCGTAAAGAAGGCCGCCGCGGAGACGAACCGGGAGCTCGGCGTGCTCGACGCGGAGACCGCCGAGCCGATCGTCGCGGCCGCTGAAGAGGTGATCGCCGGCGAGCACGACGACCAGTTTGTCGTCACAGTCTTCCAGACCGGCTCGGGCACCTCGGCGAATATGAACGCAAACGAGGTGATCGCCAACCGCGCCGCGGAGCTGCGCGGCGACGCCCGCGGCGAGCGGACGATCCACCCGAACGACCACGTCAACGCCGGCCAGTCGAGCAACGACGTGATCCCGACCGCGACCCACGTCGCCGCCCGCGGGGCGATCGAGACCGAGCTCCGGCCTGCCCTCGATCGGCTGGCGGAGGCCCTCGGCGAGAAAGAACGCGCCTTCGCGGACGTCGTCAAGACCGGCCGGACCCACCTCCAGGACGCGACCCCGGTGACGCTAGGCCAGGAGTTCGGCGGCTACCGCACGCAGGTCGAACACGGACAGGAGCGGATCGCGGCCGCGAGCGATGAACTGGTCGAGCTCGCGCTCGGCGGGACCGCGGTCGGCACCGGCCTGAACACCCACGAGGAGTTCCCCGAGCGGGCGATCGACCGGATCGCCGAGGAGACCGGGCTCGCGTTTCGCGAGGCGGAGAATCACTTCGAAGCGCAGGCCGCCCACGACGCGCTCGGCGCCGCCCACGGTGCGATCCGCACCGTCGCGGGCTCGCTGACGAAGATCGCCAACGACCTGCGGCTGCTCGCCTCGGGCCCCCGAACCGGAATCGGCGAGCTCGACCAGCCCGAGAACCAGCCCGGCTCCTCGATCATGCCCGGGAAGGTCAATCCAGTCGTCGCGGAGGCGGTCAACCAGGTCTACGCCCGGGTCGTCGGTAACGACGCCACGGTCGAGACCGGCGCCAGTGCCGGCCAGCTCGAGTTGAACCTCTACAAGCCGGTGCTCGCGGACGCCGTCCTCGAGTCGATCGGGCTCGTCGCCGGGGCCAGCGAGCGGTTTGCCGAGCGGTTCGTCGCGAAGCTCGAAGCCGACCGCGAGCACGCCGCCGCGCAGGTCGAACAGAGCATGGCACTGGCCACCGCTCTAGCGCCGACGGTCGGGCACGACGAGGCAGCGACGATCGCGAAGACCGCCCTAGTGGAGGGAAAAACGGTGCGAGCGGTGGCCGTCGAGGAGGGGTATCTGACCGCCGAGCGGGCCGACGAGCTCCTTGACCCGAGCCGGATGACCGAGCGGGGGCTGCTCGACTAGCCTCCTGAGATTCGAGGGCGATCCCGGGGACCGGTGGCGCCGCGCAGGCCCCCGTTTGTGGCCGTCGTCACGGCCGCCGTGGAGCCGGCGACTACGGATACGGAAGCGAGGCCGCCAGGACATCGACACCCGAGCGCGACGCCTCGCCCTGGCGACTGGACGCGTTCTCGATCGTCGGCCCGTCGGAGCCACTATCGGACGGCGAGACGACCCCTCGCCGGGTCGGTCGACGACGCCACACGGGGACCGCCCGCGATAAATTATCAGATCTAAGAATCGGAGGCCGTCATTTTTCTTTGTTCCGCAGTAGATACTGGTGATGTCACAGAGCATTCCGCAGCCGAGGCAGTACGAGTGGGAGTTCGAGACGGTCGGGTCGGTCGGCGTCTGGTATCTCGAGGGCTGGCAGGGATACGCCGACGAGGCCCTCGAGGCAGTGACCGACCACTACCGGAGACGGGGGTCACGGAGCGACATTACCGGAACGGTTGCCGTATTCGGCGAGCAGACACAGCTCGGGCGTGAGACACAGGAGTACATGGCCGAAGAGTGGTCCGCAAACGGCGAGTACGTCGGCGTCGACCGGGTTGCGTTCGTCGACGAGGGGATCACCGGCATGGCCGTCAAGTCACAGATGGAGATCCAGACGGCCGAAGTCGAGGCGTTCGACGACCTCGAAGCGGCCGTCGATTGGGCGGGACAGACCGGTGGTGAGTAGGTCGCGATCCCCGGGGTCGGCCCCCGCGGAGACACGACTCGGTAGCACCGTCTCCCCGAGGCATAGGCGCGGCGGATCGGCCTGAGAGTCGACAGACGGGCGAGCGAACGTCCGGGGCGGCCACGACTGCCGTGTGATCCGGGCGTGTGGCCGCCGATCGGGCTCTCTCGGGAGCTACCCGCCGGAGGAGATCGGGCAGCCGAACGATCCCGAGCCTGGCGGGCGGTCGGAACGGGCCTGCGGCCGTGGACAGCGTGGTGACCGGGCTCGGCAGTCGGCCGCGAACCCCCCGAGAGGTCCCGGGGGCGGATCAAGAGCCGCCGGCAAACGTGCGGTGTCTCTCTTCTCGGAGCCGGGGTGGCCGCCGGGACGATCGCGCTGCTTGCCGGGCTCGCGGCGGCGATCGACGACGGCGCGGGCTGGCTGATCGCGGGACACCGACGAGGGGCTCTCCCGCCGGAGAGGGAGCCGGAACTCGCCCGCGACGGACGGACGTGCTGTTGGCTCTGCGCTCTCGGTCGTCCCGGTGCTCGGTCACTTGACGGACGGCGAGCTTCCCGCAGTCGTCTACGCTGGCGTCCCGACGGCCGCTCCGGTCGTGGTGAGTGGCCGGTCTAGTCTGGATCTGGGCTGGAAGTGGACCCTCAGCCGAGACACAGACAGCGGAGTCTGAGCGCGCTCGTGTCTCGGGGCTGCGTGATCCAGAGACAGACGACCGACGGCCGAGACCGGCAACTTCTACTCGCAGACGATACCGGGCGGTCAGTCTGCCGTCTCGGCCTCGCGGGACTCGAGAAAGCTCAGCCGGTCGCTCCCGACCAGCAACACGAGCGCCAGCCCGCCGGCCACGACGGCAAATCCGGCCAGCACGGCAAAGAACGCACCGAGTCCGTAGGCTCCGAGCACGGCGCCGCCGATCGCAATACTCGCCGCGCCGAAGCCGAACTCGGCGAGGTAGGTGTAGCCGTAGGAGAGCCCCCGGGTGTTCGGCGGGCTGTACTGGGCGACCGCGACCTGGTAGAACGGCTGGATCGCGAACAGGAAAAAGCCAAGTAGCCCGCAGACCGCGAGCAGCCCGACAGCGCCGAGCTCGGTCGCCGGGACGAAGGCGAGGGCGAGCACCGCGAGGACGGCAAAGACGACGAGCAGCCCGCGCTCGACGGCCACGCGCTCGGTGAGCTTCCCGCCGGCGTACTGTCCGGCGATCCCGACGACCAGCAGTCCGACGAACACGTAATCGCCGGGCTCGATCCCGGCCATGCCGGTTCCGGGTACGAGATCGCCCGTCGCCTCCAGGTTCTGGAGGATCTCCGGCAGGAATGTGAGCACGCCCCGGTAGTACAGCCCCTCGAAGGTGACGAGTGCGAACACGACCAGAAAGCCCCCGGCGAACAGGTACCGGCTGTTCGCGAGCAGCGTCCGCGCGCCGAGAGCGGTGCCGGCCCCGGCCTCGGGATCCTCGACCGCCGCGGTGGGGTCGAAGCTGGCCCGGAGTCCGTAGGCAACCGCGAGCAGGCCGGGGGCGGCGAGCAGCGCAGCGACGACCGGCCAGTCGAAGACCGCGAGCAGCGTCGCGGCGGCGAAGGGGCCGAGGGCAATCCCGGTGTTGCCGGCGATCCCGTGGTAGGCAAAGACCGTCCCGCGGCGCTGGGTGCCGGTGCTTATCAGCGCCATTCCGGCCGGGTGGTAGACGCTCGCGGCGATTCCCCACAGGATCAACGCGAGCGCGACGACCTGAATCGTCGGCGCCAGGGCGAGCACCAGAAACGAGGTCGTCATCCCAGCGTAACAGAGCAGGATTACCCGGCGGGCGCCAAAGCGGTCGGCGAGCAGTCCGCCGGGCAGGGCCCCGAGTCCGAACGGGGCATAACCCAGGGCGGCCACGAGCCCCGCGAGCGCGACCGAGACGGCAAACTCGTCGATCCAGACCACAAGGAAGATCGGGATCGACATCTCGAACCAGTGGACCAGCCCGTGGCCGAGCATCGTAAACGCCGCGATCGAGCGGTCGTTTGCCGGCAGTCCCATCTACACTCGACGAGCGGCCGGGGGCACTTAGCCCCACGGAAAGCGGACGCGTCGGCGGCGTCAGTAGGTCTTGGCGAAGTAAGCGGTCTCTGTCGCGGGCTCGCCGCAGATCGCACACGCCTCGTGGATCGGCTCCTCGTCGGGATCCAGCGGCACCATCACGATCTCGGCGGCGACGGCGTCTTTGATCGGCGCCTCGCAGGCCTCCTCGCCACACCAGCCGGCCTTGACGTACCCGCCGTGTTCGCCGATCGTTCCCAGGATCTCCGCGCGGGAGTCCGCCTCCCGGATTCCCGCCTCGAGGGTCTGTTCGGCGGCGGCGTACAGCTTCGCGTAGATCGTCTCGAGATGCTCGTCGACGGTCCCGGCGGCGCCCGCGCTGTCGACGGTCGTCGTCTCGCCGTCCGGACGATGGACGAGCGTGAGCTCGCCGTCGGCGACCTCGTTGGGGCCGATCTCGATCCGCAGCGGGACGCCCTTGAGCTCCCACTCGTTGTACTTGAACCCGGGCGTGCGGTTCTCCCGGTCGTCGAGGTGGACCCGAACCCCGGTCTCGGAGAGGGTCCGTTCGACCTCGCCGGCGTACTCGAGCACCGCCGCCTTGCTTTGGTCGTCCCAGATCGGGACGATCACGACCTGTTCGGGAGCGAGCGTCGGCGGGAGCACGAGTCCCTGGTCGTCGCTGTGGGTCATGATCAGCGCCCCCATCGACCGCCAGGACAACCCCCAGGAGGTCGTATGGGCGGTCCGCTCGCGCTCGTCGGCGTCGGCGTAGGTCACGTCGAAGGCCTCGGCGAAGGTCGTCCCCAGGTAGTGGGAGGTTCCGCCCTGGACGGACTTGCCATCGGGCATCAGCGCCTCGACGGTCGTCGTCGTCTCGGCCCCGGGGAACTTGTCGTGGTCGGGCTTGCGCCCCACCAGCGGCGGGATCGCGAGCACGTCCTCGTAGAGGCGCTCGTACTGCTCGAGTCGGGTCATCGTCTCCTCCCGGGCGCCCTCGCGGCCGCGGTGGGCGGTGTGGCCCTCCTGCCAGAGGAACTCCTTGGTTCGGAAGAACGGTTTGGTCTCCGTGGCCTCCCACCGGACGACCGAACACCACTGGTTCAGCCTGAGCGGCAGGTCTCGGTGCGAGCGGACCCACTGTGAGACGTAGGGCGTGATGATCGACTCGCTGGTCGGTCGAACCGCGAGCCGCTCGTCGAGCTCGTCGTACCCGCCGTGGGTGACCCAGGCCACCTCGGGGTCAAAGCCCTCGACGATCTCCTTTTCGCGTTCGAGGTAGCTCTCGGGGATGAACACCGGGAAGTAGGCGTTTTGCACGCCGGTCTGCTTGAACCAGCCGTCGAGGTGTGACTCGATCTGCTCCCAGATGGCGTACCCCCGCGGACGGGTGACGATGAACCCGCCCATGGGAGCGTAATCTGCGAGCTGTGCCTTCTGGACCACCTCGGCGTACCAGTCGCCGGTGTTGTACTCTTTCGACTCGGTGATGCCGAGCTCCTGCTCGGGCTCGTCCATGGGCTCCGTTTTCGCCCCAGGAATAAACGAACTCGGGTTCGAAACTGGGCCTACTCGTCCGTGCCGACGTCGATCTCGATGTCCTCGCGGTCGGCGGCCCGCTCCGCGATCGTCTCCGGGCTCGCGTGCTCGGTGGTCCGGTCGGGCCCGGCGAGCCGGGCGACCGCCGCCGCGACGACGACCGCGATCTCCCGGAGGTCCCGGCGATCGAGCTTATCCAGCGTGTCGGCGTGGGTGTGACCCCAGCCACGGTCGGCCCCCGAGTCCGAGGAGACCATCGCCCCGGGGACGCCGCGCTCGACGAAGGGCCAGTGATCGCTGTGGGGAACTAGCCCGTCGTCGACGGTCACGCCGGCGGTCAGCTCCTGATCAAGCGCCTCGAAGGCCTCGCCGAGAGCGTCGAACCCGTGGGTCGCCACCCGCAGATTCCGGGACTCGCCGATCCCGTCGAGGTTCACCACCGCGCGGATCCGGTCGCGGTCAGCCGTCGCGGCCATCTCCTCGGAGCCGAACAGGCCGACCTCCTCGGCGCCGAAGGTGACACACCGGACCGTCGTTTCGAGTTCGACCTGCGAGAGCAGTCGGCCGACCTCGGCGACTAGCGCCGAGCCGGCGCCGTTGTCGTTTGCCCCCTCGGCGATGTCGTGGGCGTCGTGGTGGGCGGTCACCAGGATCTGCTCCTCTGTCTCGGGGCCGGTGACGCCGGTCACGTTCTGGGAGGTCGTCGGGCCCGTCCGGGCCTCGACGGCGAGCTCGGCGGTGACGGGATCGTCGCCCTCGCAGTGTCTGACGAGCCGGTCGCCGAGCTCCTTCGAGACGCCGACCGCGGGGATCGCTCCCGGGCCCTCGCTGTCACCGATCGAGCCCGTCGGCGGGAGCGTCCCCTCGATGTGGTTCCGGAAGACGAACCCGACCGCTCCAGCCCCGACGGCCGCGTCGTACTTTTCCTGCCGGTGGATCCACCGGCCGTAGTCCTCTGGCGTGTCACTCGATGCCATCGCGATCGCACCGCCGAGTTCGTCCGCCTGGGCCTCGAACGCCGCCGGGGTGCCGTGTCCGACGTCGACCAGCGGCGCCCGCTGTTGACCGGCGGGGCTGCCCGGCAGCGCGACGAGCTGGTGTGAGCCGTCGTACCGCTGGGTCCTGTTTCGTCGGGTCGCGCGCTCAAGCTCGAGCGCCGACGATCCTCGCCACCAGCCGGGGATGCCGAACTCGACTGTCTCGACGTCCCGGAGGTGCTCGCCGAACCGCTCGGCGAGGAGTTCGGCCGCGGCACGCTCGCCGCCCTGGCCCGCCATCCGGTTCTCGACATCGACCAGCTCGGTGAGCGTTTCCCAGGCGATCGATCCTCTGTACGCGTCGCCGATGACCGTCGTGGGGAGCTGTCCCATACCTCAGTCTGGCCCGACCGGCCCGTGTATCTGCCGGTTCCGGATGTCCCAGCTCAGTCGATATCCGCGGGCCAGTACCCGCCGGCCCGCATCGCCTCGCCGATCGCGCGGTGGAACTCCCCCAGCGAGTCGAACTCCTCGCGGCCGACGTGCTCGAGGATGCCGGCGGCGCTCACCACCCGGTCGGTGTCGATCCGGACCGGGTACGCGCCGTACTCCTCGCGGTAGCGTTCGACGGCCAGCGGAAACGACGACTCGTCGACGGTCTTCGCGAAGACGGCGTGGCCGTAGGCGCGCCGCCCCTCGCTGCCACGCTCGCCGTCGGGGTCGTGAGGCCAGTCTATGCGGGCGGTTCGGACGCGGCGGTAAACGGGCTGTGCCGCTCGGATCAGTTCCGACCGCAACGAATAAGCGCCTCTCGGGAGATCCACGACCCGTGATCGGCGAGGACGCACACGACGCGAACGCTCGCCCGGCGAACGATCCGGCGGGCGGGACAGGGCTTCACTGTGCGGGCGGTACTCGGGCGGACCGTCAGTAGAATGTCCCTGAGACCGCTGCTGGGCAAGGAGCTCAGGCTCACCCGCCGGAATCTGTTCCTATTGGGCTTTCTGCTCGTCGCGTTGCCGGCGTTTTTTGTCGGCTCGACGGTTATCTTCCAGGAGACGGTTCCCAGAGACGTTCCGGTGGCGGTCGTCCCGGGCGACGAGGCCGTCTCCGGAAACGAGCTGGCCATCGTCGGGAGCGGGCTGGCGCTGTTTACCGAGCCGACGATCGTCGAGAGCCGCGAGCTCGCCCTCGAGCGACTCGAACGCGAGCGGG
The DNA here is from genome assembly GCA_964426325.1 of uncultured Halobacteriales archaeon. Classification (GTDB taxonomy): domain Archaea; phylum Halobacteriota; class Halobacteria; order Halobacteriales; family Haloarculaceae; genus Halovenus. The sequence continues at coordinate 17,196 of CAYRQD010000012.1, read as the reverse complement.
TGTACGCGATCGTCGAGGTGCCCGGCGGGCTCTTCGACCCGGAGCAGACGGCCACGGTGAGCCTGACCGTCGACGGGAGCATCGTCCCCTTTCTCGATCCCTCGGAGGTGATCACGGACATTGCCGGCTCGCGGCTGTCGGGCGCGCCGGTGATCGAGGGTGAGGTCACGACCGAACGGGTCGTCCGCGGCGATGAAAAGACCCTCCCCGAGTACCTGTTTCCGGTTTTTTTGTTCGTGCTCGCGGTGGTGATGGCCTTCGCCTTCGTGCCCGCCGACTTGTCCCGAGAGGCGGCTGCGCTCGACCGGCTCCGAACCGAGACGAGCCTCGGGGCTGTTCTCGGAGCCAAGCTGCTCTACTACACGGGGCTGTTGGTCGTTCCTCTCGTGGTGTTCAAACTCGGGGCGGTCGGGCTCGGGTACGACGTCCGACCGCTGGCACCGCTCGCGGTGCTTGGGCTCGGGCTCTCGTTCGTAACCCTGGCCGCGCTCGCGATGACGATCACGATCCTCACGAAGTTCCGCGCGAGCGGCCGGTTCCTGAACGTCGTCGCTCTGCTCGGAACGATCGCGCTCTCGGGACTTGCCTTCCCGGTCGGATTCTTCTCGCCGCTGCGGACGACCATCGCCCGTCTGTTGCCGACCCACTACGCGATGATTCTCGTCCGGAGCGGGATGCTCAAAGGAGCCGGCGTCGGCGACTTTCTCGGCTGGGTGGTCGGACTCGCCGCGCTGGCGGCCGTCTGTCTCGGGGCGCTGGCCGCGAGCAGCGTACACTACCGGAGGACGAGCCCGTGACCGGAGCGGGACGGACCGTCCAGTTCGACGGCGTGACCAAACGTTACGGGTCGGTCACCGCGGTCGCGGATCTCACCCTCACGGTCGAGGGCGGACTGCACTGCCTGCTCGGGCCGAACGGCTCGGGCAAGTCGACGCTGTTGCGCCTGGCGGCCGGCCTGACCCGACCGACCGCGGGGCGGGTCGAGGCGCCGGCGGAGCTCGGCGTCGGCTTCCAGCGCCCGAGCTTCTATCCGGGGTTGTCCGTCCGTGAGAACGTCCGGACCTTCGCCTCGCTGGCGGGCGCGACCGACGAGGAGTGGCTTCGAACCGTCGTCGAGGAGCTCCGGCTCGATCGGGCGCTTGACCGGCGAGCAGGCGGGCTCTCGGAGGGGGTCGCGCGCACGCTCGACCTGGTGTTAGCCTTCCTACGGCGGCCGTCGGTCGTGCTCCTCGACGAACCGCTGGGGGCGCTCGACGATCTCTCTCGGGAGCGGTTCCTGGCCTTTGTCGGCGCATACGCCGACGGCCGCCTCGACGGAGACGCAGACACCGACGGCCGGACGGTGCTGGTCGCAACCCACCGGCTGAGCGAGTTTCGCGCCCACGCCGACCGGGTGACCGTGCTCCACCGCGGCGAGCTCGTCGCCGACGACCTCTCGCCGGACGACGACGCCCTCGTCGACGGCTACGCCCGGCGGCTGCTCGACCGTGAGAACGGGACCGTCCGGTGACGCGCCGAGGGCGTATCACAACCGTATAAGTGTCCCAGCCCCTCGTACCCGTATGGCGACCGAGACCGTGTCGGAAACCGACGACCGGCTGTTAGGAGTCGATCCTCAGGTGCTGGTGCTCGCGCTCGCCAGGATGTCCGAGTCGGTCGGCAACTCGTTTCTGATCGTCGTGTTACCGCTGTTCATCCAGAGCGATGGCGTTACTGGGAGCGGATTCGGGCTCACCGAGGTCGCGCTCACCGGGATCGTGCTCGGATTGTTCGGGTTCGTCAACAGCCCGCTTCAGCCGTTCGTCGGGCGGCTCTCGGACCGGCTGGCCCGCCGGAAGGCGTTCGTCCTCGTCGGGTTGGTGATCCTCGCGGTCTCGGCTATCGGCTACGCCTACACCACGGCCTACTGGCAGCTGATCGTGATACGAGTGTTGCAGGGCGTCGGCGGCGCTCTGATCATTCCCACGACCGTGGCGCTCGTAAACGACCTCGCTAGCGAGGACAACCGGGGCGGCAACATGGGGACGTACAACACCTTCCGGCTGGTCGGGTTCGGGGTCGGTCCGATCGCTGCCGGCGTCGTCGTCGGCGCCGGCCCCTACACCGTCGCCGGGACGACGCTCTCCGGGTTCGACGCCTCGTTTTACTTCGCCGCGGTGACCGCGCTCGCGAGTTTCCTGCTCGTCGCCTTTCGGATCAGGGACCCCGAGATCGAACCGTCGGATCCGGACAGCGAGTCAATCGGGGTCAGTCTACGCGACCGCTCGGGGAACCACCTGCTCGATCCGGTCTTCACGCTGGGGGTGATCTCGTTTTTCATGGCGCTCGGTATTGCCGTCTTCGCCACGCTCGGAGACGCGATCAACACCCGCCTCGATCAGGGCCCGCAGATGTTCGGCCTGCAGTTCGCCGGGTTCGTGCTCGCCCAGATCCTACTCCAAGCGCCGATCGGGCGCGCGACCGACTTTTATGGCCGGCGCCGGTTCATCCTTGTCGGGATGGTTCTGCTCGTGCCGACAACGCTCGTCCAGGGGGTCGTGCTCGATTCTTGGCTGATGTTCGGCGCGCGGTTCGCCCAGGGGGTCGCCGGGGCGATGGTGTTTGCCCCGGCGCTGGCGCTTGCGGGCGATCTCGCCGCCGACGGGGAGTCCGGAACCACGCTGTCGGTGCTGACGATGGCCTTCGGGTTCGGCGTCGCCGCGGGACCCATACTCTCGGGGTTTCTGGTTGCGTTCGGCTTTGTCGTCCCCTTCGCCTTTGCCGCGGGACTCGCGGCGGTCGGGGCGGTGCTGGTCTGGACACAGATCGAGGAGGTCAGGACCCCGAACCGGGCCCGCTCGCCGGCAGACTGAGCCCGAGACCGGCAGGTTTGGGTGTCTCCGAGCCAAGTAGAGAGTATGCCAGAGACGGTCACCGACGGCCAGATCACTGCCACGTACCGCGAGACAGACACCGAACGGCTGCTCGTCTACGAAGCCGACGGCCGCCAGGCCGCCATTGCACAGAACACCGAAGGGTACGCGATGCTCAAAGTCCGCACCGCGCCGGACGGCGACGAGCTCGAGCGGTACTACGGGTTCGACATGGCCAAGGATCACGCCGCCGAGCGACTCGGCGTTTCTTCGTACGATCTCCCGGTCCCAGAGGCGGCCGCGGACATGGGAATGTGATCGCCGGGGCACACGCCGGAGTCTCCCCGGCGAAGCTCCCCGTTCGTGGTCGGGCGCTCAGACGGGCTCGAACCGCCAGCCGTCGTACTCCTGTGGGCCGCTCGCCGGCTTGATCCCGGCGCCGGGCTCGCGGAGTTGGTCGGCGTAGACCGGTTCGACGATCGTCCCGACCTCGACGGCGTCGGTCGTCTGCCCGAGCGCCCTGACGGTCTCGCCGCCGATCTCGAACTCGACGATCGCGAGCTCGTTGGGCTCGCGCACGCCCGGCGGCGTCGCGGTCGTGCGGGTCCAGGTGATCACCTCGGCGGTGTGGTCGCTGAGATCGACCGTCTCCTCCGGGCGCTCGCCACACTCCGGACAGACCGGGTGTTCTGGGTAGCTCAGGTGGCCGTCGGGACACCGCGCCGCCCCGAAGACGGGCGCGTCGGTCATCGCGGGGCCTCCAACAGCGTCGTCGTCGCGCAGTTGCCGAACCCGCCGACGCTGCAGGCGAGGCCGACCTCGGCGGTCTCGACCTGTCGGTCGCCGGCCCGACCGGTGAGCTGCTCGTACAGTTCGACGGCCTGTGCGACGCCGCTCGCGCCCAGCGGGTGCCCTTTCGATTTCAACCCGCCGGAAGGGTTGACCGGGAGCTCGCCGCCGACGGTCGTCTCGGCGGCCCGGACCCGCTCGGGGGCCCGGCCGCGGTCGGCGAAGCCCACCGCCTCCATCTGGAGAAACTCGAGGATGGTGAACATGTCGTGAAGCTCGGCGACATCCACTGCCGCCGGGTCGAGCCCCGCGCGGTCGAACGCCTCGTTGCTGCTGTCGGCGACCGCACCCATCCAGGTCGGATCCGCCCGCTCGTGGACCACATGGGTGTCGGACGCGCCGCCGATCCCCGAGACGACGACGTGTTCGTCCGGGCGGAGCTGCTCGGCGCGCTCTCGCGAGGTAAAGAGTAGGGCCGCGCTCCCGTCGGTGATCGGACAGAAATCGTACAGTCGGAGCGGGTCGGCGACGATCGGACTCTCGAGGACCTCCTTGACGGTGACCTCGGTCCGGAACTGCGCGCGGTCGTTGGCGAGCCCGTGGCGGTGGTTCTTGACCGCCACCTCGGCGAGACGCTCCCGAGACACGCCGTACCGATCGAGGTACAGCCGGGCTGTCAGCCCGGCAAAAGAGGGCAGCGTGATCCCGTGTTTGTACTCGGCCGGGTGGGTGATCGAGGCGATCACGTCGGTCGCCTCGGCGGTCGATCGGTGGGTCATCTTCTCGCCGCCGACCAGCAGCGTCATCTCGCTCGCCCCCGAGCGGATCGACTGCCAGGCGGCGTAGATCCCGGCCCCGCCGCTCGCGCTGGTCTGGTCGATCCGGGCGCTGTAGGCCGGCGACAGCCCCAAGTCGGCGGTCAGCGCGTTCATGATCCCGCCCTGGCCCTCGAACTCGCCGCTGGCCATGTTCGAGACGTACAGTTGTTCGACGGCGGATCGCTCGACGCCGGCCGCTCCGAGGCAGGCCTCGCCGGCCTCGGCGAGCAGCTCTCGGATCCAGGCCTGGCGCTCGCCGAACGGCGTCATCGCGGCGCCGATGATCGCGACCTCCGGTGGCATCGTCGTTCGCTTGGCCGGGCGGGGACTAAACGTTGCCGTCCGTGTGCCAGATCGGTCGGTCAGTCGTCGACGCCGTGTCGTGGCAGGGTGATCGTGACCGTCGTGCCCCCGGTCGCTCCCGTCTCGACCGACGCCGAGCCGCCCGACCGCCGGACGATCCAGTGGACCAGCCACAGTCCGAGCCCGCTCCCGTGATACAACGCGTCGATCTCGGTGCCGTCCTCCAGGACATCTCGTTCGACATCGGGCAGCCCGGGGCCGTCGTCGGCGATGCTGACTCGAACCGCCTCGGCGTCGGGCTCGATGCCGACACGCACCGACGGGTGCTCGCCGTCGCCGTGGATGATGGCGTTCGTGAGCAGCTCCTCGATCGCCCGGGCGACGCTGTCGGCGGCGAAGGCGGCGACCGAGTTCGGTCCCTCGACGGTCACCTCCGCGTGCGGGTGCGCCTCCGTCACCGACTCCACGGTCGCGCGGACGATCCGACCGACATCGACCGGCCCGGGCGTCTCCTCCTCGGTGAGCGCCCGCGTGATGTCCCGTGACTTCTCGCTCGTGGTCAACAGCGCGTCGACGTGATCGAGGATCGCGTCGGCGGCCTCGGCGACTGACCCGGTCCCCTCCTCGCGGATCGTCTCGGCTTGCATCTGGACCACGGTCAGGCTGTTCCGGAGGTTGTGCCGGAGCACGCGGTCGACAACCTCGAGCTGGTGGCCTCGGTCCTCGCGGTCGGTCACGTCCCGCAACACCGCGACCAGGCCCGTCACCGCCTCGTCCTCCTCGATCGGGTAGTACCGTACGTCGAGCACGCGCTCTCCCTGTGTCGGGTGATTCCGGGACGTCCGGTAGGTGACCGTCTCGCCGGAGAGGGCACGCTCGACGTTGCTCCGAACGCGGGGCAGCGCGGCGTCGTCGAAGACGTCCGCGAGCGCGAGCCCGGACGGGTCGGCAGCGTCGATGTCGTGGTACTCGCGGTACTGGGGGTTCGCGAACAGGAACCGGCCGTCGGCGCCGATCGCGGCGATCAGGTCCGTCGCCCCGACGATCGCCCGCTCGTACTGCCTGAGCTCCTGTTGGCGCTCCTTGATCTCGGTGACGTTCTGGCAGATGGCGATCGTCCCGGTTACCTCGCCGTCGTCGTAGGGGTACCGGCGCGTGCTGAAGACGGTCTCCTGGCCGGTCTTCGGGAACGTCGCCGAGACCTCGTAGGAGACCGGCTCGCCGGTCTCGAGCACCTCACGTTTGGACGCGTCGATCCGCTCGGCGGTCTCCTCGTCCATGAACAGATACTCGTCCTCGCCGAAAAGCTCCGAGCGGTCGTAGCCGGCGTAGTCGGCGACCGCCTGGTTGAGCAGCTCGAATCTCCCGTCCCGGCCCTGGAGCATGATTGGATCGTCGAGCCGCTCGACGATCTCCTGGTACCGCCTGCGGTCCCGTTCGGCTTCCTTCCGGTTCGTGATGTCTCTGACGGCACCGACGTAGGCCTCGATCTCGCCGTCGTCGTCGAAGACCGGTCCGACCGTCTGGTAGGTCTCGACGCGGTCGCCGGAGGCCCGTTCCAGGGCAATCTCGCCGTCCCAGACCTCGCCGGCCGTGACCGTCGCCTCGATCTCCGTGAGGCGGTCGTCGGCGACCGTCTCGTGGTAGAGCGCCCACCACTCGGTCCCGACGACCTCTCCCTCGTCGTAGCCCGTCAGCGTCTCGAAGGCCGGGTTGACGTACTCGATCGCCCCGGCGTCGTCGGTGATCGCCACTGCCTGTCCAGAGTCCTCGATCGCCTGGCGGAACAGGCGAAGCTCGGTCGTTCGGGAGTACAGATCGAACGACTGTCTCCGCAGGCGGAGCAGCGCCTGGATGCGCCAGCCCAGCTCGACCTGTTTCATCGGGAGGGAAACAATCTCGTCGATCGTCGTCGCGAAGACGTTGTCGGCGATCTCACCCCCGTCGACGTCGATCACGTCTGTTCTGGTCTCCGGAAGCAACAACAACACCGGCAACAACACCGGCGCGGCCGCCTCCTTCCGGCGCTTGAGCGGCTCGCGGTGGCGCTGGAGCGCCTCTTCGTCGGCGACACACAGGTCAAAGGACGCCTCCGAGACCGGCGCGTCGGGATCGACCACCTCGTACTCCTCGTGGCGTTCGAGCCACTGGATCAGGACCCGCTGGTTGCCCCGGTCAGCCACCAACGGATAGATCCGCACGCCGGGGCCGGCGAGTGGGTCCTCGACGACCTCGAGGTCTGCGCCGGTGCCGGCCGTCGGGCGGGGCGAGGCGTCACTCATCGTCGGTGTTGCCTCGAGCGTCGGCGCCCGTCAGCTCGGGTGTGCCCGTCAGGATCCCGCGCAACCCCGTTAGCGGCTCGCCGACGACGACCCCATTTTCAGTGATCTCCAGCCTGTGGATCCGGGTCTCGAAGTCGCTCGCACGCATCTTGAGCACGCCGATTACCTTCTGGAGCCCGCCGGCGCGTTCCACGTGCCGGAGTACGATGATGTTGTCCGCGAGGTGACTCACGCCCCGCTCGGTCGCCCTGAACTCGCCGGTGATCGAGTGGACCTCGTTGGTGACGATCCCGGTGACGCCGGTGTTGCGGAGGTACCGCCCGATCTTCACCAGGTGATCGGTCGGCTCCGTGCCCAGACCACGGAGCGAGCGGAGAAAGCCCCCGACGCCGTCGAGCATCACGATGTCGACCCCGTCGTCCTCGACGGTGGTCCGGAGCCGTCCGGTGAACTCGTCGATGGTCATGGCCTCGGGCTCGACCGTGACCAGCTCGAGCGCGCCCGCCTCGATGAGCTCGTCAATCGGGCTGCCGATCGCCGCCGAGCGCGCCCGGAGCGTCGCTGGACTCTCCTCGAAGCTGTACAGCACCGACCGGTTGCCCTGGGCGGCCGCCTCGTGGACGAACTGGAGTCCAGTCGTGGTCTTGCCGGCGCCGGTCGGGCCGCTGAGAAACGTGATCGTGCCGGTCGTGAGTCCGCCGTGGAGCAGCTCATCGAGTTCCGGCGCGCCAGAAGAGAGTTTCTCCGGCGTGAACGCTACTCCGTGGCGTTCGGGGACCAATCGAGGCCAGACGGTCATCCCGTCTGCGGTGATCTCGACGGTGTGTCGGCCACGGCGCGAGCTCGAGCCACGGAACTTCGTTACCTCCACGGTCCGGTGGTCGGTCGACTCCGCAAGATCGGTCACGGCGTCGACGAGAAACTGCAGGTCGTCGTCGGGCATCGAGGCCGCCGCCTGTGAGGTCAGCACCGTCGTCGCGCCGGCGTCGCTCAGGTAATCCAGCAGACTTAGCACCTGTCCGCGGAACTGGTGATCGTCGGGCGTGAGGTACCGAAACTCGGTGACCGGATCGAGGACGACCCGGTCGGGCTCGACCGCCGCGACCCGTTCGCGGATGTCATCGACCAGTGACGGCGTCTCGACTTCGCCGGCCTCGAAGAGCGTGTACGTCTCTGCGTCTTGGAACTTCTCGCCGGTGGGCGACAACGAGAGAAACTCCACCGCCTCGAGATCGAGCCCGAAGGCCGCGGCGGTCGATTGCAGGTACGACGCCGGCTCGCCGAGATTGATGAACAGTCCGGTCTCGCCGGCGTCGGCGTCGAGCGCGGTCAGAAAGTGCAACGCGAAGATCGTCTTCCCCGATCCGGGCGCGCCCCGGATCAGCGTCGCCGAACGCTCGAGCAGTCCGCCCTCGAGGACCTCGTCGGCACCGGCGATTCCCGTCGAGACCCGGCCTCGCGGCTCGGGAGCGTCATCGGACATACCGTCCGTACGATCGGCCGTCTAATCACGCTTGTCCCGCCAGAGGAACGCGGTCGCGACGGCGACGCCGGCGACCACGACCAGCGCCCCCGCGACCACCGCCGGCGTCCGGACGGTCACGGCCGCCAACACGGCCACCGAGACGGCGAGCCCACCGAGGGCCAGCACCGGAACGGTCGGCCGGTCGAGCAGCCCCGGCCGGGACTCGGCAGAGGCGGGTTCGGCGAGGCGGTCGTCGACGGTCACCGACGAGGCTTGAGGCGACCGGAGCGTGATTTCGGTGTCGGTCTCGGCCGCCCCGTACCCGACCACGACCCGGAGTGTCCCGGAGCGCCGGCCGTCCGGATCGAGTTCCGTCTCGACCGTCACCGGAACCTGGAACGTGTCGTCTTCCTCGAGGTAGTGATTACCAGACTCGACGCTCGTGGCCTGCGTCAGCGTCTCGTCCGGGCGGAGGTGGACGTGGACCGGACGGCCGTGGTTTTGGACCCGGATCTGAAAGGACCGCTCGGCAGCGAACGTCGCGGGCGCCTCGAGTTCGTGGAGCCCGTCCCGGCTGACGTGGACCTCGAGTGGCTCCGACACGCGGGGAGATCGGTAGCGACAGCAAAAAAAGCTTCAGGCCGTCGTCAGGCCGCCGCCTCGTCGCGCATGTCCGGCGGCAGGAGGTTCGGAATGCCGTCCTCGATCGGGTACACCTCGCCGCACTCGGTGCAAACCAGCCGCCCGGCAATGACTTCGCCGTCCTCGCGCTCGTCGACTTCGAGCTCGAGCTCGGACTTGTCTACCGGACACCGCAGGATCTCGACGAGATCGTCGTCCATACCGATCGAAGTGCTGGCACCGATAAAAGCGTTTGTGCTCTCAGGCGAACGGCCGTTCGAGGACGATCGTGTCGTCTCGGTCGGGGCCGACGCCGACCGACCAGATCGGGGCGCCGACCGCATCGGCGACGTACTCGAGATAGCTCCGGGCCGCCGCGGGGATCGCGTCGTAGCCCTGGTCGGCGACCGCGCTCCAGTCGACGTCCGGCCAGCCCTCGAACTCCCGGTAGACGGGCTCGCACCGGCCCCACCGCGCTGTCGTCGTCGGCATCGTCTCGACACGCTCGCCCCCACAGTCGTAGGCGTGTGCGACCCGCACCGTGTCGAGGCCGGCGAGCACGTCGATGTGGTTGATCGCGACGGCACTGAATCCGCTGACTCTGGCGGCGTGTCGCAACATCGGCACGTCGAGCCAGCCGATCCGGCGTGGCCGACCGGTCACGGTGCCGAACTCGCCACCGCGCTCGCGGATCTCGGTCGCGAGCGCCTCGCTGTCGTCGTCGCCGGTCAGCTCGGTCGGCAGCGGTCCGGTCCCGACCCGCGAGAGGTACGCCTTGATGACGCCGATCACCGCGCCGTCGCCGACCGTCGCCGGGCTCAGTCCCGTCCCGACGGCGGCGCCGCCGGCGGTCGGGTTCGAGGACGTGACGTAGGGGTAGATGCCGTGATCGATGTCGATCGCGCTGCCCTGGGCGCCCTCGAACAGCACCCGGTCGCCGTCCGCGATCCGGTCGGCGAGGTAGGCGCCGGCGTTTACCGTCATCCCCTCCTCGCGGAGCCGGCGGCCGTACGCGCTGTACTCCTCGTACAGCGCCTCGACGTCGAAGGCCTCGCCGGGATCGTGGTCGTAGACGGCCTCGACCAGCGCCTGCTTCTGTTCGACCACGTACTCCAAGCGCTCGCGGAGCCGGTCGGGATCGAGCAGGTCGCCGAACCGGATTCCGCGCCGCGCGGCCTTGTCCTCGTAGGCCGGCCCGATCCCGCGGCCGGTCGTGCCGGCCGCGAGGGTGTCGCCTTTCGCCTCCTCCTCGATCCCGTCGAGCACGCGGTGGTAGGGCAACACGGCGTGTGCCCGCTCGGCGACCCGGACGTCCGGTTCGAGCCCACGTTCGCGGAGCCCGTCGAGCTCCTCGAACAGCGTCCGCGGGTTCACCACACAGCCGTTCCCGAGTACGCCGACGGTGCCACGGACCGCGCCGCTTGGGACCAGGGAGAGCTTGTACTCCGCGCCGTCGTGGACGACGGTGTGACCGGCGTTGTCTCCGCCCTGGTAGCGGACGACGACGTCCGCGCGGTCGCCGTACAGGTCGACCACGCCGCCCTTGCCCTCGTCGCCGAGCTGTGCACCCACGATCGTGGCGGTCATCATCCACCGGTTCCGGCCACCGGGATTTACCAATTACGGAACGAACGGCGACGAAACCGGCGGGATTTTTATTACCCGGCGTTCGACTCCGGACGTTGCCGGCGCGGGAACACCACGACAACTTTTAAGCGACGGGCTCACGAGTTAACATGTGTCATGATAGACCGACTTGAGAAGGAAGTCGACATGCTCGAGCGACACCTGCAGGTTCTGCGGATGGTCATCGAGAGCGAGCCAATCGGGATCGTCAAGATGTCGAACGAGACCGGCTATCCACACCACAAGGTGCGGTACTCGCTACGGGTACTCGAGGAGGAAAATCTGATCGAACCGTCGAGTCAGGGCGCGATCACGACCGAGGACACGATGGAGTTCGTCGAGGACCTCGACGAGAAACTCGAGCAGATCGTCGGAAAGCTCGACGGGATGAAAATCGACGGCATGGCCGAGGTCGAAGGATAACGCGGTCGAAAGTCGGTCACAGCTCCGGGACGGCGAGGTTGAACTTCTGCTCGCGGGCTTCGACAAGACAGAGGTGAAAGCCCCGCTTTCGCGAGAGGTTCACGTAGCTCGCGCGCTTGTCCCGGCTGAGAAAGCCGCTTTTCGTGGCCTCGCTCGCGGTCTCGAGCGCTCCGGGCTCGAAGAAACTCGTCGTCACCAGGAAGGCCCCAGCGAAGGTCTCGCTCGACTGGCCGACCCGTCGCGCGGCCGTAATGAGCTGTTCCATCATCGCCCGGCTGGCCGCCTCGAGCGAGTCGTTGAGATTCGTCGCGATCAGGGGCTCGCCCATTCGGTTGCGAAAGACCAGGTCGAACGCCTCGTCCGTGCGGGTCTCCTGGCCGTCTTCGGTGTACTCGACCTCGACGGCCCCGGCGAACTCGACGCGGTCGATCTCGGGGAGCACGTCGTACAGCGTCTGGAGCGCGGCCTCGCTGCCCGTCGACCGGATCTCGAAAAGCAGGTCCCGGATCAGCCAGTTCGCGAACTGGTAGGCGGCGGTGTCTGTGAGGAAGGCGTCGTACTCTTTGCCGCCGACGGCCACGGCCTCGGACTCGAACTGGGTGTGGGTCTCGAGCCGGAGGTTCTCGACGACGTCAGACCGGCGGCCGGCCCCGTCGTGGGCCTTCGCGAGAGTGGTGTCGCCTTTCGAGTCGTAGCGGACGAACAGGTCGGTTCCCGTGAGCGCCTCGCGGGCCGAGAGCCGTCGGTCGGCGTCGGCCTGTGCTCCGAGTTCGGACTCGAGCGTCGCGAGCTCGTCCTCGAGTCGCTCGACGTCCTCCGCGAGCGCGTCGCGCTCCTCGGTGACGGTCTCGAGCTGATCGCGGAGCCGGGCGCGCTCGTCGGTCGCCTCGGACAGTTCGGACTCGAGTCGATCGATCTCCTCCTCGCGGTCGCCGACGGCGGCCTCGAGTTCGGCGACGCGCTCGGGATCGGGGCCGGCGTCTCCGGACGGCTCGGAGGGGGGGCTTGCCTCTGTGGCCCGCTCCGTGCTCGCCGTTCCCGCGTTCCCGTCGGCCCGTGAGTAATCCCGGGTCCGGGACCGTACCCTCGTCCGGGACGGGTCGACGGAGGGAACGGCGACCGTCTCGAGGCTCGCCCGTTCGTGAGAGACCGTCCCGGCTGCGGTGCCCGACGGCGAGCGGTCGTCGTCGGCCTGGCGGGCTTCGCCGGTCGTGAGCGGGCCCGACCGAGAGCGCGAGCCGGACCGGTCGGATCCCCCCGCCGGCTCCGCCGCGTCCGGAGACCGTTCGGTCGTCGTCGCCGTCTCCGAGCGGGCGTCGGGGCCGGTCCCCGTGGCGCGGTCGGACGGGTCGCCTTCGGTACTTCGAGACGAGCCCGTCTCGCCGGGGTCGGCCGTCGCCGGCTCCGATGGCTGCTCTCGAGAGGAGTCGGTCGCCGGGTCGGTCCCGGGATCGGGATCTGGGTCGTCCGGCGCGCTCTGTTCGGTTTCGGCCGGCTCGGAGTCGGGAATCCGGTCCGTGTCCGACTCGGGCGAGGGCTCCGTGTCGGGAGCGGGCTCGGGAATCTCGATCGGCTCGATCTCGACCGGGCGGACCTCGTACAGCCCCACCTCGTCGGCGGCGGTCTCGAAGGCCTCGTCGCCGGTGAGCAGCCGTTCGGACTCCCCGAGGAAGGCGACGCTCATCGACCGGCCGGCGTGATAGACCAGGTAGTACTCCCCGCTGAGGACGTTCTCCGAGAGGACCACGAAACCGGTGAACCCGCCCTCGGAGAGCGTCTCGTCGACCGCCGAAATCGAGGTCTTCTCCGTGTAGTATTTCGCCCGGACCTCCTCGCTTCGGGTCTGCATCACCGCCAACAGCGGCAGCGCCGGCGAGGGGGCCTCGTAGGCCGTCCCCGAGCGCTCGAAGCTCTCGATCCCGCCGCCCTGGATCCCGACGACCGCGCCCTTGGTGATGAAAAGCTCCGCTCCGCCGGCCCGGACCACGCCGGAAAACTCCGCGTCTGCCAGCCGTCCGAGCGCGTCATAGCCGCCGGCAAACGACCGACTCTCCCAGTCCTCGACCTGCTCGGCGACGCGTACGCTCATTGGCTCATACAACTCTCAGGTGAAAAATATACTTTGCGGGCCGGCGCGTCCGGTTGGCCGGCAGCGTTCACGTAACCCGGACGGTCTCGCGGTAGGAGCCGTACTCCTCTTCGAAGACGCTCATGATCTCGCCCATCGTCGCGTACGTTTTCACGGCCGCGATCGTCGGCTCGACGACGTTCTCCCCCCCTCGGGTCGCCTCGCGGAGCTGGTCCAGGGCAGCGGCGACGGCCTCGTCGTCGCGGTCGGCCTTGACCGACTCGAGGCGGTCCTGCTGGCGCCGTTGGACGTCCTCGTCGACGGTCAGGAGATCCGGCTTGGTCTCCTCCGCGATAGTGTACTCGTTGACTCCGACGACGACCTCCTCACCCTCGTCGACCCGTCGCTGGTACTCGTAGGCCGAGTCCTGGATCTCCCGCTGGAAGTACCCCTCCTCGATGCCGGCCAGCACGCCGTCTCTCATCGACCCGTCGCCCATGTCGCGGATCGCCTCGAGGTACTCCATGGCCTCGCGCTCGACGTCGTCGGTGAGCGCCTCGACGGCGTAGGACCCGCCGAGCGGATCGACGATGTCGGCCGCGCCCGACTCCTCGGCGATGATCTGCTGGGTGCGCAGGGCCACGCGGACCGCCTCCTCGCTCGGCAACGCGAGGGCCTCGTCGTAGCTGTTTGTGTGGAGGCTCTGTGTCCCGCCGAGCACGCCGGCAAGCGCCTGGATCGTCACCCGGACGATGTTGTTCAGCGGCTGCTGGGCGGTCAGCGACTGGCCCGCGGTCTGGGTGTGGAACTTCAGCGCCCGCGCCCGGTCGGTCTCGGCGCCGTACCAGTCGGCGAGCAGCCGCCCCCAGATCCGGCGGGCGGCCCGGAACTTCGCGACCTCCTCGAAGATCGAGTTGTGGGCGTTGAAGAAAAAGGAAAGCGTCGGGCCGAACCGGTCGATGTCCATACCGCGGTCGAGACAGTCCTCGACGTAGGCGAACCCGTCCGCGAGCGTGAACGCAAGCTCCTGGACCGCGGTCGAGCCGGCCTCGCGGATGTGATACCCCGAGACCGAGATCGGGTTGAACTTCGGGGTCTCCCCGACGGAGAACTCGATCACGTCGGTCGTGATCCGCAGGGACGGCTCCGGGGGGACGACCCACTCTTTCTGTGCGATGAACTCCTTGAACATGTCGTTCTGGAGCGTCCCGCGGAGCTGGTCGCGGTCGATCCCCTGCCGGTCGGCCAGGGCGACGTACATCGCGTAGATCACGACCGCGCTGGGGTTGATGGTAAACGACGTCGAGACCTCGGCGAGGTCAATCCCGTCGAAGAGGATCTCCATGTCCCGGAGCGTGTCCACCGCGACGCCCTCCTTGCCGACCTCGCCGGCGGCCATGGCGTGATCGGAGTCGATCCCCATCAGCGTCGGCATGTCGAAGGCCGTCGAGAGTCCGGTCTGGCCCTCCTCGATCAGGTAGTGAAACCGCTCGTTGGTCTCCTCTGCGGTGCCGAAGCCGGCGAACTGGCGCATCGTCCAGGTCCGGCCGCGGTACATCGTGGGGTACACCCCGCGGGTAAAGGGCGGCTCCCCCGGGAAGCCGACGTCCTCGGCGTAGGACTGGTCGGCGAGGTCCTCGGGCGTGTACAGCCGGTCGACCGGCAGGTTCGAGACCGTGGCGAACTCCTCGCGGCGCTCGCCGAACCGCTCGAGGGTCGGATCGAGGGTCTCCGACTCCCACTCGCTTCCGGCCTCGCGGATTCGTTCGAGCTCCGACGGGTCGAACATAGCACGCGTTCGTGATCGGAGAAAATGAAGATTCCGGCCGCGTCCCGGTCCGATCACCGGACGTGCTCGTAGGAGGCGGCGATCGGGTACCGCCAACCCCGACCGAAGGCCTTGTCTGTGATCCGCAGCGCCGGCGGGGTCTGCCAGCGCTTGAACTCGGCGCGGGTGAGCCGGGCCAAGGCCTCGTCGACGACGGCCGGGGGGTACTCCTCCCTGAGCTCGTCGCCGGTGGCCTGCCCGTGGACGTACGCCCGCAACACCGGGTCGAGCCGGTCGTAGGCCGGCAGCTCGTCGGCGTCGGTCTGGCCTTCGCGGAGCTCGGCGGTCGGGGCCTTCTCGATGACCCGGTCGGGGATCGGCGGCTCCTCGCCCGGCGGCACAGCGTTGAGCCGGTCGGCCAGCTCGTAGACCAGCCCCTTGTAACAGTCACCCAGCGGCGCGATCGCGCCGACGGCGTCGCCGTACAGCGTGCAGTACCCCACCGCGCCCTCGCTTTTGTTGTCGGGGGTGAGCACGAGCGCGTCCCGGGCGTTCGCGACGCTCATCAACACGTCCCCGCGGAGCCGGGCCTGGAGGTTCTCGCCGGTCACCCCCGAGAGGTCCACGTCGACGTTCTCGGCGACGGCATCGACGATCCCGCCGATCGGGAAGGCGTCGAACTCGATCCCGAGTCGCTGTGCGACCGTCCGGGCGTCCGCAACGCTCGCCTCGCTGGTGACCGCACTCGGCAGGGTGAGCCCGTAGACGTTCTCGGGGCCCAGGGCGTCGGCGGCGAGCGCGGCGGTCACCGATGAGTCGATCCCCCCGGAGAGTCCGACGACCGCCTCCGCGAAGCCGGTCTTCGCGAAGTAATCGCTGATACCGAGCTCGATCGCCCGGTGGGCCTGGCTCGCCCGATCTGCCGACTCGGCCGGCTCCGCAGGCGGCCGGGTGGTCCCTTCGAGGGGGACCTCGAGGACGGTCAGGTCCGGCTCGAAGCCGGCCGCGCGGGCCGCGATCGCGCCGTCGACGGCCAGAAGGGAGTGCCCGTCGAAGAGCAGGTCGTCGTTGCCCCCAACCTGGTTGACGAACGCGACCGGCGTTCCAGTGCGCGCGGCGTGGTTCGCGAACCGCCGCTCTCTACGCGCCGGCTTGTCGAGGCTGAACGGGCTCGCGGAGGGCGTGACGATCAGGTCGGCCTCGAGTTCGGCCAGCGGGTCGACGGCGTGGCGGCGGCGACCGGTCACCTCGGCGTCGTGCCAGGCGTCCTCACAGACGCTCAACCCGACGGTCGCGCCGGCCACGGTCACCGTCACCGGCTCGTCGCCGGGCTCGAAGTACCGGTGTTCGTCGAACACGTCGTAGGTCGGCAGCAGTCGCTTGGCGTAGGTGGCCGCGATCGCGCCGTCGACCAGCGCCGTCGCGGTGTTGTGCACTGGCGGCCCGGCCCCGGACGCCTCGCGGGCGGCCCCGAGCACGACCGCCGGACCCGTCTCGGTCCGGGCGGCCAGCCGGTCGAGCGCGCCGCGCTGTCGCTCGAGCAGCCCCTCCCGGTGGAGGAGATCCCGCGGCGGATACCCCAGAAGCGACAGCTCGGGGGCGACCACCAGGTCTGCGCCGGCCGCCGCAGCCTCGTCGATCGCCCGTTCGAGCTGTGCGGCGTTGCCGTCGACATCCCCGACGGTCGGGTCGTGCTGTGCCAGGGCGAGGCCCAGACTCGGTGTCATCTACCGGAGGGAGGGCACCCACGAACAAAAGCGTGTCCGGCCGGGCTGACACTCACGATGTCTCGCCTGGCGGGACCACCACGGGAGACGGCCGGAACTCACCCGAGCAGCCCCAGATCCTCGGCGACGAGGTCGGCGAGCTGCTCTCGCAGCGCGGGGTCGACGCGGGCGACCTCGCGGCCGTCGTGGAGCTGCTCGTTGTGTCTCTCGACGCTCTCGCCGACCCGCGAGAGCGGGACCGCGGTCTCTGTCTCGCACTCGGGACAGCGGACGGGAACGGTCGGCTCGTCGTCGCTCATCGACGGCCGTAGGCGAGGGCCCGGTTTGACCGTTGTGTTCGCGGAGACCGACGCTCGAAAGAAGCGAGTGCGCCGGCCGGGATTCGAACCCGGGCCATGAGCTTGGAAGGCTCAGGTCCTACCACTAGACCACCGGCGCGCACGTTGTCAAACCG